>DASSKE010000004.1:0-255954 GCA_035690865.1 Saccharimonadales bacterium (SeqCode)
CTTCAGCCTTGGATAGTGAAAGTGAAGTTCTTATTCAGGCAGCCTTACAAGAACTTATGGAAAAACGCACCGCCATTGTTATTGCCCACCGCCTCAGCACTATTCAGAAGATGGATAGGATTTTGGTGCTGGATGGCGGCACCATTGCCGAGCAAGGCTCGCATAAAGAATTGCTTGCCAAAAAAGGCTTGTATGCTCGTTTGTGGGCACGCCAATCTGACGGGTTTATAGAAGATTAATTTAGCTTTTGCTACATAGTGCCAAGGCGTATTTGCTCGGAGATATTTGCTTGGGGTCTTTTGGCTTTTTGCGGTAGGCCGGACCAATTAACGTGCAGCGGCCATCAAATCCATCAACAACTAAAGACATATCCTCACTGAGCAAACGGAAAGGGACTTCGGTATTGCAGGCTACATCGCCAAGCAATTGCTTAGAAATTTCTTCTCGTGTTTTATCTAGTTTTTGGGCGTAGACATCAAGGTTAAGCCTGGTAGTGCCAGCCTCTTTCCATTTGTCTGGCTCAACGGCGCTACACTCTAAGGTTAGACTGGACGGCGAGGCCTGAGGCGTGCTTGGCTTTTCTTCGCTGTTATCACGCGATAAATACCACGCGCCAGCCAATACTACGCTGCATATCACGCCCATAGCCACCATTCTTCGTGTTGAATAAATACCGTCCCCTTGAGGCTCTTCATCGTATTGGCTAGGCATTCTAGAGAAAGATTCGGGCATACCACTCCTTTTAAAACATTTTCTAAACTGTATCAGCTATTGGCAAAAATCTAAAGAGTTTTATAATAAGATATAGCCTATGGATTTTCTTGACCCAAAAAAACAAAAAGCTCATAACGTTCGCCTCATTGTCGGATACGTCCTCATTGGCATTGCCCTGGCCCTAACCACTGTTATTTTGCTGTATAAAGCCTATGGATTTGATTTTGACCGCCAGGGCCGCGTCATTCAGAACGGCTTGGTGTTTATGTCGTCTACGCCAAACCCGGCCCAAGTCTATATTAATGGCGAAAAATATAAGAATGATACCAATGTGCGCATTTCGCTTGCTTCTGGCCAGTATACGTTTGAATTGCGCAAAGCCGGGTATTTGCCCTGGAAACGAGCGATTACGGTTGAAGGGGGGAGCGTGCGCCGGTTTGACTATCCGTTTTTAATTCCCTCCGACCTTAAAACAAGTTCCTTGCGCGATTACGCAACCGTGCCTCGTGTGCTGACGCAAAGTCCGGATCGCCGTTGGCTTTTGACCCAAAATGGCGATGCCACAACACGTTTTGTTGTTTTTGATTTGAATAACCCCAAGGACGCACCCAAGGACATCGTTTTGCCCGATAACGCTGCTACGGTTGGTGACGATGGCAGCGAAGTAAAATGGGAGACAGTACAATGGTCGTCCGACAACCGCCACGTTATTCTAAAACATGGGTATCAAAAAGGGGGCACGGCTGCTTATGAGTACATTTTGTTAGACCGCCAAGACCCGGCAGAATCAAAAAATCTCACCCAGGCGTGGGGTATAAATCCAACTTCCCTGCAAATGCAAGACCGCAGCTACGACAAATACTATCTGTACGACGCTGGTACGAAAGTACTTTCTACAGCAACACTTAAAGATCCGCAGCCAAAGGAGTATGCCAAAGAGGTGTTGGGCTTTAAGTCGTATGGCGATAATATCGTTGTATACGCAACCACCAAAGGCCAAAAGAGTGGCGAGGCCGCCGTTATGTGGCAGGACGGCGACAAAAAGTACACCATAAAAACCTTTGCGGCCGATGTGACCGCAAATGCAACCTTTTTAGTAGACATCACAAAATACGATGGTGACTGGTATGTTGCTGCCGGCTCTTCTGTTGAGGGTAAGGTGTACGTGTATCGCAATCCCCTGCAAATGCTCAGCGAGGATAACATAACCGTCCCGGTACATATTCTTAAGGTTACGGGCATTAACTACATTGAGTTCTCGAATAACGCTCGCTTTATTATGGGTGAGAACGGCTCGAAGTTCTCGGTATATGATGCAGAATATGACAAAGGCTATGCTTTTGACGTCAAGAAAACACTGGACAGCCCACAGGCGCATGCTTCGTGGATGGACGGCCATCGCTTGCTGTATGTAAGTGGTGGCAAGGTTGAGATTACCGACTTTGATAATGCTAACCAGGCAACGCTGGTAGCCGATAATCCAGCAATCGTGCCGGTTTTTGACAGGGACTACAATTATATGTACACAATTACAGGTCGTGACAATACTACAACGCCGTTTGCTCTTGATAAGACAGCTCTCCGCATACCTGCCGACCTCTAGTGCTTGGCGAATGAGCCTGCTACAATATAATCTTCATGTAAAAGGGAGGGATACCTCATGACAGAACGTATTAGTAGCACATCTTTTTCGACACTTCCCCGTTGGCAACGGGCGCTGGTAGTGGCACCAGCGGTTGCAGGCTTGTGCGTGGCCGCTACAGGCTGTGGCAGTGAGAGCGGCGGCAAGGAGGCTAACGCTTCCGCATCGACAACCCAAAGGCCTTTAGCTTTTGAGGTACATGGCAAATGCTCTGACGATGGTGCCTCCGGTGAACTTACCAACACATCTTCGGGCTTTACTCCCGGAGAAAATATGACACAACATATTATTACGCAGCCAGATGGCCAGCCCTACACGCGACTTGTAAATGGCGGGTACGGTAATGTTGACAGCACCGGCGCATCAGAGTGGAAGTGGCCTTGCGAAGCGGTTGACCCGCACGGTGTGTACACAGCCGTTATTACTGATCTTGGACCTGACGGACGCTTGGGCGGTGGCGACGACCGAACCTTTCGCTATAGCTTTCATGTTGCCGATGGGCACAGTAACTAGGAAGTAGTGTCGGTGTCTTGGGCCACTAAGGCTCTTTGCAAGTCCTCGGCGTAGCGCCTTGCTACCTCGAGGGCTTTTTTGTTGTTCCCATGATCTCCAACTTCTAGTGTGTCACGCTGCTCCAATAAAGCAGTGATGAATGCTTGCGGCGAAATGCCCCAGTCTTGCCCTTGCCCTCTTCGACGCTTACCCAGATAGATGATGTCGTCAGAGACAACGGCTGGTTTGTGGTCGAACGGTATGGGTGCTTTGGCCCGCTTGGCAATTGCCGACAAGATACCGGCATGCGGCAGTGCCCGTCCTGCCCGCACCACGTCGCCGCCGTAGTCGGCCAGCGCTTGCACAGTAACTGCTGTTACAAACTCCGCGCCGATACGCACCGTTCCCGGCATGTGCATTTCCGCAAACATTCCAGCGTCCATGTCAATAAAGACCGGTCCTTCTTCTTGCTCATATTTAAAGTCAATCTGGTCGTCTTCGGCTAAATAAGCCACGTTAAGATAGTCGGCGCAAAAGGCAACAACGCGCGGTCCAATGCCGTGCGGCCCTCTTTGGTGGGTGGCCCATTTACGCACTTCCTCCTGGAGCTTATCTGCGGAGAATACGTCACTCTCTCTTTGTTCGGGGGTAGAAAAATGCCCGCGAATGAGCTGCACATAGTTGCCAATGGCCGAAGGAGATATCTCTCGCCAGACACAGTATGCCCTAAGTTCGTCTAAACTGCGCTCCGGGTTGCCGTAGTCGAAGATGGGTCGCTCGGCCTGCGTGGGCTGCGGATACTGATCTACGCTGCAAAAGTACACACCCGCCATGTCTTGGAGCTGGGCGAACTCCTGCTGACTCTTATTGAGCTGCAGCTGTATCCGTTCGAGCGTTTCTCCGGCTGGCAGCTGAGTGTTTGGCGCTTGCTCGTCTACGATTGCCTGGAGGCGCACTATGCGGTTGAAGGTGTCATTTGCGGCATAAGCGCAGTCGTATGCGGCCATAACTTGTGGGCGGTATTCCATTATTGCGTTGCTCCTTGTAATGCTTGCAGGTAGGCTTGGACAACTCGATCACAGCGAGGAGTGTGACCCCATACTTCAGACTCGCCGGGCGCGCCGAGTAACTCATAGCTTAGGGGGAATACCTGAGGAGAAATGCCCCAGTCGCTTGCCCTATCCCAGCTCTTGGCCGGTCGCAAAAAAGCAACACCGGGTGCGGTAATGCATGGCGCGCGCTCGGGCTGCCCTTCTACTTGGTCAACATTTGGAGTCAGGCTATGACCGATGTGTTCGATGATACTATTGAGCCGGACGTTCTTTTCGTGCGGCATTCTCTTACTTACAAAACGTTGTATAGCCTTGCCGGTTACAAACGCCTGCTCCGTATTATCTATGACGACCGTATCAAGCAAAATAGAACTGAGCGGTGCCTCTGCTAGCTCTGCACGTTCCTGCTCTTTATTACGTTCCATGCGCTCCATGTTTGCAATCGCTGGCTGATAGCCGCAGAATGCCCGGACAAAAGTCATGGTTAATGGCCCGACATCTCGGGGCATCTCATCTGGATTATCAATCCAAAAGTCGGTGACTAACAATAGTTCACGGCGGGTAGTGAGCGCCCGCCCGGTACGCTCGCCATCTTTTTTTCTGGTTATTTGGCCGTTCCGAAAGAGCACGTTTGTAATTCGTAGTAGACGATCTGGCGGCACGTGACTGTATTCTGCCGCAAAAGCCGGCATGGCCTGTAAAACGTCGATGGGTGCATCCATAAACGGATCGCCGAGTTCGGGTGTGGTCATGATTCTTGTTGCAATAGCTCTCGTATTGATTCGATATAGTACTCAGTAGCTTCTTGTACACGTGGCGTAAAGCCGGGTACGTCCTGGCCGGACGCAATAACACCAGTGTAGCCGACCTCGAAGTGCTTTGGAATAATGCCCACGGAGCGGACTATACGTGCTCCGCTTGCATAGGTGTCAGTGAATACAACGCCAGAGGGATAAACGAAGGAGCCGGCTGATCGTTGTAACGGCGGTTCTTTTGGATGCAGATGCTTGGCGATGGCACCAAAGATTCCCTGAAAAGGTAAGGTTTGATCGGCGGGCCTTTCGTTGCGCATGACGCTGCGCAGACTACTTGTTCTGACAACTTCAATGACTTTGTTGCCAACCCGCAACGGTTCAAAGGCATAACCGCGCCGTGTCTGTAAACGCTCTGCATTGATCGCTTGGGATTCGTTAAGCTGGGTTGCGGCGAGGCTGGCAAGCGCTGTTTCGTCATGGCAGAAAACGCCGAGCAATAAAAGCGACTTTTCGCCGATATTGCGTGGGCGTCGCAGCGGTTCGTGTTCCCAGGCTTGCAAAAGCTCGCGGACGGATTGACGGGACATCATAAGGCCGTCAACGCCATGCTCCGGGTACTCTTTAATAGCTCCGCCGAGTATCATGGCTCTGAGCGTTTTTTGCACGGCACTATCGCGCGCGCCAATCTGTTCGGCGGTTTGCTGAAGCTCCTGGACCATATCTACCGGTTCTTGCAGGAATTGTTCAAATGTTTGCGGGCCTATCTCGTGAGTCATGTATGTTCGCTATGGTTTAAAAATCATAGCATACCGTGAATCTGCGCATCCTGCAAGAATTACTGGAACCAGTCGAGCACGCGTTTCCAGATTGGTGGACCATTGCCGGTAATGCTGCTGGGGCTCGCTTCGGTTGAGCCGGCTTGTGGTTCGCTGGCGGCAGCGTTGCCGTTGGGGTCTGGGCTGACTTGCTCGCCCCAAACAACGAGCCGATTGAGTGAGGTGCCCGGCGGATCACACGTGATAAGTGTGGCGGTGGCCGTTTTGTCGGGCACGTCAGAAAGCACGCTGACGTCGCTGGGCGAAACCACTCGCTTGTCGTATACGCGATAGGTGTACACTTTTTTGTTGTACGTAAGGTAAAAAATGTCGCCAGGCACGAGCTTGCTCAATTTTACAAAAGCAAACTTATACTTTCCGGGATTAAGGATGTTGTTACTGGAATGCCCAAAAATAGAAGTGTTGCCTTTTTCGCCTGGCTTAGAGGTGGTGTAGTAGTGCACAACGCCGCTCTCCAGCGCCTTCTGAAAAGCTTCTTCTTCAACGGTTTGCAAGGTGTAGTCTACGGGTATCTGTACGCTGATTTTAGGAATAATAACCTCTGGAGCTTCGCTTGGCGCTACACTATCGGAGCCTAAAATAATTGGCGTCGCGCTGGCAGTGCGACTCGGTTGAATAAACGGTGCCAGCACTACCTCGTTAAACAAGCCAAAGAGCACAATGAGCAGTACAACGGCGCCAATGGTCAGGCCAAAAAGCAGTGACTTAGCGTGCTGAATAGCTTTAGCTTGCGCGGCGGTACTCAGATTAACGTTTTTTGCTACGCGGTGTTTGATTGCCTTGAGCTGTGCGGCGGTTTTTTCGGCAGCTGCCTTGCGTTTTTTGCCGGAACGTTTGAGCGGTGCCTCATATCCGGAGACAACTGGCGTACGGTCTTCGCTCGGTTCCTCGGCGCGGGCTGTAGGCCGAAAGCGGCTGGGCAGCACGGGCGTAACGACTGGCTGCGGCACAGGCGGTTTGGGTGCTTCGGTTTTGGGCTGGGCCGGTGTCAGTGTTTGCGACGGGGCCTGGGCAGCTTGCGGCGTTGCTAAATGCTGGGTATTGTTGTTGCTGTAAAATTCTTGCCAAACCTGATGTTTCTCTTCGTCGGAGAGCTTGGCATAGTACTGGTGCCAGGCGGTTTGAATCTCGGCCAATGAGCGCCCGGAGGTGCTTAAATCGTACATAAATTGCTGGTGCGGTGAACGCACTGGCTCAGGCTTTTCGCTCACAACTACCGCTTCGGTGGCAGCATCCGGCTCCTCGGCAAACAGGTTGTCGAGCTTACGTCGTATGAGTTCTACTGCCTGGGCAGAGCCAGGCTCGGCTGTTTCGGCAGCCTGCTTTTGAGGGTTAGTATGCGCCGCCTGCTGGGCGGGGTGCGTGTGCTTGGCATGAATGGGGTGGAGCGGTTCGATCCGCCGGCCATGGCGATTGGGCAATACGTAACCGGAGTCACGCTTGGCTGGCTTATCATCGTCATCGGAGGCAAATAATGGATTCATGGGGTAATGTAAACGATTATGCTCGCTTTATCTCTATAAGTATAGTACAATAGACCCGTTCCTACCAAGTTTGGCTATTGTTTACGGGCAGTGGCAAACGCAACTACATCACGGGCGGGTGGCGGAATTGGTAGACGCGCTAGACTCAAAATCTTGTGAGAGCAATCTCGTGAGGGTTCGATTCCCTCCTCGCCCACCATGCTAAGGCGACCTCAAAAAAGAGGTCGTTTTTGCGTTCCTGGCTATTGTTCCAGCATCATGCAATCAGTTGCAACGGCCTTATTGATATCCGCACGTGGCTGAACGCCACCAAAAGCAGTCATATAATCATAAAGATGCTGACCAGTTAAGGCACATTCGCCGACAGCACAAGCGCGCTGCTGGGGGTTGGCCAGTGCTTGGGTAACATCCGGGTCCATATCGCCCTCTGACGCGGCTTCGAATCTACGAAAAAGACATTCTTGTTTAGGCTGCTCCATTACTTTCTCCTTTTAACTCGTCAACTACTATAGCAGTATGCTACGCTTATGGCATGGAAAAAGCACTCAACGCCGAACACCCCGATCACCTTACTTTTGTGCAGATTTTACAAAGACTCCCGGATGTTGAAGCATCAAGGTTGCGTCCGGCAATTGAACTCTGTGCTGGCCGTGAGGGCCTTGAGGCGGTTACGGTACTTATTGGTGGCCGCGCAACGCGAGCCTACCCCGCTGCGATTGTGGAGCCGGTTGCCAAAGAATTGCGGGTGCCATTTGGCGATGAGCAGCCAAGCGCATAGTCAGTTCTTTCGAGCCAATGCGGGCTGTGTCGTGCTGGGCGGCGATGGCCGGGTGCTAGTGCTTGAGCGCAGCGATATTCCCGGTGCCTGGCAGCTGCCCCAGGGCGGCATTGATAATGACGAAACGCCGCTTCAGGCAGCCGAGCGTGAATTATTTGAAGAAACGGGCTTGACGACCAAAGATGTAGAGCTTGTGGCGGAATATCCGCAGTGGCTTACATACGAGTTGCCCGCAGAACTGCGCAAGCCCTGGACGGGCCGTGGCCAAACGCAGCGGTGGTTTATGTTTCGGCTTAAAACGGCCGAAACAGCGATCTTGCCCGCTGGCAGCAGCCAGGAATTTATGGCTTGGCGCTGGATGACTTTTAACGATCTTGTCGAAGGCGCGGTGGCTTTTCGTAAGTCTACGTACCGCCAACTTGCGGACTGGGCCGCACCCATACATACGGCAACTCAGGAGCAATAGCAACAGGCCGCAAAAGCACCTCTCTTCCTAAAAGGTGTTGTACAAACGCGGATTGAACGGCGCGCTCATAGCGGTGCGCATATTTGTTTGGGTCGGTGCACGCCGCTACACGAATACTCGGCGCGGCCGGCGTTGTGCGTATCGAAAACGCTTCTCTAATATACGTAAACTCTTCTGTGAGCCGCGGGTCTTCAAGATCGACCATTATCTTGAGGCGACGGGCGGCGAGGCCAACAATACGCGCAACAACCGACTGGTTTGTTGATGCCACTGTTTGGCTAAGCCGTTGGCGTAAATCGCACATCCGTTCGTTCCAATCATGAGGGGTAAGACTGCTGCGTTCAAACCGGGGCAGAATTGCCGATGGCGGCAAAAGCTCGGCGCGCAACTGTGTAAAGTTGTGGATGGTAATGTTCGGCTGCTGCGCAATGTCCCGTTGGAAGTCCTTAAATATCTCGTTGTTTCCCTCTTCGAAAAAGAGCGAACGATTAAACGAAGTATATGGTGACTCCTCGGGCATCTAGTCCTCCTATGCTTAGCTTTGAGATATTCTCCAATGGTCATGGGTGGCCAGCTGCACGGGGGCGAGCGTAACGGGTCTCCCCCGCAGATACTGATTGAACGAAGCTTGGAGGTCAGGCAGATGGCCGTATTTAAGAACGCCTCTTTTGTCGGCAATAACTCGCGCCAGCCGCAAACAAACTTTGCCGGAAGTAGAGGTGTTATTACCAACCTGTGTATAAAAGAACTTGCTTTCTGCGCTGATTTGCTCAGATTCCAAATCAATACTAACGTAATTACCCCGCAGAACAAGATTTGCTAGTGTAGCCGGTGCAGGTTTGTCTGAGTGGTGGCCGGCGGCTACGGCCTGCTCTAGCGTTGACTGCATACGGGAATTCCAGTCAGCATCCGTTAGGCCGCTTCTATCGTGAATGAACTCCGCATGCTTGGTGGTTATAAGGGGGGTGCATAGGTGCTCACCAGAGGTGGGAACAACGAGCTTGTCAAGGCTACGCACGGTATCCTGAAATGACTGCAGCTCTTGCGTAGCCAAATCGCCGAGTATCAGGCAGCGGTTAAAGCCCACATAGGGCGAGATTTGGGGCAATGATTCTGAGCGTGCTTCGCTCATGAGGCATGCTCCCCTGCTCGCCAGTGTGATGGCGAA
The DNA here is from genome assembly GCA_035690865.1 of Saccharimonadales bacterium (SeqCode). GTDB lineage: Bacteria > Patescibacteriota > Saccharimonadia > Saccharimonadales > UBA4665 > CAMLQK01. Next base: position 9,388 of record DASSKE010000004.1, read on the forward strand.
ATAGCTTGCAGCGGCCCAAGAACTACGGTTTGTCCTTGGAGGTCGGTAAAGGCTTCGCGCAAGCTAGCAAAGTGTTGTCTTTTAAAACGGGTGAGCGAGCTGGTGTCAAAATACGTAAGCCGTACATTGGCCCGCGGCAAAGGATTGCGTAGCTCGAGGCCTTCGTACAGACTTTCAACTTCAGGGCCAAGTGTGTCGTCTTCGATGACTGCTACCAGCGATGAATCGGTTATGGCCAGTCGGCCAAGCGTCACTTCGATAGGTTGGCTTGCAGTTTCACACTCCCCGAGGGTCGTTTGGAGTGTCTCGTCGACATGCTTTTCCCATGTGCTAACGTCGGGGAGATGCGATGCGGCCTTATGCATGTACCTTGAGGTTACAAGTTGCGCGCAGAGATGCCTGGCTGATCGCCTCAGGACGGCGGGGTGTTTAATCTGGCGGACGTGTGCCTGGAACGCCTCAAGCTGTGCAACGGTAGCTCCGCTCATCTCAATACAGCGGTTAAAGCCGTTAATGGCATTTTTGGGAAGACCATGGTGCCCAATTGTGGGGGTGCGAAGGGGGGTATGTTCTGACATAAAGACTCCTTAGTACCTTCTTTATTATGGTGCGCCGAGGCGCATCGCTACGGTAAGTGCTTCGAAGGGTTTTGAAGGATTCTGAATGAGCCACACGCTCGCGTGGGCGGCTTGCTGCAAGCGCCATACACGACGTTGCCGCGTGTCCTTAGTGGTGCTCACCTGTCCGGCAACTGCTACACAAAACGCATCGGCATGATGAACCACAATATTAAGCGGAAATTGCAGCGTACACCTATGAAGCCACTGGATGAGTTGCATGAGGCTCATACTAAATTGTACTGGCTCGGGTATTTTAAGAGCTTTACCGAGCCGTTGCAGTTGGGAAAGACTTAGCACAAGTGTAGTGCCGGGCCGATCAGTGATACTTTGAGGAGCTGTCGTAACATAATCTACGGCATCGCGCGTCAAAACCACCGGCTGCGCACATTTTTGCAAGAACTTTTCGAGCGCGATGGCTGTTTCTGAGTTGCGGCCCAGATCTCCTGCCAGCAGAACGCCATCTGCCCACGAAGCATAAGCCAACATTTCGGCCAGTGCTTTTTGTGAAAAGCTGCCGCTGGGTGTGCTGGGGGCGTAATCTGCCTCGGCAATAATACGGCCCACAATTTTTTGGATGGCGTCCGGTAAAAGAGCGTGCACAGCTCCAATGCCAGCCCGCAGGCTTTGGCCGTATGCTTCAGCGGGCGCGGCAAAACCGTGCGCATTGCCGCCAATAATAAGAAGCTTTCCAGCAAAGGCACGGTTCTCTGGCCTGCTCCATTCCAAGTCCGGAAAAAGCGGCTGGTCGGCGGTTTGAGTGTGCCAGTAGTCTAAGTGCATATGTTTATTGTACACTGGGTCCTATGACAGAACCTACACCTCAAACTCATTTAGCGCAGAGTGTCACAAGCCACAGGCAGGGCAACCTGGAGGCCGCGGCTGACGGACGATGGCAGGCTCTATCGGGTATGCAGCCAGCCGACCCGGAGTACCCGGGCGCGTTGGCGGCGGCAGCATTTACCGAGCGCTTGCTGGGCCGCCGCGAAAAGAAGGAGCTTAACCGCCTCGGCAATGATGCCTACGAACAAGCACACGCCAATCTTGCCAATGCCGACGCCTACTCTAAAGCGCAATTGCAGATTATTCAACACGAGCTGCCTTCGGTGGCGCTACATAGTGCCGTACTCTCGGCGCGCTTTGGCATTCGTCAGGAAAGACTGTATGGCTTGGATGAGGCCATGGACCATTACGACCGGGCGCATGAGCGTGTTGTCGAAGCGTGGGAAGGCGCAAAAACGTTACCGCGTTTTGAGCGCGGCAAAACTGTGCCCTACCTTACGCATCAGCATCAGATAAACTTTGCTCGCCGCCGGTCGGTTATAGAAGCGTTGCACCCTAAGGGTTCGGCCACAAAGGCCATAGGCTATGCGGCTATGGCAATGACCATGAGTCCCTTCTCGGAATCTAGCCGTTTTACGGCAAACACCGATCCTGATGGTGCTCGGTTTGATGTAAAAGCAAAAGCAAAAGCTCTGGCCGGAGGTGCCTTGGCGTTACGTGTTGCCTTGCTTGATGGAATGCCACGAAGCAGCCGCCCTCGGTTGCTTGCTTGGGCTAACGACCGTGCTGTTCTTTAGGCTTCTGCATCGATGGTAATACTGATTGGGCAGTGGTCTGAGCCTAATATATCAGCGTGAATTGCAGCTGCTTTTACTTTGTTCTTAAGGCTGTGAGAAACCAAAAAGTAATCAATGCGCCAGCCTACGTTGCGTTCCCGCGATTTCGCAAAGTGGCTCCACCACGTGTAATAGCCGTTCCCTTCTTTAAAGAGACGCAAGGTGTCTACAAAACCAGCATCCAAGAAGTTCTGAAAGCCCTCTCGTTCTTCATCGGTAAAACCTTTTTTGCCGCGGTTGGGCTTGGGGTTTGCCAGGTCGAGTTCGGTATGCGCAACGTTTAAGTCGCCGCAAAAAATGACCGGCTTTTTCTTTTCGAGTTCTTTGCAAAAGGCTAAAAAGGCCGGGTCCCAGTGCTTGTGGCGCAGCCCAAGGCGGTCGAGGCTATCCTTGGCGTTGGGGGTGTACACCGTAACAAGGAAGAAGTCTTTGTACTCGGCGCTAATGACGCGTCCTTCTTTGTTGGGGTCGCCGTACACATCGCCAGTAACGTGATACTTTTTAATAATGTCTTCAGGCAAGCCGTTGATGACGGCGAGTGGTTTGGGTTTGCTAAAAATTGCCGTACCGCTGTAGCCCTTTTTTTCGGCAGAGTTCCAGTATTCTTCATATGGACGAACGTCGATCTCGGTTTGGCCGCGTTCGGCCTTGGTTTCTTGCAGACATAAAATGTCCGGCGTTTCTTTGGCGATAAAAGGCATAAATTGTTCTTTGCGGACGGCGGCACGGATGCCGTTGACGTTCCAGGAGTAAATTGTAAGCATAGGTTTAGTGTAGCACGCTCCTTTTGTAGTTAAAAAAACCTGTTGCTTTGGTAAGGAGCCTTTGGTACATTAAACGCAATGTATAAGCGCATCCTACTGAAGTTCTCGGGTGAGCAGCTCTCTGGCAAACAAGAGTTTGGCATCGATCCTTCAGTTGCCCGTTATATAGCCGCGGAATGCAAAAAAGTGGTTGAGGCCGGGTGTCAGCTTATTCTTGTCGTAGGTGGGGGCAATCTAGTCCGCGGCGCGGAACTGGCAGGCGACAGCGGCATCAAGCGTGTTACCGCCGACCAAATGGGAATGCTTTCTGGCCTTATGAACGCTATGGCCCTTACGGATATATTCGAGGCTGAAGGCCTTAAAACGCGCTGCATGAGCAACATTTACGCTACGCAGCTGGCCGAGTCATATTCTTTCCGGCTAGCCGAAAAGCACCTGCAACGCGGACGAGTGGTCATTATTGCAGGCGGTTTGGGTCGGCCGTACTTTACGCACGATACGGCGGCGGTGAATCTTGGTTTGGAGCTCGGTTGTGATGTTGTCCTTAAGGCTACGAAGGTAGATGGCGTATATGACAAAGACCCAGTCAAGTTTAACGATGCCAAACGCTTCGAAAAACTCGATTACCAGCAGGCACTCGAAAGCAGCGCTATTACGGTAATGGACAAATCTGCTATTGGATTGGCTATGGAGCAGCATATGCCGGTTATTGTGCTCGATGCTATGGCTGACAGTAATATCTTTAAAGCAGCCAGCGGTACCCAGGTTGGTACCTACATTAGCTAGAACGTAATACTCTGCCCTGGTTGGAGTGATTGGTATTCGGCGCCAACTTTTTTGCAGGCCGCGCCAAGCCAGTTGTCGGCGATACTCTGCCCTTGCGGCGAAAGCAGCGCATTATGTGTTGGAATACAGATACGTGGCTTAACCGCCATAATAAAGTCAATTGCTTCGCTCATTTTGAGCCATGGTGCGGTTGCGGGCGCGGCTAAAACCAGACCGTTTTTTTGCTGTGGAGCGATCAGCGCATCGCCGCCGTAATAAAAAGTGCCGTTTACGAGCACGCCAATATTGTGCGGCTCGGGTGGAAGTATCGGGTGTAGCGGTGCGTGCATCTCGCCCGAGAACTGCAACGTAAATGGCCCCACGGTAGCAGTCTGCCCGTCTTGTACAACCGTAACGGGTACGCCGCTTTGCTCAGCGACTTCAGGTGTGCTAAAGATCTGCACTGCCGGATGAGCACTAACAATGCTTTGTATATGCTTTGGGTCAAAATGGTCGGCGTGATTATGGGTAATAACTACTCCGGCTATCGGTCCGATTGCGCTTAAGTCTTCAGTCCAAATGCCCGGGTCAATAACCAGGTTTTGCCCTGCTTCCTGAAGAATAACGCAAGAATGTGTCAATTTGGTCAGTTTCATATATCCTCCTGCTACCTCTGTATTGTACCGCAGGGCGTGGAATAAACAACAGTCGTCTTAAGGAAAAACTCAACTTGCAACGGTATTGTCAGCCTAGGTAATTGATGAAAGGATTACAATGAATGTATATACGCGGGGAGTGCGTAACGCCTTCCGCAACTCCATACGAACCTTTTCGATCGTCACGATCTTAGGGTTGAGTGTTGGTTTGGCGCTTACCATGTTGGTGGCGCGCCAGGCGGTAGAAGATAAGATAACTGAGGTTAAGGCGTCGGTCGGTAACACCATTAGCGTCAGTCCGGCTGGTGTGCAGGGTTTTCAGGGCGGCGGCGATCCACTTACCGTGAGCCAGCTCAGTACCATCAACAATATCACGCACGTTACAAAAGTAACCGAAAAGCTTGATGACCGCCTTACAACAGACACGACGAATCTCCAAACGGCTATTGAAGCCGGCTCGCTTGGCCAGCGCCGTGCCGGTGATTCTGGCTTGCATATAGAAATGCTACCGCCTCCCAGCGGTGCGAGTGGCAGCACTTCTACCGGTACATCTGGCCAAACCACCACAACCTTTACACCGCCCATTATTGTAACGGGTGTAAATGATCTTTCGAGTGCCTCAGTATACGGTGGTGATACGGTAAGCTACACCAGTGGCAAGGCACTTGATCCGACAAAAGACGTCAACGAAGCGGTTGTCGGTAAGGCGCTGGCCGAAAAGAACAACCTGAGCGTTGGCTCAACCTTTACGGCCTATGGCGAAACTATTAAAGTGGTCGGCATTTATGACACTGGCAGCACCTTTTCTAACGCTGGGTTGATAATGTCCTTGGCCAGTTTGCAGCGTCTATCCGGTCAAAGCGGATCTGTAACCAGCGCCACGATAACGGTTGACTCACTTGATAATATTGATAGCGTTACAAGTTCGGTCAAAAGCAAACTTGGTGATAAGGCCGACGTAACAAACGAGCAAGAAAATGCTAAGCAAACCGTACAGCCGCTCGAAAATGTCAAAACTATTGCCATGTTTAGCCTGATCGGCGCGTTGGTTGCCGGCGCTGTGATTATATTGCTTACCATGATGATGATCGTGCGCGAACGTCGCCGCGAAATCGGTGTTATGAAGGCCATCGGTTCTTCTAACACTAAAACCATGCTGCAGTTTATGAGCGAATCCGTTACCTTAACGTTACTTGGCCTGGTTGTTGGACTGATCGTCGGCATAGCCGCAGCTAACCCGGTAACTAAGGTGTTAGTGACGAACAGCACCGATAGCAGTACAAACTCACAGGTTAGCCCCGGAGCTGGCCCGCGGATGCGGCTGGAACGCCTCGGTAGCAACAGTTTGCGTAACGTTAAAAACATTCAAGCGAGCGTTGGCTGGGACATTTTAGCCTATGGTGCCGGTGCGGCAGTGGTTATTGCCATTGTTGGTAGTGCGGTCCCTGCCTACTTTATTAGCAAAGTTCGGCCTGCCGAAGTGATGCGCGCAGAATAAGGAGCCATGTAATGTTGCAAGTAACAGATGTTAAAAAAATATTTACCTCGGGTGATGGCCGAGTGACGGCAGTGGACGGTGTATCGTTCACCGTCCCCGACGGGCAGTTCGCCTCAATTATCGGTAAAAGCGGAAGTGGCAAGAGTACGCTGCTCAGTTTGCTGGGTGCACTCGACAAGCCCAGTGAAGGCCAGATTATGGTTGGCGATCAGGATATTACCCGACTACACGACCATAAGCTGATTGCCTATCGCTGCAAGCAGATTGGGTTTGTGTTCCAAAACTACAACCTTGTGCCCAATTTAACGGCGCTGGAAAATGTCATGCTGCCTATGGAATTTGCTGGCGTAGCTAAAGCTAAGCGGCTCAAACGAGCAGCGGATTTGCTGGAGCAAGTGGGCCTGGACAGTGAGAAGCAAAGCCGCAAGCCGGGGCGTTTGAGCGGCGGCGAGCAGCAGCGCGTAGCAATTGCCCGCGCGCTGGCTAATGAGCCAAAACTTATCTTGGCCGATGAACCAACTGGCAACCTTGATTCACAAACCGGCAAGATGATCTTCGATTTACTGCACAGCCTGGCTAAAAGTGAAAATACCACCATAGTGGTGGTAACGCATGACTTGGCTATTGCCGGCAAAACGGATCGGACCTTTACGCTGGCAGATGGTAGGCTAGCTGATAGCTAAGCAGAAGCGGCATGGCGCTGGGCTTTTTTGACCTGGCGCTTTGCCCGCCGTCGAGCAAAGTAATCGCGTCCGGCGCTGCCTGTCAAATATCCACCAGCAAGGCTAATCGACGGCGCCACAAAGAACCCGCTTGCCTCGTACTTTTGAGTGGCTGCAGGGTAATGTGCTTCGGCGGCGGCTGTTCCGACAATGCTGCCCGCGGCAAGCAATACGCCTGCTACGTAACTGCCAATGCGCCCGCGCTGACCAAGCTTTTTGTATTGCTTTTTGATGTCCTGGGCTACTTCGGCGTCGGCCTGAAGCTCCAAAGCCCGCTGCTCTGCTTCAAACTTTTCGATAGCCGCCGTACTCATTGTGTTATAGATGCCTTGCACGTAGGGGTTGAGCGCCGCGGTCTCGCGCTCATTTGTGTAATAGGTCCGCTCACTCGCTAGCTGCTCAAGATAGTCAATGTCATTGGTCTCACTTGCTAACTGCTCAATTATTTTAATTTCGTCGGTATATTCCGACCTCAGCTTTTCAGCCTCGGTCATAGCTTTAAGCTCGTGGGTTTCTGCGGCTTGAGAATAGAAGTCGGTAAGTCGCCTTTGCTCGCCATACTCAAAAAGTACTTCTTCTACCGCTGGGCGCACCTGTTTTGGCGGGTGCATAGCAATTACTCCAACAGACAGAGGGATATTTGTGGGAATTGCTTCGGGGCCGGACTGCAGTGGCGTTATAAAAGTGTTGAGCTTGGTAGGCTCGGGTAACTTCTGGTCCATATTATGTATATAGTACCATCTTTGATGGATAAAGTCAAGCCAATCTAAAAAAGCCCCAAGTTGGTATACTCGGGGCTTTTTGTTGGCGGAGAGAGAGGGATTCGAACCCTCGATACGACTTGCATCGTATACACACTTTCCAGGCGTGCTCCTTCAACCACTCGGACACCTCTCCAGGAAATATAGAATACAGTATAGCAAAAGACGACGAAATTACTACGAAAACACCTTGGCAAGGATATGTTATCGGCGGTAAACTAAATATGAATGCCCATAATAGAACTCACAGACGTCAGCAAATTGTACGGCTTTGGCGACGCCACTAACGTGGCTCTCGACGAAGTTTCTCTTACCATTGCCGAAGGCGAATTTATGGGGGTGATGGGGCCGAGCGGCTGCGGCAAATCGACGCTCATGAACATGATTGGCCTGCTCGACCGCCCGACGCACGGCCAGTACACCCTGCACGAACAAGCGGTAGAACGTTTTGGTTCTACAAAACGTGCCAAACTGCGCCGCGACACTATTGGCTTTGTGTTTCAGTCTTTCAATTTATTACCTCGTTTAACTGTTTTAGAGAACGTTGCCCTGCCCCTGGCCTATAAACGCGTATCGAGCCGCGAGCGGACAAAACGTGCCCTGGCCATGTTGGAGCGCGTGGGCCTGCGGGATAAGGCGTATTATTTTCCGAGCCAGCTGAGTGGCGGCCAGGCCCAGTGTACGGCAATCGCCCGAGCGCTTGTGAACGACCCCAAGATCATCATTGCCGACGAGCCTACCGGTAACCTCGACAGCGCCAGTAGCCGTTTAGTGATGGAGCTTTTAAGCGAGGTGCACAAAACCGGTAATACGATTTTATTTGTAACGCACAACCCAGAACTTACTCGCTACGCTTCGCGGGTGCTCTATATGCACGATGGTCGTATTATTCATGACGAACAAACGCCAGTTGGCGAGGTGGCTGCCGCCGCGCGCAAGGCGCTGTATTCTATTCCTGTTAAAACAGTCGACGACGATCTGGCAGGAGTTTCGGCACTCATGAAGGCTCTGCCGCACAAAGAAGAGGCCGCTAAGGGTAGCGCAAAAAAAGCAAAAGGTAAGACGAAAAAGACCAAGCCAGCATCACGCCGTGGCCGCCGCAAAGGGAGCGAGTCATGAGTTTGCAGGTACGAAGCAACTTTAAAGTAGCAATGACCAGCATTCGCGCTACGAAGTGGCGAAGCTTATTAACAATGTTGGGCATTATCGTAGGCATTGTTTCGGTGGTGCTTATTGTGGGTATCGGCGAAGGGGTTAAGCGCCAGGTTGCTTCGCAGGTGAGTCATTTTGGCAGTGACCTTATTACCATCCGCCCTGGCAATGTGCAGGCTAAAGACAGCGAAGATCTTGTGCTTGATAATGATGTGCTGTTTGGCCGCAACGCTTTGAGCGGGCTTACTATGAACGATATAAAAGCGGTGCAAGCAGCTGACCATGTTGGCTCGGTGGCGCCGCTTGGTACGGTTTCGGGTGCTGTAGGAGTCGATAAAACCGACCATAGCAACATGCTGGTTTTAGCAACGTCTCCGGACTTGCCGGTTATACTAGACCACCACGTTTTGTATGGCAGCTTTTTTAGCGATCAATCACCAGCCAATAGCGCAGTTATCGGCAAGAAGGTGGCTGCTGATTTATTTGGCACAAAAGCCCCGCTGGGCCAGGTCTTTACAGTCCGCGGCCAACCTTTTATTGTGCGCGGAGTATTCGATGCTTTTGATGCTACACCTCTCTCACCTACCGCCCGGTTCGATGATGCTATTTTTATTCCGTATCAAACAGCTGATCGCATTACCAGTGGTACGACGCAGTTTTATGGCATTTTGGCTAAGCCTGACAAGCCCACTGCCCTCCATGCGACCATTACCAGTGTTAATGATTCGCTTAAAAAAGCACGCGGTGGCGCCACCGACTTTACGGTGCTCGACGAATCAGCCAACAGCGCGCTTGGCCGGAGCGTGGTTGATATTCTGACCGGATTTATTGTGTTCGTGGCCGGAATTGCGCTTTTTGTAGGTGGTGTGGGTATTATGAATATCATGCTGGTATCTGTTACGGAGCGGATGTACGAAATTGGTGTGCGCAAGGCTATTGGTGCCACTAACGGCCAAATCTTAGGCCAATTTATTATGGAGGCTGCCGTCCTCAGCGGCACTGGCGGCCTGGCCGGGGTGCTCTGCTCTATTATTATTGCCTGGCTAGTGCGTACCTATACCGATTACAGCCCGGTTATTACCTTGCGCCCGGTTATTATTGCCACTGCCGTATCAGTTATCATCGGGGTGGCCTTTGGCCTTTTGCCTGCCATTAAGGCTGCACGAAAAGACCCGATTGCCGCATTACGCCACGAATAGCCTACGAGAAGGCGCGACCAAAGTAATACCAAAAGTGCTTCACAATAAAGAAAGCAATAACTAAAAGCCAAAAAACGAGTACATCTAAGTGATGCCGCCGCAAAAAGTCTGCTATTCTCTGGCTGCCTGCCGAAAGCTTTGCTCGGCTTAGCTGCAAGTTGTAGAGCAAACAGTACCAAAATAACGTAATTGTCGTAGCCCACACGACCATGCAATACGGACAGAGCGCGTTAATTCGGTAGACACTCTGAAAAAAGAGCCAGTGCACAAAGCCTAGGCCAAAAATGGTGCCGCCAAGTACTCCCCACCAAAGCCAGTGTTTTATAGTACCACCAGAAAGCAGCACAACGCCCAAGGCAATAAGTACCGGGAAAGCTATCAAGCCAATGAGCGGATTGGGGAATCCAAAAGCACTGGCTTGGTCAGAGGCCATTACCGAGCCGCAGCTGACAACGGGGTTTAGATCGCATGACGGGACGTAACTGCTATTCTGAAACAGTTGGATCTTCTCGTACATAATAATAAATGCGCATATCAGGCCGATGGTACCGCCAATAAGTAAAAGCCAAGGCATGACGCGGTCAAGGTTTGAATTCTTTGCTGGGAGCTTCATATAAAAGGAAGTATAGCACTGGTAACTGCATTATTGCTGCGTGCAGCTGCCGGTGCTTGTAGCGGTGGTGGATTGTTGGGCGCGTGTAAAGTCGCTGGCTACTTGCGCTGCCGTTAAGGCATATCCAACGTGCTCGTACTGTGTTGAGCGGGCAAACACTACCCCAATAACTTTGCCATCTTTGTCGATGAGCGGTCCGCCGGAGTTACCGTTTATTACATCTACATCTGCGGAATATACCTCGCGGTTCACAGAGCCTTGGTCGTAAATGTTATGTCCTACAGCCAAAAAGCGGTCTAAAATAGCCGCTGGATCGGCCTGGAATGCCCCGCCGCCCGGGTAGCCCAGTACTACCCCAGGTGTCCCCTGCTGCGCCGGATCGGTGTCAAAAGCGAGCGGCTTACCTGCCAAATGCGTGGCGCGCAAAGCGGCAAAGTCTAAATCAGGATTAAACCACACAACCTGGGCACTGTGCGAGCCATTGCCGTCGAGCACCTTTGGCTTGGCAACGCCTGCCACAACATGCGCATTAGTGATAACCAAGCCATCACTGGCCACGAATCCCGAACCTTCTACAATGCCGCCGCAGCCTTCGCCCTCGATCTTTACGACAGACGGTGCAGCGGCGCGCGTTACCGAGGTAAACTCACCTAAGTCGGGTATTTGTACTTGCTGTGAGGGTTTGGGCTCCTGCTGGTTGAATACTTGCGGAAAACTGTTTGGCTTTATAAGTGAGCTTATCTCTTTAATTACCGATGGCGCAGGCGGTAAAAGTTGATTGAGCGATTTTATAATCTGTGACTTTTGTATTGTTTGCTGCCAAGGACTGCCGGGCAAGTTGCCTGCAATATTTGCACCCAGCCAGACAGCAACAAGCACTGCTCCAGCTCCGACAATGCCGCCGAATATCTCGTCGACGCTTCCCAGATGAAAGTGCGCCAGCTGGTTATGAATCTTTGTGCCAATATATTCACCAAGCGCCAGCAGCACAAAACTACAGCCGATAATAATACCTACAGCCGCCACAACATCTTGCGAAGAAGAAAGCAGCCTATCTTGCAGCCAAATACCGGTGAAGATTCCGCCAATAAAACCGCCAGCCGAGCATAATTGGCGCACAAGTCCAAGGCCCAGGCCGCGTACAACCGCCGAGACCACAACCAAAAAGATGAAGATATCAAGCCAAGACATGCTACTTATACTATACGATACTTTTCGGCGGCTTCTTGCACTGCGTCATATTCTGATCTGCCTTTTTGCTGTAGATCAAAAAGCACGTTAGCAACCCGCAAATGACTAGCAAAGGTCCCTAGGCTGGCCTTGAATGCATTTGGTGCCGGCATCCCAGCGTGTACGCGGTGGTTAGCCATTGCGTTAATGCCATGTGTCGCGCCAAAAGCGATTTCTTCGGCAATAACTTTATGCATATGTTCTTGCGTTATGTCCTGGCTGGCCTTTGTTGTGCGGTAGGCTTCAGTTTCTGAAAAGGAAGACCAACATGCATGGATATTCTCCTTGCCCGCAAGAAGCTGTTCTTGTATGCGCCGAGAGCTTGTAACAAATCGAGTCCGCGAGTCTACATAAATATATGGCTGATCATCGCGCAGGCATCGTTTGGTGGTTTCGTGTACTTCACCCATAGCCTTGTCGGCTGCGTACCCCTTACCATCGGCAAGCGTCTTAAGGTCAAACATAACGTAGGCATCCCACGCCGCAGAAGGCATCAGGTTGTAAAGAACGTCGTGGACGACCAGTGTCCTATTAACGTTAGGGTATGCCGGATCTTTATGGTGGGCAGTCCGTGGTGCCACTACCTGCTGACCTCGTAGAATACTGCGATGCAGACGCGCAAGGCTGCCGGTGCTTATCATAGGCGTATCGACGTCAAGCATCATATGGGACATTTTGTCCGGAAAGGTGTTGCGCACACTAAACGTACGCCAGGCATGCAGCATGGCAATATCACCAAGATCTTTGCGTCGCTTGCCTTGCAAGGTGCCTGGAGGGTACGTTATTTCAAAGTAGCTCACGGGCAATCCCTTACGAGTATCTGTCTGCGCCTGAAAATCGCGGATTGCCGCTATATTGTCCTTGTAGGGGGTTGTGTTTTGCTGCCCGTCGGGCGCATTGCAAGATACAATGACTGCTGTTGGCGGCATATTTTCGTCTTGCATGCGTTGCTCTAACAGCGGTAGGAGGCCTGCTATATGCGACGCAGGCTCGTCATGTGCGCCCAGCAGAATAGAAAGCAGCATTTCTGGCTGAGCCGCACGAAAAGCCGGGTTGGCATTATCGGGCAGAGAATCTATTTGCAGCTCAAGGTCGCAAAGATCTGGCTCATGGTACAAATATGTGGCAAGGGACTCGCCGAGCTTAGTATATCTCACGGTAGAATTATGAGTTAGTTTGGTCTTCTGTCGATGTTTGTACAGTTTGCCGCCAGCGCAGCTTTTTGCCAGCATGTAGGCTCATAACAAGCACAAAAAGCAGGCCCAAAAATACCAAATACACTGCCCGGTCAATGATATTGGCCGACACGATAATGGTGTTGCTAATATGATGCAAATGAGCACTAAATACGAGAAAAGCTTCGCGAATGCCAATAGCGCCCGGCGTTAAAGCCACAAAAAGCGAGAAGTTAGCTGCGCCAGTATAGGCTAAGGCCTGCCCGACCCCTAGTGAAGGCATAACGCTGCTAATTTCAACCGAATAAATAATAAACTGAGCGGCCAGTTGCACACCGGTCATTACAAATAGCAAGCCGAGCCATTTAGCTCTAGGCGTGCATTCTGCCGAATCAAGCTTAGAACGCTTGGCATACCACCGCAGTACGACAGTGCTTGCTCCGGCAGCAGCAGCTACAAGTAGTACTGTCTGCCACCAAGGACGACTACCGGCAAAGAGCATAGCGGCGCTGATAATGGCATAAAATGCATAGTATATAAGCGTAGCAAAAATATAGCTTTTAACCGGTAGCTTGTGACGTTTATTGAGGTAAATTGCCCGTAGCCCCGGCCCACTCTGCCCCGGCCCAAAAAAGTTTAAAAGCGACGAATATGCGCTGAGCAGAATATTCTCCTGGACGGGCATTTTTTTACCGTAGAGCTTCAGCGACAACTGTAAGATAACGGCCAGCGCTCCCCACCAAATGCCATATAATCCCACCAACAGCGCAATACGCCACGGCGAGGTATCGCCAAGTTGCTGAATAATCTCTGGATGATTCTTAATATAGAGCGTAAAAACAGCCACAGTTACTGTTAAAACAGCAAGAGCTACGATAGTCTTAATATGACGTTTCATCGCCAATCAGTATACCATAGCCAGACTGTTTCTGCCCTGGCCCTAAAGCAAGCATGTATAATTAAGAAAGAATTCATGAAACACTCCATGCGCGTATCACTACTGCAAAGACTCACTACCTTTCTCCGCTCACCGTTGTTTTTCTGGATTATTATTGGTTTCTTTGTTGTAGAGGCGCTCTGGATGGTGTTCTCTGCCCTTTACCCGATGGCCTTTGACGAAGATTTTCACATGGGAGTTATTAAAATCTATGCCCAGCAATGGTCGCCTTTTTTGACTAGCCAACCTGTTGGCGCCGACTCATTTGGGGCGCTCGCACGAGACCCGTCGTACTTATATCACTATCTGATGAGTTTTCCGTATCGGCTCTGCATGAGCCTATTCAACAGCGAAACAGCAACCATCATCATATTACGTCTTGTAAATGTGGCACTGTTTACCTACGCACTCCTGCTTTTTCGCCGAGTTCTCCTGGGCGCTACCTCGCCGCTGGTTGTTAACACCAGCTTGGCGCTTTTCGTGCTCATTCCTATAGTTCCGCAGCTTGCGGCACACGTAAATTATGACAACCTTATTATGGTGATTGTTGCCTGGACCGCTTTACTTATGCAACGGTTCATTAGTGAAGCTCAGCATAAAAAAATACATGCGAGTACTGTTTTGTGGCTGGGAAATATTGGTCTGTTGGCTTGTTTGGTAAAGTACGCCTATCTGCCGATATTTGCCGCCACGGTATTGAGTATGTTGTATATTGCATGGCGCTCTATGCGCGGCATCCCGCTCAAGGCGATTGCTGCAAAACACCTCGTTGGTCTGCGGCGCTATGCACTTGTGGGCGGTGCGCTGCTGACCATAGTGAGCGGCGGCTTGTTCTTTCAACGTTTTGGAGTAAATGTTATTACGTATGGCGAGCCGGTGGCCGACTGTGGTGACGTACTGGCAGTAGAACAATGCGTGCAGTATGGTCCGTGGGGGCGTAATTATTATTTAGCCCAGAGCAAGGCCGAAAGCAACGAAAGCCCACTACTTTATACTGGCCAATGGCTGTGGGGCTTGTGGCTGCGGCTCTTTTTTGCCGTGAGCGGTGCTACCAACGACTTTGCTAATTATCCGCCACTCCCGGTGCCTTACTACACTATGGCCGCTTTGGCGATAAGCAGCGTGCTGCTCATTATTGTGTTTGCCCGTAAAGTGTTTGCCGGCCAGCTGTTTGTGCAATGGGCCGCCTTGGCGATCTTTCTTTATAGCGCGGCGCTGTGGTTGGACGATTACCAGCAGTTTGTCGAAACCGGCCAGCCGGTGGCTATTAACGGACGATACCTACTACCTATAATGCTTTTGGGTATGCTCATTGCTGCCCGGGCATGGGGGGCGCTACTTGCCCGTCGCCAGGTAGTAAAAGTAAGTTTGGCCGCCTTGGCGATTGTGCTCTTTTTGCAAGGTGGTGGTATTATGACGTTTATTGTACGCAGTGACCCGGGCTGGTATTGGCATAACTCGGTTGTATTACATGTTAACAACGCCGCCAAAAAAGTGTTGTCGCCGCTACTTATTGAGGGCACGGACCACTACTAGTATAATGATCATAATACCGCGTATCGCTAAGGAGTTTGAAAGATGAAATTAGTTGTGCAAATCCCCTGCTATAACGAAGAGGAAACCTTGCCGCTTGTACTTAAGGACATTCCAAAGAAGATACCTGGCATCGATACCATTGAGATACTGGTTATTGATGATGGCTCAACAGATAGAACGGTGGAAGTTGCCAAGAAGCATGGCGTAAAGCATTTTGTGGTGCGCACGCACCGCGGTTTGGCCCGCAGCTTTCACGACGGCGTCATGAAGGCCCTGGAGCTGGGCGCTGACATTATTGTTAATACCGATGGGGATAATCAGTATCCACAACAAGAGATCGGCGCGCTGGTTAAGCCTATCTTGGACGGCAAAGCAGATGTAGTAATCGCCGACCGCCAAGTGCAGACTATTGCGCACTTCTCGAAAGGCAAAAAAATCATGCAGGCGCTAGGCACTAAAATATTAAACGCCGCTGCTGGTACGCAAGTGCCTGATGCGCCTAGCGGTTTTAGGGCATATTCCCGCGAGTCAATTTTGCAGCTCAACATTATTACGCGCTTTAGCTACACCATGGAAACAATTATCCAGGCTGGCAACAAAGGGCTGATTATTGCCAGCGTACCGGTTATTACCAACCCTAAAACCCGTGAGTCGCGCCTGTTTAAATCCTCCTGGGAACACATTATTAAATCTGGCTCGGCTATTACCCGCGCCTTTATTATGTACCGCCCCTACGTGCTCTTTAATACTTTGGGCGTGAGCTTGCTCGTTTTGGGCACTATTCCCTTTTTGCGGTACTTATTCTTTGTATTAACCGATAATAATCCAGGCAATCATTTGCAGTCGTTAATTGCTGGAGCGGTTCTTTTGGTAACGGCGTTTATATCGTTTACTCTTGGCGTGATCGCTGATTTGACCCGGATCAATCGCTCGTTGAACGAACAGACGCTTGAGCACATAAAACGCATGCGCTTCCAAAAATGAAATATAGGCGTCTGCGATCCTCGGGCTTTACCGCACTTGAACTCATTGTAGTTACTTTTGTGTGCGGGCTTATTGCCGGCGCCGGTTATTTTTTGCTGCACCCTGTTTCAAAACAAATGGAGCAGAACAACGCCGAGCGCTGGCTGGGGCTGGCATCTATGATGCAAGACCTCAACCACTATGTAGCCGAGAATGGCGACTTGCCCGCTGATTTACCCACTAAGCCAACCTACATTGGTACAACGAAGGGTATGTATAATCTCTGTCCGGCGTTGGTGCCTACGTTTACGGTAGACTTGCCGCTCGATCCGAAATACGGATTCCACACTGTTGAATCGTATTGTGACACCACTGGCCAGAATTATTTTAGCGCCTACCAGATATCTGTGGATGCAAAAGGCATGGTGACGCTTGCTGCGCCACACGCCGAGGATGGCGCCACTATTAAGCTGACGCGCCAGTACAAGTAGTATTGAGTTTGCCGAGTATGGCAATGAGTTGCTGCTGCTCTTCTGCAGTGAGTTTGTCGAGCACCATCTTTTTATAGTGCGACTCAAGTTCGTCAATCATAGTTTGACGCATCGTTGCACCGTTGTCTGTTAGCTCGATAACTTTAACGCGCCGATCTGTAAGGCTCTCGCGACGAGTGATAAGCTTTTTCTTTGCTAAACCGTCAATAATGCCTGTTGTATTTGAGGCGTCACAACCCATATGACTCGAGATGGCGCTCATGGGTTGTGGCCCAGTGGCGCCAATGTACAGCAATGTAAGCGTTTGAGCAGTGCTGAGGCCGTTTTCGTTGCCGCATGTCAAAACGCGTTGCTTAATACGAAGAATAAACTCGATAAGCGTCATCGAGAACGAAGGATTTTGCTTGGTATCTAAAAAGTTGGAAGTATTAATAGTTGACATCCTCAATCTTTTTACTTATACTAACACACGTACCTAAATTCTACAACTCTCGTTGTAAGATAACAAGAAAGGAAAAAACCGCGTGACAAAACCACGTAACCCGTGGCTTATATTAGTCTTGCTCGCAATGGCGCAGTTTATCGTTGTGCTCGACACGTCGATTGTAAACGTTGCTTTGCCGGCAATTCAAAAAGCCCTTCATTTTGGCCCTGCTACTCTGCAATGGGTGGTAACGGCCTATACTTTAGCAGTTGGTGGATTCCTACTGTTAGGTGGTCGCGCAGCCGACCTCTATGGGCGTCGTAAGATGTTCCTGATTGGCCTTGCGGCCTTTACATTCGCCTCCCTTATGGATGGCCTATCGCAATCAAGCGGAATGTTGATTGCCTCACGCGCACTACAAGGATTGTCGGGTGCCTTTATGACACCGGCGGCACTTTCTATTGTGCTCGTAACATTTAAAGAAGGTGCGGCCCGTAACAAAGCACTCGCTATCTGGGGTGCTGTTGCCTCCGGTGGTGCGGCAGCTGGTGTGCTCCTGGGCGGTTTGCTCACCGAGTACCTTAACTGGCGCTGGAACTTCTTTGTAAACGTTCCTGTAGGCATCATCTTGTTCATACTAGCTTCTCGATTGTTGCCTTTACACGAGTCAGAAGCTCGCGACAACAGCCTCGATTTGCCTGGTGCGTTGAGTATCACCGGCGCTATGATGTCACTGGTGTACGGTTTAACCGAAGCTCCTGCTCATGGCTGGACCTCTGGGTTTACTCTTGGCATGCTCGGTCTGAGCGCCTTCCTCATGGCCTTCTTTATTTGGAACGAGCGTCGTGCTAAGCACCCCCTGGTTGACCTAAGTATCTTTAAGATTCGTAACGTCACTGGCGCCAACATGCTCCAGATGATGATTGCGGCTAGCATGTTCTCGGTGTTCTTCTTTACGTCGCTATACATTCAGACATTGCTTGGTTACTCACCAGTTAAGACTGGCCTGAGCTTCCTGCCGATCCCACTCGTTATTGGTTTGGTAGCTTCTCAGGCGCCAAAAGTTATCGGCATGATTGGTTACAAGCGAGTGCTCACCTTTGCACCTCTGTTTGTGGCTGCCGCCCTGACGGTTATGGCTCACATGCCTTTGCAAGGTAACTACGCTGTGCATATCTTGCCTGCGTTCTTACTCCTGGGTATCGGTATGGGCTTCTCGTTTGTGGCCGGTACTATTGCTGCTACGTCGGGTGTTCCCGCTACGCAATCTGGTTTGGCTTCGGGTGTATTTAACACCTCACAGCAAATTGGTGGCGCACTCGGTTTGGCTATTTTGAGCGGTATTACCTCGGCTGCCCTTTCGCACCGTGGCCCTCAACTAGCCAGTGGTCAACTGAGCATGCCAGAAGCATTGTTGCAGAGCTACCACATTGCATTCTATGCAGCGGTCGGCTTTACGATTACAGCTTCGCTGATTGCTCTGTTTGTGCTCCGGCACAGCAAAGGTGGTGCTGACCCACAGGCCGAAGTGGCTGTAGCTGCCCACTAGGTTGTCAGGGCTAGGCCCTTTCACCAAAAACACCCGCTTCGTAATGAGGCGGGTGTTTTTATGTGCACGGCTTAAACGCTGCGTGGTTCGGGAGAAATGCTAATGAGCGTCCAGATAAACTGTTCGTCGTCAAACTTCAGGCGAAACTTATTGTCGCCGTCGGTCATGTCGAACAGCCGTACTGCTCGCTGGCCTTTCTGAACCAGGTACTGCAAGCCTTCGATAAACACGTACTCCTGGTTTTTGTACTCCATTCGTCGTGGAAAGCTGCGCAGCGTCTTCTTATTTTTAAAGTAAACAGCCGTGATGTTTACTTCTTCGTTCACGGTAAAACGTGTGTTCATGATTTCAAGCTCCTTCAGGTTGCGTTTGCAATAAAGCGAGTATGAAGAATGGCAGACCGGACAAAAGACGCGCCTCGCTTTAGAGCGCAGTCTGTAACCAGCATGCTTGCTTGAAGGGATTCAGGGACGCTTAACGCACAGCGACGAAGTCGCCTTAACATCAGTGTGTATGTCTCCACCATTAGAAAAAGTGCATCTTAGTCTGTGCGGAGGAAGGTTTTTGGCCAGCCCACACATGGCTAATGCTTATTATAGGCGCCTCGCTGCAGAATATGCAAACGTTTATCTTGCAACCCTGATATACTGTTGGAGTATGGACAACGGCGTACTCTTTGACTACTACATTAACCTGTTGCAAGTAGAAATGGCCATTTTGGGGGTCGTTATTGCCGGCATTGTGGCTTTGATGCAGATATTAGGCTCGGCCCGTCCCCGTCGCCAAACCAGCCTGCTTATTAAGCCGCCGGTATTGTTTGGCTATATTGCTTTTATTAGCTTTTTACTGATATTTGTAGCGCTTGGTTGTTGGGTCTCGGCGTTTCCTATGGAAGCTACGAGTTTTCTTGGCTATACCATCGTCCATCTGTACGCCAATAGCGCAGTGCTATTTGGCTCAATGGCCCTTAGTATCGCAAGTTTATTTGTGTTCGCTTACCTTACCTACAAAGCCCGCAAACTCATGGACTCCCGTGAGTATCTTATGCACTACGCGCAAACTGTTTCGCCCAAAACGGTCCGTGAGTATTTGCGTGCTATATATGACGATGAGCTACAGAGTTTTGCTTCCAAGCCATCTAAAAAGAGTGTTGTTTCTAAGCGTGGCAAAGATCCTTTTGCTAGTGGGCCGGGAGTGTACGACCCGTTTCAGCCGGTGCGTGAATATATTAAAGACAATGCCTTTAACTCGTACGATTACGGCACGGCCAGCGGCCTTAAACTGTTTAGCCAGATATTTGATAAGGCGTTTAATGCAGCCGCTAAAAAGGCGCAGCCAGACGAGTATTATCGTCTTGCCAAGTATATTGGCGAGAGCTGCTTAGAGTTCTTTGTTATTTTTGAAAAGACCTCATCCGAAAAGCGCAAAATGGACATTATTAAAATGCTTTACAGCAAGGGCGAGCGATTTCTGTATGCCTCTAAGGATGCGGAAGGGCTGGTAACAATTGTGCGTGCCCTCGAAGGAGTCGCAAAGGTTGCCGATGATGACGATGAAGTTATCGCCGTTGTTTCGGCAATTCATAAGTTGACTGATGCCTATTTGGAGCGTTTCCCTAACGCTAAATGGCTGGACATTGCACCAACCTTCGAGGAGATATGTCTATCGGTAACTCGCATATCCGAAACCTACTACTTGCAAAAAGATAACCCGCTTAAAACAGTACCCATTATTGGCCATTATACCGGTGAGTACCGTTCGGTTACGGCAGCGCTCGTAGACTTCTTCTGTTCGTACCGTGATTTGGCCGATCGCTATACCGATACCTATCCGCAGTATTATTTTGAGGCCATCGAAGCGGTTATCGAAGCACTCTTTGCCCGCCTGGCCGATTTTGTGTCAAACGGCCAGCACCAGCTCGGCTTAAACGCTACGTATAATCGCCTGGCCAATTCCCTGTTCTCGTTATACAGCGCCTTTGGACTTGATGCTATTGAGCATAAAAAGCCGGAGCTCCTAGCACTGAGCATGGGTAACCTGCGCCGTATTGTAAAGCCAGCTAAGAATCTGGGTCTGAGTGACGAGCGTTCGGTACTAACAATAATGTTTGTTGAGTTAGCTATTAAGGGCATCGAAACACTTGGTGATGTTCCTCTAAAAGGCGAGCGTACTATCAGTATGTACACAAAAGAAACGATGGCTAAGCATGGCTCCGCAGCTGACATAAAGGCTGGCTTGGCAAAGCTTGAGGAAGAGGGTACCAACTTAAAAGCCGGCGCTGTTGCGCCGACCGTTATGATGCTGCGTGCCCTGCACCGCTAAACTTGTGGTGGTTGATCGTCGTCTTCGGTAGTAGCCAGCACTTCTGCGCGCCGACTCATGGCCATTTTTTTGCGTACGATGCGCACTACGAGTCCAATAAAAATGAGTAAGCAAGCCAGTGTGGCGATGAGCAACATGTCAAAACCAGTGTTGGCCAGTCCCCCTGAGCCTGACGAGCCCGATCCAGAGCTGGAGCCACTGCCGGAGCTAGTACAACTCGTCGTGTCGTTATACGTACAGGCCGAATAGGCACCTTCTCCGTAGGCCTGTGCAAAATGAGTGTAATATGCATATTTCATAGGCGTTTTTACTATCATCCTTTATCGTGCTTATGATATCATGAGTTGCAGAAAGAGGATACTAGCCTGGCCACAAACCTTGCTCGTAACAGTGGAGGATAAAAGCGACTCAGCATGAAAACTGCCGCACAGCGTCGTACTAAGCACAGACAAGCGCATACCGTCGTTGACAATAAGCAGCCTATGATTGAGCATGTGCGCGAATTGCGCCGCCGGCTGATGCTGATTGCTTTGTCTGTGGGGGTATGGGCCTCGGCGGCTTACGGTGTTCAGCAGCATATTGTTGCTATTTTGCTCAAGCCAGCACATGACCAAAAGTTTATCTACACCTCCCCTGGTGGCGGTATAGACTTTTTGTTCAAGCTTTGTCTGTATGCCGGCCTCATTATGAGTATCCCGGTTATCGTGTACCATATTTTAAAATACATCGAACCCCTTATTAAGCGCGAGTCCACACGCTTTATTGCTGTCGGGAGCGCCATTTCTGGAATCTTGGCGGTATTGGGGATGCTCTATGGGTACTTTTTGGGGCTGCCCGCTGCCCTGCACTTTTTGTTGCACCAGTTTATCACTACGCAGATTCAGCCGTTGCTGACCATTCAAGCGTACATGTCATTTGTGGTGGTATATATGCTTGGCTCGGCGATGCTGCTTCAGGTGCCACTTCTTCTTATTCTTATTAATCGCATCAAACCGCTTAAGGTCAAAGTGCTCAATAAATATCAACGCCATGTTATTGCGGCGTCGTTTATTGTGGCCGGACTGATGAACCCAACGCCCAATGTTTTTGCCTTGCTGCTCATTGCAGTGCCGATTGTTGTTATGTATCAGGTGGGAATCTTTGTTATTTGGAGCACTCAGCGTAAACGGCGCCCCCATGCCCCGCCCGCACACGTTGTGCAAATGCTCGAAGAGGATGCCACCCGGCGTTTGCAACGCCTGAGCGTTGCCGGTCAAGCACAGCCCTTACTGGTGGCGGCAGCCGTGCCAGCGGCAGCAATGTCGTCCGTAACCGTGCAAACCCAGGGTGCTTCTGTGTTGCCAGACTCCCCTGTTGTCACTCGGCAGCGGCCGAGTACTACACCAATGGTCCGTCGCCCGGCGGGTCGGCCTGTTAGACGGATCGTTAGCTGATTTTTGGCTTGACAACATGCTCATGCTTGCCGTACGCTAAAATAAGAAACACCGAAAAAGAAACAACATATAAAAGGGGAAAATAATGCGACAGCTCGACAACATCGTCAATAGAGAAGTTACTCGTAAAGAGTTCTTGGCTACTATGGGCTTTGGTATCGCCTCTATTCTTGGATTCTCGACACTTCTAAAGCTTCTTTTTGGCCGAGGATCAGAACAGCACCGAAGTAGTTTTGGATACGGCGACGGCGTATACGGTGGCCGTAAAACAATGTAGTGAAACGAGATCCCTTTTCTTTCGGAAGTCTCCTTTTACGAAGCCTCTTACCGTCTTCGACCAGTATTATAACCGGCTCGTTACTTGCTTTTATTATTGTTGGTGCCCAGCTTCTTACATTAAGCCTTAATTATGGCGCATTATTGCCACAATTCTTTGGTGGTGTCGAAGGCTACTGGGTGGATACTTACGCGCAGTACGTACTCGGTCCCGTGCAGTCGTTTACAACCAACGGAATTGTTAACACGCTTATTTTGGCTTTATTCTGGGGGCTTATCGGCTGGCTTATATTTTGGGTGGTTAATACCATTACTTCGGGTTGGCGGGATATCCGTGAGAATCAAGAGGCCGTAACGGTGCTGAGTGCCACGAAGGTCATTTACCATCCGCAGCGCGGAATGATCGTGGCGCGTATTATTTGGCGCATACTTATTGTGGGCGCTTTTATTATGTCTACATTTATTACCCTGCCCTTTGCTCACTCTTTAAGTGTTATGGTGCAAGAGGGCTTTTATGCGCCAGCGCTAACGCGCACCATTACCGTGCTTGGCCTGGCCTACTTGGGCTGGATGGCTATACTCCATTTTTATGTGGTGCTTCTGAGGCTCTATTTATTTAGAACACGTGTGTACGGCGAAATAATTGGCTAGGCCCTGCCTGTGGCCTGCGAAAGCAGCCGAGGGTCAATAACGGTAGCTGCCAGTGCATGAGGGAGTGTTTGACTGAGGTAATCAGGGGTTAGTGGTTCTACCTTGGGAACTTCCCCCAGTCGCACCCATTGCGCGGCAGTAATCTCGTCGTTATCGGGCGTGATGGGAGGTTTATCGCCGCATATACCAAGCACGGTAATAATATGGTGAATGGACTTTTCACCACTTGGTAGTAGGTAATAGCGCTCGCAGCGGCGGCCCAGCTCAAAAACAATGCTCGACAGGTCAAAAACGCCTGCTTCTTCGGCAAGCTCTTGGCGCACGGCGTAAGCAATGGGGTCATGTTGTGGTGCGAATGGCGACGGCATATCAATGTATCCTGATATTGCACCCCATGTTTCGCTCTGATCGCCACGATTTGCACCTTGTTTGGCTAAAAGAACCTCGGTGTTGGGCGTAAAATGCCCCTCCAAAAAGCTCAGGCGGTTGTGGGTGAGCACAATTTCGGTGGCGTAGGCGGTTGTGGCATCGGTATAGTCTACTTGAGGGCCATCAAGATATGGGGGTAGTCCTCTTGTTGCTTCGGTAATCTCGGTGATAAGTTCTGGCTTTCTGAGAGTATGCAAACGACTATCCTCCTTTTGTTATTTCTATGCTGGTGGGGCGACTAAATCAATCTTCATAACACTTTTTGCTTCCATGCGGCCATCATCAGCAACTTTGTAGTCCAGAATTGAGCCGAACGGCATTTCGACATGCGCGATATCTTCGTCGCTAATATTCTCGAGGTATTTAATGAGCGAACGGATAGAGTTGCCGTGTGCTACAACGAGCACCGTCTTGCCTTCGCGGAGCATGGGCAAGATCACCTGCTGGTAGAACGGCACGGCCCGCTCGTAAACCATTTTGAGCGTTTCGCCATTTGGCACGGCGTGGTCCCAATCGCGACGGATCTTATTCCATTCTTCTTCGCCAACTTTATCACGCACTTCCCACTTGTTCATGCCGGTGTAATCGCCGTAGTCGCGCTCGTTGAGGCTCTCGCTCCGTTGGTATGGCACACTCACCTGTCCGGACGCGTCCAAGATGCTCTCGAGGGTTTCGAGTGTGCGAATTTGCTGTGAGGCAAAGGCATAGTCAATGTGAATTTCTTTTACTGCTTCACCAATTGTGGCGGCTTGTTTAAAGCCATTTTCGCTAAGATGAACGTCGGTGCTGCCGGTCCATTTGCCCAGAGCATTCCATTCTGACTCACAGTGTCTGGTTATAAGGAGTTGTCCGTTGTTTTGCATAGTTTCCTTCACTTGGTTGGGGGTGCGGCCCTCGTAAAAATCAGTAATATTTTGAGCGGTGGTTTGACGAATGCGGTCGAGCGCCTCTTGTGTATTGTAAGCGTTATGAGGCGTTAACAGCACATTTGGCAGCCCCTTCAGGGTGTTGATGGTTTGCTTCGCGGTTTGGTCTTCGCCTAGCGTTCCGCCTATAAAGTCTACTGCCTCATTGGATGCATGCAGCAGCTCCTCATGTTCTAACACATCAAGGCCGGCACCGCCAAGCCTATTTTCTTGCAAAGCATGCAATAAGCTGGCGGAATCAACCAGGCTACCCCTGGCGGTATTTAAAAGTATGGCCGTTGGTCTTACATGGCTTAAAAATTGATCATCAACAAGGTGGTAGTTTTGTTTAGTGGCGGGTGCATGCAGACTTATAACGTCACTTTGCGCAGCAAGTGCTGACAGCGAGGTATATGTAAAGCCAATGCGCGCTGCCTCAACTTCGTTGGGATACGGATCGTACGCTAAAACATCCATGGCAAAGCCTTTGGCAATACGTGCAACGTTACGGCCGATTTTGCCGGTGCCAATAATGCCTATGGTTTTGCCTGCCAGGTCGTGGCCACTAATGGTTTGTTCGTGAATATCACCCGTGAGGGCGGCATGGTGACTTGCCGGGATCTTGCGGCTGAGTGTTAAGAGCAAAGCAAACGTAAATTCCGCAACAGTGTGCTCGCCGTAGGTTGGAACGGTAAGAACGACTATGCCCCGCTCGCGGGCGGCAGACATGTCTATGTTGTCGTATCCTGTTGCACGACAGGCGATAAAACGCAGGTTGGGCATCTTGGCAATTACCTCTGCCGTAACTTTGTCGGTTACAAAGGTTGCAATCCCCTCCGAATTAGGAGTAAGATTTTGGTGGCTTAGGGGTTCATGAATAAATGTGAGCTCATGGCCACTGGCACCAAGTAACTGGCGAAAATGCTCTTCATCTTGAGTGGTTGCGCTATAAAAAGTTATTTGTGCCATACATAAGCATTATAGGAGGAAAACACATGAAAATCCAAGCTATTACGGCCCGAACGGTATTTGACTCGCGAGGTTTTCCTACTGTTGAGGCCGACGTTATGCTAGAAGACGGCTCATTGGGCCGCGCTGCGGTGCCATCTGGCGCGTCAACTGGAGCTGGCGAGGCGCTGGAGCTGCGCGATGGTGGCCCTGCCTTTAGCGGTAAGGGCGTTACCAAGGCAGTACGTAATGTTATTGAGCGTATCGCACGTGCTCTTGCCGGCCATGATGCCGACGACCAGGCAGCTATAGACCAAGCCCTTCTGGACTTAGACGGCACTGATAATAAAAGCAATCTTGGAGCGAATGCCACACTGGCGGTCTCCTTGGCAACGGCTAAAGCTGCCGCAGCGAGCAAGCATATTCCCTTGTACGCCCACGTAGCCCAACTGGCCGGTAACCAGGCGCTAAGCCTGCCTATGCCGATGCTTAACATCCTTAATGGTGGCAAACACGCAGAAGGCTCAACTGATATCCAAGAATTTATGATTATGCCGTTAGGCGCCACAAGCTTTGCTCATGCCATGCAGATGGCAAGCGAGATCTACCACGCGCTGGCAAAAGTGTTACGAGCCAAGGGCTATGCTACCACAGTTGGCGACGAAGGCGGCTACGCACCCCAGGTTGCTGGCGGCACTACCGAAGCTCTGGAGCTTATTAGTCAGGCCGTAACGGCCGCCGGTTATACACTTGGCCAGGAAGTGTCTATTGCACTTGACGTCGCATCGAGCGAACTCGTTAATGGCGAAATGTATGACTTTGCCCGCGAAGGTAAAAAGTTTAGCAGCCAGGAACTTATCGCTGAGTATAAGACGCTCGCCGACCGCTTCCCTATTGTTTCTATTGAAGATGGCTTGGGAGAAGATGACTGGGCTGGCTGGCAGCTGCTTACGACAGAGCTTGGTGACAAGCTCCAACTTGTCGGCGACGACCTGCTCGTAACAAATACCAAACTCTTGCAAAAAGCTATTGAGCAAAAAGCAGCTAACGCCATTTTAATTAAGCCAAACCAAATCGGCACGCTTACCGAGACTATTCAGGCGGTAACCATGGCGCAGGCTGCGGGCTGGAACACGGTTATGTCACACCGTTCCGGTGAAACGGAAGATGTTACTATTGCCCATCTGGCGGTTGGTCTTAATACGGGTCAGATTAAGACTGGCTCGTTCTCGCGCTCAGACCGCATTGCTAAATACAATGAGCTATTGCGGATTGCTGAAGCGTTGCCTGACGCACCTTTGGCTAACCCTTTTAAAAGCTAATCGTTATAGCACGCTAAAGCCAGGGCTGCAAAAAGCAGCCCTACATCCCTAAAGGCGATGTCAAACAAACCGAGGTTAAAAGAGATTATGCCCGCAAGCATTGCTGCACTTGCCAGCGCCGCCCAGCGTACGTAAACGCCGCTCAGCAACCATCCGGCAAGGCCAATCTGTAGTACCGAGAAGAAGTCGAGCGCTACCTTGGCGTCCACAATCTTAGTCATAAATGGCGGCAGGTAACCGATCCACTCGTTAGGGTTAATAAATGCAGCAATAGCGGCGTACAAAAAAACGGCCGCTAAGCCTATTTGCAATAACAAACGTGGGTTTTGTATAACTGCAAGCGCGCGGTGCATGGATCATTCCTTTTGTGCTTAAAGTTGTCTACTTGACATCATACGCTACTTTGGCCATGATGTAAGTATCTAAAATAAGGATAACCAGTATGAAGAAGACTACTAAATTGACATTGACGCTCCTTGCCGTGGCGG
Source organism: Saccharimonadales bacterium (SeqCode) (assembly GCA_035690865.1). Taxonomy (GTDB): domain Bacteria; phylum Patescibacteriota; class Saccharimonadia; order Saccharimonadales; family UBA4665; genus CAMLQK01. The sequence goes on from DASSKE010000004.1 coordinate 36,833, forward strand.
CGCTTGTCGTTGTGGCGATTCTGGTAGCTGACGCTGCAGGTAATAAAAAGGACACATCGTCTTCATCTGGAAACTCAACAAGCTCATCAAGCACCTCAAGTTCATCATCTAACAACGAAGCGGTGGCCGCCACCATCACCTACAACGGCGACGGCTTCAGTTCCTCGGCTGACAGTATTAAGGTGGGGGATAAAGTACGTGTCGTCAATGACTCCGATCAATCGCTGCAATTTGACTCAGACCCGCACCCCCGCCACACAGATAACACAGAGCTAAATGTTGGCGAGATAGACCCAGGCTCCAGCAAAGTCTTTACCATTGATAAGGCCGGAACATGGGGCTATCATAACCACCTGAGCTCAAGCCAACGCGGCTCGATCACCGTTACACAGTAGCGTTATTGTTGCAAAGTTGCCCTCAGCATGATTCTATAGTGCAATGCACAAACCAACATCCGAGGGCTTTAACTTTGCCAGCCCGCCTCCCATTGCCGAAAAGTACACACTAGAAACATGCAGCGTCTCTATCACCGAAGCTGCCAGCCAGCGCTATGGACTCATGGCTCTCCGCTTAGGTGATAGTGACGAAGTAAAGCAGCAGGAAGCTTCTGCCAGCGACAAAAAAGCTCATATTACTATCGCTACAATATCTGAGCTTGGACAAGACGCCCAAGAGGTGCCTGAAGATGCCATCGCAACATACGTTGACGTGCAATACAGCAACGGCGTAGCTCGTTTGGCTGTCGCCACAAGCTTAACTCGCCAGCAAACCGCCAAAGATATTGAGGAGGTTTTTAAGGCCGATAATGATCTCGATCAAGAAAGCTTTGAGCAGGCTGTTGCGGAGTATGAACGCCAAACCGGCGAGCCTTTTAAGGGTCATATGAACTTTCATGCGCAACACGCTATGGTGCATAACTTTGCTGACAAGATTGACGAGTACTTTAGTACAACATTCCACGCTCATCAATTGACAGAACAAGAAAGTATTCGCGCTCGTGGCCGACTGGTGCGAGCCCGTACTCTTTTGGCAGTTCCTCCGGCGGTCTTGGGGTATCAACTATTGGTCGGCGAGCTTCAGCCGGGCGCCATTGCTTTTATGGCAACTGTGGCCCTTGCTGTGCAGGCATATGACATGCAGAGCGAACGCAAGAATCCACCCAATTACGTAGAGCAGATTGAGCGTTCTCACCTGGTTGGCCGCAAGGTACTCGAAGAGTTTCATGCTTTATTTGTTGCCGAAGAGTAGCTGGCTTGCCAAGAAGCTCTTAAGTATGGTTTGATTATGCAATGCACAAACCAACATCCGAGGGCTTTAACTTTGCCAGCCCGCCACCGCTTTATAAGACATACCAAACACCGCACGGAGCTGTTTCGGTAACCGAAGCCGCCCACCAGGAGTACGGTCTCATGGCTCTCCGTTTTTCGGATGAAGAGAGTGATAAGATTGGCCTTGAGCGCGATCCAATAATGCCAGTCTCCCAGCTGTATATCGCTGGCAAGGATGAGGTGCCTAGTGCTCCGGTGCTGCGTGACGATGGCACGGCCTTCTTTGCAGATGTTAGTTTTGGCGACGGCGTCTTGCTGGCGGTAAGCTGCAGTACACCGCGCAACGAGTTGGAACAAAGTATAAGTGAAAGTACGCGTAAGAAGTTCGACGAGGAAGATTCTGGGGTTGAGTGGGATGAAGTAGCTGCCTTTGTAGATGAAGATGGCAGTTCAATCGCCTCAACGTTAACAACCCAAATACAAGAGTATTACTCCGAAAACTTCGGGGCGGCATTGCAGCGATACGCAGCGGCAGTCTTGCCACAAATCATATGGGCACGGCACGGCAGCGAGCGATTACGAAAGAATAAACGGAACGGCATTGTTTCGCTAAGCATTACCACGGCGGCATTTGGTTTTGAAGTGACTCAAAATCAGCCATCATTTGGCTTAACGGCATTGACGGGCATGGTTTGCCTCGCCGCATCGGTGTTTGATTCACGGCGAAGCTTGCAACACTTTGACAAGGTAAAACATACGGCAGCGCGGAGCGCACTTGTTGGAGTTGTTGCTACTCAGCAGATCCGATCGCTCTTTAGCATCGAGGACAAGGAGTAGCTATAACTACCAGTAGTGCGCCACATCTACGACAACGTGGTTGTCGGTAGTAAATACACGGAATGGTAGCCGGGCACGAACAACAAGACCCACGGTAGTTTGACCTTCAAAGCTGCCGGCAAACTTGGCTTCTTTAAACGTTTGGTAGCCAGCCAGGTTCACGCCTGGCAACGCAGCATCAACGATACCAGGATAGGTTGGATTGTAGCTGGCATCGTATGCTGCGGCTCGTACAACGATCTGCAATTTGGCACCGCTTTTAGTAAAGTGGATAATGTCGCCCTTGGCGTCGGTACGTACTTCGCTAACATATTCTACGGAGTACCCTTTAGCAGTTCCCGAGAGGTCGAATACCATGCGGTCATAGCAAGTATGCTGGCCAGTGCGGATATTAAGAAGCGATTTTCCGGACATAGTCATGTTGCTCTTTGCTCCGCTCCCCCAGGTAATGCCACAGTATGGTGCGGCGCTTACCTGCGACGCCGGCAATGCCAAAGCTGCAACCAGGCCCATAATACTTATTGCTATCCCCGCAAAATACTTCTTCACAATACTATCCCCCTTACGTAAGTCGCATTATAGTGCTATGGTCGGTAAAAAGCCACACTAATCTGACCAATAGCGTAGACCATTTGGCGTACCGCCTCTGAGGGTGCGGGTAATTCAACGAGTCCCGCGGTGAGGATATTGTTGCGGCGGCACTCGGCCAGCGTATAGGCCATGGCACTGTTGTGCAGAGCGTTCTCTGGCGGCAAATCGTCGGCGCGCAATCCGCAGCTTGCTTGCTGCATAATGGCGGCAATAGGGAGTGTGGAATCACGGCGCAGCGTACCCTCCATGGCAAAGCCCGGCACTCTTATTGTGTTTGTGCTGCATGTAAGATCGCCTAAGTTGACTACTACGTCCGGCTTGAGGTTATGAATATGGGCGCTAATTTCACTTTCGATAGGGTGATTTGTTCCACGCAAAACCCTGCCACTGGCAATAAAGTCCGGAAAGATCCTCCCATCGAGGTAGTCTACCAGAGAGCAGGAGGTGGAGTTGACTGCCTCAGAAGTTTGAAATCCAGTAAAAAGTACCAGTGGTTTAACCATTGGCTCAGGCACCTGTATTAGCAACCGTTCTATAGTACCGCAACGTCGCGCTGTTCGCTTGTTGTTATATTAGCTACATATTAACTGCCCGGCGCAACGACAATTGCTTCATCGGCCTGTAGGATAAGATGCTCCAGGTCAACGAGCGCCCCTGGTGTCCCTCTTTTGCCCCGGCTAGAAAGTACAACTCGACCGGTGTGCTGATGCGCGCCACGGATTCTTGTTGTGCGCGGCGCGGCAGACGTGTTGGCAATAGTTATCAGCTGGCTGTGTGTGGTGCGACGAGCAAAAGCCAAACACGCATCGCTATCGCTGTATAATGGCACAAAAGCACCTATGCGCAGCTCTTGCACGGAAGTGCGCATAGCAAGCAATCTTTTGTAAAGGTTGAACATAGAATAAGGGTCATTTGCCTGATCGGCTATATTAAGCGCTTCAGCGTGCGGAGATAGCGGTAGCCAAAACCTCGCCGCATCTGCCTCCGAAAAGCCTGCCGACGCGGTTGCATTCCACAGCATTGGCGTTCGGCAACCATCGCGTCCGCCCAGCGGATCTTGGCGTAAATGCTTGGGAACCACATCGTCAATAAAGCCACCCTCTTCTCCGTTGTAAATGTAGCTGTCACCAGGAAGTGTTAGCTGGACGACGGCACTGGCCCGTGCCGCTCGCTGACCGATGCGCGTAGCGATGTACGGCTTGTCGTGATTCCCCTGCACCTGGTTGGGGGATTTGTCTGCCGGAAGGTGGGCATGGTAGTCGGCTAATACAGCTGACCGGGTGCGTCCATGCCATGCCGCATCCAGGCCGCTGAAGTTAAAAACGGAGGTGTTCTTGGGCATAACAGCGTCGAGCGTTCGTAGCTCTGCCGCAGGTAAATAAGCTTCTAGGATGTGCCTCCCCCGATCGTGCGGGATAAGATCGTTGAGCTTCATGGGGAGCGAGGGCCAATGGCCGCTGCTATTCTCCCGCAAAAGCTGGTCGTAAGGATTGTCGTATGGGGCCAATGGCCGCCCTTGCTGGTCTTCTTGGTAGGCCGGGTTTGGCTTTTCGTCCCGAAAGTACGGATCTTTGCCCACATAAGGCACCGCATCCCACCTAAAGAACTGTACGCCCCGATCGTACCAGTGCGTAACGATACTCTGCACCTCGTTCCGTACAACACCATTTAAAAGATTGAGGTCAGGCTGGTGCGGGCTGAAGCTAGCCAGATAGAACTGCCCTCGCTTTGGATGAAAGTGCCAGGCCGAAAGTGGCGGCGTGTATTCGCCGGGGGCTACCTGTAACTCCCCAGTGAGCCTGCGCTCTACCTGTGATTTAGAAAACACCGACGCCCAATTGTTTGGTGGCAATGGTTTTGACGGCGTGGATCCTGGCGCTGGATCTTTCCAGATATAATAGCTGTGAAACTCTTGGTGACGCGGGTGGAGTGGATCTGATGAGGCCGCAAACCAGGCGTGTGCGTCGGAAGTATGATTAGGAACAATATCAATCATGACTTGCATATTCCGGGAGCTAAGTGTGTTTGTCAGTGCATCAAAATCACTATCATTGCCAAATTGAGGGTCGATGCGTTTGTGGTCCGCAATATCATAACCACCATCCAGGCGAGGCGAGACAAAGAAGGGCGAAAGCCAGACAACCGAAGCTCCAAGGTCGGCAATATACGGTACCTTGGATGCTATGCCTGCTAAGGTTCCTATTCCTTTATGTGGTGTGCCCTGCTGTTGCTGCTCGCAGAAACTCGGCACGTATATGTGATAAATATTCTCAGGCGTTTGCTTCATGTCTCCTCCGGAAGTGTTTGGAGCGCAACAAAGAATTGACCGGCGGTAAAGCCGGCGTAGCTCGGGTCTATGCCGCGTGCCCACTGGCCTGCAAAGTCGGGATGCTGGCGCAGGTAGTTTGCATCGGTGCACAACAGTACTTCTGGTGACGTTATAGGAAAAGTAAGCAACGGCTCTGCAGCGGGCAGTGCTACTGAAACATTTTCCTCATGCCCCTGAAGTGAGTGATCAAGTGTGCCCCGCTGCCATTGGCCTCCCTGATGAACATACAGACCCGCGCCTCTTAAAGAGAAATCCCCGTATGTTCGCAGCATACTAAGCTGCGGTTTGGCGTCACTATATGTATACAGTGCATCGAGCCGTGCGATAATTGGGTCGCTCATGGGCATGCCCTGCTCATGCCAGGAGGTAATAAGGTGGCAGATTGGCGCTGTTCCCAGGAACATCAGCTCCTCTTCATCCTGTAAGCTAAGCATAGTGAGCGGGTGCTTCTCTGGAATTAGATGCGCTACCTCGCTCATGCCCTATAAAGAAGTTAGAACGGCTATGATACAGATAGAGAATGAAGCTCCAAGGAGTACGGCAAGTCCATAACGTTGCAAGGGACTCGCTACTGACGGGTGCATCTGATTTTGGGCCTCTTGCTCTTCATCCATTTGGAGCTAGATTACCAGAGAAAAAGGTACAAGAAAGTGATTTATATCATTGCAATAGTCTATGACCAGAGGAACAGATATTGTAAGAACCACACACCCAAAGCAGCAATCATGCCGGCAACAACAGGTGCAGTAGCAAGCTTTAGGTATGCTTGAAAGGTTAGATCTTTGACACTTCCCATGGCAACTACGCCTGCGGCACTCCCAAAGATAGTAAGTGAGCCGCCAGTGCCAGCCATAATGCCAATAAGCACCCAAATGTGAGGATCATGAATGGGAAAAACGTGCATAGCAATTGCCACGAGTGCAGAGTTGTCTACAAATGCCGAGGCCATGCCGAGCAATGAGCTAAGGGTAATAAGCCAGCTATCAGTTGGATGTGCGCCAACAGCTGTTTGCGACAAATATGCAAGAACACCCAGCGAGCTCAATGCCCCCACTCCAAGGAGAATGCCCATAAGATACATAATAGAAGAAAGGTCAACGCTCTGCACAATCTTATCAATGTTTGCGGTGAGATGTGACTTGTGCGGGCGTTTGCTGTGAACACGGACAAGCTCAATAACTGCCCAGGTTATACCCAATCCAAACAAACGAGCGGTGTATGGCTGTACCTCTATAAGGTTAGCGATAAGTGGCAGTACAAAGGCGCCAAGAGCTGATCCAATAACCAGCTTTTCGCTACGGGAAAGTTCAATCTTCTCTTCTTCTTCGGTTTGAGCAGCGGTGGTTGAACTGTCGAGCTTGCGGTATAGCCAAAAGCCAGAAACACTAATTAACGCGAGTGTCGGCAAGAATGAACCGCTAATCATTTGAGTAGCACTTAGTTTTCCACCAAGCCACAAAAGAAGCGAGGTTACGTCGCCAATTGGTGACCAGGCGCCGCCGGCGTTGGCAGCTACCACAATGCCAGAGGCAACGAGCAGCAAGTTCTTGCCACTAAAAAAGCGCCGGGCAATTTGAATAAAACAAATAGTTAAGCTGATATTATCAAGAACTCCCGACAATATAAAACAAAGAGCCATAAAGAGTACAAACTGTCCCTTTTCGCCCAGGCGGAGTTTAATAAGCAGCATTCGCACGTAGTCAAAGAAGCGGTAATGCGCCATGATTTCTATAAGCGCCATCGAGGCGAGTGAGAACGAAATGATGCTAAAGATATTTATCGCGGTTTCGTTGGTGATCGCCGTAAATGCTGGGGTGCCCCGACCCGCAAGCGCAGCAAGCATCCACAAGCTGCCGCCCATCAGCAGTGCGATTGCTGATTTATGTGTGTTAAATTTTTGCTCCATTGCAATAAGGGCGTAGCCAAACACAAAAAGGCCAGCCCCAATCCAGGCTAAATTACTCATATTTTCTAGAGACCCATTACGATATACACATAACATACACCTACTAGGCCATGATTGCAAGCAAAATTCAACGATCTGCCGGTCTACTTCTTGGAGGAAGCGGAATCAGGAGACTGGTTTGATGCTTGTAAGCCTGATATTTAGGGTCGTGTCCCCAGCGTTTGTCGGCTGACTTCTCTAACACCGGTACACCGCTTACAAAGAGCAGCAGAATAGTAATAAAGAGCGGGCTGGTTAGCCCGACGAGTCGTTCAATTGGACTCATAACGGTAAACGCAAAAAGATAGAGTCCCACCCAAACGAGGATTTCTCCAAAGTAATTTGGATGACGAGAATAACGCCACAGCCCGCTACTAATCCACTGCCCTTTGTTAAGAGGATCTTGATTAAAAGCGAATTTTTGGCCGTCGGCAGCTGACTCAATAAGGAGACCGGCGAGCCAAATGGCGCACCCGCTTAGGGCAAGTATTGCTATTTGTCCGCCCTGCTCCATGGCCAAGCCAACGGGGAGCATAAGAATCCATGCGGTGCAGGCCTGGCCCAGCCAGAATGTCCCGAATCTTCGTGCATCGTTACGGATGCCATCAAACCGCGCGTCTTTGCCGTTGCGTATAATTCTAAACAGCAAGAATCCGCCAATTCGTACTGCCCACGCAGTAACCATCCCTAAGGCTAGCGTCCGGTAGGCGCTCGGCGCACTTTGTGCAAAGTAAACAATTGCCACGGCGATAAAGCTCAGAGCATATGATATATCCGTTAACTTGTCGGATCTGTACCAAAACGCCAAGGCAAACAATATGCCGTTAAGGGCAAGCGAAGCAACGAGCGACCAAACCAATGCGTCAATCATATATCCAGTATAGCACTTATATGAGGCAGCCTACTGACCCTTGCTCGGTATGCCGCAGGGCTAAAAGTCGGCGATAATGAGCTTTTTCATGTTCATCATGCGCGCAAAAGCACCAGGCTTTTGCATAAGTTCGTCCATATTCTGGGGAACTACCTGCCAGCTGAGGCCAAATTTGTCTTTACACCAACCGCACTGCTCCGATGCTGGCACGCTCGAAAGCTTTTCCCAAAAATAGTCAATCTCGGCTTGATCCTTGCAACTTATAATAAACGAAATAGCTTCGCTGAAGCTAAATTCTGGCCCGGCATTAATGGCCGTAAAACGCATGCCTGCTAGCTCAAAGTCAATGGTCAATACTTTACCGGCTAAGCTCTGCTGAAAATCAGCCAGCCCTTCTTCGGCTGTTTTTGGATAATACGCAGTGTTAATAATTTTGCTGTCCTCAAAAACAGAAAGGTAGTAATCTACTGCCTCCTGAGCGTTGCCGTTAAACCATAAGCTTGGTGTAATCTTTTGCAGTTGTGCCATATCAGTCCCCTTTTTATCTCTTTATTGTAGCAACTTTAGACGTCAGCGTTATGCAGATGTAAACGCTATGTTTCGGCTGAACGTAAAAGCTCGTATTCTTTGAGCCAACTTTGCACTTGTAAGGATGGCTTATCAGCTATTTGACCGCGGTAAAAACTGATGCCGCGCATAACTAGGGCCGGTATTGCTGCAGTTAATGCCTCCGACCTGGCCGTGGCTGCCTGCTCCTGTAAAGCTTCAACTTGCGCCTGTATGGCTTGTTCGTCCTTTTCTTGCAATCCTAACAGAATGCCGGAGCTTAAGCAGGTGGCTAGCACGTTGGTGAGCGCAACTTGTGCTTCTTCGCCTAGGCCTTCGCTGCGGGGCATACCATGGCTTAATACATTGGCGAGTTTGCTGCCGATAAAAATGTAGGGCTGAAATGCTTCCGGCATCGTAGGATCGTGCTCGCACCCTATGTGTTCTGACATACTCTATCCTCACTTATATACTGCAATCATTGTAACAGCGCTGATATTTATTCCCCATGCTAGAATAAAGACATATAGGTAAACCTGGAGCAGATATGAAAGTCACGGGTAAAGTACTAGTTGTTACGGGTGCGGGCGGAGGTATAGGCAGTGAGGTGGCGCAGGCCTTATTGGAGCGAGGAGCCGAAGTTGCCGCCGTGGATTTAAGAGAAGAGGGTCTGCACTCTCTGCGTAAAAAAGTGGGCACGCTTGCCGAGCATCTTACTGTGCACACCTGTAATATTGCCGACCAGACGGCGGTAGCTGCATTGCCGCACGCCGTTATTGATGCGCATGGCCAGGTTGATGGGGTTATTAACTGTGCGGGGATAATCCAGCCGTTCGTAAGAGTCAATGATATTGCATATGAAGCTATTGAGCGGGTCATGAAGGTTAACTTTTACGGCACACTCTACATGACCAAGGCCTTTCTGCCCCATCTTTTAAAACGGCCCGAAGCATACATTGCTAACTTCTCGAGTATGGGCGGCTTTTTGCCCGTTCCGGGCCAGAGTATATATGGCGCCTCCAAAGCAGCGGTAAAATTATTTACCGAGGGACTCTACGCCGAACTATTGGATACTGACGTACACGTGAGCGTCGTATATCCTGGCGCAACCAACACCAACATTGCCAAGAACTCTGGCGTTGCCGTACCGGCACAAGCTGCTAAAAGCAAAACCATGCCTATGCTTTCTGCCAAGGAAGCGGCAGATATTGTGGTGCGTGGTATAGAGGCTAATACGCCGCAGATCTTTACCGGTAAAGACTCGGTGAGTATGAACCGGCTTTATCGGCTGAACCCTGTCTTTGCTACCAAGTTCATCGCCAAAAAGATGCGATCGCTTTTACAGTAAGTGGTTTACGCCGGATCCAGGAGTGCGCCATTTTTAGAAACGGCTGGTTCAGTGCAGACATTGCGGTTAAAACAGCATGGCCGACGCTCGCCAGACCGGAGTTTAGACAACGCTACTTCAACGCGGTGCGCCTTGGTTCCCTCGCTATTAGTAGCGCGCATCCAGCGGAGCCAGTCCCAATGTGCGAGCGCAGTTGCCTTATCCCAGGTGGCGCGAGCTTGCTCGTCGCTATCAAGAGCCTTAGCCAGGATTTCGGGAATCTTTGGCTCGGGCCACTCTTTAACCGGTTCGAGTGTGAAGGTAACGGTGTCACCGGCATTGGCATGTATCGCTTCTGCGAGCTTTTTATCTACGCGCAACCAATGACTTCCCTTGCCATCTGGTTCAAGAGGACTTTGAAAGGTGTGGCCATTAATGGTCAGCTCACCCATTGCCTGACCGCGTGATGGAAGCATGGCGCTGGCGTCTTGCGGAAGGCGTAAGATGGTCCATTCGCCAATTGTATACAGAGTAGTCGAAAATTGTGGGTGGGTCATATTTTAACTATACACTACCATTGGTGGCGGTAACTGTTTTTTGGCTTTGAGCCTCTTGGTCTTGGGCGCGTAATGCGAACATGGTTAGCACTTGTGCAAGATAATTAATGCCCGGCCGCTGTAATATAAAGAACGCTTCGTCGCCAGGCACCTCAACCGAGAGCCATGGTCCGTCGGTTTCGGTAAGCTTAAGGCTTTCTACTGGCCTGCTGAGGGCGGGCTGTCGGATCTCGCTCTCATCGGTCCACTCTACGGTAAAGGGCTGGTGATCGGTACGCGAAACTTCAAGCGCGTGCTGGCCGCCTTCATCACTGATATTGACATGCAGATCACAGCGAGCTGCAGCACTACACTCATCCGGCTCTAGGCCCACTTGCAGTGCACTCCCCGATTGTTGGTTCTCAAAAAAAGGTACGTTGTGTAGCGTAACCTCCCCTGAGTGCAAACTTCTAAACTCATCGGGGGTGGGTAAAAGAGGTACCGCTTCTAATGTAGTCATGGCTAATAACTGCCTGCTCCTTCCCGGCAGGATATTTTAATATATAGGGTGAGTGCATGGAGACGTCTTGCGAGACGAAGCTAAGGCGTTTTTATGTGCGGAAAACGCTCGCCCATTAACACCTATTATACAAGAAATACTCTATCCTGCAATAGGCTATGCACAGGCGGTTTTGGATTACTTTTGCCCAGGCAAAAAGGGATTTGCCCGACGGTTCTTGTATGCATGTATGGCAACTGCCACCAGGAGTACGCCGCTCACTACAAAAGCAGTTGTCGCTACGACGGCACTCCCTTTGAGCTGCGTTTGACGGACACCTACGGCGGCGATCCCCCAAATACTGGCCAGTAAAAGCTCGCGAACGTTGCGGCTAACCAACAACGCTAGCAAGCCAAACATCAGCCCCACCAGAACCCAACAGGCTAAGAACGGCGACAAAACGACGCCATGCGAGGTCATCCAACTTGCAATATTTACCACGGCGGCAACGGTTACCCAGCCGGTGTACAGCATAAGCGGCCACCAGACGCATACAATTACTTTAATAGGAGCATCGTATACGGCTATGCGCAGACGACCAAGTAATGTATAGAGTGACGCAACCAATAAAAGCAATACAATCACCGACAAGCCAATCCATTCCTTAACGAATATGTACGTCCAGATGCCGTTGCAAATGCTGGCAACAGCAAACCAAAACCCGGTTTTTAGCGGCAGTTCATTCGTTTTGTTGGGCTTTAGAATGTCCCTGGCTTGATATATCACAAACAGTATAAGCAAGCTATATATAACTGACCAGATGCCAAACGCATAGTCGGCTGGTGTGAGGAGCGAAGCGTATTTGTCAGATAGTGCGTTAATGGATGGAACGTCAACCCTCTGCGTAGCGACGACAAAGTTAGCCACTAAGGCAAATGCTAGTGTTGCAATAGAACTTAGCTGCCAGAATCGCTTGGTAATCATAAGAATAATTATATAGGATTATGGAGTTAGTTGTAATAGGCACCTGCACGCTGTATTGTAGAGGTTTAGGAGGTTGGCATATGCCTTTTTATGAGACGAGTCGCCCGCCGGCTGCCGAGCTGCTGGACTTTCCGGTCAGCGGCGATGCGGCATGGAGCGCGCCGATTCCCCCGCTCGGATTATTCAAAAACGAAATCCGGTTTTGGACAGATAGGCGCAATCAGGCTGACCAAGGTGGTGGGCCTGCTGCCCGACGCTTTGCCGAAGAGGCACTTGGCGGACTACGTAGGGTGGCCAGGTGGCGAGGTACTGCCGAACTGTTGGTGCGTAAGCAGGTCGAAGATAGCGGCGCAATAAGAGACTGGCTTGAAAGCTGCCTTTTGGTGGTGTCGCACTCACGAATGATGCGTGAGCTAGATGTAGAGATGTCAAAGAATAATACTGAATCTCGGGCAATGCAGCTAGCCTTTAAGCCGGGGTCTGCTTTTGCCGTTGACTTTTCAGAATATGAACCGCAAAAAAGCGGCCTGCACGTAAAGTCCGAATCCATGGAATATTGGCTTCAGGCAGCACCGCCCGAAGCGGGCCAGACGCGCTATTACGAAGGCCAAGCGTTGTATCTGTTTGGCGGCGCACCTGCTAGCCCTACAGACAGCTTTACGCATAAGTTTCAGGAGTTTTACGGCCAGCCTTTTCAACCGGATGACTATGTTACCCTCTTGCCCCGCATAAAAGCAGATTTTTGGCGAACGGGTACCGTAGCCTAAATAATTAGCGCGTATTACCTACGACAGAATTCATGAAGAGACGGGCCACGTCTACAACCGGTCCGCTGCTTGGGGCATGGAACCATTTAAGTCCGGGCATTGTATTAATCTCCAGAATATAGGCCTGGCCTGACTCGTTAACCAAAAAATCTACAGCCGCAAATTTCAGGCCAAGGATATCGGCAATATGAAGCGATGACGAGACAAGCGCCTGGTCCCATAACGATTGCGGGTACGAAATACGCTGTAGTGGTCTGTCCTGGGCCACAGAGGTGCCGTAGTCGCTACGATGCACGCCAATTACTTGTCCGTTCAACAACAGATAGCGTAATTCTTGGCCAATAATATATTTTTCGAGTATGTATCGACGTATGTCGAGCGGCTCGAGTTCTGAAGGTTCGGTAATAATATGAATATCGCGCGCACCTGCACCAGTAATCGGCTTAGCAATAATTGTGCGGTGTTTACTGAGAAAATCCGCTGCATCGGCGTGGGAGCGTGGAAGAGCAAATGGTATGTTTTGCAAATTATGGCGCTCTAAGATGCGCCGGGTGACATACTTGTTTTTGGCCAGTGCGGCACTCGCGTCTGAATTGAGCGGACTACGGGCCAGGTTTACATACCTTTCCCGTCCATTTACCGATATCGCGAATGTTTCACCGGGCGTGACCCATGTGGGCATCAAGCCCATTTGCTGGGAACATAAAAAGAGCAGCTCGGCGGTGCCGAGCTTTTGTGTCACTGACATTCTCTTTAGCGTCGCTGAAAGCCGCCGCGGCCGCCACCGCCGCCACCGAATTGTGGGCGATCTTCGCGCGGCTTAGCTACATTAACCACGATGATGCGGCCTTCAAATTCCTTACCATCCAGGGCGTTAATTGCTGCTTGAGCCTCAGCTTGGTCTTCCATCTCTACAAAACCAAAACCCTTAGAGCGGTTAGTGTCGCGATCCATAATGATCTGAGCGCTTGTTACTTTTCCGTATTGTGAGAACAGAGCCTGCAAACTATCGTTTGTCGAGTTAAAAGACAGTTTGCCTACAAATAATTTAGTTGCCATTGTTTTGAGCCTTCCTATGAGCTAATAGTATTCGCGAGACAGGGTCTTCGCTATTGCCGAAAACAGGATGCTTATCATATCAAGGGCATAGAGTTGAATAACTTGCTATGAGCAGTATATCACATATTGCTGCTGGCGCCTAGCTGCACGCTTTTTGGCAGCAAAATCCAACGAACTTTCATTTACTTATTGTTGTTCAGATATTTGCCAGCAACGCTTAAAGCAAAAGATGGCAAAATAACAAAAACGGTTGCAAATAAGAGGCGTATTAAAAGCTCAGAGGTATGTGAATCGGGTGTATCCGGCCCCGCGGCCGTGAGTACAATGAGCATCCCGACAACACCAAACGCTATTGAAGCATACATAAATACTTTTGTGGCTATCTGTTGCATATTCTGATTATAGCAAACAATATAAAAAGCCCTGCGCTTTGGCACGGCTTTTTATATTGGCTCCGGGGACTGGATTCGAACCAGCGACCTAGTGGTTAACAGCCACCCGCTCTACCGCTGAGCTACCCCGGAATATATGTGAGTAACAAGGGCGATTATAACGGATAATGGCGTTTGTGGCAAGAGGTGTGCGCTGTGTAAAATACTCTGGGCGACGAGCCTGTAAGCCGGTATACTTTTTCGCGATACTAACAGAAGAAACAGAAAGAGAGAGTAATGCGTATCGATATTCCTTCGCGTAATGTGCACCCCTGCCCCGAAACACCCGGTGCCTACTACGCAGCCAGCATGGACGGGACTCCTTTTAAGAGTATGTACATGGGCAATGCTTTGCCGTATAACGACCAGGGTGAAATTGATGCACTTGATGTGCTGCGGAATGTTGAGCAAAGCACACAGTACCCTGACTATATTGCGTTTGTCGGCTTGCGCAAACTGTGCCTGGGCGAACACGCACAAGGTGGTAAAATGCCAGGCCCGCGTTTTGAAACGGTGTCTAACATTGTAGTAGCCGCCCCTGGCGCCGAACCATTCGTGCCTCGCATGGAAAGTACCAACCTGCCCCTTGCAAGAATAGTGCCCGAAGATGGCAGCAAATCTGTCGTCCCCACAACGCTGCCAATCGTCGGTCATGATCCCAGCCTGTTACGCTACTCTACTGATAATCCTGTTCCGCGGGCTATCAAAGTCAGAGGTAACCGCTACTTTGTACTAGACGTCGCTGTCGATACGCTTATTCTTACCGATAAAGATGGCCAAACAAGCCTGGCTCCTAAAAATTGGTAGCTAATGCGCATATAAAAAGGTCCGGAGCACTTCCGGACCTTTTTGTTTTTTAACCGCTATGGTTATGCAGGGGCGTAACAGCTCACCCAGTCAATATCGAGCTGAGCTTTGTCGCCTACGGCCGCATATGGGCCGGCAATGGAGGATTCGTTTTGCAAGATCCACGACATCTTAAAGTGCGGAACGGCGCGAGTAGCGGTGCCAATAAGTTTGCCGTCAAGGTAGTACTTAATGGAGCCGGCGGTCCACTCAATAGTGGTGGTGTGCCAATCTTGCCAGCGGGCGCTCGTGTTGAAGTTCTCCTCGCTCGGGTGGGTAAAGGCGTTGATGTTTAAGAGGTAGTCGTCACTTTCTGGAAAGTCCATCTCGTACCCTTGGTCGTAAAACAAGTGGGCGCTCTTAAAGCCTTTGCCACCGTTTACGACTCTAAAACGCTCTGTGTAGCGGCCGTATTGGCGGTCCATGCAGGCGCGTGGTACGGGTGACGCCACAATGTTATTGCCGCTGCTTGGGCGAGACATGTTTACGTGCATGACACCATTGCTTACAGAAAGCGCTTTTTCGGGTCGGTAGTCGCCGCCAATTGGGGGGTGGATACTTTTGTCGGGGCAGCCATTGAGGCCTTCTTTACATTGTTCGGCAGTGTCAGGCCAGCCACTTGGGTAAGCCCACCAGTTTGTGTAGTAGCTGCCGTAGTTTTTGAGGCCGCCACAATATGCCTGTGGAGTTTCGTTGTTGTGGTTACAATCAGAGAATGCTCCTACGGGAACCGTACCGGCAAAATCGTCGACAAAGAGTTGCTTCCAACCGGCGATGTTGCCTTGAGGTGCAGCAGTGCCGCTACCACCGGTGGTGCCACCAGTCCCGCCTCCGGTTGAACCGCCACCGCCAGTGCTGCCGCCACCTGATCCACCGCCAGTAGTTCCGCCAGAGCCATTAATGGCCCACTTTTGTCCGGCCGTACCGTTACATTCCCAGGTTTGAATTTGGGTGCCATTGGCGGTCTTGGCGCCTTTAACATCCATGCAAAGATTGGAATGAGGATTAACGAGCGTTTCGCCAACTGCCTTCCACTGCTGGGCTGGCGAACCATCACACTCGTACAGCTGAATTACAACACCCCACGAAGCGCTGCCGTCTTTAACGTCCAAGCAATAGCCGTTGGCGTTAGTAATAGTGCTGTTGCTGTTCAGGCTCCATTTTTGAGCGTTAGTGCCGTTACAGTCATATAGCTGAATCCTATTGCCGTTAACTTTTTTATTACCGGCATTATCCAGACATTTGCCCGCTAAACCAACGATGTTGCCGTTGTTGTTGGCCGCAGCTGGTGTCGTCGCGGTTTGAATAGTCCACTTTTGCGCAGGCGTACCGTTACATGTCCAGATTTGAATCTGATTCCCGTTAGCTGTTCCGGCGCCCTTATCGTCTAAACACATCCCTGAATGCGGATTTACAATACTTCCGTTGGCGTTTACGGTCCAGCGCTGCGCCACCGTACCGTTACACTCGTACAGTTGAACAATGGTTCCCTTAACGGTGCCCGCTGCTTTAACATCCAAACAATAGCCGTTGGCATTAGTGATGCTTCCATTGCCATTAACGGTCCACTTTTGCGCAGGCGTACCGTTACACTCCCAAAGCTCAATCTTGTTACCGTTTGCCTTAACATTGCTGGCATTATCCAGACATTTGCCAGCTATACCGACAAATGCGCTGCCAGTAGTGGCTGCCCGCGTTAAGAAGAGCGTGGCCACGCCACCGATAACGGCAAAGGCAATAATAAAAACCGCCGGCATGGCATATTTGTTGGCCATCAGGCGGTCGAAGAAGGATTGTTTCTTGCTCCTTTTTGATCTTTTTGTTGTTGTTTTTCTGTTTGGCATGAGTGTTTCCTTTTTGAGAACCTATGAAGTCCATTATAACGCTTATGTCAAATATTAGCCACGATTCTTCCAGCTAAAGTGGAGGCATCTAGGCCGGATTGGCGTCGTTTATGTCACCTTCGGCGATATCTTTTATAAGCTGTTCAAAGTTGAGGTTTACCGGATGTGAGTGGGGCTTACGCGATGTGGCTGGTTTAAGCGGGAGTGAGGTTACTTTTTGTTTGAGCTGCTTTACCAAGGCCCGCCCACGTTGCGAAACGGTGCGGGTGTGTGTCCGCAATACCGCATCAAAGGCTCGTTCATAACCATCTACCATTCTTTCAATGGAGAAGCTCTTTTTAACATGGTCGCGACAATCTACGCGGCGTATCTGACTAATCTTACCAACAGCTGCAGCCATTTCGGCAATGCTATCAACTACAAAACCAGTCTTGCCATCTACAATTATCTCGGGAGCTGCACCGCGCCGTAACGAAATTGTCGGCGTTCCGCAAGCCATAGCCTCGATGGTGGTTAGGCCAAACGGCTCTTCCCACTGCACTGGCGTTAAAAAGGCTTTAGCTTTTTGGAAGTAGCGCCACATTTGGTCGGACTCTACATACCCTAAATACAAAATGCGGTCACTCAGCTGCGGCTTAATATACTGGTCAAAGTAATCTTGGCTTTCGGGGTATACCGGGCCAATAATGAGCAGGCGGTCGCCCGTTTGCCGCGCAATTTGGATAGCTTCTTTAAAACCTTTTTCGGGCACTATGCGGCCAGCAATGAGTAGATAATCCTCGGGATTGTCGCAGAATGGAAAGTGCTGCAAGTCTACACCATTATAGACAGTGCGCACATATGGCAGGTCGGGAGCGTCGCGGCGCTGATTGTCGGATATGGTAACGTAATGCTGATTTGGCGAGTGGTATAGCTCAAAGATTTCTTTGTACCAAGGAAAGATTGGGTCATTAAGCACATTTACTACGGGAACATTCGGATATTGGCGCGAGAGCGATAGGCTCACTTCGGGGTGTTCGAAACAAAGTAGATCGTACTCGCCGCGATCGGCGCGCTTAAACATCTCGACGGCCAAGTATTCGTCCCATAAAGATGGTACATAATGTGTTAAAAGCCCCAGATCATGAAAAAGCTTAGTTGTCTCGGTGTTGTCGTGTACGAGTGGTCGGAGGTTATGGGTAACGGCGGTAACGCCTTCGGGAACTTTAGTGCCCAGAGGGCCATAAAAATCAACAGTATGCCCCCGCCGTACGAGTCCTTCGCTCATGGCGATTGCTAGGTCTATTGGTGCGTAGATTACATCTTTAGGACGCGGCACTGGCATGTAGCCGCGAACCATAATGGCTATCTTCATTCAAAACCTTAGCTAACACATCCATTAAACCATAGTTAGCGTATGACGACAATGTGTGTAGCGCTAACTATAGGTCCTGACCACCGTTAGCGAGTGATACGAAGAGTGGTGCGTTCGGCATCGCGTTTTTTGAGTGATTCGCGCTTATCGTACTTTTTCTTACCCCGCCCTACAGCGATGCGGACCTTAATAAATCGTCCCTGCGTAAGAATTTCGAGTGGCACAATTGTTTTGCCTTGCTGTTTGGCCTCAACAAGTGCCTCAATTTGCTTTCTTCGGGCCAAAAGGCGCCGGGTGCGGGTTTGTGTTTGCTCGTCGAGCGGAATACCTGATGTGCCGCTAATGGTGGCGTTAAAGAGCCACAACTGGCCATCTTTAACCGTTACATATGCACCCCGCAGCTGGCCGTGCCCCGTGCGCAAAGCTTTTACCTCGCCACCGAGCAGCTCAATACCCACTAGCAAACTATCACCAAGCTCATAGTCGTGGTGAGCGCGGCGGTTGGTGATTTGCTTGGTCTGCGGCGATTTCTTCTTCATCTTTGGAGTATTGTACCCCAGCTGGCCCCTGTTTGGCTACCTTTTAACGCTTTGGCTTTATGAAGTTACGAAAACCTACATAGCGGCGAATGAGACGAGCGTCGGCGCGCAGCATCTGGTGTATGCGCGGCGGGCGCAGCCTGTCGCTGGTGGTTGGTAGCTGGGTGAGCGGGAACGAAGGGTCAAACTGTACGTCGAGGTGCTGGCGCATTGCAGCTAAAGCAAGCGGTTGTGCATCGTGATGCCGGTGCTTAAAGGCGTTGTCAAAGCCACCGAGTGCTTCGAGCATTGTGGTGGTTATAAGCATGTTGCGTTCCATGACCCAGCCGACCTTGCGGGCTGTTGGTGCTTCGTGCGGATTGGGGAATCCCGGCAAGCCACGCTTGTCTTCTTCGGCAGAGTTACCGGCGAGTTGCAAAAAAGCAGCGCCGGCGTAGGTTGCTAGGCAGTACCGCGGGCCGTAGTTTAAGGTGTGCTGCCGCCCATTTGGGTCTTGAATGAGGCCGCCCACAAAAGCCACATTGGGCTGCGCAAGGAGATTGTTGGCGACGCTCGGTGCTGTTACGCCATTCACGAGTTCCATATCTGCTTCAATAAAATGCAGAATAGCCTGGCCGGCCTTTTCGTGAACATGCAAGGCTCCTCTGTTCTTGAGGCTGCTTGAGCCTGCGGACTTGCTTGCTCCAAGCCAGTCAAGGTTGGCATCGTATTCTTGGTAAGATTCAACGATTTGCTGACTATTATCGTTGGATCCTCCATCGACAACGACAATGCCATCGTATGGTTGTTGCCGTTCTTCTGTCTGGTATATGCTGCTTAGTAATGGTAGAAGTGTGTTACCGGTGTTCTGATTTGAAATGACCGCATATACGGGTAATTCTTGTTCGGGTGTAAGCATAGCCATAAGTGTATCACGATCTGTTAATTCTGTGCGTTTGCCCGGTTCTGTTCAAAGATTTGCTTGGCAACATTCCAGACGCTGTCGTCATGCAAGACAGTTTTGCGATAGTACCAATATTCTCCGCCCCACAAATACATCTCGTGCATACCCGTGGATTTTCCCAGCTGGATACGATCTTTAAAACGCTGGGCATCAAACGATTTGTTCTGCTCTTGTAAAGAAATCTCGGTGACGCTTTTGCCCTGTGGCGGCCACGGCTCGGCTTGTAACTCGTGGATCATCGAGTCTTTGCCGGTGGTTATTTTTTGCACACCGGCTAAAAAGCCGTAATACCAGGCCGGAAATGGATACTCAAGGTAACGGCCTATCGGCGTGCTCCATACTCTTTTGTATACCGAAATGCCAAACTCATCGGGGGTTGGTTTGCCCAAGGGGAATCCAAACACGTTGTTGCTGCGAGACAAGATAATCGGTCGGTTTGGGTCGGCTGCTTTGACAAGATTGTACTCATGGATTAGCCGATCACGGCTAAAGTCGGTACACTGCCCGAAGTCTTTTAAAAAGTACTCGTTTTCGAGCTGATAACTCTGGAGACTTGGCGAGTCTTTGTAGCGTTCTACAACTGCCTGTGTGTATGCTTCCAGCTTGGGCTGCCATTGACTGGCGGGCATGGTGCTGGCCCAGGCAGGCATGTGACATTCCGGCCAGCGCGGCTGTCGCAGCCCTATCGAAAGCGTAATCTTAGCGTGGGCGGCCTCGGCTTTTTGAAATTGCCAATCGAGCAGCCGAAAGTCGTAGTGGCCTTGCTGCGGCTCGAGCTGATCCCAGTAGCTTACCAGCCGCACATGTTTGACGTGTGCCTCAGTAAGCAACGCATCCATAGTTTGTTTGGGGTCCAGCCCGAGGCTCTCGGCATATGCCGGAATAAAGCTCACCCCCACCGTAAATGGCTTGCCGTTTTGACTGGCAATGTACCAGCGGGCGATGCCATACATTGCCCCAAAGGTGATAACTCCTAGGCATGCAGCAACGACGATCACTTTGTGCCAGCGACTGCTCTGCCAATACTTTTGCATAGCCTGTACCGCGCGCCTGCAGGCACTTTGCAGCTTGGATAGGTATATTGTTGCCATTAGTTATACGGTACAATATTTTGGATGAATAAAAAACAGTCTGCCTCTGTAAGTGTCGTTATTCCCGCGTTTAACGAAGAAGCCGCTATACGTGAATGCTTAGATGCTCTTGCACTGCAGACTGTGCAGCCATGTGAGGTGCTGGTAGTTGACAATAACTCCACCGATGCCACTGCCGCTGTTGCGGCCGCCTACCCTTTTGTGCGCGTGCTCAAGGCGCACGAGCAAGGAATTGTTTTTGCCACAACAACAGGATACGATGCCGCTAAAGGTGACATTATTGCCCGTATAGACGTTGACTCGGTTGTGCCACCGACGTGGATTGCGCACATTGTTCGTTTTTACGAGGACCCTTCGCATAGTCGAGCGGCCTGGACCGGCCCGGGCGATTTTAGTAATGTTCCCCTGCGGTGGCTGGTAAATGCCTGGTATCGGCTCATGGCTTTTCATTTTAATCGGCTACTTACGGGCATCCCAACTTTATGGGGTTCTAATATGGCTATGACTGCTAGCCAGTGGCGCGCTATCAGTAAAAAGGTGCATCGCCAAAATGGCATGCACGAAGATTTAGACGTAACTATTCACTTGCACCGCGCCGGCTATATGGTTCACTACGACAGGCGTGCATCTGTTGGTACCCATATGCGGAACTTAGCCGACCGAGATGGTTTGTGGGACTACTTGCAGTGGTGGCCGCGAACATTACGGGTGCATGGATATAAGACCTGGCCGCTATGCTGGTTCTTTGGCGGTGTGGTGCTGTATGCGGCGACGTATGTGCTTGTGGTGCTTGATGCTATGAAGCGCCAGCATCGTTCGTTTGCCAACGACCGTTAGCCTCTTGGAATGGCTGGCAGTTTGCCCAGAGGCCCTTCTTTTGGTCTTGGGCCTGCTGCTGAGCGGCTACGAAATCAGCCTTTTTGCTAAACGGAAACTGCACGTAGGCAAAAGCGTAGCCTTCTTGGAGGAGTTTATATTGCAAAAGGCTGCCATCTGGCAAATACACGTATCGTAATAATCGTCCGTAGCGATCGCGGTTGGTATTTTCGGGGTCAGCTTCCAAGCGTATCTGTTTGCCGTCAAGAGTTTGCTTAGTGTAAGCGGCCGCTGCCGGGCCATAGCACTGCACCGGGCTGTTGGGCTTATGCGTTTCGGGCGTATCAACGCCAATCATACGTACTTTCTCGACAGTGCCGTTCATGGATACGGCTAGCGTGTCGCCATCTACAAAATGATCAATACTGTATAGGCCTGGCTGCGTCTTGCTGGCTTGGTTTAGTGCTGTCTGGCTCAAGCCCGGACTGTAGGCATACCAGGCGGCTATTAAGAGGGCAATAATGAGCGTAGCTGGCGTTAGTCTCTTTTTACGTAATAAATGATGCATTTTATGATCGACTATGCGTTACAAGGCTGATGAAGGTAAGCGGAGACTCGTCAACACGAATGGTGAGCGTGGTTTCCTTTTGAATGGCGAGTGTTTCGCCGTCGAACTGACTCATGATAGGCTCGTTGCACGTAAACTGCACTGTTTCGCCGCGTTGGCGCACAATGCCGTGCAGTTGTTTTGTCGCCAGCATGCTGAGATGTTTGAGATTGCTCAAGGGGCTGTAGTCGCTGATGGCAATATCGCGAAAAGCAGCTTCGCTTAGCTCGGCTGGCAATCGAAAGTATTTGGCCATACGCCGACCGTTTACTAAGATTCGCTCGTACAGAATCCGTTCCTGATTGTCTTCGGTAATATGAAAAGGCTTGGCCTGGCTGAGAACATTTGAAAAGCGTCGCACTTCTTTAATGCGACGGCTTGCTTCGCCCTGCTGATCGGTTTGACTGTTGCGGTGCGCTGGCAGATTAATGCTTTTAGCGGTTTGAGCCGTGATGCCAAAACTGATATACGCAGCAGCATATTGGACGTGAGCTTTGTGCCCTGGCGCCTGAAGATTACATTCCATGATATGCACGGGTTGCTTACGGGCATTTGCCAGCCGCTTTACGGTTAGCATGCGTTTGCCATGGAGCATAGTGGCAATGTCATTGCTATTGCCAGCTGGAAGCGGCAGAATGGGCGGTGTCTTTGTCAGACTACTCTTTTTAAGAATATTAATAACTGACCCAACGGTACCGTCGCCACCCGAGACAAGCAACCAGCAGTCGTTGGCGTGCTTATTCAGAAGACGAATTAGGCGTTGCTTGCTGGCAGCAAGTTTGCTCGTGTCTACGGTAATACAGTACACATTAGTAAGTTTGGCGCGCTCCAGCGCCTCTATAAAAGTCTGTACTTTAGCGTCATTGGTGCTGCCCGGATTGCGCCAGATAATGCAGTAGGTTGGGATAGTAACTGTTTGTTGCACTGGCATGGAGCTTCCTAGTAATCTATTCCTTTATTGGCAATGTACTGCTCATCAAAATGATGCTTGAGCTTGGTCATATTGGTGGCAATGTCGGCTAACTCCAGAAATTCCTCCGGGAAGTTGCGGCCAGTAAGGCAAAGGCTGGTGTGTTTGGCGCGGGTGGTGATAAGGGTGCGAAGCTGATCCTTTGTTAAAAGTCCATCGGCAACGGCGTTGTTTATTTCATCGCAAATGACCAGACTATAGGTGCCACTGGTGGCCGCTTGCAGTGCCTGCTCATATGTTTCGAGCGCTGCTTGTTGGTGTTGCTCCGGGCTGACATGCTCGGCACTTAAATCGCCTGCTTGGTAAAAACCCTTACCACCTTTGTAAAAGTAAAGATCATCTTTAAAAAGTGGCATAATGTCGCGAATAAACACATGCTCACTTACGCCCCAGTGCTTAATAAATTGAATAAAAGCCACTTTTTGGCGGTTGCCTAAGGCACGTACCATCAAACCGAGGCCAGCGCTTGTCTTGCCTTTGTTGTCGCCGGTGTACACAACCACGACGGATTCTTTTTGCTTGTAGTGCTCAAAGCCCATAAAGCGTCCTACCCTTGCCGTCTGGCATACTCATTGGCAAAAACTGCAAACCCGTGCAAGGCAACAATCTTGCGGTTCTTTTCGATAGTTTCTGAGCTTTCGTAATTGTGGTCTAGCCGCCGCCGGGCATCTCGCCAGCTCTGGTCACCCATAATGGCATCCCATATGCTGTCATTGTAGTCAATGCCCTGGCCATTACCAGACACGATCATCGCCTCTGTAAGTGTTTGACGAATATCGGCAGTGCCGGAGGTATCGGCAGGCCTGTGGCTGGCATCTTCTAGCTCATATGCCAATGACAAGGCTACACGGCCTACGACAGCCGCGTCGGCTTTTAGGTGGCCTAAAAGCGTCTCCTGGGTTTTTAGAGCATCCTCCTGACTCTGCTCGCCATGCGGCGAGAGTGTGAAAAATGGTTCCTCTATAGTGGTCATTAGGCTATTCCCCCTTTATGCGCCCCAATATAGACGGAGTTCGGTCAAAAAAGCAAGCTTATTCTTTGGTAAGACCCTGCGCTTTAAGCGCTTCATCAATTTTGGGTTTGTCAAAACCGACAATAATAGTACCGTTTATATCCAATACCGGAATACCCATCTGTTTGGACTTTTCAACAGCTTCTTGGGCGAATGCCGGGTCACTTTCTACGTTTTTCTCGGTAAATTTGATGCCGAGGTTGTTAAGATATCGTTTTGCCTCGTGACAAAAGGCACACCAGTCGGCGCTATAAATAATAATGTTTGTATCCATATATATAGTGTAGCACTACCCGGAGCCTGTACCAATACCAGTATGTTGCAGAATTGATGAATCTATTTTATAATATATCGAATGAACCAGTACCATATTTCCAGACGTTTTGATGCCGAGACCCTTGCTTTAAGCGAGCACATTATCGGTGCTATTACTGATGCTACATCTGGAGGAGCGGCTGAGCTTGGTGGACTTACGCTTACGGCATATAGCAATCAGCTGCAATCCGAGCACGGCAACCCACAGCGAACGGCAAATATTGACATGATCTTTGACAAGCACACGGTTTCTATTACCGAATACAACCCGCATCGCGAACAGCACACGACAGAAGTTGAACTTGATGAGGCTCGGCGTGTCTATATGGAGAATGCCAGACATACTCCAACGGGGCCTGAATTTATTTTTTCGGAGCGCCGGGCCTCAAGGACTCTGCACGGCGCGAGCGTACCTACAGTCATTGGGGCGCGAGACTTGCTCATGCAGTCGGCGAATAATCCAGATCCTATGCCGATGGTTGTGGAGTTGCGGCTTGAGCGCAGCTTCCCTTCGGGACACGAGCTTAAACAAAATGTCAAGCTGGATGCGGCCTTCATAGATAGCGGCGACCGCTTCTCTACGAAGTTCTTTACAAGTAACAGCACAGTAACGGCTTCGCGTGAGTCGCAAATGTGCCTGTTTGACGATCCCAGGACTGCTGAAGAAACTGCCGCAGTTCTTAGCGGCTTTCTCGGCCCTGAGGACATCCCAATGTATGCTCTAACAGCACAGCAATGGATAACTGCGCTGGCAATGCGCTAGCTAGTTTGCTCGACAGGCGATCTGGTTAGGCTGCCCTTGCAGAGGTGGCAAATGTCTGTTATAGTGAACGAGAAATGAGTAAAGCCGCCGATTCGACGACTAAATCCCCTAGTGAGCCTGCAACGGTCTCATTATCAACAATCGCCCTTGACCTGCTCGGAACTGCTTGGCGCATCGCAACGCCTGTTTTGATCTTTGTGGCAATGGGTCTTTTTGCTGACCGTGCGTGGGATACTGGCCCTTGGCTCACTTTGCTCGGTATGGTGTCTGGTTTTGGGGTAGCTGCACTGCTCGTTAAAGAGCAAATTAAAAAGATTACCAAGCCGGAGGACACTGTATGACCACGCTTTTTGCTGCTGGCCCACACATTAACGTAGCACCTGATACCCTTTTTCATATCGGTCCTTTTGCGGTGACCAACGCACAAATTCTCGGCTTAGTGGGATCATTGTTGGTGCTCGCCGTGCTGTTCTTTACCGCAGCTAAAGTTAAAAAGCAAAGCCGCAATCGTTTTGCGCACATGGTTTTGTGGGCGTTCGAGGGACTTAACGATACAGTCGAAGAAGTAATCGGCGACAAAAAAGTAGCCCGCAAAATTGCACCACTGGCAATTACGATTGTATTTTTCTTCCTTATAAACAACTGGCTCGGGTTATTGCCGATTGTTGGTTCGGTAACCTACGATCACGTTCCGCTGCTCCGCGGAGCTGCTGCTGACCTTAACACCACCCTTGGCTTGGCAATTGTGTCAATGGGTACTGCTCAGGTGTGGGCTATGCGCCGCCGCGGATTCTTTAACAATCTTGGCCGCTACTTCCAAAACCCCTTTAAAGATCCTCTGCACGCCTTTGAAGGTATCCTCGAGTTTATTGCCGAATTCTCGCGCACCGCAGCACTGTCGCTTCGTATTTTTGGTAACGTTTTTGGTGGTGAGGTATTGCTCGGCGTTATTGCCTTCCTGACTGGCTATGCTGCCCCGCTTGCGCTTCCGCTCTTTTATGTATTGGAGCTGTTTGTTGGCGCAGTGCAGGCCTACGTATTCTTTATGCTTACCGTGGTATTTATTTCGCTTGGTTTGCCCAGTGCCGAGGATGCGCATGGTCACGCCGAGTCGGATACGGCAAAGGAGACGGCTTAATTGGCCGCCGTCCCTTTGTGTCAGATTTAGCCGACGGCAACAGTATGTGGCATAAAGGGATAGCGACCGCTCTAGTGGTATGCTATAGGTAACGAAGTAATTATAAAAGGAGTGATAACATAATGGATAACTTGGCATTTGGTCTCACCTACGCAATTGGCGCTGGCCTTTGTGGCGTTGGTTTGGGTCTTGTTGGTATGGGTGCTATGCAGGCTGTTGGCCGCAACCCAGAAGCAGCTGGTAAAATTCGTACCCTCATGATCTTGGGTATGTCATTCATCGACGCCCTGGCTATCATCGGTTTGGTTGTAGCCCTTATCATTAAGTTCTTGAAGTAATCCTGCGCAGAGGAAGGTAATCCCGCATGCAGAATTTGATTGTTGCTAACACGAACAACGAGCAATCGCTTGGCTTGTTGCAGGCCTTGGGTATTGACTGGAAGCTTCTTATTGAACAGACTATCGCGTTTTTGATTTTGCTGTTCATTTTGAGCAAGTTTGTTTACCCAGTGCTTATTAAGGCTATTGATAGCCGCCGCCAACAGATTGAGGCTGGGCTTGAAGAGGCTAAAGCTTCACGCGAGGCACTCGAAAAGGCCGAAGCAAAAGTTGAGGCCCTGCTGGCTCAGGCCCGCAAGGATGCCGACGAAATTGTTGCCCGCTCTCACCAAGAAGCCGGTGCGATGGTTGCTGACGCCGAAACTAAAGCCGCCCAGCGCGCCGAGCAGATTGTAACCGATGCCCGCTCACAACTGGAGCGTGACATCACTAAGGCCCGCGAAACACTCAAGGCCGAAACCGTGCAACTGGTTGCAGCTGCAACTGAGCACATTGTGGGCGAAAAGCTCGACCAAAAGAAAGACGCCGCGCTTATTAGCAAGGCGCTCGATAACAAAGCCCAAGGCGCGTAAGGTAATAGTATGAGTACAAAACTATCCCGAAGGAGTATCGCAACCGCAATTGCCGCTAAGCTTGTGCACGAGCCGCAAGAGCGCAAAAAGTGGATTTCTATGCTGGCTGCCTACTTGGTTGACCAACGTCTGACCAGCGACCATTACGTAACCCTGATTGTGCGAGATATCGTACGGGAAGTATTTGTGCAGAGCGGCGAGCTGTTGGTTGAAGCTACCACCGCCCGCCCGCTTACCGATGCCCTGCGCCACGAATTGGTGAGTACTTTACGAGCACACACCGGCGCTAAAACAGTGGTGCTACAAGAGGATGTAGATCCTACCCTACTTGGTGGATTTATAGCCCGCACGCCCGACGCAGAACTAGACACGAGCGTTCGGACCACTCTAAAACATTTGGCAGCAATCAAATAACAGCGAGCGATAAACGAGGAGAAGAGAGAATACAAGATGAGCGACCTAAACATTCAAGAACTATCACAGGAACTGCGTGATGCTATCCAAGGCTTGCACACCACCAAAGGTCTGGAAGAAGCAGGCATTGTTACCCGTGTGGGTGACGGCGTGGCCTGGATTTATGGCCTGCGGAGTGCCGGTTCCAACGAGGTAGTCGAAATCGAAACTATTGGTGGCGGTAGCGTACAGGCTTTTGTGCTGAACCTGCTTGAAGATGAAATTGGTGCTGTGTTGCTTGGCGATGACAGCAAGGTGGTTGCGGGCGCAAAGGTAACCCTTACCGGCGAACTCCTACAGGTGCCTGTTGGTCCTGAATTGGTTGGCCGTGTGGTTGACCCCCTGGGTCGTCCGCTTGACGGCAAGGGTGCTATTAAGGCCAAGCAACGCGGCTTAATTGAACGTCCGGCTCCTGGTGTTATGGCCCGTAAATCAGTGCACGAGCCAATGATGACCGGTATTATGGCCATTGACGCTATGGTGCCAATCGGCCGTGGCCAACGTGAACTTATCATCGGCGACCGTCAAACAGGTAAAACAGCTATTGCCATTGACACCATGATTAACCAAGCCAAGCAGGCTACTGGTGTGGTGAACGTGTATGTTGCTGTTGGACAAAAGGCCTCTAAAGTGGCTGCACTCGTAGAGCGCCTCAAGCGCGAAGGCGTTATGGATCAGACCATTGTGGTGGCTACCAGTCCTGCCGACCCAGCTCCTCTGCTCTACCTCGCACCATATGCTGGTTGCGCTATGGGTGAATACTTCCGCGACAACTCTCAGCATGCGCTGATTATCTACGATGATCTTTCTAAGCACGCCGTTGCTTACCGCCAAATGTCCTTGCTCCTTCGCCGTCCACCAGGACGCGAAGCCTACCCTGGTGACGTGTTCTATTTGCACTCTCGCTTGCTGGAACGAGCTGCTAAGCTTAACGATGATTTAGGCGCTGGTTCGCTCACTGCCCTGCCAATTATCGAAACACAGGCTGGCGACATTTCTGCGTACATTCCTACGAACGTTATCTCTATTACCGACGGCCAGATCTTCCTCGAAACCAACCTGTTCTACCAG
This sequence comes from Saccharimonadales bacterium (SeqCode), assembly GCA_035690865.1. GTDB lineage: Bacteria > Patescibacteriota > Saccharimonadia > Saccharimonadales > UBA4665 > CAMLQK01. The sequence goes on from DASSKE010000004.1 coordinate 65,495, forward strand.
GGTATCCGTCCGGCTATTTCGGTTGGTCTGTCGGTGTCCCGCGTGGGTGGTTCGGCCCAAACCAAAGCTGTTAAATCGGTGGCTGGCTCGCTTCGTCTTGACTTGGCACAGTTCCGTGAGTTGGCTTCATTTGCCCAGTTCTCGACCGACCTGGATGCCGAAACCAAGCATCGCATTGACCGCGGTCAACGTTTAACTGAGCTTTTAAAGCAAAAACAGTACCATCCGCTATCTGTGGCCGAGCAAACTGCTAGCCTTTTGGCTGCCACACAGGGCGCATTTGACGCGGTTCCTACCGAAAAGATTAAAGACGCACAGGCAGATTTGCTTAGTGCCTTGCAGAACGACCATAAGAGTGTGATGAAAACGCTCGATAAAGGTGACAAGCCAAGCGACGATATCAAAAAAGATGTTTTGGCTGTAGCTGAAAAGATTGCAAAATCGTACAGCGCATCGGCTAAAGCTAAAAAGGCGTAACCTCTATGGCATCCAGGCAGCAAATTAAACAGCGGATCGGCTCGGTAAAGAACACCAAGCAGATTACGCGCGCCATGCAACTGGTGGCTGCCAGCAAGTTGCGCCGGGCTCAGGATGCTGCGGCTGGTCCGACAGCGTACGCTGAACTCGCCCGCGAAGTGCTGGCTAGCTTGCGCCATGTGGTAAACACTGGCGAAGCACACACGCTTTTTTCGCAGCGTCCAATTAAGAACCGCCTGCTCATTGTTATCTCGAGCGATCTTGGTCTGGCTGGTGCATACGACGCCAATGTTATTCGTCAAATGCTCGACGAAATTAAGGCCGACCGTGACAAAAACGTAAACACGTTGGTGGTGACTATCGGCCGCAAAGCTGCACAGGTAGCTGGCCGTGTCAGTGGTGTGACGGTCGAAGGTATGTACAGCGAACTAGCCGACAAACCCGATGCTGACGCCATCCGGCCTATCCTGTATTCGCTGGTTAACATGTTCCTCGATCACAAAGTTGACGCGGTAGACCTTATTTACACGCACTTTGTGTCAACGGTGACCCAGCAAGTAACCATGCAACGATTATTGCCTGCCGGTGCGCAGGAAGTGTCAGAAGAAGGCTATGTTTCGCAGAGCGTGGAGCCATCGGCAGACATGCTGGCACGCGTGGCTACAGAGCGTTTGGTTGAGGCACAGGTGTATCAGGCAATGCTCGATGCCAAGGCTTCGGAGCATTCAATGCGCATGCTGGCTATGAAAAACGCCACCGATAATGCATCTGACCTTATTGATGATTTAACCCTGGCATTTAACAACGCCCGCCAAGCGGCTATTACCCAAGAACTAGCCGAGATTAGTGGTGGCGTGGAGGCAATGAAATAATGGCAATACGACACATTACAGAATACGACCAGCACACCGCAATGAATGGTCCCGACTCACGGGTTGAGCCTGCATCATATTTTGAGACCCCACCCGGCCAACCGTTGTATGAGATGCCACCTCGTGACTTTCATCAGGTATTTCCTGATAGCCGTCGAGTTGTGGTAGCGGGCACACCACTTGCAAATGCAGTAGAAATAGTTTTGCCTAATGAGAATGGAGAGCAACAATAATGGCAACAGCAACAAAGGAAAAAAACCAAACCACTGCCGGACAGATTGTCCAGGTAGTTGGTGTGGTGGTTGACGTTGAATTTAAGCACGGTCAGCTGCCACCAATTAACAACGCTCTTGAGATTACGCACGATGGCAAGAAAGTGCTGCTTGAGGTTGCACAGCACCTTAACGAAGGCACGGTGCGTACGATTGCTCTGGCTTCTACCGATGGTTTGAAGCGCGGCGATGCCGTGATTAACACTGGCGCACCTATTACTGTGCCGGTTGGCGACAAAACTTCTGGCCGCATGTTTAACGTAGCTGGTGAGCCAATTGACGGTGGCGACAATATATTTGATGAGCGTGCGCCAATTCACCGCGAGCCGCCAAAGCTCGAAGACCAAGCAGGCTCGCTTGAGATTCTTGAGACAGGCATTAAGGTTATCGACCTTATCTGTCCTGTTCTTAAGGGTGGTAAAGTTGGTCTGTTCGGTGGTGCCGGTGTAGGTAAAACCGTTCTGATTCAGGAATTTATTAACAACATCGCTAAGTTTCATGGTGGTAACTCGGTATTTGCCGGTGTTGGTGAGCGCACCCGCGAAGGCAACGACCTTTACGAAGAAATGAAAGAAGCTGGCGTGCTCGACAAGACCTCTTTGGTGTTCGGCCAGATGAACGAACCACCAGGAGCTCGTTTACGCGTGGGCCTTTCGGGCCTTGCTATGGCCGAAGAGTTCCGCGATAAGGGCAAAGACGTGCTGCTGTTTGTAGACAACATCTTTCGCTTTACCCAGGCTGGTTCCGAGGTGTCTGCCCTGCTTGGCCGACTGCCTTCGGCAGTGGGTTATCAGCCTAACTTGCAGCAAGAAATGGGTTCCCTGCAGGAACGCATCACTTCTACCAAGAACGGGTCCATTACTTCCGTACAGGCCGTTTACGTGCCTGCCGACGACCTTACCGACCCGGCTCCGGCAACCACTTTTGCTCACCTTGACTCGACCATTGTATTGAACCGTGCGCTAACCGACATTGGTATTTATCCTGCTGTTGACCCGCTTGACTCAAGCTCAACTGTGCTTGACCCCGAAATTGTTGGCGATGAGCACTACGCAGTAGCCCGCGAAGTACAGCGTATCCTGCAGCGTTACAAAGACCTCCAGGATATTATTGCCATTCTTGGTATGGAAGAGCTTTCGGAGGAAGATAAAAAGACGGTTGCCCGCGCCCGCCGCATCCAACGTTTCTTGAGCCAGCCTTTTTATGTTGCCGAGAAGTTTACCGGCAACGAAGGTAAGTACGTTTCGCTTAAGGACACGGTAAAGAGCTTCAAAGAAATTCTTGATGGCAAGCACGACGATAAGCCAGAGTCAGCCTTCTACATGAAGGGTGCGATTAGCGAGGTTAAATAATGGCCCACCCCTTTGAGCCTACAGGCCGCCGATTTGTAGCCTCCGAAGAGGTCGTGCCCGGCCCTGCGTTGCAGGGAGGTTCAATGCTGTCTGAGTTGTGGGGTGTGTATAAGGCACTTTTGCCGGAAGAATCGTTGGGTAAGTCGGTGCTAGGCACCCGTCCTGATATGGTGAATCCCGGTTCTTTTACGAGCCTTGCAAATCTTGCTGAGTCCACTGCGGGGTATGACGATGATGGCCGTGTCGTGAACATTAGTCGTGGCACACGGCAGGTACGGGCAGTAGCTGATGGCTTGCGTCCCTTTCTTGGTGTTGTGACCGAGGGCGAGTTATCCGATAGCTCACTTGCGCCAACGTTGCCGTCGGGCGCCTTTCGTTTGATTCTCGTTGACGAGGCACACCGCCCCGGGGAAAGCCCCCGCTACCAAGGGATCCACGATATCCAGGGCGGCCAGAGTAATTTTCGCCTGGCAAGTTTAGATTCACGGCCCGAAGTAGGTCCAGATTGTGAGTAAAGATATGATGGAATTAGAATTAGTATCACTTGACGGCGTTAAGTTTAAGGCGCAAGCCTACTCTATTGTGTTGCCAACAGCCAGCGGCGAAATTACTATTTTGCCTGGCCATGAGCCGCTTTTGAGTTTGCTGGTACCTGGTGTTATTACGATCCGCAAAAAAAAGGATGACCCAGACTACCATTTAGAGCACTACGCAACCTTTGGCGGTGTACTGGAGATTCGCCCTGATGTAACGCGCGTATTGGTTGACGAAGCCACGCATGGCGACGAAGTAAACGAGTCCGAAGCACAAAAAGCCCACGACAAAGCGGTTGAAATGCGTAAGGCCGCCAAGAACCAGGTTGAGCTCGAAAAAGCCCAGTCATTGGTTGACCGCCAGCGCGTTCGCCTGCAGGTGGCTGGCTTGCGCCGCAAACACCGCGACCACCGTTCTTAAGCGATATCTTTGACTACATGCAGCTGGAGCTTTGGAGTCCCAGCTGGTTTGGGCAACGCGAGCGCTGTTAATGCGCCATGGCGTACGGCCGATACTTGCACAAAACTTTCGGTGCCTATTTTACCCAGGTAAGTGTTCATTCTTTGATTGATTAATTCAAATTGACCAATGCCAATGCCATAGGCTGGCTGTCCGTCGTTCCACGAACGCCGGCTATCCAGCAAATGATGCGGCGTTTGATTAACGACTACGTCGGGCGCTTCGTGGTCTGCCTCGGTAAGCGCTACACGTTTGGGCGGAACAAATAAATAGTGTGAGGCTTTGGTCATGCCGCCTTTGGCGTCATCTTCAAAAAGGTCGGCTTCTGCTATGCTATGACTAACAATACCCTCAGTTGCTCGCCGTTGAGCACGCAAGGCAGGCATAAAACGGGTGTAATACCCCTTGTCGTCAGACATGCCGGCGTAGCCAGGGTCGATCTGTTTTGTATCAGCAAAAATCACTTCCTCGTTAGCCGTATTATGCAATATGTCGCTAATCGGTTCGGCTAATTCAAACGAAGCGCATTGTTCGTGAAACACCATTTCTAGCCCTTGTTGGCGGCAGGCACCGATGGCCATGCCAGCCAAGACGTGGGTTTCGATACCGAGCCTGGTAAAACTGCCAGGCTTTTGTAGTTCCATGGCGGCCGTACGGTCAATAGTTGCTCCATGTGCACCGCCGGCAATTTGGAGCCAGGGCCGCTCCCACGGCCGGTCGTCCATACATCCAACGACAAGGTTCCGTGAAGGTATGGGGGCGTAGAGTTCAGATTGTGAATATGGTGCGTGTGTCATATGCAGAGGCCATTTATATCATCAAATTTGCAGTATAGCACTTTTATGCAAAAATAGTGTAGGTATCTTTCGCAACATCGCAGAATGCGGTATGATAACGCTCTAGACATGTTTGGGATAAGGAGAGAAGATGACTTTGCAGTATACAAAAATCGCTGATGGGTTAGGTTTTGGCGATGGCGCGATATCAGGTGCATATCTGGCGGATGGCAGCGTTCAGCAACTCGAAGCGCTCTTGAATAGTGATGATCTGCTGGTGCCGGTTGTGGCGCCCGCCGGTAAGCCAATGGATGATGGCTGTGGCGACGGCCGCCCGGTGACGGTGGTGCCCGCCACTGGACTACGCCAGCGGCCAAAGGTATTTGGCGGCGGTGCATGTATGGCTGTAGCGGCCATGATTGCCACCGGGCAGGCTGCAAGCCAAGCACTCCCCACTCTTTTTGATAGAGCCATCCAAACGTTACAAGAAGCTGGCTTGTTCTTTGGCGGTCATACCGATGACGCTGCTGAAGCTCCCATGAGCGGTTGCGGCGCTATTGACCAAGCCCCACATATAATTGCAGCCTGCGTTGCCTACCGCCAGCAGATCACCCACTCGCTCGAGGCCTTAGGGGTGGACCTTACTGACATCGACGATGTATTTACTGCCTTTGAGAAGTATCTTAAGGCCCTAACGCAAACAGAAGAGGCTTACAGTGGTCGCCAGATAATTGACATGCTCCGCCAACGAGGGGCTGAAGTTCGTCAACTTACCGGCAGGCACGCAGAGGGCTGTATTATCCTTAACACTGTCGCTGATATGGCCGTTAACCAGTCGGCTGTTCGCACTATGGACGAACAGGGCGTGCAGGCATTTACGGTGGATGTTTGGCGGCTCGACGTGTTGGCATCAGCCTTTGCTGATACGCACAAGGCATTGCTTGGCGAACTTATTTACACTCTAGGCACGGCAGCTGTTCTTACCAAGGGCGACCTTCCTGTATATGTAGTGTCTGCAGCGTAACCGCAGCACAATGTGAGACTTTACAACAGTTGCAACATACAGTACATTAAAGGTAATAAGTAAATATACGGAGGGTATATGTTCGGAAGAAAAAAAATCGCCATGGTTGTGGCGGAGTTTTTGGGGACCGGCGTTCTTACACTTGTCGTTTTGGGCGTAAGTAAGTCAACAATTGGTATTCCATACTTTATCGCTATCGCAGCTGGTTTGGCTGTAGCTGCTATGACGCTCGCTTTAGGAAGTGTGTCAGGTGCACACCTTAACCCAGCTATCACACTTGGTCTTTGGACTACTCGTAAGGTAAAAACGCTACCTACTATTGTGTACATTGCCGCACAGCTTCTGGGCGCTTTTGCTGCCTACTGGTTGTACACGTACTTTATCGGCCAAACCTGGGCAAACACCTCGGGTGCCTTCCAGGGCCGTGTATTGGCCGGTGAAGTTGCCGGTACCTTTATCTTTAGTATGGCGTGGGCTGCCGCAGCTTACCAAAAGCTTTCTATCGGCCAGGCTGCTGCTGTTATCGGTATGGGGCTAACATTGGGTATTATCGCTGTAGCTGCTGCTTCTGGCGGTCTATTGAACCCAGCACTAGCGCTCGGTACCCGCATGTGGGTTTGGAGCACATACGTGCTTGGCCCAGTTCTTGGTGCGGTTATTGGCTTTAACCTCTATGCCCTGCTTTTTGCACCGGCATCCGGGCTACTCGAAGGCAGTAAAAAGAAGAAATAGTCAACAATGTAGAAAAAACGAAGGACCCCGATCAGCATTCCTGCAGCGGGGTCTTTTTGTTACCCCAAAGGTGAATAGAATGGACGATGCAGAATTTAGGAACGTAATGGAGGGGGCGGGCTTTATGGAATCAGGACCGACCGACGACCCGCACGCGCGTGCCACAGGTTATCTTTCGAACTTTATCCTAGCGTGTATCAAAGACGACCTTGAGCAGCAGCGCGATGTGTACAACGAGATAATTGACGCCACTATGGGGGATAATGAGGTTGCCTATCAAGCGGTAGAGCTTTTTAGCGAGAGCACTATTAATAAGGCGCGCATTGTTGCAGCGGTAGTTATTAAGTATCGGCTATTGCAGGCGCCTACTATGGAGACATGGGATATGTATCGCCAAACCTTGATGATGCTTACCGAGGACTACGATCCTAATGTAGCTCTAAAAGCGGCTCAAGCTCGCCAGCAGTGGCGCAAGGCGGCTCTTGAGACGGCTACAAGCTCAGCTGATCGGGAGCAGATTCTTGTAGCAGGAACGCTTCAAACGCCGTCATTCCTGCCAGACTGGGTGCAAACGCGCTGATATCAGGCAGATCGAGGGCCTGTATGCGTCGCCACATACATTGTACGAGCTGGTGAATCGTACGCTCGGTATCGGCGTCAAATGTAAGATGCAGTTCATGAATGGCGCCTTCGTCGTCAGGCACAATAAACTCCAGATAGGCGTCGGTTACCCGGTAATCTTTAAAGCGGCTTGAGCGCTCAACAAGCGTTTTATACAGATATAGTTGCTGGCGGTATTTGTGCAGTTGGCTGGTGGCCGCCCAACGTTGGTGACTGTGGCCGGTCTTATAATCTACAATCGTGATAGTTCGTTCTTGTTTGTTGATGATAAGCTTGTCGATTTTACCCGTAAGATGGGCCTCACCAATAAATATGCCGTCATTTCTAAAGTCGGACTCACAGAGGTCGTCGGCGTGAATAGTGTGCGCTCTTTGCTGCAAATACGCTCGCAAGCTGTGTTTGCCTTTGTCGATGAGCTGCATAGTATCGCGACGACTGAGACGCTTTAAGAGCATTTGCCGCTCAAAAAATGCCAGGACTGCTTCTTCGGAGGGGATGCTTCCCTCTTTTTTGTTCTGAACATGTATCCATTCCATAGTTTCGTGCATGGCATTTCCGAACTGCCCTTCTTTGGTGGGACTTTGCGGGAATCGCAGAATCGTCTGTAAAAAGAATTGCTGCGGCCCGCCGTGCTCAATGTCTATAAAAGCATTGAGATGTGTCGGGCTGAGCTGATAGGTGCTGAGCCGATTGTGCAAAAGATCTTTGGCTTGCGGGAGTTGTGATGAGGCAATGTGGCGCTGTTGCCAAAAAGCCTCTAAACTGGTTTCTTCGGCGGCGGCTATTGGCCCCTCTTCGGCTGGCAAGACCACTTGGGTGGCTGGTGGCAAGAGCGGACTCAGGACCTGTCCGTCTTGATCGACTTCGTTAAGATACTGCAGACGCGTGGTATGCTTGCCGGCATAGGTGGATTGGTAGCTTACCAGGTACAATTTGGTTTTGGCTCGCGTGAGCGCCACATAAAACAAACGGAGGCGTTCATCATTGGTGGCGCCAGCGTAACGGATGTGTGCAAGGTTTGGCGGTAGTGGCAAGCGGCTACTCTGACTGGCGGTGCGCCCGCCCCAGGCTTCGTCAGTAGTAGCCAGCACAAACACGGCATCAAACTCCATGCCTTTTGCTTTGTAAGCAGTCATAAGTTGCACGGCATCATCGCCATTTTGGTACGGGCTGGTATTTTGGATTTTAATATTCGCGGCACGGTGCGCTTCTACAAAAGCAATAAAATCAGATAGATGCAACGTGTCAGCCGTTTCAGGAATATGGTGCCGCAACCGCGTACGCAGAACGGTCAGGTTACTCAATGTGTTCCAAAAACTGCCCAGCGAAGCGACGGGGCTTTTGGACTGTTCAAAATAGTAGGCCCTAAGCGGACAGCGGTAAGGCTCCTGGCCAGGCTCCTGCAGATCGAGTGGCGTCGTGCCAATAAGGTAGTCCAGCACGGTTTCCATTGTCTCAGTTTTGGCCAGCATGCTGAGGCGCATAAAAAACAATGCAATCGGCCGCAGCTGCTCGTGTTCAAGTAGAATATCGCTCCACTCTGTGCGTTGGCTACTTGCCTGCCAGCTGACTTTCCAGATGAGTGAGGTAGGTAACTGCCAAAACGGAAAGCTCAGTACCTCGCTCCATAATTGGTTGCTCCCGGGGTCTTTGGCGGCCAACCGCAGGCAAAGCGAACTCATGGTAATCAGCTGGGCCACGGCCGGATCGTCGAGTACATTCTCGCGTTTGTCGTAATGTACAGCAATGCCGGCTTGCTGTAGATACGGTACGAGCGGCTCCAGATATTTGTGCTGTGGTGCCAACACGGCAATCTCGTGCGCCGGCGTTCCAGCAGCGATAAGTGTCGTAATTTGGTGCGCAGTCCAGGCATAATGGCCCATGTCGCTTTGCGCATGGTGTCGCTCAATGGTGGCAGTGGCGGGCAATTTTTTATTGCATGCCTCCAGCGTTTTTTCTATTTGTGGAAAATGGTGGTGGAGTCGTTCTTCGATTTGCTCGGCAATGCCCCGCGCAGTGTGGAGTACATCGGCGTGCGAGCGATAGTTTTTGGTAAGCGCCACCGGCAGCACATCGCGATATAGCTTTTGGAACTTGAGCATATGTGAGTAATCAGCACCTTGAAAAGCGTAAATGGCTTGGTCGTCATCGCCTACGGCAAGCACGTTGGGGCGCCCTTCGAGTATGGGGTTGTCGGTAAGCAGCTCAACGAGCCGCAGCTGAGCACCGTTGGTGTCCTGGAATTCATCGAGCAGAATATACTGATATTGTTCTTGCAAGGTAAAGCGCAGGTCATCGTTTTGCTGCAGGGCGGTAATGGCTCGCAGAATCATGTCGTCGTAGTCAAACAGCTGTCGTTGCTCTAGGCTTTGCAAATACGACTCATATATGTCTGCGCAGGCTAGCAAGCGCTGGTTTGTCCGCACGCCATCGAGCGTAAATGTGCCGCTCGTATCTTTAACGAGCCAGGTGTTTTTCCATTTGGTGAGCGGCGTGGTTTTGCCGGTTTCTTCTACCTGGCTTAGTGCTTCGTTAAGCTGCGTATGTGCCATGACAATCAGCGGTGTGATCTCCTGGGAGTCACCCTGCTTGGTAAGCGAGCGTAAATCATGAGCCAGCGCCTCAAAGAGGGGGACACTTTTGGCGCCCATGCGCGTAAAATTGCCAAGATGCTCGGCAATAAGAGGTTTTACGGCTTCTATGCTGGCCAGGTTGAGGTGAGCTATGCGCCGTACATCGTCAGGAGTGAGCAAGGCGCGCTTAGCGTCGCTAATAAAGGTGATGACATCGCGCAAGTAACTGTCGGCAAACTTGAGCGGATTACCATAGGGCAAGTCACCAATGATGTTGCGAAGCGTTGCGTCTATACCCAGGTCGTCAATGGGCTGGAGATCACCGCCTTGTCCGGCAAAATAGTCCGGAAAGCGCTTAATAAGATCGCTACCAAAAGCGTGATAGGTGCTGATGGTAATTTTGTAGGCCGCCTGCCCGATCATATTGCTGAGGCGCTGGCGCATATTCTGTGCCGCAGAGTCGGTAAAAGTAAGACACAGAATATTTTCTGGCAACGTGTCGGTAGTGCTCAAAATATAGGCGATGCGTGTGCTGAGCAGCTGTGTTTTGCCCGTTCCTGGCCCGGCAATAACCAGTACAGGACCATCAATAGCCGTTACGGCCTGCCGCTGCGCATCATTTAAACTAGCAAGTGCCGATTCGTACGTTCCCATTTATTACAGTATAGCACTTGAGGCGACGGTGTTGCCAAAAACGCAATAAAGTTGTAAAATATATACTTTATGAGTACACAACAAGCACAATGGGTGCCAATGTCAGAACTTGGCGCACAGACCCCATCTGTCACCTGGAGACTTAACGAGTATCTCTCGGAATATACGCCGACTGATAATCTCTTGGTGAACCCAGACCGCCTAAGCCGTTTGGCGATGTGGGGTAGTTTTAAGCCGAATGTTGTGGTAACTGGCGAAGCGGCTCCGGAGGCGGCTGACGAGAGCGACCGGCCTACCAAAGACCACGATACTCCCTCAGTAAACGGGATTAATGCCGATGGCTCGGCTATTGCCGGCCTGAGCCTTAACCGCCGCAAACAGCCCGAGCTTGGACGCGCTGCACTTACCGGCCGTATCGATAAAGATGGCGACGTCATTGATCCACAGAGCGATGCACTGAGCTGTCGCCGCGTAGATTTGGCACTGCACCTTGATGTGCCAGCTATTGAAGCAACACTCACCGAGCAGCGCAGTTTACGCGACCCGGGTGCCTGGGCAGCGGCGCTCGATACTACCTTGCGCCGGCAAACGGTGGAAGCAACCAAAGAGCATCTTATGGGAGGGGCGATCACCAAGTTCATGCTTGGCGCACCACGCGCGGGCCTTATGGCATGGGCGCTAGTACTTAGCGAGAAGTTTGATACGCCGCTTGGTTGGCAGTATGCTGCCCTGGAGAGCTTGCCCATCCTTGCTGGCATCGCCAAAAAGACCAGCGATATGAAGCGCAATGGTTTGCACAGTTCTGATAAGTGTTATTCACTCTTTTGGCCGCAAATTGATCGTATTCCGGCAACGGCGCTGTTGGCCCGCCTGCCAATGAGCCGCATCGTAAAACCAGCCTAAGTAGTTAGTTGTCGCAAGTTTTGCAATCTTCTTCGTGGCCGAACTCGGTCATCCATTGTTGGCTGGCCTTCCACCAAGGCTGAAAATCGTGAAAGCCGACCCAGTCGGCAGCTTGGCGTAAGAACCAACCCACAACGCCCGAAAAGGTCATTTTGCCCCACTCCACTGCTGCCCAACCATGGCCTACCGGAATAACGGTAATCGGCTTTTTGGGCTGGTATGCAACTGGCGTGTGGCCAGCATGGCGCTTGGCGATGTCGTTGGCCACAAACACGGCATCATGGAGTGCTGTTTGAGCCTGGCCACTGAACTGTGTATTAGCATTGTCGCCAATAACATATACATTTTCGCTGCTGCGCAGGAATTCATCCACATCTACTTTACCGCGTTCGACAATAGTAAAATTGTTGTGCGAAAAGAACGGATTATTGGCAGTGCCTGCCGTCCAAATAACCGTCTGGCTTTTAATTTCTTTACCGTTAACCATTAAGGCGTCGCTGCTCTGCCCTTCTACTTTTTGGTCAAGACGTAGCTCGACGCCAAGTTTTTGGAGCCGTTTTTGAACTGCGCTCGAGATATTCTGAGGCGAGTGCGGTAACAGGCGCGGCGCAGCTTCTATGATAGTCACTTTTGGCTGGCGGTCTTCTATGCCGTGGTTGCGCATAATCTTGGTAAGATATGCGGGCAATGCTCCGGCCAGCTCAATTCCGGTGGGGCCGGCGCCGACAATAATATAATTGAGGTCGGCCTTACGGTCGTTTTCCATTTGGCCATGCAAGTGGTTTTTGAACTCGCGTATTTGCTCGATAGATTTAATGCCGTACGAGAATTCTTCAAGGCCCTCAATACCAAAATAGTTTGTAACAACGCCAAGCGCCAAAATGACAATATCATAGCTGTAGGTTTCACCTTCTTCGGTCGTAACAGTGCGCGCCTTTTGGTCTATCTTTTTGGCGGTGCCCGTGGCTAGCCGCACGCGTTTTTCTGGCAGAATGTTGTGCAGCGGAATGCTTGATTGGGCATACAGCCCCCCTGTTGCGGTATGAAACAGCGTGGGATAATATCGAAATGAAGTCCGGTCGGATAGGAGTGTTATTTCAAAGTCTTTGTGTTTGGCCAGCTCCAGCGCTGCTTTGATGCCGCCAAAGCCGCCGCCTACAACGAGGATGTGTTTTTTTGATGTGCTCATGGCCTGATTATAGCGCGGCCTGGGCCTTAGGTGCAAAGCTCTTGTGCTAAGACTTGTGGGATTATCGCATTCCCGTTAAGCTTATACTATGAATGATATTATTGATGCTCTTAAAAAGCGGGGTTTTAAGGGCGATGTGGATACAAGCGATGCGACGCTTGAAACGTATAGCCACGACGCCTCAATGTTCGAGATTGTGCCACAGTTGGTTGTGGCGCCCAAAACGGCTGGTGATGTCGAAAAACTTGTTGCAGTTGTTAGCGAGCGCAAGGCGCAGCAGCATGATTTGTCCCTAACCGCCCGTTCGGCCGGCACTGATATGTCTGGCGGGGCCATTAACGACTCCATTATCGTTGACTTTAAGCGGTACTTTACGACAATCAGCAAAGTAACTGCTGACGCTGCTCATGCGCAGCCCGGCGTATTCTACCGCGACTTTGAAAAACAAACTCTCAAGCACAAGGCGCTCCTGCCGAGTTATCCAGCCAGTCGCGACCTTTGCACCATAGGCGGCATGATTAACAATAACTCCGGCGGCGAAAAATCTTTGGAATTTGGCAAAACCCAAAATTTTGTAACCGAGCTGAGCGTTGTATTTGCCGACGGCAAAGAGCGGATCGTGAAGCCACTTACTAAAAAGCAGCTGGTGGCCAAAATGGCCCAGAAAGATTTTGAGGGCACGGTATATAAAGAGTTGTTTGAGCTGATTGAGGCGCATTACGACCAAATTAAAGCCGCCAAGCCCGCGGTGAGCAAGAACTCAACCGGCTACAATCTGTGGGATGTGTGGGATCGCCAGACCGGCATTTTTGACCTGACCAAACTTATTGTTGGCGCCCAGGGTACGCTCGGTTTTGTAACTGATATTCATGTTAATTTAGTGCCCACGCGCCCCTATACTGGCTTGCTGGTGTGCTTTATGAAGGACATTAGCCCGCTGGGTGAAATTATTAATAAAGTGCTGGAGCACAAACCCGCTACATTTGAGTCATTTGATGACGCGACCCTTTGGCTTTCTATCCGCTTTATGCCCAGCTTTTTAAAGCTCCTCGGGCCAGCCGGATTTATTAAGCTCCTGATTAGCCTGATACCTGATGGGGCGATGTTGCTGAGGGGTGTTCCCAAGCTCATCTTAATGGTGGAATTTAACGGCCAGACGCAGCAAGAAGTAGACGACAAGATCAATGCCCTACACCGTGACTTGCGGCATTATGGCATGGCCATGGAACGCACTGACACAGCCCAAAAGAGCGAAAAGTTCTGGCTTATGCGCCGCTACAGCTTTCAGCTCCTTCGCAGCAAAGTTAAAGATAAGCACACAGCGCCGTTTATTGACGACCTTGTGGTAAATCCACCGCATTTGGTGGAGTTTTTACCGCGCCTGCGCAAGATTATCAAAAAGTACAGCCTAATGGCGACTATTGCCGGCCATATGGGCGACGGGAACTTTCATATTATTCCTCTTATGAAGCTCGAAGATAGACGTGACCGCAAAAAGATCTTGCCCGCCATGAAAGAAGTAAACGAGCTGGTGCTGAAATATAAAGGATCGTTGAGCGGCGAGCACAACGACGGGCTGGTTCGTGGGCCGTGGCTCGAAGAAATGTATGGCCGCGACGTACTGGTGCTGTTTAAAAAGACCAAGCACATCATGGACCCCAAGGGCATTTTTAACCCGCATAAAAAGGCCGATGCCGACTGGGATTATAGCTTTAGCCATATCCGCGAAAGTTTTTAATACAACAGCAGGAACACCATAATTATGGTATAACATGGCGATATGAAAACGCCTGCATCGCCTAATATTATTTTGCCTGCCGTAAGCGAGTCAGTAATGACTACGGTAAGCGCTGAATACGTACAAAATCCTACCGCATTGCGCGCCCGCCAATTTGATAGCTTGCGGTTTTTTGACGGCTTGCTTATGAAAATGGCTGGCTGCATCGCCGAACCGGAGCGGTTTGTGAATGCTCCTTCGCTTCCGCTTGATAGCCCGGAGCGCCGCGTGCCGTTAGAGCGCGAGATTCATTTTTCAATGGTCTATGACCTGCTTAATCGCCAGGCGGCACACAATAAGGGTACCGACCTTTCTGATCTGCATGAGGCACTCGCTCAAAGCCGCCAGCTAACTAAGAGGCAGCATCAGCTCCTTTTGACTAATCCTCACGAATGGTTGCTTGGTGCCCAAGGCTTGAACGACGATACTCTCGTTCGGCTGGATGCCCAGCGCCCGCTGCCACAGTTTGAAATAAACACTGCAAGCAGTGCATTTATAGAGAGCTTTAGCTCCGATACCGAGGAATGGCGTACGGCGGTTGCGCATCACGACCCCGCTTTGTACGAAGTTATGAGCAGCCAAAACATGCCTTTGGGTGAAGTAGCAGTCGAAGAGCAGGAACGGCGCGAAGTAGGTTCACTTGCACTCTATGCGCTTACCAACCAAGCGGCTATGCAGGCACGGCAATGAGCCATCCTAATATCATTTTGCCGCCGGTAGACGGAGAGGTGTTGGTGGACGTGGACGCCGCTTTCCAAAAAGATGCGGCCCAGCTTCGCCAGGAACAGCTTGATAGAATGGATTATTTTGACCCTGCTCTTCTTGCCCTGGCAACCGTGATGGACAGGCACGATTTTGAAACTGATGCCGATCCGCTTGGCCAACGCATCAGAACCTTTAACCGCCAGCAAAGCTCAATGGTTTACGACTTGCTTAACCGTGACGCGGCCCGCCGACAAGGTATAGAACTACGCATGGATGAGGATAGTGCGCATCCCCTGCCGCCATACCGTATTACGTTGGCGCTCAGTGAGCTTGTTAACAACTTTGATGTTGATTCCTGGCAAGAGGCCATTGCCGCCCACGATCCGGCCATGGCAGCAATTATCGAAGGGCGCTTATTCCCAACCGGGGCAGAAACAGAATATGAAACGCATCAGGCGCAAATACTTGGCTCAACGGCTACGTACGCTGTTGTAAATTATTTGGTATCCACTACTCCTACCCTATAACGGTGCGTAAGTGGTAATTGAGGATGCGTGTGGTCAGCGCCGGCGAGCAGAATAAAAGAGTGCTCCGGTAGCGCCCAATATACATGCCCTGGCGGTGCTCGTCGCTAAAGTTCCCGTCCATGATATTCTTTTTGAGCGTGGCTGGTTCCATATGGAGATAACGGGCGATATCGTCGCAGAAAGACCAGGTATATGGAATGGGCGAAGGGTTGGTGCCATACTCGCGAAGGACTTCAGAAAGTGCATCGAAAACAATTGAGCTTACGCCTATATCACCGTTAGATAGCGTGCCAACGGGTGGTGTGCTGCCGACGTCAACCGGGCCATTACAGCTGATAATAGCTAGCAACGTGGGCATGGAGTGTGTTTGTGCGCTGGCGTAGCGCGATAGATTTACGGCGTTAATGCGCCTGCTTGGGGCGAGTGGCGTAAGCTCAACAAGACTATTACTATTGAGGTGATGCAGCTGGTTGCACGTAGACACAATACGCCCGGTATCCACCTTTTTAGCAACAGGAATAGCGTACTCAAAAGCGACTGGCTTACCTTTTTCTTGGCGACGCCTTGGAGTTGTCTTGGGTGGTGCGGCGGCTGTTCGTGGCACGGGGTGCACGCCTGTTTCTTCTTCAAATTCCTCCGCATAAGCTAGGTCTTTTGGCGGATCTGGCGGCGCGGCAGTCTCGGGTAATTCCAATTCCTCGGCTACCGGCTCCTCGTTTGTCGCTTCTTCTTCGGCTGGCTTGAGTTCTTGACATGGCGGCTGCGCTTCGCCGGGAGTGTACACCCGATAGTACGGCGGGCCTGACGGCGCATACAAATCAGGATCGGCAATGTAGGCTTCAAGAGCGGTCAAAAAGGCTTCATGATGTTCTGTTGAAATATACTCCACTCTGCGGCTTGCACGAGTGGTAAAATAATACACTGGCATTTGAATGAGGCTGGCTACCGTAAAGAGCTCCTCGATAGTTGGGGGCCGATGTTCGTAGCTGCGGATGGTGTAACCCTGAAGCTGCGAGAACCCTTCGTAGGGCGCTGGCCGCGCCTGCATAAAAGCGTGTTCCCACGGTTCTATTTCGGCACGCAAAAATGTTGGCTGCGGGTGGCCGCTCTCCCCCTTAACTGGTTGACACAGTACCGAAAAGCCGCGCAAAGTGAAGAAATCACGAAGACTCACACGACTGCTGCTGATACGCTTGCGAAGCTCTTTGTTGCTAATGCGCTCGTCGGACACGGTCTGGCGAACACCATGCTTATTCTTGAATGCGGCAAATTGTTCGGCAGTAAAATGAGGCAGTTTTTGTGTTGTGCCTGGCAGATACGAATGCAGACGGGCCAGCGTTAGGCCATCCTCCTTTATCCATTTAATAATTGGGGCTTTACCAATTCCCAATTGTTGAGAAGCCATAGTAAGCGTAACATCATCTGCACTAGCGACCTCATTTTGCAGGATATCCTGCGCGCGTTGGCTAAAATGCGGCTCTACTTCTCCCTGACTATTTATTTCTAATCGTGCCCGCATGCCTCGGCTAAAGAGAATACGCTGCGCCCACGAATGCGATAGATCGGTAGCATCGCACATATCAAAAAGGCCTTTGCTAAGAGATGCGGCCTCGGATGAAGATTGTCCGCGGAACGCCTCAAAATAAAACTTTGCGCGGTTCTCTTGGTCGGGCAACGGGGCTTGGCGTAAGAATGCTGGCAGTTCGGGCCCAACAAAGCGGGTGTCTGATGGACGCGCGCCCTGAGTGGGGGTGCTGATGCCTTTTTTGCTTATCATAATACCCTGCTGCATTGGCAGCCCAAAAACGTCCCAGATATGCTTTTGGCGTTCTGGCTCGTGCAGCTCGTCGTCTATAAGCTCAAAGGCGGTAAAAACCTTACCATCTCCATCGAGCCGCCCGCCCCTGCCAAGCAGCTGAGTAATAATGCCCAAGGTGCGCACTGGCCGAGCCAGTATCGCCCATCTGAACCGCGGTGTATCGTAGCCTTCTTCGAGGTAGCGAATTTGAGTTAATACATCACCGGTTCCGGCGCGAAAGTTCTCGCTTACGCTACGACTATCCTTGCGGGCGGTGCCGACCCCTTCCACGCAGATAGGACGTGTTACGCCGTCAGTATCTGTTATGTCACCGCTGGCGGCCAGAAGCTTCGCGATGGTAAAAGCGTGTTCCTGCTTGTTTCCGGGGATACAGCTAATGAGTCCCGGCCCCAGGTTCTCGATACAAAAGCGCGCAGTGTCGACGATAATTTTGTTACGAGCATTGCTGCGCGCCAACAGCCGTGTGTCAGTTATTTGGTAATCGCGTCCGCCATGAGCGGCGGTAAAGGTTTCGCCTGTTTGTATGCCGTAAAATTGCATGCTGCACAAAAAACCATAGGTCATTATGCCCTGTGCCATAGTGACACGATCTATAACTCTGGGTATAAAACGCTTGGCATCATCAGTGGTCGCGCTGACTCCAAAAACAACAGCACCCTTACTTTCCTTTTTGATAGTGGCGGCCCGTTCTCTGCCCACATTGTGCACTTCGTCAAGCAGAATGCCGCTCATCTGGCCAGGCTCAAAATCGTGTCGCGTGTATGCCGGCAGCAAGGAATGGTACGAGGTAATTACCACGTCGCCGGTAGCATCTTTGCTATCCACGTTGTAGATGCTTGGCTTAAGACGTGGTGCGAACGCGTTAAGCCCCCCTCCATCGGCGGCAATTTGGTTTAAAAGGATTGTCCTGGAGGTTGCGTAAGCTACCTGACGCCTTTTGCCGTCAACGCGTGGCCTGCCGGCTCCCATTGCATCAGCAATGCAAGAAAGCAGCGCAGTTTTGCCATAGCTGCACGCCAGGTCTGCGAGTGCTCCAGCTATCTCTGTGTCTCCATTCGGATGTATGCTGCCTAAGAAATCTCTGAACTTATAGAAGGTCGTGGTTTGTTCGGGACGCAGTGGCCCTACTGTCCCATCGGGGTTGCTGTGGGTATCAATATAAGCATTAACAGAGTAAAGAATGGAGGCATGTTCCTGGGGTCGTAGCTTATCCGCAAGCGGTCCGATATCTTCCATTGCCCCACCCTATAATGCTGTTACTGGCGTATGAGCTTACGGGGTTGTACCTTTTTAGCGATTGCTTTAGGTCGCGGTGTTGCCACCCCGGCTAGAGATAGTCGGCGATGACTGTTGGGCAGCTTAGTGGCATTCTTTACTGTGCGAGCAAAGCCTTTTTCTGCTTCGGCATCTGCGTATCGGGCAACCGGGTCGTGCAATAGAACCGGCTTCTTTTTATTAAGCTTTTCATCTATTTCTTTAGCGACCTTAACGGCATATTCTTCCAGAACCCATTCGCGGCCGGGCACAATCTGGCCAAGTACGGTAATGTGCCAGACGTTTTTGCTGAGCTCCTGCTTAGCGGCAATACTCAGGTCGCGGGGGAGCATCAGCGGGTTGCGCGGAAGCCGCAAATTCATCTCGCGAATAATATGCATGCCCTTTTCAAAGTCGCTTACCAAAAAGTCGATAGCCAAGGTGCGCACACCTTTTGGTGTTATCCGTACACCTTGAATATTCTGGTTGTTAACCCATACTACTTCGCCGCTGATTGTTCGAATACGCGTCGAGCGCAATGTTACGCGATCTACAATACCCTCTACCTCGCCGTAGGGAACGATCTTAACGTAGTCTCCAACACCAAACCAATGCTCGGCCATCATAATGCTTCCGTATGTCAGGTCGCGAATGATTGGGTTGAGCGAGCCAATAACAAATATCGAGAGCAATGCGCTGCTAGCCACGAATGCGGTTGGCTGGGCGCCGGCGTGAATGTAGACCCACCAAAAGTAAAATGCGGCAAATACGAATAGGCCGCGAATAATGGCAATCGAAAGCACGATAAATGTTTCAACGCGCCGTAAGCTGTTAACCTTGTTAAGGTCGTCTGTTTGATCGGCCCGTTTACTTACTATGCGGTTTACGCGCCGCAGAAATGCCGCAGCAATACGGCCGGCAACCAGCGCAATGAGCAAAACAATAATAAGGGCAAAAACTGACTTTGGATTGAAGAATGATTGCGCGGATTTAAAGAAGCTCTCTCCAGCTACTTCAAGATTACTCTGTTGAGCGGCGACTATGAATGACATGCAAATCCTTTATGCTTATTATATAGAAACCACCCCCAAAATAAAAATACTGCCCGTTTCTTATAAAGCAGAAACGTGACATACGTATATATTATGCTATAATACCCAACTATGTCAAAGGTCGCCATACAAGGGTTCGCGGCTTCGTTCCACGAAGTTGCCGCTAACACACTTCTCGCCAAACAACCGCACTCATTTATCTATTGCGAAACATTTGCAGATGTTTTTGCGGCGGTTGCCCAAGGCCGGGCGACATACGGGGTAGTAGCGATTCAAAATAGCAACTATGGCCCTATCGCCGAGAGTCGAGCGCTTTTGGCGCGGCCATCAGTCCGCCAAATACAAACCCTTACTATGCGCATTAAACAGTGCTTGCTAGTTGTGCCGGGAACGACGCCAGACGAAATTACAGAAGTATACTCACATCCAATTGCGCTGGTGCAATGCAGCCGCTATTTAAAGCAGTTTCTGCCGCACGCGAAACTGGTTGAGCACGCCGATACTGCGGGCAGTGCCGAAGATGTGGCTGGGTGGGGTGACAAAAGCAAAGCGAGCATTGCAAGCAGTGCCGCAGCTGATCTGTACGGTTTAGAAGTGCTCGAAGATGGCATCGAAAACGATAAGAACAACGCAACGACGTTTACTCTTTTTCGGGCTGCATAGCCCAAAGGCTAGTTTGTGCCAGCCGCGGGCGCTTGTTGGTTTGTGCCCAGAATAACAATAAAGTCAGTCGTATATTGTTGAGACAGGGTTTGGTCGGTTACGAAAGCACTGTTCTTAAAAGTGTCTTTAAGAAGTTGTTTTGTAGCTTTCTTTTTGCCCTTGGTGTTGTCGATAATTGTTGTTTTGTCGTATGCCTTGGGCGCGTCAGAAACGGCGGTAATAATTGCGCCCTTTTCGCTTAAAAAGTCTCCGGTTTGTTTGGCAAGACCGGCTACCTGGCCGCTATTAAGAATAGTCATGCTCGCTGCTTCTTTTGTGACGGGTGTAGCGTTGATGGTCTTTTTAAGATACGCCTGGATAGCAGTAAAATCAGTAATACCAGCAGCGGGAACGAGCGCAGACTGCTCTTGCGCCGTCGTGTAATTACTGAGGAGGTTGTGACCATCGGCGTCATTAAGGCCAATGGACTGAATCTTTGAACTATCGACTTTTTTACCCATGTGGTACAGGCTGAGCAGCTCGTTTAACTGAAAGTCTGTTTTAACATTATTGCCAATAGCATCCATAAGCTTGCCAAGCTTGGTCGGGTTGGCAAGTGTACTCGAGCTGGCGGCTTTTTCTTTAAGTGCTACCATCATCTGCCGTTGGTGCGTTGTGCGGTCGAAATCGCTTTGCGGAAAACCGTAGGCGCCGTATACACCGTTAAAAGGGTCGCCGCGGGCGCGGGCTAAGTTGAGTGCTGTTTGTCCGTTTAAGTGGTTAACGCCGTTCGGCAGCTTAAGCGCCCCACCTTCGTTCGGCCTAAAGCTTGGGTCATAGAGGCCGCGCGGATCAGTACTCTGAATATTCACGTCAATGCCGCCTACGGTGTTGACGGCATCTTTAAAGGCGGTGTAGTTAACGAGTGCATAATAATTAATAGGAATACCGAGCGTGTCAGACACGGTCTTTTCTAGAGCACCCATGCCACCCTTGGGGTAGCCAGCTTCGGCAAAGTCTTGGTATGTATTAGCGGCGTTAATTTTGGTATAGCCAATACCGGGCGCATTAACCCACAGGTCGCGTGGAATGCTCACCATGTAGGCATCGTGTGTTTTGGTATTGATACTTACCACCATTATTGAGTCGGTTAGCAGACCGCCACCGCCATCAGCGCGGTCTTCGGAGTTGCCGGCAAGCAGAATATTGACATGGCCGGTAGCCTCACCTTTAAGAGGAACGGGCTTGAAGGCGCTCAGTACATGCAGTGGATTATTATTACCAAAGACCTTAGAGGTATTGCGGTATACTTTCCAGCCTAGCCAACCGCCCGCTACAACAAAAAGCGCCAGCATAACAAGAGCTGAGCGCTTAGTAAGAATCTTCCAGCGTTTCTGCACTTTTTTAGCAGCAGTTTCGGTAGCCTTGCCTGGCCGTTGCCGTCCAACAGCGTGTAGCCTAGAGCGATTACTTGGCGATGGTATTGCACTGGATGCGGGTTGCGGACGTGCAGCAGATGGCTGAGCACTGGCCGACGTAGGGCGCTGAGGGGTGGGTGGCGCCTGCGGCCGAACGACCGGTGGCTTTGCCTGTGCCAGACTTGGCATGGCAGTAGCGCCGCTAGTGGCACCGGTTCGTAAACGACTTCCAATAGAGGCGCTCGGCCGACGATTGGTGATAAAGCCATCAATATATTGCTGGGGTTTGGCGTGTTTGTCTTGCACGTGCGATAACAAATTTTCTAGTAAGCATAAGTGATTATATAGTAGTTCCGGCCATATGAACAGCCAAAAATGAGCTTTAGCGTGATACCATATGAACATGCATATGCTGTATCAAGCAGGCACACTCAATCGCAGGCGTCCATACTGGCACGTTGATATGAAATGGGTGGCGAGCCTGTTTTGCATGCTGGCAATTATTGTAACACTGCCCGTAGCGGCGCTCACTCTTTTGTCGGAGCGATCCACGGCGACTAATATTGTTACGTACAGTCTTGTAGGCCTCACAAGCCCTGAAGGGATAGATAGCGCTAGGGGCTTGGAAGATTTACAGACCCAAGTCGCTCAACAAGGCGCCAAAACACTTTCGGTAGGCGGCGCTAAAGTTACTTTTACGGCGCAGGACGTGCAAACGCTGACTCCCCGCGAATTGCGCCTTAAAGCTTTTGGCGGTTTTGCCAACAAGTTTTACGATCTTGGCCCGTATGCCCTTGCCAAAGAAACCGGCGCCACCGAAGACGCAGCCAAAAAGTTCCAAAATGAGGCAACATCAATTAGCGTGCTTACGGCAAAGTGGCATACAAATGCTAAACGCATCTTGATTTGGATGGTGCTCGCTGACCTCTTTTTGCTGGCGATAGCCGTGCTCTTTAGCTACCGTTTTGGTCGTTTGGCTACCCCTGGAGTCATTTTAGTAACGGTAGGCGCCCCGGCTCTTCCTTTGCTTGCATGGGCGCACCAGCATCCGCAGCCAATGGGAACGGCGCGCGCCAATGTTGCCGCCTCCACGCTTGACGCTGCCGAAACCTTTGCCAATTACATTGCCCCGCTTGCCGTTCCATCTGTTGCCCGCGTATATCAAGTAGTATTTGTTGCGGGCAGCATATTGCTTGCGGCGGCTTTTTGCAGCGCGCTGACCTACCATTTTCTGCGCCGCCACCGAAGAATAAAAAACCGCCAAGCTGACCGGCCTGGGGAGGACCATCATGCTGGAATTTAAGAAAATACACGACCCCGAAGAAGCCGCAACGCTCCTTGCCAGCGCCTTGAATGAGCGTCTGGTGCACGGCAAGCGGGTATTGTGGTTAGTGTCGGGCGGCTCGGCTGTGAGGTGTGCCGCCGAAGCGCAACGTTTGTTGGCACACACGAGCCACGGCCTGATTGTTATGCAGGTTGATGAGCGATTTGGCCCTCCTGGCCACCCAGATAGTAATTGGCAAAAGCTCCTCGATGCCGGCTTCTCTTTAAGAGGTGTAAAATGCTATCCCGTGTTGGCTGGCGCAGGCTTACAAGAAACGGTGGATCGTTACGAAGAACGTTTAGCCGCGGAGCTGGCTGCCGCCGATGAGGTGGTGGCCTTGTTGGGAGTTGGCGCGGATGGGCACACGGCCGGCATTTTGCCGGACAGCCCGGCGGTTACGGCTACAAGTCTGGTTAAGGCCTATCGTGGCCCCGACTTTGAGCGCATTACATTGACGCCGCCCGCGCTTAAGCGCATTACGTGGGCGCTGGTATATGCTGTGAGTCCGGATAAACAGGAAGTGCTGCATAGTCTGCAACATAGCGCCCCCGTTGCCAAGCAGCCGATGCAGCTTTTAAAATCAATACCGCACGTAGTTGTCTGCAACACAGAGCTAGAGAGTTAGAAATGGAGGATATATAAGTGAAAATCGGATTTATTGGTCTTGGAAAAATGGGTATGCAAATGACGCGCCGTTTACAGAGTGCAGGCTTTGAGGTAGTGGCCACCGACCCAAATGCTGATGCGCTTGAAGAAGCGCATTCCTATGGCATAACTGCCGTGCCTACACGTGACGAAATGGTCAGCCTGCTCCCCGCTCCGGCTGTTATCTGGCTGATGATTCCGGCCCACGTTGTACGCGCCGAACTTGAATTGTTAGTGCCATTGCTCGCGCCCGAAAGCATCGTCGTAGACGGCGGCAACAGTGACTTTAGGGACACGCAGCAGAACGCTGTTTTGTGCCGCGAACACAATGTAACACTTATGGATGTGGGCACAAGTGGTGGTGTGCACGGTTTGGCGCATGGCTTTTCGATGATGATTGGCGGCGACGAAATGGCCTACCCGCACATTGAGCCGCTCATTGAAGCACTGGCACAGCCGCACGGCTATCATTACTTTGGCCCCAGTGGTAGTGGGCATTACGTAAAAATGGTGCACAATGCTATTGAATACGGCGTTATGGAGACCTATGCCGAAGGGTACAGGCTGCTCAAGGAGTCATCTGACTACCCGGCACTCGATTTAGCAGCTGTAGCCAGTGTTTGGCAACACGGTAGCATCATTTCCAGTAATCTGAACGGCATGACCGCAGAAGTGTTGCGGGCCAATCCTACTCTCGACCAAGTGGAAGGAATTGTGGCCCACTCCGGCGAAGCTGACTGGGCATTACAGGTGGCTCAAAAGCTCAATATTCCCTTGCCCGCCGTGCAAGTAGCGGTGGATGCCAGACTGGCCTCTTCGAAGGGACAGATCACGTTTGGTACTAAGCTACAGGCAGCATTGCGGACTGCCTTTGGCGGGCATCCGCTCAATCCGGCTCCCGACGACGCTCGTTCGCCAGAATCAGGAGCAGCCGCATGACCCGCAACGTTTTGCGAGAAGTGGCCGAGGCTGGCCCGGCAACCTTGACGATATTTGGTATTACCGGCGATTTATCGCGTCGCATGATTCTGCCTGCCTTGTACCATCTGGTGCGGCAAAATCTATTGCCCGACTCCTACAAGATTGTGGGAATCTCGCGCCGCAAAGGAGAAGTGAACACTCTTTTAGACGCTATAAAAAAGTCACTTAAAGCTCGCGGCGAACAGTGTGACGCTAAGGCTCTGCGCAAACTCGGTGATGCGATGGAGCTTTTGGCGCTCGACAATACTGAGCCAGACAGCTACGAGGCGCTGCGTAAACGGCTTGATGCTATCGAAGACGAGTCGAAGGTATGTATGAACCGCCTCTTTTACTTGGCCGTGCCTCCGGAGCTATTCCCTACTATCGTGTCTCATTTAGGCACAAACGGCCTGGCAGAATCCTGCCAGCACGGCACCGGCCAGTCGCGCCTGTTAATAGAAAAGCCCTTCGGAAGCGATTTGGCGTCGGCGAAACACCTTATTAATATGTTACAACGACATTTTGCCGAGGAGCAGCTGTACCGCATCGACCACTTTTTGGCTAAAGAGACCGTGCAGAATCTACTAACTTTCCGCTTGCGTAACCCTATCTTTCAAACCATTTGGAACGCATCGGCCATTAACCGCATTGTGGTGTCGGCAACCGAAACGCTCGATATCGAAGGCCGGGTGGCTTTTTATGAGCAAACCGGCGCTTTGCGCGATATGATTCAGAGCCATGTTTTGCAAGTGCTGAGCGTTGTTATGATGGAATTGCCGGGGATGCCTTCTGCCAAGCAGATTCACGAAGAAAAAGCGGCACTGCTCGAATCGTTGCGGCCCGCTACGGCGAGCGGTGTGGTGCGTGGCCAGTACGAGGGCTATCGGCACGAGGTTAAAAACCCTCACTCGCAGACAGAAACGTTTGTGGCCTTGGAACTCGAGGCGGCCAACAACCGCTGGCGTGGCGTGCCGATTTTTATGCGCTCCGGCAAAGCGCTACACGAAAAGCTTACCGAGGTCTCTCTGCATTTTAAAGCTCAGGCCACGGGTAACGATGACAATATTCTGGTATTCAGCTTAGCACCCAACGAGGGTATAACACTGCGTTTGCTGGCCAAAAAACCTGGTTTTGCCGACGCTATGCAAGATGTAAATATGTCATTTTGCTACAATCGCGACTTTGCCGATGAGCGCCAGCCCAGCGCTTACGAACGTGTACTACTTGACGTTTTTAGGGGTGACCAAACGCTGTTTGCCTCCAGTCGAGAAGTATTGGCAAGTTGGCGGGTCATAGACGACCTGCTTAAAACATGGCATAGAACCGCGCCACTCCATATGTACCGCAAGGGTTCTGATGGCCCAGAGGCCGCCCACGAACTCATCTCAAAACATGGCGGAGTGTGGGAGCATGTGGCCAGTAATGTCTGTCAGCCTATGCAATAGGCGCTCCAACCCTTATACTGTAACCATAATGCGGAGGAATAGGAGGAACCCATGCTAACATTTCGATACGACCATGCCGGCGTGCCGGAGGCAGCACTGGCTTCTTCTGCTCCTTCAACAGAAGAGTACACCGCCTACCTTAAAGATGTGCTCCGTAGTGGCCGTTACGAGGCACCCGAAAGTTCACTACTGCTCGCTGACGATGAAGCGTTGTTGGCTTCTGTGCAAGAATTGGTACGCGCAAAAGTCACGAGCCGTTTGCGTTTTCATATAGTAGTTGGCATTGGCGGTTCTAATCTGGGCACAAAAGCGGTTTATGATGCGCTATTGGGCTACCGCGATGTTTTGCAGCCGGCTCACACCCAGCCCCGTCTTTTGTTTGCCGAAACCACCAACCCGGAGTGGCTTACGCTGGCTGGTGAATTGCTTACTGCCATTACCGATCCGGCAGAAATTTTGATTAGTGTTATCAGCAAATCTGGTGGCACCACCGAAACAATGGCAAACTTCGAAATACTTGCGGCGGCTGCCGCTCACCTGCCAAATCTTAATGAGCGTATTGTGGCGATTACAGATGAAGGATCTGAGCTGTGGGACCAAGCAGCGCAAAAGAGCTTCGCCCGTCTGAGCTTACCCTCTCCAGTGGGTGGCCGTTACAGTGTACTAAGTAGCGTAGGGCTTTTTCCGCTGGCAACAGTCGGGATTGATATTGCAACTTTGCGCGGCGGCGCGGCAGCAGAGCGTGACCTCTGCTTACGCGACGATTCCCTGAACGCTGCTGCAGTATCCGCGCAGCTTTTGGCAATTCAAAAAGAGCGTGGCCATACCATTAACGACAACTTCTTTTTTGCCGCGCAGCTTGAATCGCTTGGCAAATGGTATCGCCAGCTCATGGGCGAAAGCATTGGCAAGGCACAGTCGCTGGATGGTCAAGACGTGCACCAAGGAATAACTCCTACCGTATCACTTGGTTCAACCGATCTGCATTCTGTTGGGCAGTTATATCTGGGCGGCCCCAAGGACAAGTTTACGACGTTTGTGTCGTGCGTTAATCAGCCTGCCATTGCTCTGCCATCGCAGCGGCTCATGCCCGAACTCGTACCGGCGCTACGCGGCAAAACGGCCGCCAATATTACAGAGGCCATTTTGCAGGGGGTACAAATTGCCTACCAAAAAGCCGACCTGCCCTTTATGGAGCTGCTGCTAGATGCCATTGACGAAGAATCAATCGGAGCCTACCTGCAGTTTAAGATGCTCGAAATGATGTATTTGGGCAAGCTTTTACAAGTCAATAGCTTTGACCAGCCCAGCGTTGAGTCATACAAAATTGAAACCAAACGTATTCTAGGGGGAAGTTAGTGCACGGCGACGCATTTTTACAACTAAGCTTAGTTATTGTGCTCGCTGCCGTGGTCTCGGTAGCGATGCGATGGCTCAGGCAGCCACTAATTATTGGCTACATTATCACCGGAATCATAGCCGGCCCTTCCTTTTTGAGTCTTTTGCATGACCGTAGCGCGTTTGACACGTTCAGCGAGATCGGCATTGTGCTGCTGCTGTTTATTATTGGCCTGGAATTAAACGCCCGCGTTGTGCGCCAGCTCGGTAAAGTGGCTTTTTTTACGGCATTTGTGTCGTTGATACTTATGATGAGCTTGGGCTTTACCGCCGCTACGCTACTACATTTTACAAAAACCGAAGCGGTGCTTACCGGCTTAGCGCTATTCTTTAGCAGCACCATTATTATTGCCAAAGTTTTGAGTGATAAAAATGAGCTGACCCGCCTGCACGGTCGTATCGCTGTGGGTGTTATCCTTATTGACGACTTGGTGGCAACCATCGCTCTGCTGTTTGTGGCGGCTAATTCTGGCCATTCGCTGAGCGCCGGTGAGGTTGGCTGGCTCTTTGCCAAGGGAGCGGCGCTGCTTATCGGCTTTGGTTTTTTGGGCGCCAAAGTGCTTCCGGCGGTCACCCGTTTTGTGGCCTCTTCGCAGGAGCTGCTCTTTTTGTTCGCTCTCGCTTGGGGCTTTGGTGTAGCTACGCTGGTAAATAAGGCTGGTTTTTCGGTAGAGATTGGTGCATTGTTTGCGGGTGTAACGCTGGCGCATCTGCCGTATGCACACGAGATTGGGTCACACCTAAAACCGCTACGTAACTTCTTTATTGTGCTGTTCTTTATTACGCTTGGCGAGAATCTTAACCTGGGACATCTAGAGTCGGCGCTCGTTCCGGCATTGGTTTTGTCGGCACTGGTTATTATCGCTAAGCCCTTTGCGGTAATGAGCGCTCTTGGGTTCTTGCGCTATACCAAGCGCACCGGTTTTAAGGCGGCCATTAACTTGTCGCAGATTAGTGAGTTCTCTATTATCCTCATTGTTTTGGCTCAGCAATCAGGTCTGGTGAGCGAAAAATTGAGCGCTGTAACGACCATCGTAGCTTTTATAACCATCGCCGTTTCGACCTATCTGATGCAATACGACAACAGCCTGTACGCTAAGCTTGAGAAAGTGTTGCGAATATTTGAACGCCGCGAAACGCGGGAGCACGAGTCTCGTGTTAATACCCATCCGCTCATTTTGTTTGGCTACAAAAAAGGCGGCCATGAATTTGTTAAAACCTTTCGGGCAATGAAGAAGCCCTTCTTGGTAGTTGATTATAACCCTGACGTCATTGAGCTGCTTGACCGGCTGCATATCGAATCGTTGTACGGCGATGCCACAGATGGTGAGTTGCTGGCCGAACTCCATCTGTCTAAAACCAAACTAGCCGTGAGTACTATCACCGATTTTCAGACAAACCGGACGCTGGTACGGCATTTACATCATCACAACAAAGAAATGGTCATTCTATGCCACGCCGACGACTACAACCAGGCCGCTGAGCTGTATCAACTTGGTGCGACGTACGTTATGCTGCCGCATTTTATTGGCAGCGAGCGCATGAGTATGTTCATTCACCGTAACGGCTTGCGTAAGAAGAGCTTTGATATTTATCGCGAAAAGCATTTTATAGATGCCAAAAAACACATTGCCGGAGCCTAGCATGGGGGAGCTTTTATACACGCCACCTATCATTGAGCCAGGAAGCGATTTACTCACCCCTGCCCTAATTCACGATGCAGCCAACAGCATTACGGAGGCTGGCCATCCGGCCGAAGGTTATCCTGGCTTTATTCCTGGCGAAGGGCCCACTCGCTTGTTTATGCACCCAAGCGAAGTGCATGCCATAACAACTTTTGACGAAACGTATCTGCGTAGCAGCGGCTGTCCGGTAACGATTAACCGTGTCTGTTTGCCTGGCGGCCATGATGCCGTAAGCCCCGGCCGCAGCGCCTTTTTACACGATGCCGTCGATCTTTTGTATACCCCGCAACCAGATATTGCCACCGGCGGCGAAGAGCAAGTGCCGGAAGAAGATTTTCAGCAGTATATTGATGCGGGCTATACTGTCTTTGATCAGCACAATCGTCCGATGCCCGGGACGTACGACCGGGTCGTGCAACTGTTGGGGTTGCGCAGTAACGGTCGCCCCATAGGTATGCCCACGGGGAACGGTAGTTTTGTAGCTCCAGGAAATCATCCGGCAGTAGATGTATTTGCTCTCAGGCCGGGTGCATCTGGTAGTCAGGACCTTGCGGTGTTATTGTATGGGCGTCCGCGGAGCGATCAATCTCCGGCAGTTTGGGCACCTCCTGGCGGCTTTGGAAATGCCAGCGATATCGGCCCTATCTCATCCAGGTACGATGCCAAGCAATCCGCCAAGCGCCATGCCCAAAACCCAGATAAGGCTGGTGAAGCGCTCAAAGACCTCGACGTGCGACACTTGCGTCATGTGCATACCGAATATGCTATCAGCTCGCACACAACTATAAACGCTAATCTGGTGACGCAGAACTTTTTGTACCGTGTGCCGTACAGCCGTAGTAATGGCGAGGACACAATGCACGAGGTGCCAACCGGCGAAGCGATACGGGGCGTGGCTTGGATCGCCGTTTCGGCGCTCATTAAGGCCGATACCGAGATGCGCAAAAAAGCTGCGCGTGGCTCATTCGAGGAGCCGTATATTATGTGGTCGGCCCATATGCGTGGCTTAATTGCAGCGGTCAATACCTATCGTTCTATGACTAAAAAAAGGAGTTAATACCACGTGGCCAAACGATTTATTACCCATTCCGAAGATTTTCACACCGACGACGTCTTTGCGACAGCACTTCTTTTAAGCCTTTTTCCTGATGCCGAGATTATTCGTTCGCGGGACGAGCAAGTGCTGGCCACCGGCGACATCGTGTACGATGTTGGGCGCATATACGACCCTGGTAAAGGTCGTTTTGACCATCATCAGTTAGGGAGTATGACGCGGCCCAGCGGTATCACTTATTCGGCATTTGGGCTACTCTGGAAGGAGTATGGCTTACGTTACTGCGAGGACGATCAGGAGCTTTTTGCCATGATCGACGCTAAGCTTGTAGAGCCAATTGACGCAACCGACAATGGCCAACAGCTTGTAGAGCCAAAATTTGAAGGCGTGCGTCCATTTGTTATAGAAGACGTTATCAGCCAGCTGAATCCGCTTGAGTGGGTAGCCCCAGACGAAACCTATGACGCGCAGTTTATGGAGGCAGTAACGCTGGCTACGCGCATTTTAGACCGTACACGCCAAGCTTGCCGTGACAAACTACGCGCTAAGGAATATGTTTTGCAACGGTATGCTGCGGCCGAAGATAAGCGCATGATTGTGCTCGACCGCCACGCCTCAATTACTGAGTGCATCGAACGTTGCCCCGAATTATTGTATGTGGTGTCGCCGCGTGCTGATAAAACCTGGGGTGTGCTGGCTGTTTCGGTGGCTCCCGGCTCGTTTGAAACCCGTCGGCCTTTTCCCAAGGAGTGGCGCGGCCAGCCGGCTGCTGAGTTGCCCAAACTCACCGGAGTTCCTGATATAACATTTTGTCACACCACAGGCTTTTATGCTGCGGCAAACAGCCGCGAAGGGGCAATTGCCGTTGCCCAAAAAGCTCTGCCCAAGCCTGCCTAAGCACCAACTGATAACACGGCCATGGCATGTACGGCGGTTCGGCCGGGCCTATCGTATATAATGTCTGGCTTGCGCCGCTGTTCGGGGTTTTCTGGCAGGCGCCAAGCATACAAAAAACCATCGCTGCCACCGCTTAATACACAGCGCTCTCCTTGCAAATCGGCAATGTCAACGGTTCTGCTATGAACAGCCCTTTGCTTACCTTTTTCTCGTATAGACGGAATATCAAGCAGCGACTCAGCGAGGTCGGCGACTTCCGCCGGCAATACCGAGAGCAGCGATGCGCGCCCTACCGATCCCGACTCGCGGACGGTAGCCAACACTTCTTGCCCCTGTGCGGTCCTTCCGACGGCTATGTTGCGGTAAAAGCTCTGCTGGTCGTTGGCGTACACGGTTCTTACCAATTCATCGCCGCATATGTAATGTAGAGCGCCCGTTGCATCAGTAGCGTATATGTCGCCATTTTCACGCTGAGCCAAGCATGGGGCACCAAAAGGACGACGCGCAGTGTAGCGGTAGCTTGGCAGCCATATTTCTTTGCGCGGTGCGTTGCTCTCGGCAATCTCGCCAAGGTTCCATTTGTATACGACGCCGTTGCTTGCGCCAGCATATAGTTCGTGGCCGGAGGCTACCATGCCAATAGTGCGGACGTCGTCAAGGGCAATGCCACCGGGTAAAGAAAGTGTTTCCATTGGCTTGCCAGTGCCTGAGTCGAGCCGGCGCAAGCCCAGTGAATAATCGGTATTTTGAGTTATAGAATAGAGCCATTGGCCGCGTTTGAGCAGCTGTACTGGCGCAAAAAGTGAGACTTCGCAGTCCTGGCCGGTTAGCACCGCTTGCTTTTCGCTAAACAGCGCCTGTCCGGAATTAAGATTCCAGGCCTGCATGCTGTACGTACCCTCCGTACGAACAATTGCCACGAGGTGTGGCGTCTCTTGCTGCATGCCCATAGCTATATCCAGCACTGGGCCGCCCACCGACAATTCGTGGAGCACTTCGTCAACATCATTCTGAACCAGTATAGTGCCGCGCAAGTCAGCGGTTGCCATGAGTGTTTCGGCCATTGTTTCCCCTTCTTATATACTTGATCTATTGTACTTTATTTACGCAAAAACCGCCCCCATAAAGGAGGCGGCTAAGGTGTAAGAGAGTTTTGTAAGGGTGTAAAATAAGAAGTAAGAGAGCCTAGCTTTGCTGGCTAGCTGGAGCATCTTGGTCTCCGTCATTGGCCGGTGTGCCCATGCCGTGATCGTGGCCGGGTCCGCCCATCATCAAATACTCCATAGGAATATTGTTTTGCTTGGCCCACGTTTGCAAATCAGTTCGTTCCTGCTCCATAGCGGCTTTGCGCTCGGCGGCGGTCATGTCCTTGAACTTGTCCTTGTTGGCTTCGCGTTGTTTTTGTAGCTCGTCAAGCTTGGTAAGAATGGCCTGTTTTTGATCGGCGGTAATCTTGCCGTCGCTCACCGCCTGGGTGAGGCGCTCTTCGAGTTTCGCCTTGCGGTCGGCTTCGTGCTCTTGCCTATCCTGATCAAAAACCTGTTGCACCTGGTCTTTGTTCAGATTAAACTTTGTAGCAATCTTGTCTACGATGCTTGCTTTGCTACTGCCGTCACTTGTTTCGGCTGCCGAGGCCATATTTGGCACCATTGCGGCAGTGAGCCCAAGTGATGAAGTAACGATTCCAGCAACAATCAGTGATTTCTTGCTTGCCATTACGTCTCCTTTCGGTTAATGGTACACTTAATTGTAGACAGCAAGGCTGCGGAAGTGCTGAATATACTTCCATGTTCTTGCCGAGCATGCAAATGTAATATAAAGGTAAAAGATATGCCCAAAACGAAAAAACGCCCTGCAAGCAAAAATAGCCCAAAACGGCTGTATCTATCTAATGACAAGAAGCTAGCCGGCGTGTGCGGCGGTATTGCCGAGTATATAGACGTTGACCCAACAATCATCCGTCTGGCCTTTGTATTTCTGACTGTCGTATCAGGTATAGTTCCTGGAGTGCTAGCCTATATTATCGCCGCGGCCATTATGCCAAGCCGCCCTGGCCGTTCGTAGTATCCTTGTGCCCGTAACACAAAGCTGCTACAGTACCAGGCTATGACGGTGCCAGAGAGACCCCTCATTGATTCATTTTATGAAGTTGCAGACCTATGCAGGCAGCGTCCGCCCTATGCTATTTTGGCGCGCATGTGCGATACCGATGATCCCACTATTAAGTTTGCCGAAGAAGTGGGCGGTGCCCGTGAGTGGAAGATGTGGACTGAGCGTCAGCCGTATGATAGCGCTTCTGTGGTTGATCCTACACGCCTTCTGGGTTCTAGAGATGAATCCCTCGAATATTATTCTGGCTTGCACCTTCCCCGCCTTGTTGCGCTTTTTGCTCGGCGCTTTGCTGCCCCCGAAGACTTGAGCGCTGGAGCTGCGACGCTAAGTGCCTGGCTTGGCGAAAGAAGCTGTTTGTCAGCCAGCGAAAAGACCAGCGTTGAACATGCGGTAGCTAATAGTATCGTCAAATGGCTGCAGGTTGGCCCTGATCCGGTTAATCCCCTGCTGGAACAATGGGCAGAGGTTAATGAGCCACGTTTGCGGTCAGCAACCTCACGGACTCTCGGCAAACTCCTTATAAAAGGCAGCATAAGCAGCTACGGTAATCGGCCCATTTCACTTGACGACACCAGAATAGTTAATGCCATTACTGCCGCCGACAGTCTGGCAATGCTCGAAGATGGTTTTTGGGTAGACTTTGGTGTACGCGCTGCGGGCGGTATTTGCCGTCCGGCTTTTTTGCCGCCTCTGGTTGAAAAACTGACCGAACATGCGGAAGAAACTGGGATGCAAGGGCGGTACGACATGCAGCTATTATCGCGGGCATACATGACGGCAGTGTTGCAGGCGCATCAAAAAAATCCCGACCGCCACAGCGCAAATACCACACGCATACTAGAAACCACGCGACCCAAAAAAGGCACGCAACGAGCAATAGATCTGGGCGCACTGGTAAATGTCTCAAACGTTGTGGCTAAACAAATGACGCAGCGCATGCCTCAAGAGCAGAAAGACGAAGCTATGCTGGAGGCCCTTCGTCCGGCAGATATGATGCATATTAGTGATGCTTTTTTACGGGTTTTGCATGTAACCCGCCGCAGTGATATGCCTGCGCGCATGCAAGCCAAACAGTTTGAAGAAGATGTTTACCATGCAGAGGTCGTCGCATTGCTTCGTGAAGGAGTTATTAATCCATTACGAGTGGCTGGCCATGCCGTATTATCACGAGCACCTCAGGCAGCCGTGCTGCAAGCTCATCTAAAAGCTGGTACATCACTTACCGAAACTCTTCGTCTTTTGCGCCTCGAAGCTCTTTAACATGACACATGGAATAGTCAGTAGCAATATCATGTAATTGACTAAATATCACAAGCCATGTATAAAAGGTCTATGCAAGATATCCTCTTTCAGCGTTTCGAAGGTTATCAGGATAACGATATATTTCCCGAAAATAGGCCTATTCCTGCCGGTGAACCTGTTGCGCTGCGGCAACGACTCATCGCACATAAGATTGGTGAATATGTTGGTGGTACAGCGGGTGTTATGACCAACTTGGGGTATTCTTTTGAAGCCGGCAGCGTCATGTCGGAGTGGACATTTGCCCAGAACGCGTACCATAAAGATATTATTGACCATGAGTTTCACCGCATGCGCAACGCAGAGCGACAGGGCCACCTATGTTTGCTCCGCACACCTTTAAATGAGCATGTCTTTAAGGTGGGCGCACGTTGCGTAACAGACACCCAAGACAGAGTATTGCATATTGAAGGTGTGGGAAATTACCGTGAACCGCGTTCTATTGCTTTGATTCAGGGAATTGTCCACGCCGTGGCACCGGTGATATTTGCAGACTCTGGTAACACCGTCACGCTGAGCTTGAGCCTAAATGATCTTGGCAGGCACCTTGGCGATGGCGGCAGGCTTACGCCACTACGCCGCTAGCATCTCCGAAGCCAAAAGACGCAAATTTGTCACTTGAGGTTATCCACATGAGCCGCGCATGCACCACCCCAGGTAATTTTTGAGGAGTATGTTATTCACAAGAATTATGTTAGCTAAATTATCATTTTGTTGTTGAAATTGCTAAGATTTACGCTACTATTGAGTAGTAATAACAACTACAAATGGAGGGAAATGCTATGTTTACACGGGTCAAAAAATGGTCAGGTACTACCACGGCCATTGTGATAGCCGCACTGGCCGCACTTATGCTTATGGTAGCCCCAGCTACAAGGGCGGGCGCACTCCCTCCCCTCACCGACGTAACAGGTGTTGTAACTGACGAGAACGGCGACGCTGTAGGTAACGCACAGGTTTCAGTAACCTGTGGCACAAAAAACACTATGGACATGACCGACGCTAAGGGTGCATATCTGGTGAGCTTTAGTGCTATTGACTGCCCATTTGGCGCAACCGTTAAGGTAGTTGCCACCAAGAATGGCAAGACTGGCAAGGCAACCGGTACGGTGCATGGCATAACAACCAAACTTAATATTGCTATCGTAAATGTTCAGATTCCTGAATATGGTCTGATTGGCAGTCTCGTGGCTGGCGGCCTTGGTATTGGTGCAATCAGCTTTTACCGTCGCCGAGCAGTAACCAATGGCTCTACTATATAAATGAAGAGGACCAACCGTTGAGATTTGTGTCTAAGGCTACCGCTCCGCTTATTTGGCGGACGGTAGCTTTTATTGGTATTTTTGGGATACTTTCGGGAGTCTTGGGCTCGCAAATTATTGCCGGAGGCATCGTTAATCGCGATGGCTTCGCGATATATGGCGGCCTTGGCAAAGCGATGATTTTTGGTGTCATCGCTTTTCTGTTGGTAATACGGGGACATCGCGCGATAGGTCTAGAGGAATGGAGGCGCCAGCTTTTTGGCTGGCTGTTGTTGAGCATTCTTTGCGGGCTAGCGGCCTGGCAAGGCATACAAATGTTACTTGTTCAACAAAGTACTGCGGCAACGTTTCTGGTGCACACCAGTATAGTGGTCGCCATTGCTTGTGCATTCCTTGGAGTTTTTGGATTGCCAAACACCCGAAGGCTTGTGCGCGGCTACCAAAAGGAGTTATGGCAGGCTGCGGGTATTGCAGTTGGATTTTATGTGCTTTTGCAGTTGGTATATAGCTTATGGCGGCCGTTAGCTGGTGTTGTTATCCATAGCGTGGCCTGGCTATTGAGTAGCAGTCACGTACCCGTTGATATAATTGCCTCAAACGTCCTTGTAACGGATAAGTTTGGCGTAACTGT
Source organism: Saccharimonadales bacterium (SeqCode) (assembly GCA_035690865.1). GTDB lineage: Bacteria > Patescibacteriota > Saccharimonadia > Saccharimonadales > UBA4665 > CAMLQK01. Next base: position 101,839 of record DASSKE010000004.1, read on the forward strand.
CGCGCAGTATTGTTCTGGTGTAGAATCCATTGCCTTATTTAGCGGCTTGTATGCAGTCGTGGGCCTCCTTGACCGCCCTCGACTGAATGTGCGTCGTTATATAGGTGTATTTCCTATTGCTCTGCTAGGATTGTTCCTGCTAAATATCATAAGAGTGTATGCATTAATTGCGGCAGGCTACTATTATAACCCTGAAATTGCGTTTAGCCTCTTTCATAGTTATGCGGGGACGCTCTTTTTTGTGCTTTATAGTATTGCATTTTGGGCAGTTGCTTACAGGTATATTACGAACAGAAGCATAAAACCGGTTCCTGATAGCCGAGGTGGCACTGGAGGTGACCCACAAAGAGTGCTTATTTCGCATGTATATTCGAGCGACAATAAGGGCGATGCGGCACTCACCAGCGTGCTGATTGCTGATATACGCCGTATATTCCCCACAGCGACTATAACAATTGCAAGCCTGGAGGGCACTTCGGGGCAGACATTTGAGGGTGTGCCTGTAGAGACATCATTTATGGCCTACGCTCTTAGTGGCTACAGGAACAACATAGCAAAGCTAGCATACACAGCGTACATGGTGCCAGCCACAATGCTCTGGGCGGTTCTGTATAGGCTAACAAAACATGATATGTGGTTACCCAGCCATATCCGTCGCGTAACACGCCTGTACGCCAATGCTGACCTTATTGTACCTGTGGGCGGAGGGTATTTGCGTAGTCGCCCGGGGTTACGTAACCGGCTAAACGTTCCCCTATTGCTCCATCCGTTGATTATTGGTCGCCTGCTGCAAAAGCCTACTGTGCTGTACGCTCAGTCGGTGGGGCCTTTTCAAAATCGTGCCGAGGAGCAGCTCGTTGCGTGGGTGTTGCGTCGGATGTCGTGTATTTTGTTGCGCGAAGATCGCTCGCTAGAGCTCTTGCGTAAGCTTGGCGTGCATCGGGGAGTCCACCGTGCCGTGGATTCTGGTTTTTTACTGCAAAGTACCGCTCCATCACGAGTTCGTGAGCAATACCATGTCCCTAAGAATAAAAGACTTTTGGGTGTTACGGTGCGCTCATGGCTCAGTGGTAGAGCTCAACAGCGCTACGAAAAGGCAGTAGCAAGTGCGCTGGACGTTTTTATAAAGGAGTATGATGCGCATGTCATTTTTATCCCGCAAGTTACAGCTGCCAAGGGTGATGATGATCGAATTGTCGCCCGGCGCGTGCAAAAGGCAATGCGTCGCAAAAAGAACGTTACCGTCGTTGAAGAAACGCCCGATCACCACGCTATAAAAACCATGTACGATGGTTTGGATATACTTCTAGGCACGAGATTTCACTCGGTTATTTTCTCACTTACTTCGTTAGTACCTGTGGTGGCCATTGAGTACGAGCACAAAACAAGCGGCATCATGCACGATCTGGCCCTCGATAAATGGGTTCTCCCTATTGAGGAGGTTACCAGGGATAAACTGCTTCTTCTTTTGCGAAACGTGGTTACAGATTACCAAGCCTATCAAGCAATCCTCCGCAAACGCGTCCCGCCCTACCAGGACGAGGCGCGTCAAACGGCAGAACATCTACGAGAGACATACCAGCAAGCTATCCTATGACAGAATAGTTGAAGTTTAGAATAGCTCCGCCTTGCAACGCTTTACGCGTGGATATGGTAAAGGAAGCTTCACTGCGTGCGGAAATATAGAGGTCGGCAGCCACAGCAGAATGGTCGGCAATGGTAATAAAAAGCGGAGGACTCGCAAAAGGTCGCGAAAAGGTGACGGTTGCGATGGTGCCGGCGGCGGTAGGACTTGGCTTAACTGCCGCCGAAATTGATCCAGCAATATCCCTCACTTGCGGCATTGGATTGGCATAGCTTACCTGTTGGCCGGCCGTTACAACCGGCGGCGTTCCTACAGCCAACGGTCGCCCGTGGGAATCAATAGCTACTCCCTGAATGTTGTATGCTTGGTCCTGAAATTCAAGCAATCGAAGGTTAGAGGTATTTGTCGGCCGTACAATTGCCAGACCCCGATCGCCTTCTTGCGCGGGCTTAATGAGCATGGCAATCTTGTCGTAGGGCGCCGTATTGAGGCCCACATAGCCTTTGGCGCCATCAATTTTGAACTTGCCGCCAGCAAAACGAGCTGAGCCAGTTGATCCGATAATGCGCCAACTTTCGGTTTTATAATTATCGGCGTAACCAACGATATCCATGGCGTTAAGAGCATGTATGGCCGGCCGGGTATCGTTGTTGTCAATCTTAAAGAGGTCCTCGTGGGTTATGTCATCACGAACCCTAAAGATGCCGGTCTTGTTGATATTTAAGGTAATACCTACGCTGGGGTTGGGCGACAAATCTTCGGAGACCTCGCCTTTTGTTCGGCGTCCGCGGTTGGTAACATGAGACGCCACAAACACATTGCTGGACTCAGGTTCGGCAACCACTGCCGCTTCAATAGGATCCTGCGTCGGATAATACGTGCTAAGCTTGTGGTACATATGCGGCCCGCCCTGAAAAATATGCACCAACGAATTTGCCAAGTTTACCTCAGCGCCCCATTGCATGTAAATATCGGTCATAAAAACGTGCGTTCCCCAGTCTTCGATAGCATCCAGTGGTTTTACAACATCGGGGTCGGCGGCCATGAGCGCCATATATAACTGGCTCACATATATAAGAGTGCTCCCTGGCATGATCTGAAAAGCTGATCCCGACAGGCGTCGACTCTCCATTTTGCATGAAACAAAAAAGAAGCCGTTAAGCAGATGCGGCGATCCATTAGCCGCACCGTGTAAACAAATGGCACCGTTGCGGAACCCTTCCCAGCGGCAACCCAAAAAGTGGATCTGATTACAGTTATCTTCTCCGTAGCCAAAGGTACCCTTTGGCAAACTATTGCGAAAGAGTGTGGCCGGCTCGGTCACGGAGCCGCAGTTCTCCCAGCTACAGTTATAGAATCGGGTGTCCCAAACCTCTACAAAGTCCATGGCAGTACCGTTGGCATACCGAAAACTTACGTCGCGAAATACGAAGTTATCTGCAAAGTATACGCGGAGAAGTACGCCGGGCTGATAGTCGCCTGTGAGCATAATATTGGTGAGCGAACCAAACTTAACATGTCCGTCTACACTAAAGCTGCCGCTAAAGTCGATGAGAGGCTCGCTACCACTAAGCCGGGCAATTCGTGAGCCCCAACGGGCCTCGCCGGTAATAGTAATACCATGCCGGCGCACTTTAAGCGTGGTTACTTTGTAGGTGCCACGCGGCACTTCAATAACACCACCATTCTCTACGGAGTCAATAGCTGCCTGGATTGCGGCTGTATCATCTGTTACGCCATCACCCTTGGCTCCAAAATCCAGCACGTTGACGCGTAGTCGAGATTTAGCACGTAAAACACTACCCACGTCTTTCCAGACTAATCGGTCATCCTCATTGGTAAGCACGAGGTCGCTGATATCTTGTGTTGTGGCATTCTTTACATCGAGATCCCAAAGTGTAACAGAGTGAGCGGGAATGCTCTCGGTGCGCTGCGTTCCATCTGGATTGTGCGAGACCAGCAAATATTCATTTAATAGTTCCGCCCATATATTATCGTCACTCCCCGGTTGCGGCAATCTTGCCATATAAGGCCTCCTTTACTATGTTTACCTTGGGTTGCTTAGCGAATATAAGTCCAGTAACAATAGAGCCAATATTTCCGGCCAACCAGGCCCAACCAATTGCCGAAACGCCCAAACTGGGCAAGCCTACATACGAAATACTGAGTATCAGAAGGGCATAGACGGTATTCATAGCAATAATCCCGCGCAGGTTCCTGGTTATTTTAAAGATAACGCCCAGGGCGGAATAAGCGGCAACGGGCAATGCACTAAGCGTAAGAAGCTGCAATATGCCCCTACCCTGTTCGGCATAATCCTTGCCGAAGAATCCAAGCACAAAGCTGCTGCTTGCAAACAAAATTACCATAGCGGGTACAAGAAGTACGCCGATAAGTTTAGCTGCTTTGCGTAAATGTAACGAAAAAGCTGCTTCGTTATGCGAGCCTTCGGCAAAAGCAGACTGCATGGCTGCATACGAAATGGTATAGAGTACGCTTGCGATGGTAAAGCTGATGTAATAATAAGCCGCGTTGTCGGGGCGGAGTGAATGGACGATAATAAGCGGCACCAGCGTTGGCGGCAGTAGGTTAAGCAAGCTTGATATATAGACCGAGAACGAATATCGCTGCACTTTTTTTAAGATTGCACTGTCGATACCAAAAGTTGGCTTGTAGCCAAATTGCCGCCACAACGCAGCGAGGCTGCATAACAGCCCTACTAGTTGCGATATGCCTGCGAGCAGAAAAATGTGCATAGCACTGGGGTGTATCCAGAGTAAAGGTAGTACCACTTTAGCTGCGCCAAAGAGAATATTGATCGATAGAATAGTCAGCGCTTTTTTGTGGGCTAAGAAAATGGCATTAGTCAGAGTGTTCAACGATGTAATAACGGTAAAGAAAACGAAACTAGCACCATACCACCAATGATGCGTCACGAAGGAAAGGCTAGAACTGACTGCCGGAAGGATAAAGACACAACCCGCTGATAGCACAGCGCTCGTAACGGACACTACTGTTAAGCTACTGCGAACGTGCGCCTGTGGGTTCTGGGCTCCGGGCAAAAAACGCACCAATGTTGTATCAAATCCTGCCAGTCCAAGCAGTGAGACCAGGCTAGAGACAGCAAGCAGTGTTGTGGCGACGCCTACTGTACTGCTAGAGTACGCGTGAGCGACAATTGTCCAAAAAACAAAACCAAAGCCGGCCAATGCGCCCGTGGCTAGGAGCAAGAGGAGCGAATTTGTCAGCTGGGTGCTGTTACGCAACTCTGTCCATATGCGCATCATTGGAAGACTCCAGTATTACCGGTACTGTAAATTTGATTTCGTAGTTGTTGGTAATACTCAAGTGGAAAAGTCATTACAATCGGACTACTGTCGTAATAAACATAAAACTTTTTTTGCTGCATTTGTGCCTGGTCGAGGTACACATAGCTTGACGGTAGTAACTGACTGGGCAAAATATCTTTATCACGATAGGGATAAAGCGGCGTATGCATCGCTGCCTTGGCGAAGTTTGCAGCCCGTACATCATCACTTGGGGCAAGTGAACTTTGCAGCCAGGCGTATGCCTGGAGATCGGCCTGCGTCGTGTAATAAAGTCCGTAATACAAACCGTAATTATTGAGGCTGAGGTTAGGACTTGTACCGCCTAGGCATTGCGAGAACCAGTTAGTGAATAGTAAGAAAAGAAACACCACAAAAATGCTGGTTGCAGAAGTTCGTACTCTGCGTGATGCCCTTTGTCCTGCATACATAATGAGGAGTATCATCGGTACGATGAGAATAATCATTCCCTGCTGAAAAGCCCGCAGCACGCCATAGTTAACCGAAATAGTCGGCATAGCAACCATAAGGCCAATAAGGGCGAGGCTTGCTATGCTCAAGAACAACATGTCCTGAGGAATAATCGTAGTCCTCTTTACTACCGTCCTATACCACAACAGCACGGCGCCCCCTACGGCGAGCAGCTGTAGCACTTTAGCAAAGGATTGCCGAAGTATGGGTATGCTGCTGGCATTAATGCCTACTCGGCGTAAATCCTTCCCGAGCCTCGTGAGCGGAATGGTGTCGTTAGTAATTTGAGGCATATATTCGGCGGCCAAATTCGACTGCTGCGAACGTGATATATAGTCATCGTAAAGATCTACCAGTGAACGGTTATTGGGCAAGAATAACGAGGTCGAGACGTCGACCGACCTATTATCGTCCGAAAGCATAGTAGGGATATTCTTAATTGAGCTGGTTAGGGTGCTAGTTAGGGCGCCAGAAGTGGCGGTGATGTGTGCATTCCAAATAAATGCCATGGCAATGAGCATTACAATGACTGAAAACGAAAAAACACTTTCTTCGTCAGGAAGAGGTTGCTGCTTGCGCCGCAGCCAGGCTTGCAGCAGGCACTTAGCGCCGTACGCCACGGCAGCTATCCCTACAAGTAAGTACGCCGTGGAGTAATGCGAAACGATAACGCCAAACGATAAAAGTAAAAAGAGCTGTTTAGAGCGCCCCGTCTTGCGGGGATGAAGTGCTACATATACCGCCAATGCTAAGAAAAAGTATGCCAGGCCCTGGCGCGTGAGCATAGCAGCATCGTTGATAAAGGTTGGATAGCAAATAAAAAGCGCTACCCCAAGCAACGCTCCTAGCTTTGGAACATACCGCCGTAATAGCATAAATACGGTGACGGCACAAAGAGCAAACGGTACCTGCATAAAAACTTTAAATACCATTTGACCGGATACGTGTAGTAATGTTGTAAGCGTATGAGGCAAAATGGTAATACTCAAACAAGAATTATATGGGTCGCGGTACATGGTAATATCCCAGTGCTTTAGAATATTTGTCATGGCAAACACATGAAATTCTCGGGCAATATCATGTCCGCTAATGTCCCAGCTTCGCAAAGAAGTCATGAGCAAGATGCCGAGACCTATGGCAAATATCCCGATTGCTAAGCTGGCATCACTTATGTGCCGCCGCTGTATACACGCGTATAGCAAAAGGAGTGCCATAACGAGTATGGCTAACATTGCAACAGCGTTGTCGCCACCGTTATTGAGTCTATTGGCGCCAAACATTGCTAATAGTGGTACCGTACATGCTGCAATTGCAAAGATAGCTGTGGGCCGAGAGACAGTGGGTCGGGGCCGCGTGGTGAGTGTAAGAAGCCCCTGTCTTTGTATCCCATAACAGATGCAGCCAATGGTCAGTAAGTTCCAGCTTATCCACAGAGTTGATAGAGTTAGGGGCTGCTCTACGCCAAGGCTGAACAATAGTTGGTTAACAACAAAACCACATAGCAAAAGCAAAAAGAATCCCAGGCCCGCCCCAAACAGACACACCTCCAGCGGCGAGCGCAGGGGCAGCCGCAAGCCATACAGCAAAGCAAATCCTGGTAGTAATACAAGGCTTACAAAGCCCAATATCTGCGCCGGCCAAATGCCAGATTGCGCTGCCCATAGCAGCAAGTTTGCTATTAAAAGCCAGATGCCAGCAATCAGCCCTTGCCCTTTTATATTTACTTGCACGCTAGAACCTCTTGATAGAGCGAAGTATAGGTGTGCTTTAGCACACTCCACCGCAGGTTATTTGCTTTCTGAAAGCCTTGTTCTACCTGCGTTTGTAGCTGCTCGGGTGTGGTGCCGAATTGCTCAATTGCTTCGTGAAGGGCTTTTTCTGTGGGCGAAACAAGTATGCCACAGTTTTGCAAATGCTCCCCCACGCCCACTACGTCTGTCCCAATTATAGGAATACGTGCCGCCATGGCCTCCAAAAGTACCAACGGTTGAGCTTCGTATAGCGAAGGCATGACAAGTACGTCGCAGTCTTTGTAAAAATCGAGGACCACCTGTCGTGGTTGCTTGCCATGTAGGGTGACCTTGCCGGCAAGCTCAAGCGTGTCGCGAAGTGCGTGCAGCTGTGCAGACTGTTCGCCATGGCCCACAACATCGAGGTGTACCGAGCGTTTGCAGCGTGCTATGGCGCGCAACAGAGTGCCGATATTTTTCTGCTCGGTAAGTCGCCCAACTGTCAGGAGCCGTAATTGGTCGCCGTGGCCCAGGTAACGTCGCTTGCGCTGGACCTTAAAAAAAGCTTCATCAATACCATTGCTCATAATTTGAGCATCAGCAATATTGTATAGCGACCGGACTCTCTGCTGCATAGCTTTATTGAGCACCACCACGCGGTCTGCCCGGCGCAATACTGGCCCCAGAATATGCTTCTTGTAAAATGGCAAGAGCGCTGCCGCCGGCCCAGAAGGCTGAAAGTCAATGTGCAACTCGGCAATAAATGGTGCATGCCGCAACATGCTGGCAAGAGCAGTTATTTCGGGGGTGAATGCCTGGCCAATATGCAGATGTACAATAGTGTGCTCATCTATCTCGCGGCAAAGCGTCGCAAAAAAGCCTGGCATAATGGCGGCGTGACCAAACTCAAACGCAGATAGCCGTATAACTCGCACACCGCCTTCGACGGTAACTCCCGCTGCTCCCCCTCCGACAGCCGAAGTGATAACCGTTACCTGATGTCCCCCTTTAGCAAGATGGCATGCTAGATCTTGCACAACATTCTCCTGACCACCGAGGTGAGGCGGGTAATACGCTGTTACCTGCACAATCTTCACAAGACCCTCCGGTAAAGGTCGAGTGCTGTCTGCGCCACCGACGGCCAGGCAAAGCGCTCTGCATGTGCCCTGCCTTTTTCTTGTTTTTGCACGCGCAACTCTTTGTTGGCCATACAAGCGAGCATGGCCTGCTTGAGTGATTCAGCATCGGCGACGGCAGCGCTAAAAACAGCATCCTTAAAATAATCACTGCGCGCTAAGCCTACGGATGTAATAACTACTGGAAGCTGGCAAGCCCAAGCCTCTAAAAGCGTTAGAGGAGTAGTTTCGTAGAGCGCTGGAAACACGGCCGCATCTGCCGTGTTAAAGAGTCTCCGCACTTCTTTGGGGTCTTGTTGACCTATGTACTGAATGTGCTCACTCAGGCCGTATGACGTAATGGCTGATTCTATCTGCTGTTGTAGTGACCCGCTGCCTATAATGAGTACGCGAAAAGGCTGGTCGGTAGAAGCGGCGAGTAAACTTACCGCCTGGATAAGATACAAATAACCCTTTTGCTTCTCAAGCCTTCCTACGCTAACAAACGTAAATACCGCGTTCTCTTTTGGTCGAGCCTTACCATGCCAAAATGCTAGATCGATGCCATTTGGCAAAAGCTGAGCGGGCAAACCGCGCTTATTAAGCATCTGTACGTCATGCGAGTTTGGGGCAGTTATTACCTTGGCACCGCTAAGCCGCACTAGCAAAAGCTCGCTTAAACGGCGCAATCTTGACTGCTCAGCATCGTAAAAAGTAACAATATGAAAAGTATGAACAATCGGAATGCCCAGGCTTTTGGCGGCAAATGAGACAACGAAGGCCATATCCACTGAATGAGTATGAATAACCTGTGGCCGTTCTTTTAACAGAACCAAAAACGCTTTCCAGCCGAGCATTAATAGAGAAATAAGCCTCCGAATGGTAATGGCATCTAGTGCGCTGGATGCATCTTGCAGGCCAAAAGTGTAGACTCCCGCTGCCGGTAAAAGCTCGCGGCAGCGCGAAGTGAGAACTCGCACCTCATGCCCTGCAGCTTCTTCCTGTTCTTTGAGCTGGGATACAACAACAGCGTCTCCTCCAAGTGCCCCAGGATATTTCTTTACCACATGCAGAACTTTCATAAATTATAGATCTCCACTTGGTCCTGCGCTAAGTTGCGCCAGTCATATTGTGTTACTTCAGGAATGGAAACCCGGCCGGCCTGATCAATCCAAAAAGAGAGCGCTTGGGCAATATGCTTAGGGTCGCAAGGAACAATACTACCATTTTTATTTGGCTCTATGAGATGACGAGCGGCATTTGCCTCTGCATTTGTGGTGACCACAGGCGTCCCACAGCCTAGAGCTTCGAGCGTAACGATGCTAAAACCCTCCCGCACCGATGGCAGGCAAAATACGCGGGCAGCTTTCATGTAGGCGTATATATCCTCAGCCCGCGCGAGCGGTTTCAAGAAAGTAACGTTGTCCGCAATACCTTGTTTTTTTGCTTGCTTGCGAAGCCGTTGCTCTTCCAGACCGTGGCCAATAATGGTGCAGCGTACCCCCGGATTACGCCCGGCAATGATGGATACGGCGTCAAATAACCGATCTATATTCTTGTCTTTTACCAGTCGGCCAACATATAAAATATCTGTTTTTGTATCCGCCGGCTCAATGTCTTCAAGTAATTGCAGGTCGAGGCCTGACGCAACAAGCCCCACGCGATCGATGCGTCCATGAATATTTGCCAGTTTTTCTTTAGTATGGAGTGAAGCAGCGGTTATAGCATGGGGGAGCCGGACACTCATCCGCTCAATGAGTGCTGCAATGTAGCCGCTTTTTCCCATGTACTCAGTCCAATCTTTGGATGACAGAGCTTCGTGCCACGTGCCGTAAAGACGCAATCTCCTTAATTTGCAAACGATCCAAGTAGTTAAAATAGGAAAGAACGGCATGTGGTCGACATCAAGAACATCGAAACGCACCCGGAATAAACGGAAACAAGCTAGGCTAAACATACAAGCCTCCCGAATGGTGCGTCGATTACCATGATACATCTCGTAATGTTTACAGAGTGCATGCAGCTTGACGCCATGCTCAATTCGGGTCTTTTCGGGTTGCTTCCACCACTTCATGGTGTAAATATGTACGTCGTATCCCATGCGGACAAGCTGTTTAGAAAGCTCATGTAGGCGTTTTTCTTTGCCGCCCTTAAAGTAGGGATAAATAGCATCGCTTACAAATACAATTTTGCGTATGGCAGAAATTTGCTTGGGGCGCCAGAACAAGTTCCCCATGAGCATATGTAGAATACGCGAGCCGTCATGTACTGGCCGAAGGTTTGATTCTCCGGCACGAGGATGATAACTCACAGGGACAGAGGTCATGCTTAGGTTGAGCCTGGCCATTTTAGTGACCATTTCCATCTCTATAGCAAAGCCGCTACTCGTAAGGTGCGGATAAATAATGTCGAGGGCTTCTTTTTTCCACGCAAAATAACCAGTTAAAACGTCTGTTACGTTTGCCCTGTACAGCGTTCGTACGGCATTGGTAAAAAACCAGTTGCCCAGGCGATTAAATGTATTCATGGCATTATCACATATATGACCGCCCAAACGCGTGCCAACAACAACGTCACAAAACTGATTTTGCAATGGCTCAACCATGCGTGGTAGTTCCGAAGAGCTGTAGGTGTCGTCGCCATCCAGCATAACAACGTAATCAACTGTTTTAGGAAGCGCCCGGAAACCTGCTCGCAGGGCGTAGCCCTTGCCTTTTTGCCGCTCAACGATTACGGTGGCCCCGGCGTCCTGCGCAACCTGTGCCGTATTGTCGCTCGAGTTATTGTCAACGACATATACGGTAACGTCAAAGCCATCTTGCGCGAGTTTGCTGCGCGGTATTTTTTCGATTACCTGCCCAATGCCGGCTGCCTCATTGTGGCACGGTATAACCACTGCAATCATCTGCCTCTTGCTCATTGTGTCCCCCTCTCTTTGGACGCTAGGCTTTTGTTCGTTGTTATGTAATGAATCGTTTCAGTCTGCAAGTGTGATGGGTCCGATCGTGCCTGTTGTACCTGCACCGACACAAAAACTCGCTGCGCTTCTACAGATGGCATGACAACTTCTTTGACAAGAGATCTTTGCTGGCCTTGTGTCAATAGCAGACTGCCCGTTGTTGCTACGCGTGCGCCAACGTTTGAACGTACCGTTACACGATAGGTGTATTGTTTGGTTGCATGCTCAAGGTTGCGAATAGTAAACTGTACTGTTTGCTTACCATCTGGCTCGAACGTCCGAGGAAGCTGGGCTGGGTTGGTAAAATATACCTGTGTGAATCGTTCCGGCTCTGGCAAAAGCTGCCAGCGATGGAGTTGCTGGGTAATGGGAGCTGCAAAAAAGTAGATGAGGCCAATACCCGTGAGGGTAGCACTGCCGAGGGCTGCATAATATGTTGGGCGGATGATCACGGCAACTCTCCTTGGCACAGTAGCTCAAGTTTAGCTTTATATTTTGTGCCAACTTTGTTTATGGTACAACGTTGAATAGAATATAACAATGTATATATAAAGAAAGTTCTATAATTTGTATGAAAAAATATAGTATATGGGGAAAAGTCTGGGCCGTGTGCCTGCTTGCAATGATAGTAAGCAGCAGCAATCCCACAGTATATGCAGCAAATCCTAATGAAAGTGGCTTTGCCACCGGCACGACACTTTTGTGGCTTACACTCACTGAGCGCCAGGCGTATCTGGACGATGTCCAGGCACTCGGTGCAAAGTGGATACGTATAGATTTTAGTTGGGCCGAGATACAGCCACAAAACAGAACGACGTACAAATGGCATGCCTACGATGCGGTGGTGCAAGCTGCGCACGCCCGGCACCTTAAGGTACTAGCGACGCTTGCCTATACACCCGACTGGGCAAGCGATGCCAAATGCCGCGAGATATCGTCACAGAGTCCAGCATTGCGGCGCGCCTGCAAGCCTCGGGTTGCGGCAGACTTTGCTCGTTTTGCCCGGGCAGCCGTGCTGCGTTACAACCTGCAAGGTGTGTACGCCTGGGAGATTTGGAATGAGCCAAATCTAACCGGCTACTGGCGATCCATCGACCAGTCGGGACGTGTTGTAGTGAGTCCGGCAGACTATGCGGAGATGGCTAATTTAGCAGCTCTACAGATAAAACATTACGATCCTGGCGCGGTAGTCATTGCAGGAAGCCTGGCTCCATTGTTCGAGGCGCATCAGCAGATCGGCATGCGGCAAAGTGATTACCTCACGCAGCTTCTGCCTAAGTTGGAGCGCCGGCTTTTTGATGGCATTAGTGTTCATCCATACTGTTGGCCCAAGTCACCGGCCCGTCAGGCGATTTACAATGGTTTTTATACTGTTGACAACGGCCCAATCTCATATAATTTACGCAAGATTATGGACCATAGCGGCTGGGGCAACGAAGCTATCTGGGCGACAGAGTTTGGAGCAAGCACGCGCGGCAAAATACCCGAAGGGGCAGCTGCGGCCGCCAAAGGGCACCCCCGCCCCGACCACGTTAGTGAGGCTAAGCAGGCGCAGATTATTGCTCAGGGCTTGCAGTTATGGCGAACAAAACAACGCAACGGCCCCATCTTTTTATATTCACAGAGTGATGAATGGCTTACGCACGGCGGCAACAGTAACCAGCGAGGATATGGCCTGCGGCGCCAAGATGGCAGCAAAAAGCCCGCCTATACGGCTGTATACAGCGCCCTTCATCACTAGTTTGTGCAAGCCTGAAGGTCGTCAAAAAAGCCACCCACAAAACCTAGCTCACCGCTTTGTGCTTTGCTGTAGAGTTCGGCCTGATGCACGTAATCGGTCCAGGCTACTTCGCGCGGATTTTGCACAGTAGGTGCCTCAGTTGCCTCGCCAACAAACAGGTAACGATAACGCCCATACTCATTTAGCCCCTGGCCTACCAGCCGAAGATTAGTAGGCGTAACGCCGGTTTCTTCTTGTGATTCACGGAGTGCAGCTTGCTGGGGACTCTCGCCCGACGTAATGCTACCGCACACATGATCAATATCACCAGGATTAACTTTTTTGTGGTGCGAGCGGGCATGCACAAGCACATGGTCATCTTTAAGTATCACCACAATCACAATCGGCATATAAAGGTTGGTATACTGAGCGGCGTCGTCCCGTGCTATATGCGTACGTACGATTTGCCCTTTGTCGTTCACCAGGTCGATATATTCAGCCACCACTAGTCCCTCTATTACTCCATCACTATAACAAAGTGCGGCTGTTCGTAAAAAGCATAAGCGGGTATACTGAAGTCCATGATAGCAACCTCAGAGATACCACGCACAACAATAACCATGCATCAAGTAGGCAGCTTTCCGGCTGCAACAGTAGAAGAAGGTTTACAACGAACCCTGAACCGGCAAACGCGTACGGTTTTAGATTCTGCTACCGACTGCGAAACCGGCTCGCGAGCCAACTGGGTTGTAGATCTTATAGACTCCTACCGCCGTAATCCAGCATTTGAGCTTGTAGAAGATGGTGACTGGTCGGGATACGACCACTGCCCTCGCTTTAAGGTGGCCGAAGGTCACACGCTAGTGCCGGACGATTTTGCCTTGCCCTACCATCAGTTTGCGCTTGATTCCTGGCCCGCTTTTGACGCTGCCCGCCAGCGAATCGGCCGCCCGGATCTGCTCATGCAGGTTGGTTCGCCTAGCGGCCTTGATTTGTCACTTTTCACCCTTGGGGAGCAGCAAGGCTTTGACGAGGAACATGTTGACGCAGCCACCCAAGCCGTAGCTGATCAAATTACTGCCGTCCATAATGAGCCGTTTGGCGACCAGGTAGTGTATCAGTTAGAGACGCCGGCCAGTTTGAGTTTGGCACTGGCTGTGGAAGACCCTGCTTTTCGACAGGGATTGTCCAGCCGCTTGCTTGATTTAGTGTCGCGTTGCCCCGAAGGTGCTCAGTTTGGTATTCACTTGTGCGTGGGCGACCTTGGCAACGAGGCCCGTATGCAGCCGCCAAATCGCAAAGCATCCGTGGAACTCATGAACGCCATTGGCAGTGATCCCCGCTGGGAGGGCCGCAAGCTGCGCTACATTCATGAGCCAATTGCCGCAGGTCACGATGTACCAACGCTAGAAAGTAGCATGTACGAAGATTTGCAGGATCTGCGTCTGCCTCCCGGTGTGCGCTACATAGCTGGCATGCTTCACGAGCGCCAGTCGTTGCGCCGTCAGCGAAAGGTGCTGGAGCTGGTTAAGGAGAACTTGCCACAGGGACAGGCTTTAGGTATTGCAGCGGCTTGCGGTCTGGGCCGTCGTTCGCGCAATGCGGCTAAGCGTATCCGCAACCGCGGCGTACTTCTTGCTTCTTAGGGCAATCCCCCGTATGCTAAGCGTACATAAGCCATGACGAAAGCTAAGCTATTGACCACCGAAAAAGATATTGCCGCTCTGGTTGCCGCAGATGATTGGATGATGCGCGTGCTGCGGGCGGCGCAAACGCTTGCCTTGCCTGATTGGTGGATCGGCGCAGGCTTTTTGCGCAACAAAGTGTGGGATGCTCTGGAGGGTAATGCTTCTCAGCCAAGTAAAGATGTCGATTTGGTATATTTTAACGCGCAGGATGTAGCCCCCGAAACTGATTGGCACTATGACGAACAGCTTAAGACGCAGTTCCCGTTTGCCGAATGGGAAGTTCGCAACCAGGCGCGGATGCATTACGTAAACGATTTTGCGCCGTACACCTCAACCGCAGACGGCATTTCGCATTGGGTCGAAACAGCTACCTGCGTGGCGGTGCGTCTGAACATGCAAAACGAACTGGAATTTCTATTTTGCTATGGCACAAAAGATTTATTGGGCTTGGTAGCGCGGCCAACGGAGTATTTTGTTGGCGATATGAGCACATTGTTTTATGAGCGTGTGAGCAAAAAACGCTGGCAAGAACGCTGGCCACACTTGCGGGTTGAGCCTTTATAGCACGTATTATGGCCAGAGATACGACTGTACATCGCGGACGATTTGTTCTGGGCTGGTTGCTAACACCGTTGTAAAACCCATCACAATAGCCGGATCAAGGCAGCGCTGCTGGTCGTCAATAAAGATTGACTGTTCCGCCGTAGCGCCGGTTCGTTCTAGCGCCAGGCGATATATTCCCTCTTCCGGCTTAGCCATGCCTACCTGAAACGACGCGATAACCTCATCAAACATATCATAGTAGCCCGAAGCTTTGATGGCATTGTAGGTCGGCTCAATAACATTGGATAAGACAGCAATTGTGTAACCCGCTTTTTTAGCGCTTTGGGCGAGGTTGAGCACGTCTTTATTCGCCACCAAGCCGCGCCACTTTTTAAATTCCTCCGAGATATTGTCCTGTATGCTGAGGCCGTAGCGGCTCTGCAGCTCCTGCCAATAGGCTTGCTCGGTGAGCTCGCCGCGCATAAAGCGCTTCATGTAGGTTTCAAATATTTCGCCAATCTGTTGCTCTGTAGCGCCGATGCTCCGTAAAAGGTCGCTTAAAAAACGGTCGCCCGGGTCGGTAGCGATCACCCCTCCCCAGTCAAAAAAGATCGTTGTGTAGTGCTTCATAGGAGCATTGTATCACCTATGAACTGCTATCGGGGTGAAGCTTGGCCAAAATGCGCTCGCCAACTTTTGTAGAGAGGTCAGCAAAGTCAACGCGGGTTTTGCCTAATAGCGCACGGGCTTCCATTTTGTATTGCAACGTCATTTGAGAAGTGTGTTCGCTGGCGGCACCGGCAACCTTTCCGGCGCCGTGCATTTTAATGCGCTGCATTTGTTTTGCGGCAATGAGTCCCGGCCACGGTATGGCTTTTTCTTGCGAGCTACCCTTTCTGATACGTACCGATTTGACATTGCCTAAATCGGTGATGCCGTCGATAAACATGATGCGGCTGTGGTCGGCCGTCTCAAGATCTTTGGGCATGACCCGAGGCCGGATGCGCACTCCAGCGATATCGTTGGTGGCGGTGTCGAGCACTAAAAAGTTAGCGTTCAGGCCTCTTTCTGGGCCAGCCCGGAATTGCAGCGGTGCCGGTATAACCGTTAATTCCTGACGTCGTCGCGCCACTTCAAGGAGGACAATGGCCGCGTCAAGCTCCTGCATTCTTCCGGTAAGCGCCCTAAAGGGGGCGTGCGCGGGAGTATTCTGACCAAAAAGGTCCTCAGTGCCAAACTCTTTAACAATCTTATGGCGCAACATGCTGTGCTTGACTCCGCTTACCGCCAGCAACCCCTGGGCGTTATTTATAGCGTCGCGGCGTTCTGCGGCATTCCACTCTGTTGGTGGGTTAAAAAGAGGCCGCCACATATCAATCATGGCGGCATTGAGTTCGTGAAAATGCAGGTCGGTATAGGCCGAGGATTCTTCTTCAAAGTTGCCCGCCACGCTTTTGATAACGGCGCCACTTTTGGCGTAGCTACGAATATTCCAGGCATCATAGCGCTCGATAACCTCTTGGTTAACCAGCTCACCTTGCGTGAGCGCTGTATGTAATGCCTCCCCGAGCTGTAACGACCACCCTTGGTGTTCATGTACCGCTTGCGCGTAGCGATCGCTGATATGATAAGGCGTTATGGTAGGCTGGTAGGCCGTGACAAATTCTTTATATTGCATTAGCTACAGATTGTAGGTGCAAAAAACCACCAGCGCAACCGTTGAAAAAATGCGGTAATTGCGGTAGAATATGCTCTGTTACCAAAAGCTGCTCTAATTGCGCTACCGGCAACGCTAATGGGATGTCGCCAAGTGGTAAGGCACCGGGTTTTGGTCCCGGCATTCGGGGGTTCGAATCCCTCCATCCCAGCCAAGTAAAAAGCACCGACATTTGTCGGTGCTTTTTATTAATTCCAAAGCAGTCTACTACCCTGCACTCTTTGCAGTTGTGTTTGAGGGCATGCTTTTTTACAATGAGCTTATGAATAAATATAAGCGTCATTTTATAGCCTACCTTCGCATAGGCTTTGGCCTTCTGGTGGCGGCAGCAATTGTCACGCAACTTTCCGGCACATTTGAGCACGGGCGGAGCGTAGCGAACTTCTTTAGCTTCTTTACCATTCAAAGTAATGTGATTGCGGGCGCTGTTCTGTTGGTAGTGGGTGTCGGGTCGCTGCTGAACGCAAAGGCTAACCGCCAGTTTGCGTTCATCCGTGGGGCGGCCACTTTATATATGGTAATCACAGGCATAGTCTTTGCGTTACTTTTGTCCGGCCTGTCGGAGCGTTTGCAGCTAACCGTGCCGTGGGTGAATATGGTCCTCCACTACCTCATCCCAGTAGTAATGCTGGTAGACTGGCTGCTCTTTCCACCTACCTTTAAGTTTACTTTCCGTGATACCGTTTTGTGGCTTGCCTTTCCGCTCGGATATCTTGTTTATACGCTTATTCGCGGACCGTTGGTAAACTGGTACCCGTATCCCTTTCTTGATGTATCGCAGGCAGGGTGGCTACATGTTATTATTGTGAGCATTATGATCGCTTTTGGCGCGGCTGGCCTGGCCTGGTCGATGACGCTGCGCATAGGAGGTCAGACAAAACAACGCTAAGTAGCTTTTTTGGCTTGCAGCTTTTGTTTGCGAGCTTTTTCGTACCGGGCGCGCTTTGTGGTTATTTTTTGCAGCTTCAACTGCTTTTTTGGGTCTCTCTTTTTCATGCTATCTACCGTGTTTGCGAATATGTTGAATCATTTTTTCTAAAGAAGGCTCACTGTTGTGCTCGGCAAAGATGTACAGTTCCTTAAATGGAAGCGCTGGGTTGTGGCGGGATACAATAGCTTCGCTTAGCTCCTTGGCAGCGTGTAGCTCGGCATCTGCATCGGCGAGCTGCCAAATCTTGGTGCGCAGCGTAAACGATAAGGCAATGGTAAATTCGCCTCGTTTTGTAACGACCAGGAACTTTGACGAGTTTCCCTTTGGTGCAAGTGCAGTAACTATCATGCATTACTTATATCATACTAACGCATATTGCTACACTCTTCTTTTGCTACAATGGGCATATGACACAAATTCAACAGACCTACATCATCAAGGCTCCCGTTTCTAAAGTTTGGAAGGCATTAACTGACGCCGCGGTAGCCGAGCAATGGGGTGCTGCCCCTGCAAAGGTGGATCCCCGCGAAGGCGGCGAGTTCAGCTACTGGAATGGTGACATTCATGGAATCTTTACTAAACTTGTACCGCAAGAACTTATTGAACAAGATTGGTACGGCCACGACAACCCTACCTGGAAGTACACAGTTGTCTTTGCGCTAGAGGGCGATGATACAAGCACAACGGTGCACATGGTGTATTCTGGCAATATTCTCAATGAGCAAAAAGATATCGCCGATTGGAAGGATTATTACTTTGATCCGATTAAAAAACTGCTGGAAAGCTAGTCTACAGAAATGTGAGCGTCCTTGTGCTTTAGTAAAAGGTATGCACAAACTGCCGCGCAAATAAGCACTGTCCAACCGAGCAAAAAGTAACGTAGCTGCCCGTGTGTATTCAGCGCACCAATAAGCGGGGCCAGCGCCACGTAGGGCAATGTTTTAAAGAAGGAGGCAATAGATAAAACCGTTGCCCGTTGTTCTTCGGGCGCATGGTAATTAAGCACCTCGCTCATAAATGGTGACAAAATATGTTCGCCAGCGTACAGGGTTAGGATAACAATATAGCCCCAATGACCAATAGGAGCCACAGAAAGCAGTAGCCCCATTGCCGCGGCCAAAGAAATACTAGTTAACACATGTTTTTCGCTCATCTTTTCGGCATGTTTGTGTAAGTACGAAAGAATGCCAACGGTAATAAGGCTGCAACTTGCAACAACGA
Source organism: Saccharimonadales bacterium (SeqCode) (assembly GCA_035690865.1). Lineage (GTDB taxonomy): Bacteria > Patescibacteriota > Saccharimonadia > Saccharimonadales > UBA4665 > CAMLQK01. Next base: position 120,845 of record DASSKE010000004.1, read on the forward strand.
CAGAGCCCCAAAAAGGGCTAAAATGAAAGCGGCTCAACAGAATAAGCCGAAGTAGCCCATATCCAGCGGTATAAAAAAGCCCCTGTACTGTTAGGATGATGGGTATATACAGCCGAAGCTGCGGCAACTTAAATTGCCTGAAGCCCGTTTTAATATCTTCTAAATAGTCGGTAACTTCTGGCAAGAAGGCCTGCCTGGCTCTGCGCGGCCGCCCATCTGTAACTGGCCATATCAACATGGCGGCAATAATAAATGATACGCCCGTCAGTGCCCAAGGAAGACGCGGATTTATAGTATGCAGCCAGCCACCAACGACCGTAGCGCCCAACGTGCCCATGAGCGCTATTTGCGAGCCGCGCATTAATAGTTTGCGCCACGCTGCCGACTCGCGTTTAAAAGTAAGCCGTTCAAAAAAGAGTGCTTCGTCGGCGCCCGACACAAAAGAAACACCAATCATCATAATTGCCTGTCCAACAAAGAACGGCACAAAGCTGCTGCCTGCCGCCTGAATCAAAAGGCCCGTCCCTGCCAGAATATGCCCGAGCCGCACCATTTTGTCCCGGCCGAATTTGTCGGCTAAAGCGCCTGAGGGTACTTCGGCAAGCAAACCAATGCTAAACGCCAGACCATCCAAAACACCAACTTGCTGGTCGGTAATGAATATCCGGTAAAAGTAAAGCCACACTGCACCTAAGAACCATAAATTGGTCAAAAACTTATACACCAGGAACTTACGTACCAGCCAATGTTGTTTGTCGCTCATTCTTTTATCAGTATACAGTAGAGTGAGCTGCTCGGGCGCAGACTGCATAATGAAAGTGATATACTTCCTGTATGAGTTTACGACGCATACTTTACAGCAACAGTCTTGTAATAGCTATGTTTACTATCTTTCTGGCGTCAATTGTGGGGATGAGTTTTGCTGGTTGGCGATCAAATAATCAGGCAAATGCCGAGCACGCAGCATCAGTACAGACGTATACCGAGTATATTGTTGGCGGTGATTTTATTGAAGGCGTGTTCGAAAACTGGGAAAGTGAATTCTTGCAAATGTGGGCGCTTGTTGTGCTCACGGTGTGGCTGCGTCAAAAAGGTTCTTCTGACTCTAAGCCAATGCGAGGACGAGCACCTGTTGACACGCTTTCCCGCTACTCAATAATTAATTCCACTTCGTGGAAGAAGCGCTTTCGGGCACTCGGCCATACAATCTATGCTCACTCTTTAGGAGCAAGCTTGTTCGTTCTCTTTCTTATTTCGTTCTCGTTGCACGCAGTGGGCGGTGTAGCCGCGTTTAATGAGCAAAATGCACAGCATAACCAATCCCCTATGAGCGCCCGTCATTACATTACAACATCGCATTTTTGGTATGAGTCGCTGCAGAACTGGCAAAGTGAATTTCTTGCTATTGGTACGCTATTGGTTTTGTCTATAAAGCTTCGGGAGCGCGGCTCACCAGAGTCTAAACCTATCGGCACACGCTACGATCGTCACACCGGCGATTGATTTATGTATGTAGGCCTGCTGCGGCGCGCACAATATTCTGTAATGCCTGCTCGTGTAAAGGGCTATCTTTGTAAAAATCAATAGCGCGCACAACTTTACTGTCGAGTCGGGTATTAAAAACATGATTAGGGTCGGGTATGTTATTGCCACCGGTAAAGGTCAGGCGTACCGCCTCCTTCAAGATATCTGCTACGCAAACGTTTTTGCCGTTGAGCGTCCAAGTGGCGACTCCTTCGGGCTTCGAAGGTTTTTTCCATTTAACCTCTTCGGTTAGTTCTGGCGCCGCGGCTGCAATAAGCGCCCGAAGGCGAGCTAAAAGCTCGCCCCGCCAATCACTATGCATGCTAATAATGTCATCAATCTGTTCCGATGGCGTTTTTTCTTGCATGACTTCCCTTACGCCTGCTCAACGTGAATCAGGTTGCCTTCGGTGTCGCTGAAATTAAACCATTTTGTGCCTGAGCCAGGGCCATGCAGGTCGTTTTGTATCTCGCTTACCTTAACGCCTTTTTGCTGTAAATCAGCGTGAGCGCTTTGGATATCTGTAGCGCCAAAATAAAGAGTCAGCGCGCCCGGCTGCATGTGCGCATGATGTGTGGTAAGGGTAATTGCAACGCCGTTGCCTGGAACGGCAAGCTCTACCCACCAGTTTGCATCATCGATACGAAAGTCCTTTGTTACTTCTAGACCCAGTTTGTCGGCGTAGAACTCCTTGGCTTTTGGCATGTCTGCGACCGCTACGTGAAGCATAGTAAAGGTGTTAAGTGTGTTCATATCAGTCCTTTCTCTTGAAACTGTGTGTTATTTGCTATATAATAAAGTTACTTGAATTTAGAGTAACTGTCAAAGGTTTTTTATGACTGCAAAACAAGATATGGTAAATCGGGTCCTGCTGGCCGCTAGCAAACAAGGCATTGCATCAGTATTATTTAGGAATGCTATCGGGCGCAAATTACGCCTTAACGTAGCTGATAACGAATGCCTCAGTTTTATAAGCATGCACGGCACGGCCACTCCAACCGAAATAGCTCGTTACACTGGCCTGACATCGGGGTCAACGACAGCTATGCTCGATCGACTCCAAAATGCTGGTTATATTGTGCGCAAACCGAACCCTCACGACCGGCGCGGTGTTGTTATCGAGGCGGGATCGCAATGGCGTGATGCAACAATGCCACTTGTCGCTGGTGTACAGGCAGCACATCGGGAATTCCTTGCAACCTACTCAGATGAAGAGCTTGCCCTAATAGAAGACTTCTTAACGCGTTTTGCCCAGAACGTTTCTGAGCAAACCGACAAGATTAATCAGGCAGCATAAACGTCTGGTTTAGCGACTTTGTAGGGCGTCAAGGCCTACTGCCATGGCCGCCAACACTCGCCAATCTTCTTTTTGGTAGGCTTCTTGTGTCATAGAGAGCAAGTAGTGGTCGCGAAAAAGGGTCGTTTTTTGGTAGCGGCCTACTTCCGCATCGGTTGTTGCATCTGCAAATACAAAGTGGTAGCGCAAAAACAACGTAATAAGATCAATAATGTCGCCCACCACCGGAATCATGCCACCAAAGCGGCGCATGATAGCAAGCAACTGGCTACTCTCCTTAAGGTTAAATACAACCTGGTCATCTTTATTAAGAACTTGCCACGAGCTATTGAGCAACGACTTGGCAAACTGTTTTTTGAAGCTTCCGAGCAGTTTTCCTTGTGGATCTTCTACAGAATAACGACCGTGAATATCGAGCACTTTTTCGGCTTTAAAGGTAAAAGCAACCTCCGATTTGGTGTCGTCAGTATAAAAAGTGACCTTTTCTTTAAAGGCGAGCCGTTTTTGTTGGGCAAAGGCGAGCATGTCGCCTTTTTTGCCGTCGTCGGTTGCCTGGTAAATAGCGTATTTGTTAACAAAAGCGGTAATCTTTTGCTCAACGATAAGATGTGGTTTCATTGACTAATAGTAGCATACTTTTTGACGATACGACATTTCGGTGCCCTGGTTAACTTTTGCGAGGCATGGCAAACACCATATGCGCCGTGTACAGGCTGGAGGCCCAGCGAGCTACAAACTCATCACGGCCAAGTGTTTCGTTACTGCCGCCGGTTTGCCATGGGCTATTTTGAGGCTCAAACGATGTTCGATCTAAGGGATTATGAAAAGTTACTTTTTTGCCGTCAGCGTCAAGTAGTACTACCGCATGCAAATTGTCGCCCGAGTCTTCATCAAAACTCCTAATCCCCAGCATGGTATAGACGCTGGTCTCGGGTTGCGTTTGCTTAACTTTAGCAGCGCGCAACGCAATATCGTCAAAGGTTGCGCCGATGACAATGCGGTTGAGTACTTGCCGCCCGCTCAACTCCCTAAAAACGTCGGACGAAAAGGTGCGAAAAAGCGCACCTTCGTCAAAAGATGGATCGTTATGGGCTTGGGTGTTGAGTGTATGTTCTTTGGGAGGTTCCACCACGCCGTCCATAATGCCGCTAAATATCATGCGATAACAACTAACGCTACAGCTTGCACTGCCTATTTGTTTGATGTACGGTGGCTGATCGAGCGCAAATGGCCGCGTAACCTCAAAACGATGTGCATAGTCTGGCGCCAGATGCTTAATGTGACGTGCATAGCGCGGGGTTAGCGCACAACGATCTTCCTCGCTAATGCCGTGGCGGTCCATAGTACGCTGCATGGCCTCGGCATCTGTTAACAGAATCCACTTAGAGAACTCTGCAATCTCTTGGCGCGTAATATGCGGGAATGCGCCTTGCCAGTCGGCATCAGTACGGAGCAGCACCGATCGAGCAAAATCGTACACCGAACCTTTGGCCGCTTTTATAGCGGGAACATCTTTAGCGCCATTAGCTAGGGCTTCTACGCGCTCGGTATCCATATCGTCATACCGCTCATCATCACAAGGACGGTGATAGAGCATTTCATCTACAACTGCCGACGAATATTGTGCCGAGACAGCCAAAGCGCGTTCAATTACTCGCGGGTCGGGACGTAACTCCCCAAGGGGGATGCGGTGGCTCATAGTGTTGTAATAGTATGACATATTTTTACCCCTTTGCTACAATACCGTCATGAAGATTATTGAGCAAAGCTCACTCACCCAGCTCTTGGGAGCCTTTTTTGAGAACCCGCAGGTTGTTGATTTTCGGCTTATCACACAAGGAAAAGAAAATACTACCATCAAAGTTGATCTGTCCGATGGTCCGATAATTGTCCGTATATGGGGTGAAACGCATGGTTATATGGGTGTACACTCTAACGCTGATATTGCCGACGAAGTAGCATTTATGGATTTTTGCCGCCGCAATGGCGCACCTGTGCCGCGGCTCATGCCCGCTAAAGACGGTTCACTTTATCAAAAAACACCAGACAACTGCTGTTATGCGGTTATGGAATATGTAGATGGCGAAACGCCCCAGAACTTCACCGATGACATGGCCGCGCAGATAGCCAAAACTATGGCGCAGATGCATGTGCGCACCGCGGATTTTACTTTTCCGGAGCCGCGCTCTTGGCCTGGCAGTGTGCTTGATATGACCAATGATCGCATTTCAAAGTATGAGGCTGGCGAGCTTGCGGTTGATGACGACCAAACCATTACCGAGGCCATTGCACAGTACCGCACACTACTTGCAGCATGCGATCTTTCCGCCCTGCCCAAGGGTGTTATCCACGGCGATATTATGTGGGAGAATATCAAGTTCAAGAACGGCAAGCTCCATGGCATTTTTGACTTTGGTGACTGTCGCGAGAGCTATTTTGTAGAAGATATTGCCAAAACATTGTTATTTGTATTTGAGTCGCCCGAGCATTGTGTTTTTGGCCAGAATGGCCACACGGTGCCGGTATTCCTGCAGAATTATCAAGCCGTGCGTCAACTTACCAAAGCCGAAGAGCACAGCCTTCCGCTCTTTTATATGAGCCGCTTCTTGTATCAGGTGCTCGGCTATTACATAAAAGCTGCCAAGGGCAAAACGGAATGTTTGGAATTAGCACGCAGCACAATAGCTCGCTACAACCAGCACCGCGCGTTCTTTATGACAGGTATAGTCGGTTAGCTTCGATATACGCTCGTGTGGCGTCTGGAATAAGCGACGATTGCCTGCCGGAGCGCAAATGCGTTGAATGCACCCGTTCGCTAACGAAGCCATTTTGCTCAAAATTGTAATTCATCATAGGAACAGCAGCTTCATCATAGTATGTATAGCGGATAGTTTGCTGTATGTCTGCCGGCAAGGCCGCGACTGCTTTGGTAAGGAGCTGCGGGGCTATGCCTGGAATAGAAAGCACAATCATAGGCCATTGCTGAGCCAGATGCAAACGCGAAGGGTCCTGTAGGTTATCTATCAAGGAATCAATACCGCTAATTTTGAAGTCGGCCCGTATTTTTTGCGCACGCGAGTCCTCTACGGCCACCACTGTACAACTAAACGGCAGTGGCACCGCCTGAACGGCCAGGTTTGCCATATGGAGCCGGTGCTGCCAACTACTAGCTTGCGGTTTGTGGAGCGGGTGTTTATCAACACATACAATCAGCGCATCAAAGGGTTGGGCTTGATGAGCGCGGAGGGCCTGGCCGATATGGCCGCCGTGGAGCGGATCAAACGTTCCAATAAGTACAGCAGTTTTCATAACAGTTCTAGTATACACAACTACCCCTAAAGGTCCCTTCAGCCAATCTTCAGAAAATGATTGCAAGCCGTTCACTGCTCATGTACAATCGCCCGTAATAAGCTAATGTGAAGGGACGCTATGCAGAGGTTTTTGCAAAAGGTGGGGGACGCTCTATACCCTGCTTCTAAGCGCACGTTTTTACTACTATCGTGCGCTCTTTTAATATTTTCGGTTTCGCAGATGAGCATTCTGCTTTATTTACAGGACAAGGCAGCAGCTCAAACAACTCGCGATCCACTGTCAGCGTTGGCCCAGGGGCGTACCCCGCAACCACTGCCTTCGGCGCAAAGTCCTAAGACTAAAGCGCTCGATACGGTAAGCCCAGAAGTGCGAGCGCAGGCCAATACTACAAATGTAAGGCCAAGTAAGCCCCAGGCGGGTGACTGGCAGGGTGCCTCCGAGAATACATCCGAACGAACCGAAAATAGCCGTACCTTTTCGCTCAAGAATGGCACAAAGGTACAGGAATATTACGGTCACGACGTTGCTTATAAAGATAACGGCACAATGCGCTCAATCTCCCCTTCACTATCTACCGATCAAACGTATGTCGATCATGCTAAGCAGCAACGTTCTTTGCTCCAAAAGCTCAAGTTCTGGGATCAGCCAAGAGCTTTTAACGGCAGTGGAGGCCCTCTCAAGGCTGGTTTCCAGCCCCTACAAAAAGGCAGCGGCGTTACCGTACAGTTAAACGGTCAGCGTATTGCAATGCAGCCCGTAGGCTCTAGCGGGAATGTACAGCCCAAACAGCTCAACAATGATGATGGCACTAAAGCTATCAGCTATCCAGACGTATGGGATGGCGTTGATCTGGTGTACGAGTATCGGGGTGATACCGTAAAAGAAATGATAGTGTTGCGCAAGCCAACCCGCCAAACAGCTTTTGATTTTACAGTAACGGGCGAAAAAGTTCAGCTCAAGCATGGCAAGAACGGCAGTGTTGATGTATGGCAAAACGGCAAGCCAGTATTTACTATCCCCGCCCTTACGGTGATGGCCACTGAGCGCGGCCCGGTTAGTAACAGCGGGGCAAAATATGTAATTCATGGGAATCACCTGAGCGTGTCACTGAGCGCCTCGTGGCTTTCTAGGCAAACAACAAAGAATTTTCCTATTACTATTGACCCTACCGTTAGTGTCCATGAGTCGTGGGAGGGCGTAAGCAACAACGGTGCTGATTACTGGAGTTATAAGAGTGATGGCTACCAGTGCCCCTCCTCAAGTTGCTACCAGAATATCGGCTGGCTTAACGACAATGGTACTAAAAAATGGCAAACTATGATGCGTATTCCCTTTGACCAAGCCATTAGTAAGGATTTGATTTACGCCCAGTTTAACGTCAAGAAAGTAAGTAATAGCTATGGCTATTATGGCACCGAGTCTGGCGCTCGCTATTGGGTAACGTGGGCGCCTTGCTTTGGATTTGGCTGCGTAAATGGCGGTGCCCCATGGATTCCCTTCACTATTACCGACCATGGCTGGATTGATGTAACGTCACTGATTCAGTGGATGAAAGACCACGGCCAGACGGGTGGATGGCTCATGGTGCATGGTGATGACAGCCCATACAAAGCGCTCAACCCTGGTAACTCAACATTACAGCTGTACTATAACCGTAAGCCAAACAAGCCAACGCTCAATGCTCCGGGAAACACTACGACAGTAACGACAACAATGCCGCGCCTTACTGCAAATACAGCCAGCGATCCGGACGGCGATGCTCTTTCGTACCAGTTTGAACTCTACGATGGCAATACCTTGATTTCCTCAAGTCCAACCTCTGCATTAAATTTTTGGACTATTCCTGATGACATGCTCCAAGACGGCGGTACCTATCGCTGGCGGGTCGGGGTAAAGGACCAATGGGCCTGGACCTACAGCGACCTGGCAAGCTTTACCGTAGATATGCGCAGCGGCAATAAAGACAAAACGCAAGCATACGATCAGCTAGGCAACATTAGCACTAATCTGGCGAATGGTAATGCTTATACATCTGTGCAAAGTCACAATATTGATGCTTTAGGTGGTGATATCGGCCTGAACCTGGATTACAATTCACCTAAAATAGGTCAGCAGGGTCTTAGCGCTACATACTACAACGATGCTGGCGGCCGGAAGGAAGTGCTCAAGCGCACCGATCCTAATATTGAGTTTAACTGGGCGGGGAGTTCTCCGGCACCGGGTGTCGTTGACCAAGACAATTTCGCCGTTAAATGGGAAGGATATTTTATCGCCCCCAAGACCGGCACATATCAGTTTGGCGCTACCAATGACGATAAAATGAGTGCGAGTATTGACACCAATGGTGATGGTTCGTATGAAATGCTTTTTGACTACGGTTGTTGTCAGGCGCAAAAATGGTCCACCTCGACGGTTCAGCTGGAAGAGGGTAAAGCCTACCCGGTTCGAGCCTGGCTCTTAGAAGCTACCGGCAGTGCGTACGCAGAATTATGGGTTAAGGCACCGGGCCGCCTTGGTCAAATCGTGCCACAATCCTGGCTCCGTACACTTGATTTAGGTAAGGCAGTTGACGACAAGCAAGGCCTGCATGCGGAATTCTACAAAGACTACGACGGTTCGCGTACCTTTAAAGCTGGCCAGCAGCCCTACCTTGTTAAGAACTATAGCGAACTCAATTTATACTGGGGCACGGGATCTTCGGTAGAATATGATCCGGATGGCGACTATAAAGATAACTTTTTAGGACGATTTAGCGGGTATATCACCATCCCTACAACCGGTGACTATACATTTGGCGTTGGTGCCGATGATGGTAAACGCCTGTTTATAAATGGCTCCAAAGTTGCTGAACAATGGAGTACGCTCGACCAGGCCTGGAGTGGCACATTACACTTCAATGCTGGTGATACCGTACCGGTTGTTGTTGAATACTACGAAGCCGGCGGATCGGCGGCCGTGCAGCTCAAATGGAACGGTCCGGCGGGTGCGGGCATTATTCCCGGTCAATATTTGAGCACAAGTTATCGTAACCTGCCTGCTGGGTGGGACCTGAGTGTGGACGCTTCTGGAACTATACAATATGAACGATTGCGTGTTCTTTCTGGGGGAAACGTGGCGTTGGTTGCCGGCAATGGAACGCAATATGTGTACACTGCGCAAGGCGGCGGGTATAATCCACCTACTGGCCAAGACGGCGTACTCTCTAAGAACAGCGACGGTAGCTTTACACTCCAGGATGTGAGCGGCCAGGTATATGAATTTGATGTCCGTGGCGTACTTACGCGGGTGACCTCGCCAACCGACGATCGAAGTCCAGCTGCCTTGCGCTATGAATACCAGGACCAATCTGGCGTCCCTCGCATCAAAAAGATAGTTGATGGCCTCGATAGTGAGCGTTATGGTGAACTCTTTTATGGCGGCGACAGCCAGTGTCAGACCGACCAAGGCTTTAGCCCCGCGCCAGCTGGTTTCCTGTGTGCCTTTAAGACCTATGACGGCCAAATAACCTCGCTCCAGTATAACAATGACAAACTATCACGTATTGTACGGCCCGGAGCTGAAATTACCGATCTCGGCAATGACAGCGATGGACGTTTGATTTCGATTCGCGATTCGCTAGCCAATGACGCCATAGCCGCAGGCACACGCACCAATACGGATGAGCTTCTTACACAAATAACCTACGACCAACTTGGCCGCGTCAAAACAGTTAAATCCCCTGCTCCACAGCCTGGTGAATGGCGGACTGAACACAGTGTGGATTATGGTTTCACAAGTACAAAACAACACATTGTAGGCGCGCCTGAGCCCAAGGGCTACTCGCAATATATAGAGTACGATGACAAAGGTCGCACAACTAAAAGTTGTGGTGTTGAGGCATTGTGTACTGTCCAGGAATGGTATCCGTATAAAGATCTACTACTAAGCACCACTGATGCTCAGGGACTTAAGACGGTAACAATGTACGACGAAGAAGACCGCCCCGTAAGCAGCTATGGACCTGCTCCGCAGGACTGGTTCGATAGTTGGGATTGGACGTTGCCAGCCGGTATGAAGTTGCTGCGAGGCCAGTATATTAAGTCACCGGACGGTCGGTTTACTTTTACTTATCAAACAAATGGCAACTTAGTGGTCCGAGAGGTTGCGAGCAATACACCAATTTGGTACACAAGTACCGATGGTAAGGCATCGGACCGCCTAGTGATGCAGGGCGATGGCAATCTCGTGCTGTACAACGGAAGTAGTGCCGTATGGGACACGCACACCGGGGGCCAAGGTGACTCAACGAGCTTTTTGTCAGTCCAAAATGACGGCAACCTGGTTATACGTATGCAGCGCCTCGATGGGTCTACGCCCGCCAAGTGGGCTAGCGGTGTCACGCGCACCTATGGCCAATATCTGTCTGCTACATATAACAAGCCTAAGGCGGGCTATGAGTCGCAAATGCTCCGTAGCGACTCAGCTTACGACGAAGGCATCTATGGCGCTGCTGTCGAATGGTACAATTTTAAAGACGGCAAGCTGTTTGGCGCTCCCCTGCTCCATAGGACAGGCTTTGACAGTACGCAAACGGATCATTTCTGGCTTAATACAACTAACAGCACCAGTCCCCCTGTCCCGGTGCAACCAACGGGCGGTGCAACCAACGTAGGGTTTAGGGCTACCAGTAAAATCCACGTTCCCACCACAGGAAACTACACGATTTCTTTATGGCATGCCAATGCAGCCCGCGTATGGGTCAACGACAAGCTGGTGCTCGACGGTTGGTCATATCGAAGCAATACTGTGGTGAGCAAATCGGCTGCGGTCGCCTTGAAGGCGGGCGAAGCTAACCGCTTAACGGTAGAATATGCAAATGTGGGTGGCGGCGATACCGCATTTCGTTTGGAGCTTTCTGGCAATGGTGTTTCAACACCAAACGGCGTTTGGGGAAGCGTAATGCGTCCGGCATATGGCCTTACTACCAGTAACACCGTATATGACGCTCAGCTTGGTACACGTCGCAATGTCATAAGTTATGGTTCGCAACCTGAATATGGGTTAGCTCAGAGCACTACAACTGACCCGGGCGGCCTGGCGCTTGCTTCGCGCACTACCTATGAAGTGCCTGGCCAAGGTTACTTGCGCCAAACGAGCCGCTCTTTGCCGGGCGACACCACCCCAAGCCTCAACGTTACCTATTATGATGCGAGCGAAACTCGCGACAATCCATGTACATCCGAGACTGAGAGCTTCCGCCAGGCCGGGAAGATTAAACTAAAAACTGAGGCTGACCCCGATGGTCCAGGCAGCCAAACTGCAATTACCCGGGAGATCGTGTATGATGATGCTGGCCGTGAAGTGGCGATGCGCACAAACGATGACCCATGGACATGCGTTAACTACGATGCGCGGGGACGCGTTGTTAAAACAGTCGTGCCAACTATTCACGGTCGCACTGGCCGCACTATAACTACAGACTATGCCTACGGCGGCTCACCATTTAAGGTGCAAACTATCGATAGTATTGCTGGCACGACAATCGCCGTCATCGACTTGCTCGGCAGACAAACCGGTAGTACTGATGAATTTGGCAATTCTTCTGCCGTCACCTATGACAACCTGGGGCGCATTACTTCGCAGCAGTCCCCCGTTGGTACAGAGAGCTACGAGTACGACGACTATGACCGGGTTACCGCCTATAAACTAGGTAATGTTACCTATGCCACGGTCGCTTATGACGCATTTGGCCGGATAGACTCCGTTGTCTATAACCAGGCAGCAGACGCAAGTGGTAAGAAGCTTACACTGGAACAGATTGCCTACGATACATTGCAGCGTGAAGCGGGCGCCACATATCGCTTTAGTGATGATCGCAGCTTTACCGAAGGCATTAGTATGAGCACTGCCGGTGTAGTGCTGGGCGTAAATGACTCATACGATGGTAAAACGGCTAGCAGTAGTTACGGCTACGATGCTGCCAACCGGCTCATACAGGCTACCGTTGACCAAAATAAATACACCTATGACTACGGCGCTCCGGATGCTACGTCTTGCAATCAAGCTAACGCCAACCGTAACGCTCACAAGAATTCTAACCGTACCAGCTTTAGCCATGTAAATGTCGCAACAGGTCAAACGATAGCTAACGCTCAGTATTGCTATGACTTTGCTGATCGTTTGCTTGCAAGTAGTGACGCACAAATCGGCGCTCCAACTTACGACGACCACGGCAATACAACCGCTCTCGCTGGGAATGGACAGACGCTCGTCTTTGCATACGACGCAAGTGACAATAACACGGCTATTGAGCAAGGTGACAAGCGTGTGACCTATCTTAAGGCGGCAGACGGAACAGTGCTCCGCAAAAAAGAATATGTAAGCGGTACACTGAGCAAATCCTATCGTTATCTGGCTGGCGGAAGTGTCATGCAGCAGTGTAGCCTTGCCAATGATGATGACTGTGCCACAGCCGATACCTATGTAGCCTTGCCAGGCGATACGTTGTTAACACTGTCGCCCCAGAATCCTGATAGCAACAAACGCGAACTTTATAGCGTAACAAACTTCCACGGAGATACGGCGATTACCGTTGGTAAGAATGGCATTGCAACCACTTCAGTCTTTCTTTACGAGCCCTTTGGCCAGCAGGCTCCTTCGACGGTATTTGGTACCAGTAGCGGCTTGCAAAATAGCTCCAATGAGGCTATGGGCTGGGCTGCTGATCCTTCGCGCAAGCAGGAATCGCAATTTAGCATACCGGTAGTTCAAATGGGCTCTCGCGTTTACCTGCCTACACTGGGGCGGTTCTTGCAGGTCGATCCGATTGAGGGAGGTACAGAGAACAACTATGCCTACCCGGCCGATCCGATCAACTCCGATGACTACTCTGGCCAGTTTGCTATTGCACTTGCCCCTATTATGGCGGTGAGTCTCCCCTGGGGGCCCATTGGGTGGGGCATTGTAGCTGTTGCTGCAGTTGTGGTGGCCGCGGTTGCTGTAAAAACGATCGTTTCCTCACACACCCGCAGTACGGCTTCAACTAACTCCGGATCTAAGTCGTCATCCCGCCCACAATCTTCGGGTGGTGGAGGCGGCGGCAGCGGCGGTGGTGGAGGTAGCAGTGCTGCCCCAGAGCCAGGCGGCGGTTGGCGCGGCCCGAATCGCTCACCTGGTAAGCGTCCCACTAACAAGCCACAGCCAAAACCTCGGCCGGATACCAGCATTAAGGCTCCAGATGCCCAGGCATTTCGTGCCCAGGCCGACAAACTCGGATTTAAGCCAGTGCGTGGCAGTTTCCCGCATGGACAGCAGCTCTTCCAAAAAGGCACGCAGTTCATCTCCCGTGATATTGACCAACATAATATCAGCAATGGATGGAAGCTGTTTGTACGTAAAGGCGGCCAGCTTGTTCGTAAAGGTACATACGATTTTGAATTGCGCACCAGAATTGGTAAATAATAAGGTATGAGCTTTTCAATTTCTTTTGACAGCGGTAGCCCATCCTCGGATTACGAGGATGGCTACCCACGTATGATGGGAACTATCACAATCGGCGCTGCCGTTGAACGTTTTGCTTCGGTAACGGCCATGTGGAATCAGGCCACGTACGAGCGCCAATGGCGCAACGCGGCCCGTCGGCTGCTCGATGAAGGAGTCGCCTTGCTCTGCACTGACTTTGTTGCAGATAGGGATCAGTCTTCTTGCGACCTTTGGTATATGTATCGTGAAGAAGAAACAGTGTATATCTATAATGTATTCCTGCTTGATGAACTACGTCCTGATACGGCGTTTAAAGATCTTTATGCGCTCATACCACTTCGTAGTGAAGTTGCTGGTGAAGATATATCAGAATGGACGGTCCCAGTGGGAGCCGTCCAGGCCTGGTTGCATTCGACTAGCGCGTAATTTAGGCGGCGCTTGTAGTATCGTCGCTTGAACCGCCAAAGCTTACTTCGTTGGCAGTGATAACAGCGTTGCGCATTTGCTCGCTAATATCGCCCATGCCGGCTGGCGAATGCGGAATAAGAATCGTGTTGCTTTTGCCTGACAGGCCAATATCTTTAAGGGTGTCAAAATATTGTGTCATCAACACTAAGTTCATAACATCTTGGGCATTAGTGCCATCAACACTAGCACTAAAGTTCTCGACCGACTCTTTAAGGCCGTCAATAATAGCTTTGCGCTGATCAGCAATACCTTTACCTTGCAGTGCTTTACTTTCGGCCTCACCCTCGGCAGCTTTAACAACTCGAATCTTTTCGGCTTCGGCCTGCTGAATAGCAGCTTCGCGCAGGCGCTGCGCCGCGTTAATCTCGTTCATACTCGTCTTAACTTTAGCGTCGGGATCAATGTCGGTAACTAATGTTTTGAGAATACCGTAACCAAAGTCGTCCATAACCGCATCAAGTTCTTGTTTAACAGCAAGAGCAATGTCATCTTTCTTAACAAACACATCATCGAGATTCATAGATGGAACGCGAGCGCGTACGGTGTCAAACACGTAGGCGGTAATTTGCTCGCGCGGATTTTGTAGTTTGTAAAAAGCGTCCGCGACCTTATTGCTGAGCACGTGATACTGAACGCTCACGATACATACAATAAATACGTTATCTTTGGTTTTTGTCTCGATACGTACGTCGAGTTGCTGAATGCGCAAACTCGGCTTGCCCACAATGCGATCTACAATAGGAATCTTAACGTTAAGGCCCGGGCCGGCGACACCAACGAAGCGCCCAAATCGCTCAACAATTGACATACTCTGTTGGCGTACCACAAAGAAGCCATCGGCCAAAACGAGCAATAATAATGCTCCTAGAATATACAAAACAATCATACTAACCTCTTACTATGTAATTTTTTGCCAGTATAGCAAAGGTTGCCCCGTAAATCCAAGTATTCAGCTAGTATTCGGTAGAATACCAGCCTTCCGGCAGGCCGTATTTTTTGCCCATATCTTTAGATGGCAGGTCTTGAGCGCCTATAATTGTTACCCATATGTTGTTGACCTTCTTGAGAATCAGGTAATAGCCGCCCCCTTCACTACTGTTGACACCTACTCGGGCAAAGCCGGGCTGCTGGGCGAGCACATTAAATGTTAATGAGCCATGAGCAACCGCTACGTCAGCCTCTACATAGGCTTGCGCCGCCTGCAGAATTGCGGTGCTTTCGTCGGCAAGATGCAATACTTGAGGGTTGATCTTTATTGGCCCTGTAGGTGGCTTGATAGTCATTGCTGCGCACTCCTTTTATATACGTATAGTATAACCGTTATTGGTATACTTGTTATATGACTGAACAAAACAAAAACCTTTCTTCTTTAGAGTTGCTTAGGGTGCAGGACGTAGCGTTTGCTGGCCTTGATGAAACAAAACACACTATCACTAACATGCGCAATGAGGGCACCGAAGACTTTTGGGCCACGGTGCCACTGCCTCCCTCTGTTCTGAGTGATATGGGTCAAGGACTGGCTGTTACCGAAGATGCCGCACTCGGATTGCGTTTTGCCGAATATTGCAAGCTTGCTTACGTCAATGCATTCGATGTCTCGGGCGCGTATCTGCGTGAGGGCGCGGTATGTATGTTGCCTACTGCCCGATCCCTGGCTGCCCAAAGAATATCCAACATAGAGCTATTGGGGCCTACTGAAGCTACCGTGCAAATTCATGGTCAACTGACCGATTGGGGGCCGGCGCTGGATGCCATTGAGAACGGCGAGGATACCCTCGACTTCATGACTGAGATAAAAGTTCTGAATGCTCTACTGGAGCGTGATATCGACAGTCCTGGCGCGGTTGATGCTGCCAAGCGGCTTACAACAATCTACAAAGAAAAAACTGCCCATGTACAACAAGAAAGTGCCAGTTCACTTGAAGATGTTTTGGCCTATACGATGGCCTTGGCTCAATATCGAGCCGATCCTAGCGCCGAAACCAGGGACAAATTAATTAGTTATGGCGGTGAAATGCTGGTGGCACTCGATGCCGCCGAGGCCGCTATTACCAGTGCCAAGCAGCCGAGCGAACGCTGGCGGCGTGCTATAAGAGGCTTTATATATAGCGATCATCTCCAGTCGAGCGAGCTTGCTCCCCGACTGGAGCGTATTTGCTGGGATTTGCGCTGGCTCCCGGAGCTTGCTCATATACGCCAGCATTCAGAAGAATTGGACGATAGCGTGGACACCCAGATTGTGGTAGAAATAGCCGAGGAAGAATATCAGAACCATGGACTCAAAGATGCATTAAAGAGTCTCTATGACACATATGACAATTGGGTATTTGACTCCTCAAAAAATAGCATGACTGAATATTCCAGCAGCTTGGAGTTTGTGGCTTACGATGGGCTGCTCCAGGCTCTTGTTGCCCATGATGATCTGGAGGGTGTGCAACAGGCCGGTGCTTTTGCGCGGTTTATGGGAAAGGCACGCGGGATCAAGGAAATCGCGCCGGGGGCTATGTACGAATGGCAAGTGTACGTTAACCGGGGGAGCTCATTTGCAGAAGCATTTGCAGCGGCAAAGGGCCGGCCAGAAGTCGCCTGGCGCAACCAGGCCATACGTTTATATATGCGCAACCCAGCGGCATTGCCCCGCGTTGAAGAAGAATTCCAAAATCCAAAGCAACAGCACATTGCTACCGCTGCCCTGCAAAAGCTCGGAGCGCCTCTTTCGCGCTTTGCAATGCGCGACCATCGCCCCTGGGATGCGCTCGAATATGCGCATGCAATTGCCAGCCCACACACCCGCTACGGCGCCCTCCTGGCCATTGTGGCGCTTACAGAAAAACAACGGGCAAAGTTGCTCCAGCCCACCGAAGGTGCAGTTGCCAGCTCATCGTAATAATGTTGTAAAAACCTTGACAGAATAGGGGCTTATAAAAGATTATTGAAGTATTTATAGACATAAGGAAGATGGACCAAGGATAACATGGACCCAAAAGAACAAAACTCCACCAAGCCAGAAGAAGATAAGCAAGATAGCGCTGTGGCCTCGCCGGTCAATGACCAAATAACAGACGCAACAGAAAGTGACAATGAGTCGTCAAAGCCGAGCGAATCCGAATCGGTTAACGAGACGACACCGAGTGCTCCCGAAGTCCCCAAACCAGTAACCGAAGAAGAACCCACTAACCACGCCGACGAACCCGAAGCTTCGGCGGGTACTCCATCCACTGAAAGCCCAAGCGAAATCTCTATTTCTTCTACGGGCGATTTTGACCAGTCACAGGAGCGTCCCGCCGCTGATATGACTGCCAAAGACAATATTGAGACGAGCGACCAAGAGACGACTAGTCCATCTGAGGTAGCGGCCAGTACTTCTAGCCCTACATCCACCGATGAGTCGGACGATGCTTACCAGAGTGCCGCACCTACCCCAATGCAATCAGACGAAAAATCCGAAAGCAATAGCGAAGAAGACCACATGCCCATGGAGCCAAAGCCGGCGCCGACCCTACCTACCGAGATTGCTGGTATGGATAGCCACCCCGGAGGTATGACCAACGGTGACGCGGGCAAAAAGCCACGCCGAATGCTCATGGTTGTGATCTTGGCAGTGATAATTATAGCCCTGATCGGAGCCAGCCTTTTTTTAGTCTATAAGGCAACGAAGAAAGACAATACTTCCTCGTTGCCACAGGTAAAAGTAGGCCTCATGATGGCCTTTACCGGCGGTTCTAGTAGCATGGGCTACGGAACGTCTAAAGGTATTCAGCTTGCCAAATCACAGCTTGGCATCAACAATGTCGAAATTGTACAAATGGACTCCAAATGTGACCCTAAAGTTGCAGCTGACGCTGTAAAACGGCTTATTGCCCAAAAGGTGGTGGCTATTATCGGCGAAGGTTGTTCGAGTGCTTCTGTTGCTGCGCTGCCGGCTGCCAACAATGCCAAGGTCGTCATGCTAAGCCCGTCAGCTTCGTCCACCACACTCAGTATTCCCGACGATTACTTCTTTAGAGTCGTCCCCTCAGATATACATCAAGGGCGCTTTTTAGCTCAGACAATATTCGACCGCGGGATCCGCAAAGTGGCAGTATTTTACACCAACGAACCATATGGAAGCAGCATCAATAAAGTCTTTCAGGAAGAATTTGAGTCGCTTGGCGGCAAGGTAGTAGCGACTGCTTCCGGTGAATCGGATGTCATTGATCTGAATACCCAAATGTCTGAAATTAAAGCTGCTAGCCCACAGGCGGTGTTCTTTGCTCCTAACTCGGTAGTATCCGGAACGGCTGCAATGAAGATCGGTCGCGAAGTGGGCATAACCGCTCCATACTTTGGTGCTGACATTCTTTATAATACGACCATCATTAACGATGCTCCCGAAGCAACCGATGGCCTGACCATTACCTCCTTCCCTACTGGCACCAAGGCATTTAAACAGGCCATTGCTAACCTCGATAACCAGGCCAACGAGCAGCTCTATGCTGCGCCCCAGGCTTACGATGCACTGCATGCTATTTACATTGCTACCAAGCATGGTGCTTCAACGGGCGAAGAGATCAAAGCAATGCTTCCATCAATTGCCTTCCAGGGGGTATCTGGCCGCATTGCGTTTGACCAGAACGGTGATGAAGTTGCCAACAACTATAAATACGATTTATTGCAGGTAAAGAACGGCAAATTTGAAGCGGTAGAACAATAACCAAGCGGCGCCGGCGCTAAAGGCGTAAAACCCAAGTGAACATCAAGCTAAAACTCATCTCACTTCTTCTTGTTATCGGCCTGATCCCGACATTAGCGGTAGGCATTGTTTCGTACATAACCATTAGCCGCGAGCTACGGTCGAACACTGCCAACCAGCTTGAGAGTATCAGCGTCAAGCAGGAACAAAAAATAGACTCTTTGCTTCAGATAAAGCAAGAAGAAGTGAGCAAACTGGTTAACCAGTTTGACTTGCAAGTTGCCTTGGGCCGTTATTTGGCAACCGGCGACAAGGCTGACTATGCCGCGCTGGCAAGGCTTTTATCGACTGCTCAAATTGAGACGCCCGAGATGCAGACTATTGCTTTAGGCGACTTAAAGGGTTCAACGCTGATCTCAACCACCGAAGGCGAAGCCGGTAAACCAATTGCTGGCAGCGAGATTATCGGTTCCGACGAGAGCAGTATTGTAAGCATCAAAGAGGATAGCCGTGATGGCGTGGACAAGCTGTACATAACCACGCGCGTCAGTGTTAACAAGCAAGAAGCGGCCCTTATGACCGTTATTTTTCGTATAGATGATATCGTGGCTACCGTGCAGGACTATACCGGATTGGGAACAACCGGTGAGACCCTTATTGTTGCCGATACCAACACAAGCAGTGACACTATTTCACTCTTCCCGCTTCGCTTTAACACCGATGCTGCGCTGCACACGCAGCTTAACTCGCTGGATATTTTAAAACACACCGACGGCAAAGTATATAGCGGCATTAAAGATTACCAGGGAGCAGAAAGTATCGTCGTGGCCAGGCCGCTCGGCTTTGCCAACTGGGTAATGGCCGTCAAGATTGATAGCAGTGAGGCATTGGCGCCTATTCAGGAGCTGCAACGCTCCCTTGTGGGCATCGCAATCGCTTCGTCAATAATTATCATTGCCATTGCGCTGTATTTTGCCCGCTTCTTCAGCGAGCCTATCCTGCAAATTGCACGCATCTCCAAGCGTATCGGTCAGGGCGAATTTGATGCGCGAGCCGTGGTTCACCGTCATGACGAAGTTGGCGCATTGGCAGAGAGTATCAACTCCATGGGCATGAGCTTGAAGGAGTTTGTGCAGCATATTGAGCGCCAGCGTAACCGCCTGCAGGTTATCCTCGACAGTACCGAAGAAAGTATTATCGCTATAGACGCCAACCACATTATCCGCACTGTCAATAAAGCCACAGCGCTACTTACCGACCAACCCATTGACCAGATTATTGGTAAATCTATCACCGAAGTATTCCAATGGACACATAACGGTAAGCTAGCGTCTATTTCTTACGACACACCGGGCACCAACAACTTTGACAATTTACAATACAAAGATACATCTGGCTCGGTACATTATGTAAAACTGAGCGTGACGCGCCTCGAAAGCATCCGGCAAGGGCACGAGACGCAAGCAATTGTTACCGTGTACGACGAAACCAAGAGCCGCGACCTCGACAACATGAAGATCGACTTTGTGTCTATGGCCGCCCATGAGCTGCGTACGCCGTTAGCGGCAATCCGTGGGTATCTCGAACTTATTACCTACAAAGAAGCCAGCAACACTTCTACCGAGGTACAAAAATATCTGCTGCAAGCTATAAAAAGTACTTCTGAACTCGGCAGCCTTATTAGCAATTTGCTGGATGTGACGCGCATCGAACGCGGCGCTTTGTCGCTAAATCTGGATCGGGTCGACTTAGCCGCAGGCGTTACCAAGGCAGTCAATGACGCCGGTTTTGCGGCACGCGATAAACAAATTACCTTGCAATATACTGGCCCAACCGAAGGCTGCTTTATTATGGGTGATGAAATTGCCATACACGAAGTTATTAATAACCTGCTTGCCAACGCCATCAAATACACTAATCGCAATGGCCGGGTGAGTGTTGTATTGCAAAAGAAAGCCAACGAGTACTCAGTATCAGTAAGCGACAATGGCATCGGCATTCCTAAATCGGCAATCGGCAACTTGTTTACTAAATTTTATCGAGTAAAAGGCGGCCTTAATAGTGGCAGTACCGGCACGGGCTTAGGACTTTTTATTGCCAAATCAATCGTTGAGCGTCACAATGGTAGTATTGGTGTTACGTCAAAAGAGGGTGTGGGCTCAACATTTACGTTTGTACTGCCTGCGCTTAGCACTACAGCAAATACAGCCCACGTACAACAAGAGATTGACAACACCTTAATAACAAGGAGGAAGCGTGGCTGGATTACGAAAAATATTACTCGTTGAGGATAATCTTGAACTACGAAACCTCTATGAGATTTTCTTAAAGCACCATAAGTTTGATGTAGTCACAGCGGTTGACGGCGAAGACGGCCTGCGGGTTGCTAAGCAATATAAACCCGACCTTGTGCTGCTCGACATAATGATGCCCAAGAAGGACGGTTTTGAGGTGCTGCAAGAGCTGCGCCATGATCCGCAGTATGGCTGCACAAAGGCCAAAATTGTTCTCCTGACTAACTTGGGGGATGGTAGTAAGCTGACTCCCCAAACCAAGCAAGACATGGATGGGTATGTTATTAAGGCCGAGATTGTACTCGACGACCTGCTGGATATTATTAAATCACTCGAAACGTAGCACGTAGCGTACTGTTTATTCTTGAGAGTAATCAGGTGCGGCTGGTAATCCAAAGAACTCTTCAAGGGTAGTAACGCCTTTGTTGTGCATTTCGGTTGCCAGATCAGTACCCACATAGCGTACGTGCCAGGGCTCGTAAATATAGCCGGTTGTTCCCTGTTTATCTTTGGGATATCGGATAATGAACCCGTATTTGTAGCTATTGTCGGCTAGCCACTTGCCTGCCGCAGTATCGCCAAAGCATTCTTCTACATCGCAAGCCGGCTTGTCGGGTGTGCCTAGGTCGGCCGCCCAGCCGGTTTGGTGTTCGCTGTGCCCTGGCCGTGCACTTTGGGTATCGGCAACGGCTTTGCCCTGTTCCGAAACGTAGCGGTTATACAGAGCCACCTGAAACGAGTATGAGCGGTAGCCGCTCTGTAAGTTGAGTAAAATGCCATCTTTTTTTGCTGCCGCAACCAACGACTCTAAATGTGGCGCCATAGCAGCACCGACATGTTTTTCCATATCTGTTGTCGCTGCCAGCGGAATATTTGGAATAGTCAAAGCGGGTGCATAGTTGACCGGGTTAAGCGGCCGCTGTTTATTCACGACCACCCACATACTGGTCGGATCTTCGAGCGAATACTGCGCCGTATTAAATGAAGGCTGCTGCTCGGTATGTTGTCCTGCAGCGTTATTGGTGCTTTTGGTGGTAGTACTCTCCCCTTTGCCGCCAGGTGCCTTGCTTTGTTGTGTGTGCCAAAAAAAGGCCAGGCCTGCACCCATAATGCCCATAATGAGTATAAAAATCATTTTTCGCTTCATAGTAGGTATTGTAGGCCTTTGGCTGGTACAATGTAAAAAGTATCGCAAATATGCGAAAAAATACCGACATAATAAGAAAGTTCGTTTGAAATGGCTAAGAACCCGCATGACGCTGCCCAGTACATAGCTCCGCTCAACATGAACGGTCTCCAGGGAAGAATGCTGCATATTCCGGCCAAAAAAGGCCACAAGCGCGAGATTCTATTTGTATACGGACACCACTCAAGCTTAGAGCGCTGGTGGGGGCTTATGGCTAACCTGAGTAATTACGGCTCTGTGACCATGCCTGATTTGCCTGGTTTTGGCGGTATGGACAGTTTTTATAAAATCGGCAAAGAGGCTACTCTTGACAACTTGGCAGATTACTTGGCAGCTTTTGTAAAGCTACGTTACAAGCGGCGCCGTTTTATTATTGTGGGTATGAGCCTGGGGTTTGTTATTGCAACGCGTATGTTGCAGCGGTATCCTGAACTGTCTAAAAAAGTCGATTTGCTGGTAAGCTTTGCCGGTTTTGCTCATAAAGATGATTTTTCATTCAGCAAACGACGAATGCAATTTTACCTGTTGAATGCACGTTTCTTCTCGCTGCCGGTAACCTCCAGCTTCTTCAGACACGTTATTTTGCATAAGTACATTTTACGTACGGTGTATCGCCATACTAATAATGCCAAAAATAAATTTAAAGGTGTTGTTGGCGAAGAACTGCAAGAAATGCTCGATGTTGAGGTGCGTTTGTGGCACGACAACGACGTACGCACTTACATGAAGACGACTGTAGAATTCCTAACGCTTGATAACTGTAAAAAACAGGTTGATCTGCCGGTGTACCATATTGCCGTGCAGGCTGACCAATACTTTGACAACGCCATTGTAGAGCAACATATGCGCGTCATTTTTAAAGAATTCCATCAAATGGCCAACATTGATGTGGCTAAACATGCACCAAGCGTTATCGCCGACGAAGCTGCTGCGGCACCGTTCATCCCCCCTAAACTGCGGCAAATACTGAATAAACTAGGCGCATAGCTACCTTAAAAACCTTCGGCAGAACATAAGCTTTTTGGTACACTACATATAAAGGAGTGTGCGTAAAAATGACAGAAAAACACAACAAAGAAGCTGATGATATGCATAAAGAGTCATTGCTTGAGCCATTTGAATCAGAAGATACTATACCTTCGGATGAGGCTCAGCATCCTAAGCCCGAGGCTGTGCCGCCGCTACCGCACCATGGGAAATTCGCTGGCTTCTGGATTGGTTTTTGGCGTCAGAAGAAGTGGACATTGCCCCTGAGCATCATAACGCTCCTGGCTATTCTACTGGCAATTCCCGCTACGCGCTATCCGCTCCTTGCTATTGGCATCAAAAAAACATACACCATCACCATTACCGACAGCACAACACACACGGCCGTGAGTGGTGCTCGGGTAATGTTGGACGGCAGAACAGCTTCTACCGATAATAAGGGCAGAGTTTCTATTAAAGCATCTGTCGGTGACCATACGGTTGCTATCACTAAAAAGTATTACAAATCATACGAGCGGCATATATTCGTTGGCTTAAGCGGTTCTCACCAACAAAAGATCGCTCTTGTGGCAAGTGGCCGTCAGGTTCCCCTAACTATCATAAATCGCATTACCAAAAAGCCGGTCGAGAACGCCGAAATTACTGTGCTTGATACTACTGCTAAAACGGACAGCAATGGCAAAGCAGTTATCGTACTCCCTACTCTTGCGCCAACACAAAAAGCCACCATTACGGCGAGTGGCTATAACGACACAACGGCCAATCTCAGGGTGACTAGTGATGTTACCGATGCCAATACGATCGCTCTAACTCCCTCTGGCAGAGTGTACTTCTTATCAAATCTGAGCGGCACTATGGATGTAGTGTCGACGCGCTACGATGGCTCTGACCGCAAGGTGGTATTGGCGGGTACAGGCAAAGAAGACGCCACTAGTACTGTATTGCGGGCCTCTAACGACTGGCATTATCTTGTATTACTCTCAAAACGAGATGGCGGCCAGTACAGTAAACTGTTCCTCATTGACACCACCACAGACAAGCTAACGACTATAGACGAAGGCGAAGCATCCTTTACTATGGTAGGTTGGGCGGGTGACCGTTTTGTATACACCGTTTCCCGCGATACATATAAAGAGTGGCAGCCAAAACGCAACGCACTTAAGAGTTACGACGTACCGAGCAAGAAGATAACTACATTAGACGAAACCGCGGCAGACGGTTCGAGCGCATCATTGTATGCCGCGGAGTCAATCTCGCCCAGCGTGCAGATATCAGGCAACAGTATTGTATACGCGTTTGTGTGGCACCCCGGCTACTATACGGGCCTTTTGAACGGCAAAAGCGACACTATCCGACAGATCAATGCCGATGGCAGCGGTAAGAAAACGCTTAAAGACTTTGGCCGTTCATCAACGGCCAGTTACGCCTACGTTAACATGTATACCTATCGGCCCGGCCTTATACGAATCTCAATCGAGAGTACCAGTAGTTCTGCCTACACCTATCAAATCGGTGGCTCGGTAAAAGATGCTCCAGACCTCAAGAATAACTTTTATGCCGACGCACACCCGTACCAAACGTCTCCTGCTGGTGACAAGACTTTTTGGGCCGAAGCCCGTGATGGCAAGCAAACGCTGTTTGTGGGTGATGCAAAGGCCGAGAATGGCAAACAAATTGCCACACTCACCGAGTACTATGCGTATGGCTGGGCTAACGACAAGTATTTATTGGTGTCCAAGAACAACACTGACCTATATATTCTGCCAGTTTCTGGAGGCGACGCACTTAAGGTAGCAGACATGTACCCTGCCCCGACGGTGTACTAGCCATTTTGTCGATGCGCAATAAATGATATACTAGGGCCTAGTTATGAAGATCGGACTTGTTTGCCCGTACAATGTCACCAAGGGGGGTGGCGTCAAAGAACATATTTTTGCCGAACAGGCGGAACTTGTTTCTCGTGGGCACGAAGTATATATCATTACCCCGCAGCCCCGCGATTACGACGAAGAGCTTGTTAAGCACAATAATGTCCTGTTTGTTGGGTCGGCAACAGATTTTAACTCGCCACTACACACTACTATCCAAGTATCGGCAAGTCTCAACGACGATATCGATCATATGCTCGAAACGCACCAATTTGATATTTTGCATTTTCACGAGCCATGGGTACCGGTGTTGAGCCGCCAAATTCTTACACGTTCTAATACGGTCAATGTGGCAACATTCCACGCAAAGCTGCCAGAAACGATGATGACGCGTACCATGGTCAAAGTGGTCACGCCGTACACCAAGGCAGTCCTTAAATATATTGATGAGTTTACGGCGGTGTCTGACGCGGCTGCTGAATATGTATGCTCGTTAACCGAGGAGCCGATTGCGCTGATCCCTAATGGCATTGATCTTAACGACTACCGCGCGCCTGCCCGCCGGAGTGACCGCCGTAAGCAAAAAACTATTTTTTATGTTGGCCGCCTAGAGGGGCGCAAGGGCGTTAAGCATCTCTTGCAAGCCTACGCTACGCTGCAAGAGAAGTGCGATGACGTGCGGCTGGTTATCGCTGGCGATGGCCCCGACCGCGACAAGCTCGAAATGCTTGCCGATGATCTTAAGTTGCGCAATGTGGAATTTGTGGGCTATATCAGTGATAAAGAAAAGAAGCAATATCTACGAAATGTAGATCTGTTCTGTTCACCTGCTTTGTATGGCGAAAGCTTTGGCATAGTTTTGCTAGAGGCAATGGCCAGTGGTTTAGTAACGGTTGCTGGTAATAACCCTGGCTACGCCAGTGTTATGCAGGGCTTGGGGGCTATCTCTTTGGTCAACCCTAAAGACGATGCCGAGTTTGCTCGCCGCCTCGATTTGTTATTGCACGAAGTTGATCTACGTAAATTGTGGCGCGAGTGGGCCGCAAACGAAATCAACCAGTATTCCTATGAGGCAATTGTTGATCAATACGAAGAAGTTTTTAAGCAAGCCCTTAAGAATCATGCCGACAAAAAAGCCCAGGAACTCGACGACTAAACCACTCAAGATCGGCTTTGTGCTCGATGATACGCTCGACACTGCCGATGGTGTGCAGCAGTATGTTTTAACCGTGAGCACCTGGCTTAAGGCGCAGGGTCATGAGGTACATTACCTTGTTGGCCAAACAGCACGCACCGACCTTGAGCATATTCATAGCTTGGCCCGCAATGTTGCCGTGCGCTTTAATAAGAATCGTATGAGTATTCCGCTGCCTGCCTCCAAACCGGCCTTGCGGCAGTTGCTGGAGCGCGAAAAGTTTGATGTGCTGCATGTGCAACTTCCCTATAGCCCCATGCTAGCCGGCCGAATTATTGCCAGTGCTCCTGCGCAAACGGCGATTGTGGGCACGTTTCATGTAGCACCGTACTCTTTGCTTGTTTCTCTTGGAAATCACTTGCTGCACGTTTTAAACCGGCGTAGCATACGACGCTTCGATAATATTATGAGCGTTTCTTCGGTGGCGCAACAATTTGCCCGCAAAACCATTAAGCAGGATACCAGCATTGTTCCCAATACGGTAGACCTTGGCCCATACGCAGCCGCGAAGCCGCTTAAGCGATATAACGATGGTGTTACTACGGTACTTTTTTTGGGCCGGTTAGTAGAGCGCAAGGGCTGTTGGCACTTATTGAGGGCAATTCGTATATTGCGTGATGAGCGGTTGGTAAAAAAGCCCTTTAGGGTAGTTATTTGTGGCAAGGGACAGCTCGAGACGCCCCTTAAACGCTATGTAGCAGAACATCAGCTAGAAAGCATTGTGGATTTTGCCGGATTTGTAGCCGAAGAAGATAAGCCAGCTTATATGGCCGCCGCCGATGTGGCAGTATTCCCGAGCACTGGCGGCGAAAGCTTTGGCATTGTTCTTATAGAGGCAATGGCCGCCGCTAAGGGCGCTGTGCTCGCCGGTAATAACCCGGGCTATGCCAGCGTGGCTCGCCCCGAAGCGCTCTTTGATCCACATAATGAGCGGCAGCTGGCCAACATGCTCGCAGAACACATTAACAGCCCATCGCTCCGGGCGCAGTACCATGCGCAGCAACAGATAATGGTTAAGCAATATGATGTAGCAACAGTGGGGCGCCAGATTGAGGACTGTTACATTGCCGCATTGCATAGCAGGCGCAAGTAGGTAATAATAAAGACATGTTTGGTTACTTTGAAAGCAAAGAAAAGAAGAATGTTGTGCAAGTGACGGTAAGTAACCGGAGTGTTATTCGGATTCTTCTGTTAGTGGTGCTCTTTTCTATCGGGTTTGCAGCTTTACGCCACGCAATGCACGCACTCATGCTTATCTTTACCGCCGTATTTCTGTCACTGGCGCTTAATGGCCCTGTGCAATGGCTGGCCCGACGCCTGCCCGGTAAACGCAAGGGGAGCCGCACATTAGCCACAGCAATCTCATTTATTGTAATTGTCGCCTTTTTGGCGGGCTTTTTGGCGAGTATCGTGCCGCCACTCATCCGCCAAACGAGCAGCTTTATTAATGCTGCACCCGGCTTGCTGGAGCAACTACACGATCAAAATAGCGGCGTTGGTTCTTTTATCGCTCGCTATCACTTGCAAGATGACCTTAATAGCGTGGCCGGACAGCTTTCTGACCGCTTAAAAGGTGCGGGTGGCACTGCTCTGTCGACAGCTGGTAAAGTGGGCAGCAGCCTATTCGCTACACTAACTGTACTGGCGCTAACTTTCATGATGCTTATCGAAGGGCCTCGCTGGATAAGTTTATTCCAAAAGCTGATACCGCGTCAGCATCGTAAACATGCCAGTGATCTTTCGCGGGACATGTATCGTGTTATTAAGGGCTACGTAAACGGCCAGGTTGTACTGGCGGCAATTGCTGCTACTATGCTTTTGCCGGCACTGGTGCTGCTACACATTAGCTATCCTATCGCCCTGATGGTTATTGTATTCATCGCCGGACTTATCCCTATGGTTGGCCACACTATTGGCGCCATAATTGTTACCACCGTTGCCTTATTTACGTCTATTCCTGCAGCAATTATGATCTTAGGCTACTACATTTTATACCAGCAAATTGAAAACTATATTATTCAGCCCCGAGTGCAGGCCAACACTACTGACATGTCACCGTTGCTCGTATTTGCCTCTGTTGTTATCGGGGTGAACTTTGGTGGTTTATTTGGCGGTTTGGTAGCTATCCCGGTAGCGGGCTGTATCCGTATTGCAGTGCTCGATTACCTCATGAACCGCCACATTATAGACCGCAACGAACAAGCCGCTGCGGCCGGTGGCGAGCCTGCAGCGGTTGGCGCTGGCACTGGTAAGAAATAGCGCGCTATAACCTCGACCAAAGAGGGCCGTTGGCGGTATCGCGCACGTTAATTCCCTGTTCCTTAAGCTCATCACGGAGCTGATCAGAACGCGCCCAGTCTTTGGCATCGCGAGCCATTTGCCGCTCGACAATAAGGTGCTTTTGCGTATCAGTAATTGTAGGACGGTTACTTAGCTGTAGCCCAAACAACCGGTCGGCGATATTCAGTAAGGCTTGGAGCTTATCGCGGTCAACACCGTGTGTTTCGGCCTGATTAGCAAGGCTAGCCAGTTCACCAAGGGCACGCGAGGTATTGAGGTCGTCATCCATGGCTGTCTGTATGGTCTTGAGGGCAGCTGCATAGCTAGCGCCTATTTGCTGAAGGTCTTGGCTGTCGGCGTGGGGCTGGTGCTTTAGATCGGCCCAGGCTCGCAAGTTAGTAAGCAGGTTTTGCGCGGCATCCAAACTCTCCCAAGTAAAGTTGCTGGCATTGCGATAATGCGATTGCAGCACTTTGACACGGAATGCTAATGGGTCGTAGCCTTTGTCGGTGATATCCGTAAGGGTGTAAAAGTTCTTAGCTGACTTAGACATTTTCTTGCCATTTACCAAGGTGTGCTCGTTGTGCATGAACAGGCTGGCCATAACGGGGCTATCTTCGGTAGCAGTGCTTTGCGCAATTTCGTTTTCGTGATGCGGAAAGATGAGGTCAACGCCGCCGGTGTGAATGTCAAATGGCTGTCCGAGTGCTTGGCGGCTCATTACAGAACACTCAATATGCCACCCTGGCCTCCCCTTTAGGCTGTGACCGTCGAGGGTAAAGTCCCAAGCTGGTTCGCCTTGTTTTTGTGTCTTCCAAAGAGCAAAATCGTGGACTGAGTCTTTGTCGTACTCATCATTTTGGATGCGTGATTTTGAGGTGTCCGCAGCGGTAATCTCTGATAATTGACCGTAGGTTTTACCTGCTTTGCGGTACGCATCAATAGAGAAATACACGCCGTCGTCGGCAACATAGGCAAAACCTTTAGCATGCAGGTCACTAATAAGCTTCTGCATGCCAGTAATTGTTTGCGGGTCGGTGGCGCGGATAAATACCATGTGTTCGGTGTCATTACCGATGCGCTGCATGTCTTCGATAAAGATGCCAATGTACGTATCGGTGAGCAATTTGAGGGCAACGTGCGGATCGGCATCTGGATACCGTTCGCGTGAACGACGAATAGTCTTGTCGTCGACGTCGGTGTAGTTCATGGCTCGCTGTACACTGTAGCCGGCCATAGAGACAGCCCGCTGCAGCGTATCGGAATATATGTAGGTGCTCAAATTCCCAATATGTGCGTGGTCGTATACGGTTGGCCCACACGAATAAATGCGAACCAGATTATCGCGTAGCGGGGTTACGTCTTGTAGCTTACGAGTCAGTGTGTTGTAGAGTTTCATGAGTAGATTCCTGTGTTAGGTTGTCGAGTAGCTGTGTTGCAACCTCGATACACTCTGATTTAATCTCATTGAAAGGTTTATGGCCCAAGCTCATTTTAAAACCGCTCGCGTAGGCATGGCCACCACCACCAAAATGTTCGGCGAGCTTGCCAGCAATTGGTTTACCAAAATTGCTGCGAATCTTGGCAGTCATATGCCCATCACTGTATAGCTTAAAGGCAATAGCTATGGCCGTGTTGGTGGTGAGTCGCATGTCGTCAAGCACAAGCACTGAGGGATTGTAATGTGGGCTGTATGTTTGAATCTCTTCCCACGGGATAGTAATGGTGGCGATGCGGTCGTTGCTGCTATATTCAATGCGCTGTAAGAGCTGACCCTTGTAGCGGACCAACTCAGGACTTTTGCGGGACATCTCGCGCCGCTTTTCTTCGAGGGCTGGAATACTGACGCCTCTTTCAACTAACTCACCAATAATATGAATACTTCGTGCCGTTGTTGAGCTGGTAGTAAGCCCCAAGCTGTCGGATAAGATTGCCGTCGCCAGCATATTGCAGGCCCCGTTGTTGAGTGGCCAGTCAAGTTGCTGGGCAAGCTCGTATATCACCTCGCCTGCGGCTACCGCTGTTTGATTGCAGGTAATTGTGGCATATGCCAATCCTTCGGTAAGGTCATGGTGGTCAATAACGATGCATGGCTTACTCTTGAGCCAGCCTTTTTGACCCGCTTCGTCCATTTTTTGCAAAAGTGAATCGGCGGAAGTGTCTACGATAATGCTCAGATCAAATTGCGACGGGAGGTCTTGAAAAATGCGATCCCAACCCTCTAGGTACGTAAGGTAGCCCGAAATAGCCACACCGCAGTACAAATAGGTTTGCTTACCCATGTCGCCCAGGATTTGCTCGAGCGCCAAAGCACTTCCCATGGAGTCGCCATCGGGTGCATCAGATTGTATAATAACAATCTTTTGAGCTTTGGTAATCTGCTCTTGTATTGCCTGCGCTTGGGGGTAGGTTGTCATAGGAGTATTATACCGCACTTCCCTGTTTTAGAGTGCTTGTCGCCCTTCGAGCGCACGGCCAAGGGTAATTTGATCGGCATACTCCAAATCTACACCAATGGGCAGGCCGCGAGCCAAACGGGTTACTCGAACATCACGTCCACCCACTTGCTGTTGAATGTATAGCGCCGTAGACTCACCCTCGACACTGGCGTTGGTCGCCAAGATCACTTCTTGCACGCCATCTTCGTCAATGCGCTGCAAGAGTTCAATAATGTGGAGCTGCTCAGCGCTAATCCCATCAATCGGAGAGATAAGACCGCCTAGTACATGGTACGTGCCATGAAATTGGTTGGTCTTTTCGAGTGCAACAATATCGAACGGTTCAGCTACCACGGCAACAACGGTTTTGTCGCGCCGCGGATCGGTATATAGGTCGGACAATTCTTGACCGGCTGGTACTAGCGCAAAGGTTTTTTTGCAGTAACCGATGCCATCGTGGAGGTTAATTAAACTGTCGGCCACACGGCGGGACTTGCCTGGATCGTTGCGCATCAAATAGTACGCGTACCGTTCCGCGGTGCGCGGGCCAACTCCAGGCAGTGTGCCTAGCGCTTCAATAACATCGGTCAGGGCCGGTGGTAGTACGTTCATGGCGCAAGCGGACTAGATTATTTACAGGCCGAGGTCGCCCAGTGCACCCATCATTGGCTGCATCTTTTCGGCAGCAACTTTTTGGCTTTCGGCGATAGCTTCTTTAACTGCTTCCTCCAGCCATCGCTCTAGCTGACCGATGTCGCCGAGGTCAACGTATTCAGGATTGATGCGGATCTTTTTGATCTTTTGCTCGCCGGTAATTTCAACTTCAACCGCACCGTCACCTTTTTTGATGACGATGGTCATTTTTTGCAGTTCTTTTTGCAATTTTTTAACGCGCATTAGCATCTTAGCTTGGTCTAAACGACTCATAAGATAGATCTCCCTTAACGAAACATTTAGCTATAGTATAGCAAACTCCTCTTGAGCACAAAACTGCTTTATGGTGTGCTACTGTTGTTTTCCGGGAATAGTAAATACGGCGCGTGTTTTTTCGGCTTGTGGCCAGGCCGTAAAGTAGCTGCGGAGCGGGTATAAACAGGCAGCAGCAATGGTCACGACAATGGCTACTGTACCGATACCCCGAGCAATGGGGTTGCGCGGGAACGTTTGATACCATTGGTCAATGATGTAGCCGATGCCAGCAGCAACAACCAAATAGGCGAAAGGTACCAAAATAGTGATACCAACTCTATTGCCAGTAATGGCGATAACGATACTTCCTAGAATGGCTAAAGAAGTAATAATGCGCGTGCGTGCCAACCGAGCGTGTTTTAAGAATAAAAAGGTGCCAAATACAAACATGGTGGTAGCAAAGATAGAAAATACGGGCATGCGTCCAAGCCAAAGCTCTGGGTTCTCTTGCGGTTGGCGAACAAAGAACGACAGAGGCACATGGAGCGCGTCAATGATAAAGTTCCAGGGGTGTTGCCAGTCTTGCGGCAAATACAGCCAATCGCGGATAAGGCCGGGATGCTGGTAAAAATGCCAGCCTAAAGGCGCAAGCAGCAGCAAGAACAAAAAACTGCCGATTATTACAGGACCGGGCTTGCTACGGAGTGAACGATCAATAGCGCGAAGCTGCCAGATGCCGCCCAGCACCAACAGCCAGGCCATTCCTGGTACATATAACGCCAGCGCGCAAAGGCTCAGCCCGCCGATAATTGCCACGCCGCTCTGCCTTTCTCGCAACCAGATGCCGCAGGCCACCAGAGCAAACAGGCCAAACAAAAGTACCTCGGGGGTGCCTAGCCGCGAAACATGCAAGAACCAACTTGAGGTGCCAAATACCACGGTACCGATGAGGGCGGTTCGTTTGCCAAACCATATATAGCTAACAGCGCAAAAAAGAATTATGGTCAGCCATCCTACTAAAACACTGGCTAACCGAGCCGCCAACAATTGATCGCCTACAATGTGTCGCAAACCAAAGATAAGCAGCGCTAACGGCGCGTTGACCGGACTGTTCCAGATAGAGGTTAAACTGGAACTGGCGGCGTATGTGGATTGCTCGGCGGTGCCGTACCCCGGTAATAGTGTGTCGAGCTTATACACCAGCAAGATACTTATAAGAACAAACACCATCGCAAAGGCAACAAAGGTTGGCCATTCAGCGCGGATATGCTTTTGGAGGCTGGCTAAAATCTTTTGCATATTTCATGGTTATTGTACCATGATCTGCGTCATCGCACGCGGGTGTTAATCGATGATTCCATCCGGGTGGCCCATCTCTTTGGCCGTCATAAAGCTCAACTGAATAGCCCGCGCGTACACAATTTTACGCGTGGCTGTTTTTTCTTCATCGGTTAGTTCCCTGTCGTGGGCGATTGCCTGCACGGCCTGCACGTCATCGGCCGTGGGCATTCTGCTAAAATCGATCTCTGTTTGGGGGTAAAGGTCGGTGTGGTCATACGCAATGCTAAGAATCTTAAAGTCTTTCCAGCGGATAGCGCGTGCCGGGCGTTTGAGGGGTAGCTGAACAAGCTCGGAATAGGGTTTTATGTGCTTTGGCACATCTTTAGCCGGCGCTTTAACTACTTTTGTCACTAGCCGGTATGGGAATAAGTGAGCCGGCATCGGATCGCCGTGATCTTTCAGGCGTTGTACAACGGCACGAGCGAGCGGTTCGCGTAGGTGGTCAAGCTCCCGCTGCTGTCCACTTTTTATGCGTGAACGCAGCCTTTTGAGCTGTGCTTTTTCTTCGTCGGTAAGGTGTTTGTGGACGGCAGGCTGGGGCACACCAGCTTCTTCGGCAATGCGCGGTAGGCTCCAGTCCTCATCGGTGGCTAACGGGAACTTGTTTGCTAACCCAGCAATAACTTCCTGCTGGTCTTCGCTAAAAGCCCATATAAAACCTTTGCCGTCAGCTCGTCGCTT
The DNA here is from genome assembly GCA_035690865.1 of Saccharimonadales bacterium (SeqCode). Classification (GTDB taxonomy): domain Bacteria; phylum Patescibacteriota; class Saccharimonadia; order Saccharimonadales; family UBA4665; genus CAMLQK01. The sequence continues at coordinate 154,758 of DASSKE010000004.1, forward strand.
ATAGGTCGGTTTAATCTCTGCTTTCTTTTGATGTCTGATAAACGCAGTTTCATCTATACCTAAAGCTATGCAGGTATCTTTCATGGTTTTATCGGTATCTTCGGTAACTTGTATTTTTGCCACCTCTCCTTCCATCCATGCAATGGCATCAGGTGGAAAGTAGGTAAAGGTCCGCCCTCGTTCGCTTAAGCGCGGCTCACCCTTATGGGTCGTTTCATCTGCCATTTTTGGCATTAATGTAGCGGTAAGGTAGGCTTCTGATACACCAAGATGTTTGGCGGTTTGCAGCTTGTTCTTCATGCCATCACCTGCGCGGGGCGGAATAGGTTTTTTGGTAAAGAATGTCTTGGCGGCCGGCTCGTAATAGCGGGCCAGAAAACGGTTACCTTCGTTATCTGTTTCGAGCTGCCCGCGCCACGCATACCCTGCTCGGTCGAGGCGATCGAAAACAGACTTAGGAGTCAGATCATCGCGCTTTACTTTGGCGTAAATTTGAGCAAAGGGAACGTAATCTTCGGGTATGGGTGTGCGATCGTTGAGCGCCAGACTGAACTCCTGGAGCGTATACATATGAATGGCTTGCAGCCCAATTCGGATGGCCTCCGGAAAGTCTTCGAGCTGTTTTACGCCGGATTCGTCGGCCCTAATGCGTGATGTTCGGCCACTTGGATCTGACTTTTGGCCAACGAGCGCCCCTTGTTCGAGCTGCTCAACGCCAAAAGCATCCGCAAAGGTCAGCGTTTTGGTGCTACGGTTTGCGTAACCAGCAACAACATGGAAGAATGTGGTGGTCGGAAAATCATCGCTTAAGCGCGCCCCCGAGCCAACGCCACGGCCGGTGATTTGCTTTATCTTGACTAGTGACTGCACGTTGCCGCACAGCCCTACAAAGTTGAAATCGGCATTAAGGCCCTGAATACCGATGCCAACACTGGTAATCATGTCAAGTTCACCGGCGTGGTACTCGGCAATGACCTTCTGCGCCAGTTTGGGGTTGCCATGAGAGTGCATTGCTTTTGCCCGAAAGCCCAGACCTCTAATTCGCCGTGCCAGCTCCAGAGCATCACCTGACTCATCACCCGCTTCACAGAACACAATGCCGCGTCGCCCTTCACGGAGTAATGGCAAACTTAACTCAATAGTGCTATGGAGTAGTGTTTCGCGGCGCAGCCCATCGTACTCTTCTTTGGGCACAGCTCGGCCTTCTTCTACTTCTTCGAGTAATGCGTATTCTGGCCGGGCCAAGAAGGTAAAGAATTGCCCGGCGCTTAAGATTCCCCGATCCATGTAAGTAAGCATATCGCCATGTTTAATAACCCGCGGTAAGAGCGCGCGCGCATCCTTCTCTTCACTATAATACGGTGTGGCTGAGAAACCGATGGCCGGCAAAGGACGTGAACGGTGGCCGGGAGTGTGCCACTGCTCGAGGAAAGCTTGCTGAAACTGCGGCTCAGTAAGGGTGTGTACTTCGTCTATCGCCAAAAGCCCAAAGCGCTTGCCCTTAAACATGCCGCCGCGCATATGCATAACAAATTGTTCAATGGTGGTAATGGCAACGTGCGCGGTATGGTCAAGTTTGGGATTTTGCGAATCTACAACGTCCACTTTCATGCCTGGCGGGCCAAAACGCCTGAAGGTGTCATCACCTATTAAACCTGCCAGCTGTCGTGCCAAGGTGCGCTCTGGCGTAACAATCAACATGCCCTCCTCCATTATATTGGCGGCGATTGCTGCTTTGGCCATGAGCACGGTTTTGCCGCTACCGGTGGCGGCGTCTACTGTCGCCCCATGGACCCGGTATTTTTTAACAGTGCCATCTTCTTGTTCAATGCGAATGAGCTGCGGAGGCTCGCGCAAAAACTCGACAATATCTGTGATATAGGGAACCTGATGCTCAAAAAGCCCTTCGACAATGCCGTCGTGGTCGGCACGTATTTCTGCCCGCACAGAAGCAGGCACGGCAATGGTGCGCTGCTCTTTTTGGTGCTGTTCGTCCGCATTGAGGCTTACACCCTTTTGAAACTCTGCGGCAACCTCAAGGGTGCCTGCCAGCACCTCGGGTACTTCGGCGGTTGTGGCGATTTGTGGTTCAAGAAAGAGTTCGTCAGACGGTTCGTATGCCTTGATGGGCTGTCTTTGGACTTCTTCCTGGACATCATCGTCGCAGTTTTCTTCGGCTTCGTCACCATCATCCCCGGTATGTGCGAAGCTTTCTTGGAGTAAAGCATCAAAAAAAGCTTTGTCGGGGTCTTCTTCCGCCGGATCTTCGGTGACGTAACTATATTCTGGCGTTTCGTCATTAATTTCTTTAAGCCAGGCAAGGTTGTTGCCGATTTCTTCCTGAAAGCGCGGCTTAGACCGGATTAAATCGAGTTCTTTCTTTGTAAGTGCGTCATCAAAGCGTTCGTTTATTGCTCTGGTTTCTGCGTCGGTGCGGCTATATTCATGCCGGTTGCGGGGTTTTGTAGCGATACGCCGGCTGCGGCGCTCGGTAGCGAGTACGCGCAAAAAAGCGGTGTATATCGGCCTGCGGTACTCAAGCTCTTCGTCGGGAAGCAGTTGCATTTCCCCGTTTTTGAGAAGCTCCTGCAAAACCGGATCAGTAAAGGCAGGCCCCATTACATGTTCAAACTCATCAAGGTAACGAGGGAATTTCCACGAGCCCTGCTCTTCTTCTGGCGGCAACTGCGCTTCAGGTGATACTTCCGACATCCTATACGAACCTTGCAACCATTATAGCGGCAGTATACCGTGCTCTCTTGAGATTGGCTATATTGACTTACTGAGGGGTGAGTATATAACTGCTACTCGGCAAACGGATGGGCGCGTTTGCTATCAAGCGAGCGAATGCGCTGTTTATCGCGCTCAAAAAAGAGTTCCACACCACCGGTGGCACCGTTACGATGTTTTTTAATAAGAATGTCCATAATATTCTTGCGCTCGGTTTCGGGGTTGTAGTAATCCTCGCGGTAAATAAAAGCCACCACGTCGGCATCCTGCTCAATAGAGCCCGATTCACGTAAGTCGGCCAGCTGAGGAATCTGCGGTTTGCGGTTTTCTACCGAACGGCTCAGCTGACTCAGTGCAATGAGCGGTACATTTAGCTCACGGGCAATACTTTTAAGGCCACGGGAAATTTCAGAAATTTCCTGCACGCGGTTATCGCCGCCGCCAAATTTGCTGCCACCGCTCATAAGTTGCAAGTAGTCTACGATAATCAGGCCGAGCGGCTGCTTGTGGGCCTCGCGGCGGGCTTTAGTGCGTAGGTCGCTCACGGTAATGCCGGGCGTGTCGTCAATGAAGATTTTAGCTTCGCCCAGGGCGCCCATGGCGTGACTGATCTTTTCAAAGTCATTATCGGTGAGGTTGCCAGTGCGTAGTGCCCAGGCATCCACGCCGGATTCCATGGCCAGCAAGCGGTCCACGAGCTGCTCTTTACTCATTTCGAGGCTAAAAATGAGTACTGGCTCTTTGGCTTGCACGGCTACGTTGTGCGCCAGGCTCAGTGAGAAAGCGGTTTTACCCATAGACGGGCGAGCGGCCAAAATAAACAGGTCGCTGCGCTGTAAACCGGCCAGAATGCCATCCATGTCGCGAAAGCCGGTAGGAATGCCGCGCAGTTTATTCTTATCTTTATGGAGGTCGTCGAGGCGTTCAAAGCTTTCGGCCAGAATGTTCTCAATACTGCTGATTGTTTGCTTAACGTGCTGCTGGCTAACGTCAAACAGATTTGACTCGGCCTCTTCAATGAGCTCGCGGATGGCTTTGGTTTCGTCGTAGCCTAATTCGGTCAGCTGCTGGCTGGTGGCAATCAGGCGACGACGTACCGCTTTTTGCGCTACAATGTCGGCATATTGCTCTACGTGAGCGGCAGTTGGCACAAAGTTAGTCAGCTCCGAAAGGTACCCCGGCCCGCCGATCATATCTAAAAAGCCGGTGGTTTTAAGCTGGTCAGCCAATGTGAGCACGTCAATTGGACTGCGCCGCTCATATAGTTGCTGCACGGCTTCGTAGATGCGCTTGTGGCGCTGATCATGAAAGTCGGCGGCGGTTACGATGTCGGCAATTTTAACTAGCGCGTCACTATCAATAAGAATGGCGCCCAGCAAGCTGGCCTCAGCCTCGGGACTGTGCGGAACCTGCTGTTTTTTAGAAGATTGCTGATCGTTCATGTTATGCGCCCAGCAGTTCCCCGCCGCCAAAAACGTCGTTTACCGTGTCGAGCGGCTTGGTAGATTCTTTTTCGGCCTGGGCTATGTAGTAGTCGGCCTCTTCTTTGGCCGGAGTGGTTTGCGTACTTGTTACGCCATGGACAATCTCGTCGCCAGCCTCCGGTGACGGCACCGGTTTTTTAGGGGTGCCTACAACGCATTCAATAGCCATGTCTAAACCACTCACTGTTTTAATAGTGTCGGTTAGAATTTGCTTGTTGCGCGCCTCATTGAGGCGTTTTTGGTGAAAGGCAAAGCCGACTTCCAGCGTGACGACCCCTGGTGCAAAGCTGGCGCCAGCAGTTTTGAGGATGCCATATAGCGTGTTGTACTTTTTGCGAATTTCGCCGAGCACCTTGAGCCAGGTGTTGGCGTCGAGTGCTTCGCCCGAAGCTGGAACAACGGTGGTCTGCTCCGGCTCGGTGGTGGGTGCTGTAGCTGCTGATTCTTCTTTTGCGGAGACTTTAGGCTTGGCCACTTTAGGGGCGGGTTTTGTGGTGGGCTTTGGAGCGGGCGCGGGCGGCGCGGGTTTTGTTGATGCGGGAGGGGGCGCAACAGGCGTGCCTACTGGCGCATCGCTCAGGGCGGCATCGAGCATAATAATTTGCAGCAGCTCGGCTGGTGCATGAGCAGCAGGAACGTTCAGGAGCTTAGTGAGCAGGCTCATAGTTTGGTCGTGCGGCAGTAGCGGCTGGCCGTTCACTAAAGCATCGCGAACTTTGCCACTGAGTTGTTTGGCAATTTGGGCTGGGTTTACTCCTTGGGCACGGCATTGGCCTAAAAGCTGCATACATGCAGCAGCATTGTGCGTTTGCACCGCTTGCAGCAGTTGCGTAACCAGTGCTTCGGGGGCAACCCCGAGTACATTCTGCACATCAGCAGCGGTAATAGTCTGGCGGCCAGAGCGCATCTGGTCGAGCAAACTAATACTGTCACGAAAGCTACCTTCGCCGTGCGCGGCAATCAGCGCCAGCGCTTCGTCGTCAATGTTTATCTTCTCTTTTTTGGCAATGTCGCGCAGGTGGCCGGCAACCTTTGCCAGATCAACTGGCTTAAAGGCATAGCGCTGCGTGCGGCTAATAATGGTTTCGGGCAGCTTGTGCACCTCTGTTGTAGCCAAAATGAAAATAACGTGCGCTGGCGGTTCCTCAAGGGTTTTGAGCAGTGCATTAAATGCTTCGCGCGTCAGCATGTGCACTTCGTCGATGATATACACCTTGTACTTGCCGTGGCTGGGCGCCACGTGCACTTTGTCGCGCAGATCGCGCATTTCGTCAATGCGACGGTTGCTAGCTGCGTCAATTTCGATGATGTCGAGGTGGGCGTTGTCGTCGCTGTAATCGAGCTGGTTTACTTCGTGAGCCAAAATGCGCGCGATGCTGGTTTTGCCCACACCCCGCGGCCCGGTAAACAGATAGGCATGACTAATCAACCCTTTTTTAAGAGCATTGCTTAGCGCCTGCGTAATATGCTCCTGGCCGACAATTTCGGCGAGATTACGCGAGCGATACGTCCTATATAACGCCTGCCCCACTGTAGATACCTCTCTCCCAAACCCTTATGACACTATTGTATCTACTTGCCCGCCGTTCGTCCACGGAACGAGGATATTTTACAACTGCCTGCTGTAATTGCGCCCTGGCCAGAGGAATTGGCGAGTGCTATCCTTTGACTTTGCTTGCAAAATCTATGTGATAATCATACATCCATTTAGTAGCATCACCTCCTTGTTTAAGGAAAATAGGAAGCAGTAGATCACGTATAAAGCGACCAAAGGCATTGGTCGGTGTCTTGCGACTACCGTTGCGACGAGATTGCTCGACAATTTTCTCTGCGCGCTCCTTGCGTAGCTCGACAAACTTGGCTAAGGCAGCTTTAGCGTTGGGCAAGTCACGAAGGCACTGCGCCATAACAAGACTATCTTCTAATGCCATTGAAGCACCCTGTCCGGCGCTTGGTGAGGGTGCATGGGCGGCATCACCTATGAGACATATCGGGCCTTTTTGCCATTCTGGAATGGTTGCCAAATCATAGATAGGGTATCCAATAATGGGTGTTTGGGATTTATCAATGATGTCACTAATAAAAGGTTGGTCATCCGCAAAGGCATCTTTAAGACGCCTATGCCACCATTCATTCCCTTTTGCCTCGAGTTCTCCGCGAGCTGGTTGTGTGGATTCGTTAAGGTTAGCGAACCAGAATACGTCGCCATTTGGTTTGACTAAATAACTAAAGAAGGCTTTTTTTCCGAACACCATCTCTATCTGACCACCGCTGCTAGGGAGGCCGGTGTCGCGCGAATAAGCACTGCAACTTAATAGGCCAGTGAACGCTGGATGAGGCGAGCCTGGAAAAACAGTATTTCGAACCTGGGAGTGAATGCCATCGCAGGCAATGAGTACGTTGGCAGCCACCTCGCTGCCATCCTCAAACTTCGCAATAACATTGTCATCATCAAGAATTTGAACGTCACAAAGCCGCTTATTCCATTCGATTTTAACACCAGCATCCAAAGCTTTCTCGCGTAACGCTCGGGTGAGATGTCCGCGCTGTATAGTAATGGTATTAGCAGGCACGGTGCCGTAAGATTTGCCAGTGGTTGTCGCGAAATGAAATTCGTTAGTCTGGTAACCGTCAGCCAACACCGATTCGTAGGCACCGAGTGTACGCAGCACATCTTGGCCGTTAGGAGTAATCCCTAGAAACGTGCCAACGGCATCACCTGGTCCAGGATACGCTTCGTAAATAGTGGCATCGATGCCAATCATTTTGAGAGCCAGTGCGGTCGCAGGGCCAGCTACCCCATTGCCGATAATAATTACCCCAAGCGATTTTGTCATGACGTCCCCTCTATCATTTGATCTATAAAATAGTTTCATGTATAATACTATAATAGCGTGGCATAAAGAAAGTCGTCAAGTCCATGACAAAGAATAACCATAATAGCCGATACAACACTAATGACTACAGCACGCGGACTATCTTATTTCATGCAATGGTGGCAGAAAAGCTTGGACTGCATCCGACCGATCATAAATGTGTTGTTTTTTTACTAGATGGTCGGAAGACCATGGGTCAGTTAGCTGAATTAACGGGCTTGACAATGGGTGCACAGACAGCATCTGTTGCGCGCCTGGAGCGGGGTGGCTATATTACTCGTAAAAATGACGTAGATGACCGACGAAAAGTCTATATAGAACTGCGGGCCGAGGGTCTTAAGAAAATGAGTGCCTATTTTGCGCCTCTTGGCGAGGCAATACAAAAGCTCGAAACTCAATATACGAGTGATGAGCTAGACATAATACATAAATACATGGCTGATACGGCAGCTATCCTCAAGCAGGAAACTGACCGACTGAAATCCAGCTAGAATTCATCTATAATTCGATCAAACTAAAAAGAATCGCCTCTTATACGGAGCTGGTTCCTGATTTGAATAATCTTGGCTGGGGAGAGGACTCAATCCTCCTAACATACAGCCTAAGCTACGCTGGCTCGCCGGGGCGGCCGTCAATCTCGTCGATCATGCGGGCGACGTCGTACTGCTGCTTTGCGACCGCGTCATCGTCAAGCACTTCCTGTGGGGCGGTGTCCAAGCCCAGTGTCTCAAAAGCTAGTTCCATCGATTTCTGTGAAGGGTGCGTTTCGCCCACGTTCGTTCTCCTTATCAATTCTACCTAAACAGCATAATACAGTAGGGCATCTTTATTTATGGTTTTACTTACAATAGTTACCCAATATAACAAGAGGTTAATACGGCCAGTCTTCGGGGTTGTAGCTAACCTGCTCGCGGTAACGCCAGTGGTCCTCAATATCCAGGGCCACGGCGCGGCCGAACTTGGCGCGGCAGGCATCCCGGAACAGATAGGCAGCTGGCGGCAGTGGCGCATCTAAATATATCGGCTCAAAGTGCTTGGCGAGCATCAGCGCGGCTTCGGCAGCGGTGGCCGCCTCGGTGACATCCTCTGCACGGTAGTAATCAATAAAATGGAAGCGCCGATCAGCGGCGGAATAAATGATATTAGTGCTGCTCTCTTCGGGCATAATACCGTTATCTTCCATGGCGCAGAGCGTGTCGGCCATGCCACTAAAAACGTGCGGATCGGTCGGCAGTACAAGCGGCTGCGGCGCTTCCACGGTAATGAGGTCGCTCAACGTAGGGCCTGGAATGTACCGGGTAATCACGGTCGGCACCTCAGTTGGCTGGCCAATATGGTGGGCGTATAATTGTTCTACACGTGGCACTCCGCTTCCCCGTTCTAGGGCTGCGGTAACCTTATCCATATCTCTGTGCTGGTCTGGGTAGTCAATGGCTCCATCAAAGGAATCCAGGGCCGTAGCCATGCCTAGTTTGGCCACGAGGTTCGGATTAGAAAGACGGAAAACCATCATTTTGGTGCCCATGCCAACAAAGGCAGGAATCTGTTCGTGCAGAAAGACTTGGCGCTCAGGCATTTCTTCCATGGAGAATATATCGCTGATTGCTTGCCTGGTCTGCGTCTCAAGGTCGGCTACTTCTTGTCGGTACTGGCCGAACTCATGGAAATGTGACATAGAATACTATTAAATCACTGATTGTGGCACGCTACAATATCTGCTACGACAATTAATTGCATAATGCTAAAGACGATGGTATTATCTGCAACTATATGAAGCAGGGGCCAAACCAACAGCTCAGCCGCATTGGCGAAGAGAATATGCCAATCATTAGTGGCTTTTTGGACGCCCATCAAAAAGTTATCGCTATGGCGCGCGATGAATATGCCGCCGACCCTGCCCAGGCAGAAGTAGCGTATGGCAAGGTGCTGGTGGGTGTTTCTAACGAAGAACATGCTGCTGAGCTTGTACTTGAGGCTCGCGATGTTGCTGGCAAGGGGCTTAAGCGTTGGCTGCGCAAGCTGCGCCGTCGTCCGCCGCGATTTGTATCTTTTGACATGCAAGCCGACACCGAGCAAGAGCCGCTCGGTTTGGTGTTTGGGTGCGTGCCCGATGGCCGCTACATGTACGACCCGCTCATTCATGGCAAAGCTCTGGATACAGAACGCGTTGAGCCTAAAACCGGAGGGCTTGAGGACACGCTCAACGCCGCGGTCACTAATTTGAACCGGCAGTTTGAGGAGCCGGAGTTCTTGACCGCCTCGCCAACGAATGACTTTAGGTTGCGCACAAATGTTGAGGCGTTCATTGCCCTCGCCAATGACCCGAGTGCCCGCGTGGAGCTTGGCCCGCCAGCGGCAGACAGCTTTTATGGAGATCGGGCAATCGCTTTTGCCAAGGCTGCCAACCAAGTGCGGCAGCAGTTCCCCGAAATGCAAAGCAAAGAAGAACCACAGGACATGGGGTTACGCTTTGGTTGGCGCACGCTAGAAACGCTCCCCGGCAAGAACGGCCAATACACAACGGTCAGTGTTTCGCGTCATGGCGGCACACGCGTTGAGCTGCACGTAGGCACACAATCAACAACACTGCCAGAAAAGGTCCAACTGGAGTGCTTCCCTGATACGGCAAGCGCTAAAGATGCTTTTGTGCGTATTCTTGATGAGCGTGGACGCTCCCTCACCCTGGGCCGCGCCGACCGCACGTTGGTACACGGCATGGCTATTGATGCCATGACCTCTGGCGAGCTTATTGAACAGCCCCGCGAAAGCGATCTGCTCAAGCCTTCGCAAACCGTACTTGATGTGTGTAAAAATGCGATCGAAACGTCGCAGCACGGCGAGTTTGCCTTTGAATATACCACTCAAGAAGGCCAGGTGTGGAAGGGATACATGCACAAAGATGAACATACCGAGAGCGGTTTTGTACTGTTGCTTCAGTCTGCCCAAAGCGGTAACGTAATGGTGCACACCTTTAGTGCGGCTGGCACCGGCATGTCGCAGGTCCCCAAGAGCGAAATCCTGCGAATGTACGAAGCCCTCGAGAACTTATAAAAGGAATACCATGAACCCTATTTCCCCCAACCCATCAGAGGCAATCCTTGCAATGCAAGAGCGCCACAGACAAACCCTTCTACTGAATGGCATACTTGATAAGATTATTATCTATACAGCTGCGGAGTTAGCCGAAGATGCGTTTAGGGAGATCAGTGAGGGGTACCCTGTTGTCCTTGGCTCTACGGCCGAGGACACGACCCACCTGTTTGTTGCCTTTCAGAATGAAGCTGGCCTTGGTCCTGGACGAGAACTCTCTTCTCGCGTCGCTCGCATTGGTGCTATTGTGGCGGGTCACCCTCGTCCAAATGTATTTATGGGTATAACTGATGTAGATGTTTCTATTGTCCGCAGCTTGTATGATGATGCGCTCTACCACCAACTGAATGTCGCACATGACTACAATCCTGAGCTTGGCTTATAGAGCTTGCCTTTACACTCCAACTCCGTTACAATGCACAGCGTATGTTTACACAGCTCAACAGGTACTATTGCCACCTTTCTTGAAGAGAGCTGTTTACGCCTGCCAACCAAACCCGCTCTCCGTAGAGCGGGTTTTACTATAAGGAGATATAATGCACCACGGTAAAACAATTGGAATTCTAGGTATGGGGAGCTTCGGGCGCTTTTTGGCTGAGCTATTGGTTCACCACAGTAGGAGCGATATACTGGTGTTCGATCCGCGCTCGACACACTCGGTGGGTGGTGTCAGTTACGCCGCCAACCTCAATGACTTAGTGACCAAGGCTGATATCTTGGTGCTGAGTGTGCCTCTTGCAAGTTATGACGAAGTACTTCCGCATATTCAGAGATACGTTCGACCCCAGACGCTCATAATTGACATCTGTTCTGTAAAGCTTAAGGCCGAAGAGCGTCTTCGCATGCACCTGCCGGCACATAATAATATTCTTTGTACCCATCCGCTCTTTGGGCCGCAATCTGCAGCGCATAACGATGCCCGAGGACATACGCTTATTGTTACGGATAGTCAGGGGGATCTAGCACAAGAAACCGAAGATTTCTGCAGTCAGCAACTTGGTCTCCAGCTCGTACACATGTCGGCCGACGAACATGATAAAGTCATGGCTCAAGTCCATGCGCTGACCTTTTTTGTTGCGCACGGTTTGCGTGAAATGAATTTGCCCACCCCACCCTTTATGACGCCATCATACAAAGAACTGATTGATCTTATTGAGCTTGATAAGAAGCATAGCCCCGAACTTTATGACACCATTCAAAATGGTAACCCACATGCCAAGCAGATGCGCCAAACGCTCATGGATACGTTTCAGCGACTCAACCAAGCCGATACTGCTCGCTGATAGCACGACAAAGCTGGTTGATACACTATGCGTTTTATTGTATAATATAGCGATTATGAGCGCTGAGATGCCGCAGATTCTTACTTATCGTCACCCTAAAGTCGGCAATAGAGTTGACCTTGTTGGCGTGGTGCATGTGCAAAGTCCGCAATTCTTTAGGAATGTCGGCGCTTTTTTGGCGGCGCGAGTAGCCGAAGGCGCCGTAGTGCACTACGAGGGCGTGCGCCAGAATACTCCAGAAGAAATTGCTCAGGCTCCGCGCGCTGACCGTTATAAGATGCGCTTGCTTGCGCCTTTCTCGGATTACGCCGAGGGGCAAGTTGCCAGGAGCAGTGACCCGCAAAGGGTTTTGCAGGAAGATAGCTGGCTGCCCGCTGGTGCTGAGAACCATGATGTTTCGCAGCTTGATATTGCCGAACGTATTCCTTTTAAAAGGGCGTTGATTATTTCGGCACTGGTACAGGCAGTTCCTTTGGTAACAAAAGAGAAGCAGCTTAACGAAAGCCTTGAGGCTGCCGTTCAAGCTCAACCAGCAGCTTCGGACGAGGCACAGCCGCCGAGCGGTTTTCAGTCGCCTTTACTCCAGGAATTAAACGAAGTTTTTATTGACTACCGCAATGAAGTGGCACTTGATGCTTTTGACACCCTCCAAGCGCAGCGCCCTGGCACGGATGCATGCCTGGTGTGGGGCGATGACCACTTGCCTGGCCTTGCAAGCGGCCTGAGAAGCCGTGGCTACCAGCCCTTTGCGCATCCCATGCAGCACTAGTTAGACGTTTTGCGGCGGAACAACCACGAGGCCAGCGGCATAGCGACGACCAAGATCGCCACGCACCATATGGCTGACATCCAACCGTGGTCGCCTATTGGACGGCCGAGCATCAGTGAGCGAACGGCTTCGATAACATGCGTAATTGGTTGATTCTCGGCAAAAGCGCGCAAAAAGCGATTCATTCCCTCTGTTGGCACAAAAGCACTACTAGCAAAGGTGAGCGGAAAAACAATGACAAAACTAAGCCATTGCACGGCCTCAACACTTTTGGCAATAACGCCCACAATAGCAGCCAGCCACGAAAAAGCTAAGGTAAATAAAAAGATGATGCCGGCAATCAGCAGCCAGTCGGTTACGCTTGCGCTGCTCCTAAAGCCGATGGCCAAGCCAGTTACCAGCATCACAGCAGTAGAAAATGTATTGCGGAACAAATCGGACACAACATGGCCGTTCAGTACGGCTATGTTCGACATTGGCAACGATCGGAACCGGTCCACAATTCCCTTTTGCAAATCACTGCAAACCGCTACAGCTGTTGTGGTCGAGCCAAACGCCACGGTCTGCACAATAATACCGGCCATTAAAAAGTCGAGATAGCTGACGCCTTTAGGCAAGGCCATGCTAATTGCGCCACCAAATACCGAAGCAAACAGTACCAGGAACATAATCGGCTGAAAGAAGGTGCCGAGCAGCTGATCGGTATTGCGGATAATGTGTCGGCTGCTACGCTTAATCATTATCAGCGAGTCGGTTAGCGCCATTAAGGCCTTTGGCTTGGTTTCAAATTCGAGCTCGGCGGCCATTATTTGTTCTCCTTTGCACTGTTTTGAACTTCTTCGCCATTTGCCTCGGTCTGCTTTTGCTTGCCTGTTAACGAAAGGAATACATCGTCGAGCGTTGGTTTATGAATTTCCATAGACGAAACAGGAATATGAGCATCCGAAAGCTGCTCCAGCGCCCGTTTTACGTCGGTGTTAGTGTCTTTAATAAGCACGGTAACCGTGTTTTCTTTGTCGTTAGTGTCGATGACGGCCTTGCCAAGCGCGTCGTGCGCTTGCTGCAGGAGTGCGCCATTCTTAAAGGTAAGTTCCAGGCGGTCGTTGCCCACTTTTGACTTAAGCTCTGCCGCGGTGCCGTTGGCAATCACTTTACCGCCATCAATAACCACAATCTTGTCGGCGAGCTGGTCGGCTTCTTCAAGATATTGCGTGGTAAGCAGAATGGTTGTCCCCTGCTCCATGAGGCGTTTAATAATATCCCACATTGCCAGGCGCGAACGAGGGTCGAGGCCGGTGGTTGGTTCGTCCAAAAAGATAACTGGCGGTGTGGCAATGAGGCTCACAGCCAGGTCGAGTCGCCGACGCATGCCGCCAGAGTATGTTTTGGCTGGCCGGTCGGCTGCCTTTACCAGATCAAACTCTTCGAGCAGTTCTTCGGCTCGGCGCTTGGCACTCGCCGGTGTAAGGCGGTACAAGCGGCCCATCATAATCAGATTTTCGCGGCCGGTCAAAAGCTCATCAACAGCGGCAGATTGCCCGGTGAGGCCAATAACACTACGCACTTTTTCGGCCTGTTTTACAACGTCGTGCCCCTCAATGGTTGCTGTTCCGCCGTCAAAGCCAAGTAACGTGCTTAAAATGCGCACCGTTGTGGTTTTGCCAGCGCCATTTGGCCCCAGCAGAGCAAGCATTGTGCCACGCTCAACTTTTAAATCAATTCCTTTAAGAACCTGGTTGGCTCCGTAGGCTTTGGTTAGCCCTGTTGCTTCAATAACGTATTTGTTCTGAGCCACTCTACCGCTCCCTTATCTAGAATATTAGTATAGCACCGAGGCTAATTACTGGCTATCGTCGGCCAGGATTATTTAGGCGAAGCAAGAAGTCCACCACTTTCGGGTTGCGCGGGCCATATCGCTCAGTTAATTCCTGTAGGTCTTTTTCGTTTGCGTGACCGGGGTTAAGGCTCACGAACTCCGCCCAGGCTGGGTCCATCCATTTGGCAACGTGCCAAATTTGCCTGGCTCGTGCATCATTGCGGGGAACGGCCTTTGGCTGCCCGTCAAAAAGTGCCACGCCCATAACGCTAAGCAAGCCATCGGTCAGCTCTCGTCCTTCGTCGCCACCCATTTCAGTAAAACCGCGCCGGTATCGCAGAATGCGAGGTTTGGCCTGTTGGGAGTGTTGATGCAGCATAACACGCAAGTCAACGAGTCCGCTCCTTACAATAGCGTCAGCTTTGGCACCAGTGACATTCCGCGTAGCGAGATTCTCCCGTAAGAGCAGGGTTTCTTCCGCGATGCGGTTTTTAACGCCGCCCACTGCCTCGGCATTGCCCATAAAGTCGGCTACCATAATCCCTGGGTCAGTTTGAGTATCAACATATCTGTCACGCAGCTGCACAGGAGAGTCGGCGGTAATCTCTAGTAGTCGGTTTAGTTGTAGTAAGTCTTGGATGCCCTCGTCTTCGGGGATTGGGGGAAGATTTTCGGTAGTAGTCATAATATTTTCCTTGTTAGTTCGGTTTAACAGCGCCCTCGGGGTCTTTGGGAGTACCTACAAACCACTTGGTGCGGCTGAGGTATTGCGTTCCGCCCGTTACCTGCGTAACGTGGTGTGACTTGCCTCCAGATTTGTTGCCGCCAATCATTCGTTCGCGATAGGTGTCCCAGTACGTGCCGTCACCTAAATGGCGGCGGGCCAGGTCGTGACCTCTTTCGAGCATGTCCTTAAGTGTTTCGGAGCTGCCAGTGGCCTCAAGCATCCGAGCGAGTACCAGTTTGCCGCGGTTAGAAGTGAGCACGTCAAGCATGCTGATGCATTCCTGATCGGTCATACCGTATGAGCTTTTACGACGTACCCTATCGATAACCGCCGTAACCTCCAGCATCTCTTGCGGCGAGGATTGTTGTGTCTGATCCTCAAAGCCGCGTCGCGGCGGTGCTAGCACCTGGGCATTTGTGGGCATAGGAGCGCTCGGGTCTGCCTGTAGCTGGACAGACACAGATTTAGCCTTGAATCCGAACTGGCCGGGCATTGTTCGTCGCTTAGTGATTCCCAGTTGCGAAGTAACAGTTTCAAATAAGATGTCGAGTCGTTTTTCCAGATTCCTGCAGGAGTTTGTGCTGTCGTTGTAAATCAGATCTTCTTTTTTTACAAACAGTGCCCGTTCGGCTAATGGCATAGAACGCCATAGCTCGCGCGCCAGCGTTTCTACGAACAGGGTGTATTCTTCGCCGGGATTAATATGCATCATGGCGCGCGCCAGCAGGATCTCGTCCCAGTGCTCCAGGCCTAAGCGGTAGGAATGCTCGTGATCTACGGTTATAAGGGCATGGTCGTACATGCCGATGTGGGTTTTTCGCGCCTCGGCTGCCTGCAGTTCTACTTTTCTTTGCTCAAGCGCGGCTTTTGCTTTGGCCTCCTCGCGGGCTTTAAAGTCGGCAACTTCTTGCTCTGTAGCCTGTCGCGCCTCTACGGTAAAGTTGCCCACACGCACCAGGCCTTTTTCGGAGCGAGCCATTATACCTGCCGGGGCACTTTCTTCCATGCGGATAACGAGATACCCAATGGCCTTTGTGGTTGCGCGTGATGCTCTGGCAAGCTCTTGGTCGGTGTGCTCACCTGGCGCAAGCTGCTCTGAAATATGTTGCAGGCTTCTTAGGGTTGTAGTAAATGTTGCTGGGCTGATGATATCAGTGGGTTCACCGGCTGGTTCACCGTCGGGAAAGGTGTACTCCAGCCGACGGATACCCAGGACGCCTGTAATAGCAATGCTACCAGCCTCTGCTGGTTGTCTGGGGGGTCCTTCTGAAGTAGTTTCACTCATGGCGCCTAGTATGCCATACTCTGGCCGGTATCGGAAATGTTTTATCTACAAAGCTTATAGAGCGGCTTCGAGGGCAGCCCACTCGGCGCTTTCGTCGTCTTCGGGAACGTTGACGCTTACCTGGTCGCCAGGCTTGGCCTTAAAGTAAGTAACGCTGGCCAAAAGTACACGGTAATCTTTGCCATCTACGTTAACAAAGTAGTGACCATTTTCGAGCTTTAGCGTACCCATAACTTGCTTGCGTGGGATTGGGCCGATCTGTTTGTACAAAAAGGTGCCATCTTCGGTGATGGTGAGCTTGAGGATATCGCCTTGGACCAATTTTGATTTACTGGCGTAATTAGCGGGAACCGGATAGGTTTTGCTGTCGGAGCCAACCATGTTTTGGCCGTCAAAAACACCTTCGACAATCTTGCCTAAGTTATCTTCTTGGACGATAGGTGCGGTTTTGGCGTCATCCCCTACTAAACTAATAAGCAGCTCAGTGGCTGCAGCTAGGTTGGTTTCCGCCTCTTGAATCAGGGCTCGGAGCCGTTTGATTTGTTTTTCTGGGATGTCTGCCATCTTTATATCTCTTTAGTCTCTCAAGTAGTGTTTGTTTCTATACACTTACCTCTAAAGCTATCACGTTTAGGTTTGCAAGTCAAAGTTTGTAAGCGTATCTGTGGATAAGTTTCGCATTTACTGGGGCGGAATGGTTTGTAGGCTACGAAGCTGCCCATGGACACTTACGGGGGGATTGCTGCTGAGCCCTGGCAGAGTCCCTTTATGAAATGGCAAGCCAAGCAAGGTGCTCAGTGTTTTAAGCGACGTGTTGTCCATATCGGTTATGCGTGGATACACGTACGCATCGCGCAGTGTACATTGTCTGACGCCCGGGAACGGCTGCGGTTCATTCGCCTGGCCTGCATTTCCGTAAAAACGTGAGAATTGCGGCAGCCAGTATACAAAAGGCGGAAACTGGTGCTCTTCGGCAATGCCAAGCTTGCCGAGCTGCTGCACTTCGTATGGCAGCAGGTTGTGGATGGGCCACTGGCGCTCGGCCATCTCTGCTTGCACTGCTTCGGCTGTAGCGAGCAAATGCGTGCCGGTTTTAGGATGGCATAACGACCGGCTGCCGTCTGCAAGGCGTAGTAATAATCTGCCAGCATTCTCAATGCCAAACCGGCGTTCGTCTACCCTGCGATGCCGGAGGTCGGGCGGTATAATTGCCTCCCTGGCGGGAATTGCGAGTAGTTCATCGGCAAAAATAATCGGGGACTGCTGTTTTCGCGGCATATTCTATATCTTCTCCTCATAAAAAAGAAAACGCCCGCCGTAAGGCGGGACGCTTCTTTATATAACCAGAGTCGAAGATTGATACAAACGGTACCTATTAGGCCAATTCAACAGTAGCGCCAGCTTCTTCCAAAGCTTTCTTGGCGTTCTCGGCGTCTTCTTTCTTAGCGCCTTCGAGGACAGCTTTAGGAGCGCCGTCAACGATAGCCTTAGCTTCACCAAGACCAAGACCAGTAAGGTCTTTAACAGCCTTGATAACAGCTACCTTCTGAGCACCTGCGTCTTTAAGGACTACGTCGTACTCGCTCTTTTCGTCTTCAGCAGCAGCGCCATCGCCTGCAGCAGGACCAGCAACAGCAACAGCTGCAGCAGCTGGCTCGATGCCGTATTCATCCTTAAGGATGTTCTTAAGTTCGTTTACTTCCAAAACAGTAAGCTTAGTAAGCTCTTCTGCGAATTTCTTCAAATCAGCCATGATAGTGATCCTTCTTGTCTATTAAAATTAGCTTGCTTTTGCCTTAACACCATCCAAGAGCGCGTGCAGGTTGCCCGAAAGCGCGTTGGTAACGTCGTTGACTGGTGATTGAAGCGTTGCAATAACTTGAGCAATAAGCTGCTCTTTGCTTGGCAGGGTTGCCAGAGCTTTGACTTCGTCAGCGCTCAGGACAGTGCCGTCTGCCGAAATACCGCCCACAAACACGATGGTTGGGTTGGTTTTGGCGAAGTTGGCCAGAGCTTGTGCCGGAGCAACTTCATCTTCGCTGTTAAAGGCGTATAGAAGCTGGCCGTTTAGGGCGCTGGTGTCAACATCTTTCAGGTTGTCATTTTGCTTGATTGCTTGAATAACCAAGCGGTTTTTGATGACGCGCACAGTTGTGCCCTGTTCGCGAGCCTGGTTGCGCAATTGCTGAATAGCTTTTACGCCGGTGCCAGGGTATGCAGCAAACACGGTCATCTTTGAGCTTTTGACAAGCTCGGCGGTTTCAGAGACAACCTGATTTTTCTGGTCTTTTGTTAAAGCCATGAAAATTGTCCCTTCTTTTA
Source organism: Saccharimonadales bacterium (SeqCode) (assembly GCA_035690865.1). Classification (GTDB taxonomy): domain Bacteria; phylum Patescibacteriota; class Saccharimonadia; order Saccharimonadales; family UBA4665; genus CAMLQK01. Next base: position 173,140 of record DASSKE010000004.1, read on the forward strand.
TGTTGAATATTGAGGATATCTACCGGAGCAGATATCCGCCTAAAATCTTCGACCTGGTTGTTAACGAACGATAAAAACCAATAAAAAAGTCTTTGGTTCTCGCATTACCAAAGACTCGGACAGAAAACAAATGTTTGTTTGATGTGCCTCGGTAGCATTCTTAAATCCTTTATGGGGATCGCTACTGTCTTCGGTAATGATCAATAGCCATTATACAGATAAGTGATGTATATTGCAATACTTTTTAGTGCATATTGGACAGATGCGCCCGTAGTCTATGGGCGAGATGGGCGCGGCTTTGACAGCAAGGCTACAAGCGTATCGTGGAATGGCACAAGCGATGCTACATCAAGGTATTCATCGCTGCCGTGGTGATGGTTGCCGGCGGGCCCAAACTCCACGCAGTGTTGACCTGCGAGAGCAAAGAGCCGGGCATCGCTTGAAGCGTAGCGCTTAATAAGCGTTGCTGGCTTGCCCGTTATGCTGCTATAGGCTTCGCAGAGCTGCAGCAGCTGCGGCTGATTGGCCGGCACATTAACAGCTGGCTCAAAAAGCTCAAACCGTAGCTCGCTGCCTGGTGCAACAGATTCTACAAACGCCTGTACATTTTCGCGGTTGTGGAACACCGGATCTTCAGGAGTAAAGCGAAAATCTATTTTGAGTGTGGCGCTATCTGGCACCTTATTATATGTGTCGTTCTCGGTTGAGAGTGCGGCTATATTGGCAGTTGTTGTCCACGTTTCTTCGGTGATATGCGGATACTTTTGCAGGATTGCACGTGCTGCATCTGCTGCTTTGGCAACAGCGTTGTCACCCTTCCAGGGGTAGCCACCGTGGGCGGTCGTACCGCGAAAGGTAATGTCTACCCAGCATAAGCCACGTGCTTCGTTGCATATTTGCCCGTCGGTCATTTCACCGGTAATGACGAGGTCCGCCGCAACCCCCGCGTCGATTTGTAGTTTAGCGCCGTCGTAGCCGCCAGTTTCTTCGTCGGATACGATCTGAAGACCTACTGTTTGCGGCGATTGAGCGCCGTAGGTGCGAAAGACATCAACCATCACTACGCAGGCGGCCTTCATGTCGTAGCTGCCCCGGCCGTACAGACGACCGTTCTCCAGCCGTGGCACAAACTGCTCGAGGGTAGCGGGAACAACGTCAACGTGGGCATTAAACAAGATATCAAAGCGCTTGGGGCGTTGGGGTGTAAAGTACGCTAAAAGGCTGGGCTTGCCGTTTTGTTCAAAACGATCAATGGTGATGCCGGGTATATCTTTAAGAAGATCTGCCACAAAATCAACTGCTTGGGCGAGAGCCGTAGCGTTATCGGCAGTTGACGGAATAGTGATAAGTTCTTGGATGGTAGCAAGTGGTGGTTGGTACATAGATGCTTTATTTAGTGTCGGTATGCTGTGGTTGACCCCAGTTCTTAACAAATATAACCGGGCATCGTTCATCGCCTTCAGGGGCGAGCCATGCAGGCCCCGCAGCTAATGCAATGACGTCGCTCCCAATAGTAGCATTTGTAGGCCGTATTGCGCTAGTTGGCGCTTGGTAAAAAGCTGCTTCATTGTAATCTCGACCCATATTGGTGGGATCTACGTCAAAATAAAGCTCATCAAGAACTTCTTGTTCCCGTTTGATCCGTTCGCGATCTTCTCTATAAGCATTCTGTGCTGCTTGGGCCGCTTCTGGCCCCTGCACGTGCTCGATTAATCTGAATGATATTTCGCCCATAGCTTCTGCTCCTTTCGACAAAAAACCGGCCCTTTTGGGGCCGGTGATGCGTTGCTGGTAGTGTTTTAAAACGCGCTCAAACCGCCCCAAGGGATGGGATGACGAGAATGAGGTGCATGCGCTGTGTTTTCACCATACTATTTAATCACTACTAAGAGTGTATGTCAAATGATGTGGCCTACTTGTGTTTACTCAGGCTGTGGTAGCTGTTCGGCCACTTCTTGGGCATCGAGTTGTGACAGCTTGTATTGTGAATAGCGCTCAGCGGCTAAGCGTGAAAGCTCAGGATCCTCGCCTTGGTTAACGAACCGCATAGCTTGTGTAAGCATCGGATGCTTTTCGGCCAGAGCTTCGTGCATCTGCTGTACTAACTTGCGGTAACCGGGGTGACCTTGCGGACTGGTCCGCAGTTCGTGTAGGTGAAAAGCCTCGCGTGCGTTATAAGTAACCTTCCAGCGCATACGATGGCCAAGCAACGTGGCGTACTGCGCCTCTAGCCCGTAGCCGCTGGCTTGTAAATAGCTATGGAGCTGGAGGCTAATGTCAAAACAGGTCTCGAAGTACTCGGTTAAGCCTGCCTCCTCGACGAGCTTTGGAACGTCGTATCCGTAGCGAGGGGTGAGTTGCTGCCAGGCCAAATCGTCTACCATACGGTGGCGCTGCAAGTCGCGGAAGCTTCCGTAGTCGCACACTAAGTCCCAGCTATAATGCGCTTTTTCGAGTGCTCTCCCCGGCCGCTGCCGACGATTAAGGCGCTCGCCCATATACGACTCGAATACCTCGGCTTTCTTAACGTAGGGCCAGGTGGCAACTTCATCCTGAATAGTCTTGAGGGGCAGATTACTGTGCTCGTAGAGCATGTCGGGAATGAGGTCGAACTCATTGCGTGGCCAGAAATCAACGAGCGTGACTGGCTCGGCTTGGTCGGTGTGGAGGTTTGGAAGGTGCGATTCGGCAAGCTTTTGCATGGCTTTGCGGGTGTTGGCGCGATACGCTACCATAGCGCCGCCGCGGTCAGGCTTGTCGGCCCGTTCTAGCAGTGCTGGCATGACCTTACGCGCTTCTTGCAAGAGCATCTTGCCTGTTGCTCGAGCTTCGGGCAATGCATCGCTCAACAGGTGCATAATAAGGCTTTCTAGTGCTTGCCCGGATGCAAAAATACCAACGGTAGACGTAGTAGCAACTGGAAGAACCGGCCGGATAGCGTCGCAGGCCTGGGCGCGGATGGCACTACGCCAGGCGCCATCCCGTTCGCCAAGCGGGACACTCGAGGTTTGCTTAAGGTGTTCACTGAGTGTGCGGACCATGTACGAGTACAGCTCAAAAATCTTATCCATACTTGCCCGGTAATTGTCGTGAACATCCTGCGGGAAGTTCTCGGGTGTGTAGTATTTGTAGCGGCCATCGGCGTCTTTTTGATCAAAGAAGATGTACCGTGTAGACTGCTCAAGATATGCGGCAAGACGGCCCCATTCCAGTAGTTTAGTAAGGAGATTACTGGCGCCTTCTACCACAAGATGCAATCCGGCAAGCTGCTGCACAGAATCGTCGCCATAGGCTGTAATTACCCGCTTGAGAAGTTTTTGATCTTTGCCGGAAGTATGAGCAAATTCATCCAAAAGAGTAACACGCATATCATCACCGCGCCGGCTGAGGCGCGCCATGGCTGCCGCGATGGTCATAGTGCTCAGGTTGCCCGAAAAGGCATATACGTTACTGTCAAGATTAGTAACAGTTTCTTCCAAGAAGGACCGGCCTTCGTCGGTGATCTCAAAGTCGCCATCTTTGCCCCGGCGAATGTAGGGATTCTCGACCACGGTAGCCTCTTTGGCAGTGCTCTCGGCTGCGGCAGACTGAGGATTGCTTATTACCGCATCAGATGGCGGTGGCAGCAGCGGACTTACTTTCTCCCATATAAGCTGTGATACGGCATCCACAGGCAACATTTGGTTATTGCGCACGCAATCAACAGCAATAAAATCTTTGGGGAACAAACTGCACATTTCGTCATAGACTGCTACAGAACGCTGCATATGGCTTAAGTCGGCCTCGTGCAAATCGCGCTTTTTGTCGGTGTAGTCACGTTTTTGCTTGTTGTCTACGAGTTGTTGGGCAACATCGGCGGGTACGCGCAACACAAAACTGGCACTGGGCCGCGGAATATGTAACATTTCAAACTCTAAGTTGTCGAGCCAGATAAAATAGCCGCGCCGCTCGTCGGGATTATGGAATTTGGTGCCCTGATGTGCCATATTAGAGCCAACAAAACGGTTGGCTAGCACGATCTTACCTTCGTTCAGCGCCTTGCGGATGTCTTTGGCAGCTTCAAAGCGGTCGAGGGCATAAAAGAGCGATCCGGTATAAGGCCCGACTTCTTCGGCGGTGCCATATTTGCCATTAAGATATTCTTTTACAAAGTAACTCGAGGGGCTGTCGTAGCGCGGAAAATCGAAGAGTGCAACGTCGTGGCCCATGCTCCGTAGCCGATCGGCCAAGAGCTGAAACTGCGTCGCTTTACCGGAGCCGTCGGTTCCCTCGATAACGATAAATGTGCCTGTATGTGGGGACATGTCCTGCTCCTCTATTTGAATTTTAAACCCGGGAGAGCCTGCGGGAGATTGCGGTTGTCTTTATATGCGCGTGGCAGCATGAGCTCGGGCCGCCAGTTGGTAATAAGGTCTTCAAGGCTGGTTCCCTGTTGGTATTTGCCGCTAAAGCCTTTGTTGCGGCCCTGACCGTAGTTGCCATCTACATCACCTGTGTCATGAAATACTGCCTGGGCAATACGTTCGCCTACTGGCAATAAAACGGTTTCGTGCTGGTTAAGGTTGTACACTTCAAGGGTGAGGCGGTTGATGTAGCCAGGGTCAATCCAACCGGCGTCAAAACAAACGGCTATGCCATTGCGGCCCCAGCTTGAGCGGGATTTAAGCTCGCAGGCCCCGGGCGGGACGATGCCAAAAAACTCGTGGGTGTGCGCAAGAATACGCTCGCCGGGACGTAGCGGAATAACCGGATGATCGAGTGGAATTCCCTCCAGCGGTTGCATGCCATTTTCGTCGCACCATTGTTGGTGCGGAATTGCTTCGCGGCACTCGCCAAAATAGCGTGTAACATCAGCTTCATCAAATGGATTATAAAGCGTGTGGTCGCCAGTGCGTTCGGTGCGGTAGTAATAATGACCGAGCGTCACGTCTAAACTGGCGTGGCTTACGTGCTCGACTTTAAACGGTTTACAGACAATGTGCCCATCTCCAATTGCCTGAATAATCTGCGTGTTACTGTAAACGCTCATCCCCTTGGTTCCCTCCTCCAGGTTATAGGTATTGTACGGGGGGTTCGGAGTATGTTGCAAGCATAAGCACTAAAAATTACAACTTGCCGGCTGACCTTTAGGTGTTCAGGAAGGAGTTGTATAATAAGAGACGACATATGATCTACCGATTACAGCGTGCCTTTAACAACCGTCAGGCCACGATCCTTACCTTGTTGAGCTACGGCATAGCTCTGAACGGCTTGGCGATTATTGCTTCGCCTATCGTGACTACTGTTTTAGAGCATCACGCCGAGCACTTTTACGCTATTCATCTGCGCTTTGGGATCGAAACGATCTTTGGGCTAACATTGCTTTACCTTAGCAGTTTGCTGCGTCGCGGAAAGCGCACGGCGTGGGCGGTGACGCTTGTGCTCTATGCCTATATTGTGGCGGTTTCGCTGACGCATCCGGTGTGGACGTTTGGTGCCGCCGGGTGGCATTTGTGGCTAACGGCCGCATCACACATTGTTGCTCCAGCAGCGGTTTTGGTTGTTCTTATTTATTGCCGTCGTCGTTTTACCGTCCGGAGCGATATTCGTAGCTTTGCCTTAACCTTGCGTTTTGCGTTGGCTGCCCTGGGAATTATCTTTATATATGGCGTGGCTGGCTTTATTTTGATGGACCAGCGCGGCTTTCATCACGAGATCGGTTTTGCCGAGGCTGCTCATCGTACACTAGATCAGTTTGGTCTTACGACCGATAGCGACCTTATACCGTACACCCGCCGGGCACGTGCTTTTATGGACTCTTTATCGCTGCTTAGCTTAAGTTCGCTTGGCTACGTATTTTTGTCACTTTTTCAACCGATTAGGGCGCGCTTGGTAAGCCAGGAGCCGCGCCGCCAGCAATTGCAGCAGCTCCTAAAGAGCTATCCGGCCAGCAGTGAGGACTTTTTTAAGCTTTGGCCGCATGATAAGCTGTACTTTTTTAACGACCAGCAAACTGCGGGGCTGGCTTACGGAGTGCAGAGCGGCATAGCGTTAGTGCTGGGCGACCCTAACGGCGACGCGCGCGCCTTTAACGCCTTGCTCGATTCTTTTGATGCGTATTGTCGGCTTAACGATTGGCGGCCGGCGTTTATCCACTGCGAATCAAAATACGCCGATCTGTATAAACGTCATGGTTTATCGCTGCAAAAGATTGGCGAAGAAGCAGTGGTAGATATACCGCATTTTGTAAAGGCTACCGCTAGAAATAAGTATTTTCGCCAGATTAGCAATCGTTTTTCGAAACAAGGTTTCACAACGGAAATGCTTACTCCACCGCACAGTGAGGAACGGATGCAGGAGCTTGCGGCAATTTCGCGGCAATGGCTCAACAGACCCGGACGCAGCGAACGTCGTTTTATGATGGGTAATTTTACTCCTGAATATATGCAGCAATGCCCCATCATGGTGCTGCGCGATGCAGCAGGCACCACACAGGCGTTTATTAATCAGATCCCTTCGTTTGACCCCAAGGAGGCGAACTTTGACTTGCTTCGCCAATCTGATACGGCACCAGGCAATAGCAACGATTTTGTACTACTGCGATTTATCGAAACGTTGCATGTTCAAGGTTATGCACGCATTAACCTGGGGCTTTGTCCGCTCGCCGGCCTCACCGAAGAAGGCACCGACGACCACTCGGCAATTACCAGCGCGCTTGGTTTTTTGTATGCCAGAGGCGATCGCTTTTATTCCTTTAGTGGTCTTCGCCGATTCAAGGCTAAATATGAACCTCGGTGGAGTGCCCGCTTCATTGCCTACCCCGGTGGGTTACGTGCTTTTGCAAAAGTGGCCACCGCCCTCAACAAGATGCTGAAGGTGTAGTTTTTGCTAGCGCGGAATGTCGAGAGAGTCCATTTCGGCGCCAAGTTTGCGCGTTAATGCGCCCGCACCTACGGTGAGCCCAGCGAAAGCGGCTGCCAGTCCGTAGCTTTGCATCTCCACCTTTGAAGTCTCGGCCGCCTGCCGATAGGTAGCCGCCGCCAGGTCTGGATTCGCCGGTGCGGTGGCGATAATTTTGTCGCCTCTTTCGATCAGATCCGAACTGGAATTGTCGGTAAATCTGTCGTGCAACGTAGGCCACATAAAAGCGCAAAGCGCCGCCGCGCCCAGTGCAACCGTTGTTGCTTTAAAGAAGCGATATGCTCCCCGTTCCATTTGTTCGACGCTCACCTGAACCATAGGTTCTTGCTCGGGTAGGTGTTCGGTTGCCATATCTTTCCTAACTCCCACATCTTACGTATAGTTGCTTTAGTATAGCAGATATATAAAAACAAGCCCCGATGCATATATGTCGGGGCTTGTTAACGTAGATGAGGGGGAGCTTACAGCTCGCTGGTCTCTACGGTGATTGATGGACCCATGGTAGTAGCCAGGTGAATAGCTTTTACGTAGGTGCCCTTTACTGAGTTTGGCTTGTTGCCCTTGATGCTGGCAAGTACTGTGCGAACGTTCTTCTCGAGCTTGTCTTTGCCGAAAGAAACTTTACCAACGCCGAGGTGGATAATACCGGTGCTGTCAACGCGGTATTCAACGCGACCAGCTTTAGCTTCGCTAACGGCCTTGGTGACATCGGTGGTTACGGTGCCGCTCTTTGGGTTTGGCATCAAACCGCGTGGACCGAGGACGCGTGCATACTTACCAAGCTTAGCCATTTGAGCTGGCGTAGCAATAAGAATGTCAAAGTTCATGGTACCCTTGTCGAGCAATTTGGTGACTTCTTCGGTGCCAACAATGTCAGCGCCAGCTTTTTTAGCAGCAGCTGCATCATCGTCGTCAGCAAAAACAGCTACGCGAACGGTTTTACCGGTGCCTTCTGGAAGAACCAAGTTGTCACGAATGTTTTGGTCGGCGTGACGTGGGTCAACGTTCAGATTAACGTGCAGCTCAACGCTGGCGTCAAACTTAACAGGGTTGGTCTTGGTAGCAAGCTCAAGCGCTTCAACCAAGGTGTATGCCTTGTCTTTTTCAACAGCTTCGGCAGCCTTGCGGAAGTTCTTGCCCTGGCGCTCCAAGCGTGAACGGGTTGGATTTGCGTTCTGCTTTGGCTTAGCGGGAGCTTCTTCGTCGCTTGCCTTGCGCTCTTCCTTGGCTTGCTTTTCTTCAGCTTCTTTGATGGCTTTTGCGCTGCGCTTACCGGCCTTGGCGGTGGTTTGCTCATCGGCTACTTCTTCGGTAGTAACAGCTTGTTCTTCGACGATTTCGTCTTGCTTCTTGGCTTCTTCTGCCATGAGGATAATCCTTTCGTGGTACAAACGACGGGCATTAAATAGCGCGCCTCCCACAAACTTATGTTTACAGGGGCTTATTATACACTAATTGAAGCGAACTGCATAGCTTCCGTCGCCTTTTGGCTTGTAGCGCGGCGGCACTGGCTCGCCTAGGGCCACAACGGCCGGGTTTGGCCGAATGCTTAAATATGTGGTTGATTGCGTTCTGGCAGGTTTCGCCCGCCTGTAATGGTTGGGTGTTATTACTGGGATAACCACCGCAGTGAGCGGAAAGCGAATGCCTTTGTCTTTGTGTTCTAACTGTTTTTCGATGAGTGCTTGCGGGGGCATATACGTATGGTCCGTCTCTGTAGGCGGCACTTGGCGGAGGGTCATTTTGCTAGAAGATTCTGCCGGAAAGTATTTACCATAGGGCGAAATGCCGTTTCCTAAGGCGATACCGGCCAGAATGCTGAGCTGTCTTTGGAGCTGCGCTTGCTGCTCATCGAGCAACTGTATCCGCATTTCGAGAATTCTTTGCCGGGCACCACTAAAAGCCGCCTGACCTATGCGATCAAGCGGCTTTGGAGACGGCAAACCAGATTGTGCTTCTGGTGAATCCAAGGGCTAGCCTTCGATTTCAACACCCATGCTGCGGGCAGTACCAGCTACCATCTTTTTAACGGCTGGGATGTCCTGGGTATTCATGTCTTTAGCTTTAGCTTCGGCAATCTTGGTAAGCTGAGCGTCGCTCAGCTTTTTAGCGATCTTTTCGGTGTTTGGCTTGCCAGAACCCTTTTGAATGCCAAGCTCGGCACGAATAAGGTCGTCGGTTGGCTGGCCAACGATGTAAAAGCTCATGCTGCGGTCGTCGTAAATAGTTACGTGAACGGTTACCGTAGCACCTTGCATGTCTTTGGTTTGGTCGTTGAACGGGTTGATGAAGTCCATCATGTTTACGCCGTACTGACCAAGTACGCTACCAACGGGAGGCGCAGCACTAGCGCGACCTGCGGGCAATTTCATCTTTACATTTGCTTTAGCAACTTTTGCCATAATTAAGAATTCCTTTATAGATTTTGCGTTGTGACAAGTTTTTGTGAAGCAGACTTGTCGCGGTGCGTAACAAAGGTATTATACACGAACTTTTGCTGTACGTCTATGCCCTGTTAGATGGCGGCTTGGTATAAAATAAGTACATGGACATTCCACGCATTGACCTTAGGCGGCTTGAGGGGGCGACTGAACCCGTCGAGCCAGAGGATTTTAGGGTGGAAAGTGACCAATGCATCTGGAGCTTTATGCTTGATCCTCCTACGTCTGTTGCGTCTTTGGTCGCTGCCCGCGAATTTCTTATTGAGGCCCAAACCTATAACGCACGCCGCAGGCAAGAAATGATTCCTCAGGGGCTACAAATTCTGCGGGAAGGTATTACTTCGTTGGCGCCCACAAACAGTGATCCTGGCCGGGTAGCCCATTCCACCTTGCATAGAGATCCGCCGCAGGTAGTGAGTAAAATTATTGAATTGGCGCAGATTGAGCCTTTTGTCGAACCGAACCAGGGCTTTTGGGCGCTGTACTTGGCTGTCCGTAGCAACACGCAGGTACTTTTGCCGATAATTACCTACGGTTGGCGCATGCCCCGCCAGTACACTGCCCGACTCTTCGAGATTTCACCGATTGACGACCAGCTCTATATTGGTGATGGCCGCATGGTGAGCCACGCTGCCAACGTTGCCAACGTTCCGGGTATGCTCGAGGCCTGCCTGAAAGACCTTATTAGGACACAAGAAGAAACCCCGCGTTTATAGCGGGGCCTCATGCGCTCTAAAAGAAGAGTGCGATATGTTAGGCGCGTTTAACCTGAAGGCTGTCCAGCTCAACTGGTGTTTCGCGGCCGAACATGTTAACCAGAACCTTAAGTTTGCCCTTTTGAGCGTCGATTTCGTTAATGGCACCATCAAAGCCTTTGAACGGACCGTCAACAATGCTGACCACTTCGCCCACACGGAAGTCGATCTTGTGCTTAGGCTGCTCAAGACCCATGCGCTTCTGGATCTTTTCGATTTCCTCTTTGCTGATAGGAGTTGGCTCGGTGCCAGAACCGACAAAGCCGGTTACGCCGGGCGTGTTGCGCACGATGTACCAGGCATCTTCGCTCATCTTGATCTCAACCAGCACGTAGCCCTGGAAGATACGCTTTTCTACCACGCGGCGCTTGCCGTTTTTGATTTCGATCATCTTTTCTTTTGGTACGAGTACCTGAAAGATCTTATCCTTCATGTCGAGCGAGTTAGCGCGCTGACGAATAGATTCAGCGACCTTTTCTTCGTAGCCACTATAGGTGTGAATGGCGTACCATTGTTTGCTTGCGTCGTAACGTTGTTTCATGACTTTACTTTAATAGAACCTCTTTAAATAACTTATCCAGACCGAAGTCGATGGCAAAAATGATGCCTCCAAATACCAGCGAGAATGCCAAAACGGCAATGGTTAGCTGACGGGTTTGTTTGCCGGTTGGCCAAGTAACTTGGCGCAGTTCCTTCCAGCTGTTGCGGAAGTAGTATGGCCATAAAATGCGGCCGATAATCCGGAAAACTTTAAACTTACCCAGCTTTTGGCCGATAAATCCAAAACCCCTGCCTACTAAACGAACTGGTGCGGTAAAACCCTGCCATACCGCCTGGCGCTTACTAATGCTACCCTCGCCTTTAAGCGCTTTTTCGTTCTTTTCACGAACGGTCTCGACCTTACGGACTCGACGCTTTGGCTTTTTCTGTTCTTCTTGGGCCACCTGATTGCCTCCCTGTAATATAAAAAGAAGCCTACAAATACAGTAAGCTCCGACCGATATGTCAAGCATAGAGCATTTGCTTTGCTAAGTCAAGCTATTTGACTCACGCCCAGCATTATGGTTATATGGCAGCCATGACACTTCACGAACAACTTGCGCAGCCTTCGTACTGGGAGCCACTCCAGGATAATGATCGACCAGATGGGGCCATGGATATATTGGACTCATACATGAGTATGGGCAAAGCTATAGATATGTATAACCAAGTGCTGGCTATGCAAAAGTCTGGCGTGCGCACCGAGGATTTGGATGGTATTATCCTCCCGCCGCGTGGCAGTGTGGTAAAGACGGTGGTTGATATGCGCCGGCATAGTCCAATCCGCGAAGAAGAAGAGTACAAAGCGGTGTCTCCGGCGGAATTTGACGTACTGGGCCGAGTGATGATGGAGCAAAACGTTTCCTTAAGTGAGCCAGCTATGTCTGAGGTGGAATGCGAAGGCCAGCCAATGATGGTGGCCCGGGCTGTATTGTATATAGCCCGTTCACGACTGGGCTCGCGAGTGGTTGAAATGAGTACGTGGGGCAGCTCTAACGCGCGGGGAATCACGGCTGTCGCACAGCCAGCCGAGCTTGGCGTAAACTACCAAACACGTATGGATGGCGTACTGCACGATAGTAAAATGGTGCAGGCTAAGCTGCTTCACCCCTTGCCCGACGGCGAAACAAGCAAACGACGTGCCGCATGGCTTAGTCCTTTTCCTCATCACCACACCGCCTAAGCTTGCCTGCAACGTTCATCGGCCTGTATTATATGAGCATGACGCTCATGGTTATTATTTTTATCGCCAGCGTATTGCTGGAGTGTTTGCTGCATATCGTGAGCGGTTCGCGCCGGGCAGTACGCCTGCTCGTACCCTTGGTAATGCTTGTTGTGGTAGTTGTGGGCGCTTTGCCGCTCCTGCGCTGGCCAAATATCGTTTCGGTATTGTTTGCATTAATCGGCGCATACCGTTTGTTTAATGCGGCGCGTATTTGGTCGGGACGGATGAATCCGCAGTATTTGCATCATGCAACCTGGCGTTCTTCGGTATGGTTGATGGGTTCGCAGGGATTCCTATTTGGCCTGTGGTGGCTATGGCAGACAGCTGCTATGTCGCACGAATCCGCTTGGCTGTGGTTGGCGGCACTGCAGTTGTTGGTTGCGCTCGTGCTTCTTTTTTCTGTACTGCGCCGCATGGACCGCACAAGATATCGCGAGTCCACACAGCATTTTAGCGATGTGCAGCTTCCGGCGGTTACGGTTGCTATTCCGGCCCGCAACGAAACAGACGATTTGGAGGCGTGCCTCGAAAGCGTGCTCGAAAGTGACTATCCAAAACTTGAGGTGCTTGTGCTTGATGATTGCTCTCAGAATAAGCGAACTCCTGAGATTATCCGTCAGTTTGCCCAAGCAGGTGTGCGTTTTTTGCAGGGCGAAGAGCCGCGCGAATCGTGGCTTGCTAAAAACCAGGCTTACCAGCAGATGCTTCAAGAAGCTACAGGCGAAGTGATTGTCTTTTGTGGTGTTGACGTACGATTTAGCCGCCATAGCTTGCGTAATATGATGACCCTGATGCTCGCCAAGAAGAAGGCGATGGTTTCGGTGCTGCCCCGCCGCCGCGATGATGCGGTGCTGCGTATGTCATTAGTGCAGGCTATGCGCTATTGGTGGGAGCTGGCTCCGCCCCGACGCCTCTTTAACCGACCCGCCGTGCTTAGTAGCTGTTGGGCGATCAATCGGGATAGCCTGATAAAGCTTGGCGGTTTTGCTCAAGCAACAAGGGCGATTGTTCCTGAGGCTATCTTGGCCCGTGCTATGACCATTGGTGACCGCTATAGTTTTGTACGGAGTGATACGGCGCTAGGCATTGAAAGTGTCAAAAATGACGATCAGCAAGTTAAAACTGCTGTCAGAATGCGCTATCCGCAGTTGCACCGTCGTCCGGAGCAGGTATTGCTCGTAAGTATTGCTGAGATTGCCCTGCTGGTGCTGCCATTGCCGTTGTGGGTGCTGAGCTTCATCACGGCCATACCTGCAGATGCCGGGTGGACAGCGTTTGTAGCGGCAGTATTGTTATCGGTAGCGTACGGTATTGTTACGGTTTCGACCCGTGTGGGGTATGGTAGCTTTAGCTGGCTCGGACTGCCCGCGGGCACGCTTCTCGACAGTGTGCTTCTGCATGTTTCTATGTGGCAATACGAGTTTGCAACGGTTACCTGGAAGGGCCGTAATGTGTGTTTGCCGGTGATGCGTACAACGATGTCACCTCCGCCGCAAATGGCTACTCGTCACCAAGGTCGGGGATAGTCACTTTAAAGGTTGAGCCTTTGTTTAGCTCGCTTTCGACGTCTATTTCGGCGTGCAAAAGGCGTGACAATTTGAGCGTAACATAGAGCCCTAGGCCGGTACCGTTATTGCGTCTGGTGCGGTAATCTTCTGAGCGGAAGAACTTATCAAAGATCTTTTCGCGGTCGCTTTTACTAATGCCGATCCCCGTGTCTTTAACGATAAAAGTAATGCCTTTTTCGGCAGGCTCTGCGGCAAGAGTTACGGTGCCTTTATCGGTATATTTTATGGCATTGGTAATAAAGTTCTGCAGAATTTCACGCACGTACAGTGTGCTGGAATGGAGCGTTGGCAGTGCATTCTTGTTCTTGGCGATCTTTATAGTGAGGTCTTTATCTTTAGCGCCTGGCAGGTAGCTGCGAAGCAATTCTTCAAGGAGATTCTCAACGTTTATTGGTTCTATCTCTACCGTAAGCTTGCCCCGCTCGGCGCGCGAAAGCGTGGCTAGATCATTCACCATGCTTGCCAGAAACAGTATCTGTTGGTGTGACTCCTTAAGAGCGTGCTCAACCTGCGAAACGTCGCCGGTTTTTTGTAGCAAAAAGAGCGCGTTGCTTACATTGCCCTCGGCCACGGCAATAGGCGTGCGCAACTCGTGACTGACGACGCTAATGAACTCATCGCGTTCTTCTTCGAGCGATTTCTCGCGGGTAATATCGCGAATGAGCAATACAAAGCCGCGCTGCCCGCCCTGGCCATAGCCAAGATGTACAGGGGCAATGCTGAGGTACAAGTTAACTTTACTGCCGTCGGAATAATGGAGCAGCAGATCGCGGTGCGACTGGGGGGTGGTGCTCTTTTTAACTAACGACTCAATATCCACGCGCTGGCCGTTTTTATCAAAAGGCTGCACAATTTCGTGCAGCGCTTTGCCGGTAATGCTGTTGTTGACGTCCAGAACGTTTAGCGCGGCACCATTGTAAATGACCACGTTCATTTGTTCGTCTAGGGCAATAACTCCGTCCGCCATACTGTTTATGAGGCTGGTGAGCCGTTGATGCTCAAGGTTTGCGGGTTGCGCCTTGGCTTTGTTGCGAGATAACATACGACGAATCATGCTTCTATTATGCCACAGCTCAGTCGTATGGCATAAGCAGCGGTTGATAGGTGTTTATCTCTTGGCGCAATGCTTTGGCGTTCGGAAGGTGTTTTTGCAGTTCGTCCCAAAAGGGTTTGCCGTGTTGCATAACACGCGTATGCGTAAGCTCGTGGAGCAGTACGTAGTCGATAAGATGCCAGGGTAATTGCATCAAAAAGATATTAAGCGTAATGTCTTGCATCGAATTGCAGCTTCCCCACCGGCTTTTGAGCTGTTTAACATCCACGCCGCCAAACGAAAAACCATGTTCACCAGCCAGCCCCTTGAGCCGCCCCGGTAGGAGCTGCTGTGCTTCCTGCTTGAGTGCGCGGAGGCCTGCGGCGGTCGCCTTGCGCTGCACTTCGGGATGATCGGGCTGCATAGTACTGGGGTGTAACACTCGTACTTCGGTAAGCGAAATACGGGTGGCGATAGTTTGGCTTGCCCGAGCCTCAAAGTGCAATCGATGAGCTTTACCTAACTGGTGGCCATGGCGGAGCACTACTGGCGCCGGAACTTGGTTCTGTTGAAGCCAATCCGCCCGCGACAAAGCAAACTGTTCGCCAGCCTTAAAAGGCAGCCAGGTGGGCATAGTAACGCGGATTTTGCCATCGGCTGTTACGCTAACACGCAAATTACGCGCCCCTCGGCGCTTATAGATTGTTACAGCCCCAACCCCTGGGATGTCTATACTCTTTGTGGCCATGAGTACGTATTAACGAATGACAATATTGCGTCGGCTCATGTCTACCCGCCCTGCAGAAGGATTAGGAACGAGATTAACAAGGCCAGGCTTAACAAGTTTGCTCGAAGTCTGTTTTTGGGAGGCAAAACCAAGTTCACGCAGGCGCTTCATAAAGGCACTGAGCTGAGTATTGAATGTGTGCTTGCCGCTAATGACGATGTAATCTTCGTTTTGAGGATTCTGCATGCCGCCAGCGATGCGATCAAAAGTTGCTTTGTCGATGTTCATTGCGTATTTATCATCGCTACGGCGACGATCACGCTTGGTGCTGCGGCTAAGCGCACTTTCGTGGTCAATCTGCAGCCAAAGCAGTAGCGGTTGTGCACCATGCTTGCGGGCCAGCTCACGTAGAGCACGTCGTTGGCCAAGGCGCATAGCGTTGGCGTCGTATACAACACTCAAACCGGTGCTAAGGAATTCGCCAGTCATGTAGTCCATGAGCTGCGCGACAACCTGGTTCTCTTCTTTGTCGTATTGTGGATCGGCAAATAGTTCTCCGCGGATGCGGTCACCTTGCACATGAGCAGCTTGCAGATGCTCGCAAAGCTGCCGTGATAAAAATGTTTTACCTGCTCCGGGGAAGCCGTAGAGCATTATGAGAAGCGGTTTTGTAGGCACAACCTTTTGCATATGACATTCAGTATGCCAGATTATGATACAAAATAAAAGAGCTACCCCATAATGTACGAAAAAACAACAATTGGGATTTGCAGGGCAAGCAACTTTAAGGCATAGTAAATCGCTTATGGAAGAACGGACATTTGAGCAACAGGTTACAGATGATTTTACCGAAGGCTTTCGAACAAGAGCTATAACAGTCGCCGCCGGCTCGTGGCTGGGCGCGCGTTTGCTACAGACGCACAACGCTTTGGAGCGCTCTATGCCGCAACATACTCCCGATCTAGCGCATATTGCAGAGTTTGGCTACGCATCTGGCACGGTGGGCGCTGTTATGCTCGCCGCTTCGTATGTCAAACGGCATAATGTGGTGCGCTATGCTGAGCGTAAGCTTGCTATTGCCTCGGGGTTGGGCGTAACGGCATTTACGGCGATTGCCCGCCTCGGCATGCATATTGACTTAAATCACGCTAGTGCCGTGGCTACTGGTGGCCTGGCGGCGACGGCATATCTTGTGCCGCACTATCGTGAGATGCGACGGGCGCAGTTAGTACTCCGCGAAAGCGAGGCCGACTACTAGTTGTTGTTCACAAACTGCTCGTCACCTTTGCGTTCTGTGCCAAGGGTGACGGCACCGCGGCACACGGTAGTGCCGGCTTTTATAACGAGTGTACGGCTGTGCATGCCGGAAGTTGCAAAAGAAAACTCGGTGGCAGAGCCATTAACGGGTGCGGCATTCTGCATGCCAATCGGGTCGCCGTTTTTATTGGTGGCAAATACCTGAATATTTTTACCAGCAACTGAAGTACTGAATGTCAGTTCGGCTTGGCCGGTAGCTGGGTCTTCGCTGATGCCATTTACATCGCAGCTAAAGCCATTCTCACCTGCTTGTACCTGGACGGCGTTGTTTGGTGATTCGCTGGAGTTGGCAGCAACATTAATGAGTCCAGCTCCGACCACAACAGCAGAAACGCCGCCAATTGCCATCCAAAGGCCTTTGGTTCTTGGCGGGTCAGAGCGGTACTCTACTTCTTGTTTTGGTTCTGGATCTGCCGGGGACCAAAAAGTGGTGCCTGGCGCAGGGCCATAGGTTTCTGGCCGTCTGGCCCAACTTGGAACGGGTCGTTCGGGCCTGGCTGGGGGCTGTTGCATCAGACTGCGCCGGGGGTCTTCTGCCGCAGGCCTTAGAGGTGGCAATAGGTGGCCTTCGTCTTTTTGCAAATCAGAACGTAATGCAGATACGCCATCAACGACATCACCAAGCTGCGCGCTTGGGCTAAAGTCGGCCGGGGTTTGTGTTGGTTGCACTGCTTGATTGGCGCGCTGGTTTACGTCACGCCATATAGCATCATTAACACCATCGTAAAACATATGGGCTTCGGCGTCTGTGCAGCCGGGAGGGGCATTAAAGACATCGCCGTGCGACCACGGGCCAGGCCTGCCTATTGGGTGTTCTGTGGTGGGCAAGTTCCATGGGTCCTCAAAATGGTCCCATCGGTGTCCGCCGTTGTATGGATTCCAGTCTTCGCTCATTATTTAATAGTACCAGAAAGTTTTTCACACCGCCATATTATGGTATAACGTGTTATTAACGACGGAACTGTGCATAACTGACGCTCATCTTGACGGCACACGATGGCTCTTGCGAAAGATCAACGGTGGCTCGCAGCTCTGTCGGCGTGCCGCTCTGCACGGGCAGCTGCTGCACTTCCCCGCTCTTAAAAGCTTCGGTGGAATGCCCATCGTTCCCATCATGAGTGGGAGTCAGTGTTATAGAGGCTGGAGCTACGCAGGAACCGGTAGGAATAAGGCTGCTCAGCGTAATGGTAATAGCAAGCTCTCCGTGTTTTGTGGCGGGCAACAGAATGCGCGCTGTGTCGCCGTCGCGCAGATGTGCGGCGTCTTTTAGCTCCACCCTTGAGGTTACATCTTGTTTTTGCCAGCGGATAAATACCGCTCGGTTAATAAGCGGCGGTATGGTAAAAGCGATAACGGCAACGGCTAGCGCTATGCTGATATGTGTTGCTGTGAATTGCGATTGCAGCAGCGATGGCTGTTGTGGCTGTTTGGCGTTCCGCTGCGCCCGTTTGGGTTGCTGCTGAATCTGAAGCCAGCCCAGCCAGACGCCCGAAATAAGGCTCAAAAGCGATATGACCATTCCCCAGGTTTGCGCGTAATGATCCCCTCTGTCGCCCAAAGTCACGAGGTACTTTCCCAAGTAGAGCACAGAACCCGCACAGACACCCACGAACAGCGCCAGCCGCTGCGCCTTAACAAAGCGCAGGCAGGCGCGGATTGCCGGATGCTCTGTTATTGGGTACGGCATGACTCGGTGTCTATTGTGCTCGGGTCGGGTTTAAGGCTGGTGCTGCTTTGGCCATTTGTGAGGGTAAAATTGGCCGTAAAGGCAGGATTCCACTGCTTGGTGACGAACTCTTTAAGGAGAGCGGTAACTTCGCCGCATAACGCAGCATCGCTTTTTGCCATGCCAATGCCGTATTTTTCGTATGTTCCGGGAATCACCACATTCGGCACTACCTTAAGCGAGCTATCTGCGTTGGCGTGGCCCTGCAAAATAATGGTATCGTTTGTGATCGCTCGTACATTCGTTGATGGATTTTTAAGGTCGTCTAGGCATTGCGTAAAGGTGTCGCGCTCTAAGATCACCAGCGGAACGTTTTTGTTCAGTTCTTTAAGCTTGTCGTCGGATGTTGATCCTTTGGTGACGCATACTGTTTCGCCCTTTAGATCGTCGATGGTGGCTATAGTGGTGTTGCTGGCATTTACCAAAATACCTTGATCGGTGCGGAGGTAAGGGCCGGCAAAAATGATACCCTCCTGAATGCGCTTGTCAGAAATGGAGTACGTGCTAATTGATAGATCAATGTAGCCTTTTTTGAGCTGCTGCTCACGCGAGCCAACAGTAATTGGCACAAAGTTTGGATGGCGTTTGAGGCCATCGGCAATAAAATTAGCCAGATCAATGTCAAAGCCATTACGCTGCCCGTCCTTCATAGAGCTAAAACCCGGACTGTCATTAATAGGTATACCAATATTTATTGATTGGCTGGTTTGCTTATGTGTGTCCTTTTCGGCTTTGGCCTGTTTGTCGCGTGCCTGTAATAAGAAGAAGGCGGTTATGAGCGCAGCAATAATAACGGCAGCTACTATGCTGTAGGTCCACAATTTTCGTCGTGGTTGTTTTTGAGGTGGTGCCTGCTCTGCCATTCCCTGGTCTCCTGATATATTCAGATCATATGTCAAAATCCCGGATAGTACAATAAACTTTACTTTGTATACTTATGTAAAAAATGCTACCGGACGTGACATCCTGATCAGTTTGTCGTATGGTAGAACGGTAAAAAAGGAGGGTGCCATGCCCCGAAATCCGCACGAACATGTAGTCCAAACGATTAACCCGGCTAAGTTGCAGCCAGACCTACTCCGCAGCTCAGAACAAATCGGCCACCTTATGACAGAGGTGCAACGGTATTATCTGGACATGGGACTGGTTTTTGTGGATACCGACCCTCCCGCTGGCTCATTGGAGAATAATGAATGGCGTATGGGCAAGCTGGCTGGCTCTGGCCCTATAAATGAGGGTGGATCGCAGTTTACGGTGGCGCGTTGCGTCGAGGCCAATGGCAAACTATCGCGGCTGTTAGACGGCATTTGCGGCCTGGTTATTCTTAGCAAAAAGGACGCCGAGGGCAATCTAAACCCGTGCTTGGGCGAGCACACACCGCTGGAGCTTGTGGAATTTGACGTACGTGAATCACAACGCGGCATGGGTCTGGGCAAAGAGATGCTGCGTTTTGCCCTAAAGGCCGCCCACCCCGAAGATAAGATGGTCCTGGACTTTGTTGAACGCAATGACCCGGCACGGGCTATGTATGAACGTTGGGGCTTTAGGTATGCACCAGAGGACCCGTTTACGCATGGTATTTTTGCCACAACGGAAGGCCAATCGGTGCACAATATCCCTATGGAGTCCACTGTCGGTGACTTGCAAAGCCACTTGGGCATGCGCTAGACTGCGTGCATGAGTTTTGAGGCAATCCCCGAAGGCCAAACGCGTGACGATGCGCTGAACGGCAGTTATACGGCGCTTATCGGCCGTGAAAGATTTATTAAAGAAACAGCCGCCTGGCAGGAGCTTCACCGACAGGGGTGCGCAACAGTCACCATGGTAGAAGAGTTTAGCATGGTTGTGGAAGTAGCCCGGCGCCTGCAGGTGCGGGCAGGTCAACAGCTTGCCGGCACGAGAATCACCGCCGAGGGGATCGTTGACGCTCAGGGATCGGTCGCTATTCTGTCCATGTCCCGCCTAATGCGTGCTGTTGTGCCATACTGGGCTGTATACGATGATCTGGATATAGAAAAAGAGCCAGACTCGCGTAACAAACAGATTGTTGACATGGTTAGTGGCCAGCTCCTTGATAACGCCCATGGTTTGCTTGTACATCGCGACAAGCTTGCCGGCCCTCCTTTTGAGTATACGAACCTTCCGCAAAGCGGCGAACAATGGTTCGTGGACAGGCAGGAAGGCTTATATGTTGCTGCCCGCACACCTGCCGAGGTGAGTCCGGGATTCCGCCAGCAAATGACTCCGGCGGTTGGCGGCCAGGCAGCGCTAGACGCCATGATTGACGCCCGGAACTCCGTTACCCTCCTCCCCTACTTAAGTTACCGCGGCCTTCTGGGGGAACGAGTATAAAATAACTAGGTAATCGGCTGCATTGCGCACAGTCCGGCCAGAGTGACCCGGCCAGTATATTGTGCGCTCATGGCAATATTGCCGTACGTTCGCCATGCCTCAGTGGTAAAGCCAATAGGCGGCGTGTGGTGGGCCTCAACAGGGATGCCAAGCGTGCCAAGACGCTGCTCGGTTCGGGAGTGCCAGCTGCCTAGCACAAGCGCGGCGCGATATGGTGCGGCTATTGCCGTACATTCATCTATATTCTGTAGTTCTTTGCCGAGCCTGCCGGGGAGCGTTGGCTGGCGATTGGCCTGGTAGGCAAATTTCGCAATAGAAGCAGCAGCGTGTTTAATAGCGGGGCTAAGCTGGGTGTCTTTTTGCATCGGCACAACAATATCTTGCCAGAGGTGACGCAATTCTATGGCAAGCACCGAGTCGTCGTCTTTGGCAAGCTCGCAAGGAACGGTGGTGACTCCGCTGTGTCCAGACCACAGCACCTGTGCAGTCTGAAATTCGTATCTGCCTGGGTCGGCTTGAGGATCGGTGAGAAGCGGCGTAATATGGCGCGGATTGTGGGGAATATTGTCGCGTTGGCGCCAATCCATCTCGAGGCCAAGTACGGCCGCCCGGGTCAAAACGTTGTGATGTTGGAGTGTCATGCTGGTGAAGTCGTCAAGACATCCATGACCGCCCAGCACCAAATCTACCGTTAGCTTGCCTGCTTCGCCCTGCTTTTGCAGGTACTCATAGCCGCTGCGAATGTCGTCGTGCTGCATAACCCCTTCGGGAAGCTGCCCGGGCTGTAAAGGCTTGCGCGTTACCACATCGTGCAGATGTACAACTTGGTACGCCTCGTCAAAAGTAAAATAGTCCCCTACGGGCGAGTGTTCCTGGATAAATGTTATATCCGTTGGCTTGAGCAAGAACTCTTTTGCGGCCATAGTGTCTCCCCCTCTTTATGTATATTTATAGTACGGCAGATCTACGGTATAAACTAGGTGACAAAAGCGGCAAAATATCGTATGATGTACAAGTTGCCACATCGCGCAGGTGTGGCAAAGTGCGTGTTGTTCGCTGTTTAGACAACACACCTAGGGGAGTAGCTCAATTGGTAGAGTAGCGGTCTCCAAAACCGTTGGTTGCAGGTTCGAGTCCTGTCTCCCCTGCCAAAATAAAAAGGTTAGGCCGTAAGGCTTGGCCTTTTTATTTTTGTTGCGCTAGTCCAGGACGAGAACCGTAGGTCGAGAATCGGCAGCGCCGATTTGAGGAGTCCTTGCTTGGCTGAGTCTGGAGCGCTTGCCGCGAAGACGAGCACATTCAGCGAGTCCTGTCTCCCCTGCCACGAAGTAAACTCTCGAACCTCAAACAGAGGTCGAAACAACAAATCCGAGCCATTTTTGACTCGGATTTTTCATGTCCTGAAATATTTTCTATTTGCTTGCAAATCTTCACCCCTGTAAAAAAGTTCGAGTCCTGTCACCCTCCCAGACTGTCGATGTTCGAACTCAATCTGTTATGATGTATTTATGAACGAACCATGCTTTTACCGTGTCAGCGTCAAAGGAACCGTTATTGACGAACAAGGTTACATCTTGCTTGCTCGTGAAAGTAATGGCACGTGGGACATGCTGGGTGGTGGTCTCGATCACAACGAGGATCCTATTGCTTGTCTCAAACGTGAAATTCAGGAAGAAACCGGCCTAACCGTAGTAAAAGTTTGGCCAGAGCCGAAGTATTTCATTACGGCCCATAAGCCAGCAAACGACATCTATATCGCGAATGTTGTGTACCAGATTGAGCTTGAAAATCTTGATTTTACACCGTCCGACGAGTGCCAGGAGCTTCGATTCTTCAGTGCTCAAGAAATGGGCGAGCTTCAACTGCCGCCAAACGTCCAGGCGCTTATCTCCAGGATGGAGCTGTAATGATTGCCCGTCAAGTTCCATTTGTACAAAACCCTGATGACCGTTGTGTGCCGGCAACAATCGGTATGGTTTTGGGCTACTTTATGCCCGAAAAACATTTTAGTATGGCCGAGCTAGAAAAGATTTGCGGCTACCAAAAAGGCCGAGGCACCTGGCCAGCTGAGTTCATGCTTAATCTTGCGGACATGGGCTTTCAGGTTCATTGGATCGAAGATTTCGACCATGAGCAATTTGTTGAAGATCCAAAGAAATATCTGCGTTCAATTTTGAACGACGAAGCATACGAATGGCAAGTAACGCACAGCGATCTGGCACAAGAAGCTGCGCGCATGAAGCAGTATATGGCGAAGGGCTTGCCACTCGAAAAACGCCAGGGTACCCACGATGATGTTAAACAATTCTTAGACGATGGATGGCTTGTTCGCCTAGAAGTAAACGCTCGAACGTTAAGTAATAAACCTGGTTATGATGGCCACTCCATTTTGGTAATTGGCTATACTGACGATCAAGTTGTCATCCACAATCCTGATGGCGATAGTGGTAACAAACCCGCCCAGCATGTGACATGGGAGTTACTTGATAAAGCTTGGAAAGAATTCGGCGGCTCGTACTCGCTCTATGCATTTAAGCGTTAATTTACCTCTGTTAAATGTTTGAACTTAGTACGCTTAGGACTGCCACGAAGAAATAACAGAGGTCAAACCTCAAAATCCGAGTAAATCAACGCTCGGATTTTCTATTTTCACCTCTGTAAAATCTAGTTCGAGTCCTGTCTCCCCCTTTTTTTCTGGAGGAGACTAACGAAGTCTGGCTAATATATGAGCGTCAAGAAATCCGCGATCACTCTCAGGATCATCGGTCAAGCGAGCAAATACTTGAAACCCAGCTTGGGTGATTATTGCAGCTAGCTCGTCAACGGGCCAGCTATAAGCTGGTGTAACCTTGTGGTCAAACGGCACAACATCCAACTCCTCGGTCGCAAAAAATGAAACCATTAGTAAACCACCAGATGAGAGTGCTCGTGCCTGCTCATTAAATAACGCCGGCAATTCTTTTGGTGGCGTGTGGATCATTGAGTAGTGAGCCACTATACCTCCCAAGGTGCAGTCATCTACTGGCAAAGCTTCCATACTCGCTACATTAAAATATAACCCTGGATGAGAACGCTTAGCGTGCTCAATCATAGCGGGAGAAATATCAAACCCAAAAGCCTCTAGTCCTAATTCCTGTAGCAAGGCTGTAATATGTCCCGGACCACATCCAACATCTGCTACTTTGAGGTTGCCAGATTTAATCACAAGCTCAGCAAACACATTCAACATAGAGCGAGTAAACGGCTGTTCTTCTAGCCCTGGCTCAACCAAAACTCAGCCAGAAAGTTGATGATGGATACAGGTGTCTAGGTGCCCCTAAAACACATGGCGTCGTAAGGTATCCAAGACTTTAGCGCCGAGTGGTCTTTTCAGTTTTGGGAACAATGGCGGGTCTTGCTCCTGTGCCGTCCGCAAGACGTGCTCCCGACTAACGTACCCTAGGGACCGTATCTCAGCCTTGTCATCGATAGAAGGCATTAGGGGAAAGGCCCTGTGCGCAGCATAGCCTAATTTAGTGGTTTCCCAATCGTAAACTGCTAGGTGCAAGAAGTGCGTAGTCATTCCGTGGCCACCTTGATAGCGCTCATTTCTAAAAAAACTTACCGCATATAAGGCCGAGCCGCCAAGCCGCTGCACCGCCTCCATGCGCTCTTCCTCTCTTGGCAATTCAGTGTAGTGTGGGGAACCTCCGTATAGAGGGTGTCTAGCATAGGCGTCCATGACTTTTCTTATCTTACGAGGAGAGCCGACGTAAATACTGTAGTCTGGCCTAACTAATTGTTCGCGGGTAGGAAATACTATGGGATAGTCGTCATTTGCTTCTGGTGGAATGCTAAAGGCGGTGGGATTGAGTATCGCCTCAGGTACGATACTGTGATCTATAAAGTCGAAAGAAGGTGCTGCTTCAAGGGCGGCATTAACCTGGGCGTCGTATTTCATTATAGACGCCCCTGTTGCGGTACTCTCATTACGAGATAAGCCTTTGTTCTCATTGTGCATATTATACCACTTTTCATGCATATCGTCACAGAGACTCCCGGCGGCAAATTACATAACTTTAAAAGCTTGGGCAATAAGTATGCATAAGACTGTAGCCGTAATCTACGATGCTATAATAAAGCCACATGACTATAAAAACGTTCCCGCAAAAGCCTTTTACAAAATACTCGCTCAAAACCTATAGCCAAGCATTGCTGGCACTGGTTGTACTTACGCCTCTACTGGCAGTACTGATGGTAAACCAAAATATCGAAAGTCCGGGGCTATTCTTTGGCGGCCTTGCCGCATATCTTATTATTTTTGTGGCAGTTGGTTGGCGTTTTGAGTTATGGCGCGCTCAGCGCTTCTTTAACAAGACGTTCATGGCAAAGTTTTCGTTAGGTAGGGCATTTGCGTATGCGTGGCTGGATATTATTTTAGGTACTTTTATTGGCATGCTCACTATAGGTTGGGTTATTACACTCGTCCGTAATATTTTGATTTATCCCGTTTCTGAATGGGGTCATCCGTATCCTGATCTTTCATGGGGCGGCCCAACATGGCAAGGCGCTGTAGCGCTTCATACCGGCTCTGCAATTCTATCAATTTTCCTTATACCATGGGTTTTATCATGGTTAGTCGGGCTCCATATGCAGCTTATTACCAGACTCATGGTTCGAGAGAAGTCCTGACAGGACTGCCACGAAATTATCAGCAAGTCTACATATACAAATGTAGACTTCTTTAGTCATAAAAGAGCTGAATACTGAGAATGGTAAGATTAAGGCTTTTATGATATATCAATGTGTATGTCAAATAACATCTTCAACCGAGTAGAGCGGGCTATCGATCAGGCTCCCAGCATTTCTGTATCACGTGCTGACTTAAACGCAGGTTTAGTGCTTCCAGTGAGTGAGAATATCTATGCCAGCACCCCTTCCGATTTTGAAGAGATAATGAGGGCCTTGGCGGCGCAAAGACCTGGCCTATATAGTGAGACTACCCTAGCGGAAGTTGTCGAACATGAAACAGATCATGCGCGTGCCGCAGAAAGGATTGGTGTGGTAGGTCTACGTTTCTCAGTCAGCATATCTAAGCTCCGTATCCAGGAATCCGGAGAAGAAGGTTTTGCGGCTACGCCTAATTTTACTCCAATGCTGTCACGCGCTTTAACACTTTTAGAAAACGCTGCAATTTGTGTGTATCCACTAACCCCAAGCCTGGGTGATATGCGAGACCTGAGAGGGTACGGGTATGTGTCTGTTGATCAGGTCGCAGAGGATATTGCCAATCACAACTTAAGGCACCCTGACGCGCAACTTCCCTTACCACGCTCTTTTGTGTCGTAGTTGAGGTCGGACCCCCTGATAACTCTGGTCGGATCCTATCACCTTCCCAGGGCGTCGAGGCTATTATATATCTTACGTAGGAGATTATTATGCGAGCCGAACGATTAAGCGAATTTGTTACCGAAATGACAGATTTAGGCGAACAGAATGGTGTAACCGTTCGTGTTTTCCCTTCTCAGCTCGAGCAGAATGAGGATGTACACTACATTACAGTAGAATCCCAGCCTCCACTTGCTCCAGCACTCGTGCTCAATGCTCTACACCGGCTGAAGATTTTACGTGACACCAACCAGAGTCCTGCTGGCCGTTCCTTGCAATTAGGACTTGAGCTGTCAATGCCTGGGAGTTCTACGACCCCGGGCAGCCTTACTTTCCGTGACCACAATGCACAATAGTAGTGGTTACGTGGCATGTTTGCCAATGGGGATTGGGTAGATACCATTAAAACAGGAGGTAGAGAATCGATCAGCCGGACGGCCAATGGCGCGGAACCCCCAGTGACAGTGCAGCTGTGTAGGAGTGACTTCTTTGGGCTATCGTGATAAAATCCCAAGAAGATACAACTATACGATTAGATGGAGCGCTTAATGCCTGTAAACACAGACTCATCTGCAATCGAAGAGGTACTGACTCGTTCAATTGCAGAGATACTTCCCTCAAAAGAAGATTTTAGAAAAACTCTTGCTAGTGGTCGTCGGTTAACTTTTTATGTGGGAATTGACCCAACTGCTGATTACGTACATCTTGGCCACTCGACAAATTATCTTCTTCTTGAGCGTCTTCACACCATGGGGCACAGAATTATCGTCCTCGTCGGTGACTTTACTGCTATGATTGGCGATCCAAGCGACAAAACATCGATGCGCGTGCAGCTGACAGCAGACGAAGTGCAAGAGAATCTCCGCTCATTTAAACAGCAAATTGGCAAGATCCTTAATTTTGAAGACAAGGAAAATCCGATTGAATTTAAATTTAACTCGGAATGGCTCTCGAAACTTACTTTCGCCGATGCAGTTGAGCTTGCATCCAATTTTACTGTTCAGCAAATGACAGAACGTGACGCATTTAAGAAGCGTCTAGCCGCCGAAAAGCCGTTATTTGTGCACGAGTTCTTCTACCCTCTTATGCAAGGGTACGATTCTGTAGCGCTTGACGTTGATGCGGAGATTGGTGGTACCGACCAGACTTTTAACATGCTTGCTGGCCGCACACTATTGAAGCGTATTAAGAATAAAGAAAAGTTTGTCATTACGACGACGCTTCTCGAAAATCCAGAGACGGGCGAGAAGCTTATGAGTAAAAGTCTTGGGACAGGAGTTGGGCTTGACGAATCGGCCAAGTCAATGTTTATCAAGACCATGCAACTTGCGGATCCTGGCATATTGCAAGTTTTCATTGACTGTACCCGGTTGAGTCTCGACGAGATTGACGTCTATCGTGAGCGACTTGGAGCAGGTGAAAATCCTCGTGATATTAAGCTTGAGCTCGCGACTGAAGTAGTCCGTATGTACCATGGTGAAGAAGCTGCGCAAAAGGCGCGACAGGACTGGTTATCGGAAGTTAGTCAAAAGGCTGTAGCTGATGACATCCAAAGTCTTACTGTTTCAAATCCTTTGAATTTGATAGATGTCATTGCTGGCGCTGGCGCCACTGATAGTAAAAGCAACGCGCGCCGACTTATTATGCAAGGCGCTGTTCGCTTGAACGACACTCGTGTTGAGCCAGACACTGAAGAAATAGTTGCCAAGGATGGTGATATTCTCCGAATCGGCAAGAAGCACAGCTTTAAGCTAGAGGTTAACTAGGCATAGACCGAATGTCGAGAGTCGGCGGTGCCATCCCAGTCGGCCCTGACATGGTTCATTGACACCTGAGGCAGCCTTGGGTAGAATTGCACAATGTCTTCAGTACTAGAAAAGTTACAAGCCTCAAGTAGCACGGGTGAACGTCTGTTTTATGGCTGCCCGCTCTCACTCGATCAACTGGACGAAGTTGACATGCCTGACGGTAGACAGATAAAAGCAGTTAGGCCTGCAATCCCCCGCAACTTTAATAAAGCTCTAGGCAAATTTGAACCACATAGTGCGTTTCCTGTGGTATGTGCCTCGCGTTCTTTGCCGGTAAGCTCATTGCACCGTGCCTTATGCCATCCTGCTAATCATCAAGAGGTACCGCCTGATAGGCGTGGCCACGGAATTAACGCATTGGGCCAGCTTATTATTACGGCTGAACTTCTTGAAAGTGTGCGGAATAGTGACTTTGTTTCGTATGTTCATGAGTTACGATTCCAAGCTCCACCGTTTGAACAATTCTCAGCCGAAATAGACGAATGGCGTTCACCCTTGCCAGCAGAAATCGAATACACATACGAAGTAACGGGCGCTGACCTAACGTACCCTGTTTTGATCCGATAAAAAGCTGCCTAAATAATACGGCTGAATCTTCTGTGAGACTATTAGCTAGAGTCTAAACTGTTATACTGAAGCCATGAAGACCATTCAACGCGAAATTGTATCTGGACTGATCTTTTCTAAAGACGGCAAGCTCCTTATGGGTATGAAAGACCCCAAGCACGGCGGCGTGTATCCTGATTGCTGGCATATTCCTGGCGGAGGTGTTGAGACAGATGAAACAAAAGAGCAAGCATTGCAACGCGAAATTTTGGAAGAAACCGGCATTGATATTTCTAGCGCAAAAGTTTCGCTTGCCGATGACCAAGGCTCGGGCCAAACCGAAAAGGTGCTTAAAGAAACCGGTGAACGCGTACTTTGTACGATGAGATTTAACGTATATCGGATTGATTTGGATACAAGTGCTGAAGAAACGCCGCTAAATCCAAGCGACGATCTGCCAACACTTGAGTGGGCTCTGCTCGCCAAACTAGGCGACTATACGCTAACACCACCATCAATTTCACTTTTTAAACGCATAGGGATTGTTTAATCCATGGCACAAATTATATGTATGGGCGCAAGCACCGTGTATGGCACTGGCGGCCCAAACGGCGGTTGGGCGGATATGCTCAAGCTTGCCCTGCACAAGCAAATGTACAGTGGAGCCATTTCAGACGAAGCTCATGAAGTATTCATTTTTGCGAAATCGGGCGTTACGGTTGATTTTATAGCTAATGGTTGCGAACAGCGCATCGAAGATTATAAGCGAGATGGCCGCAAAACAATCGTGATTCTTTCGGTTGGCCTCAATAACGCTAAGGCCGTAGGACGTCCGGACAACTACGTTTCGGCGCCGGAAGATTATGCCATTCACATGAATGATCTTCTCAGGCGACTCACGAGCAAGGCCAATGCCGTGATTTGCGTCGGTTTTACCCCAGTTGATGAAGCCAAAACCACCAAAAAGATTAATCCTTTCACCGGACAGAACTCATTCTTTTTTAATGACCGCATTAAAACGTTCAATGATGCTTTTCGCCAAGCTGCACAAGAAGCTGGTGATGCCGTTCACTTTTTGGATTTGTTTAGCCTTGCATCCGAATTGGACTGGATAAATAGCCACCTAAGTCCGGATGGCCTACACCCGAACGATAACGGCCATCGCTGGATTTGCGACCAAGTCCTGCCCCTGCTAGAGACTCGAGCTTAGTTTCGCCAAGAATGACTTACGTCGTTCTTTTATATGAGGCTGTACTTCCACCCTGGCTGCCATTGCCAGGGTGCGACCACGATATCAGTAAGCCCCCGGCCCTCTATATGTTCCTCTAGGCCGTATTGTGTAGCGCGGTGGCCAATAATGAGCACCATTTTGCCCTCGTATTTTTTGCATAGATCCTGTAAAAAAGCTTTCATGCGCGCGGATGTATCCTGGTAGCTTTCGCCATTTGGAAATGGTACTTCCACTGCTTGCGCTTTCATCGCTTCAATGTCTTTTTTGGGAGCGCGGTTTAAATCGCCATAGTTGCATTCGCGTAAACGAGCATCTTTAATAATGGGAAATCTGTCGCCAAAGGCTAACTGCGCGGTTTTGTATGAGCGTTGTAAATCGGAGCAGAAAATAGCATCGAAAGTTTGGTCTTTGTAGCGTTCACCCATTTGTTTAGCTTGCTTTTTGCCAAGATCAGAGAGCTCTACGTCGTACCAGCCTGCAGCGGTGCCAGCTTCGTTGTCTTTAGTAGTGGAATGCGATTCAAAGATTACGGTAATCATAATGACTTACTATACCGTACGAGGTCATTTCTTCGTACATCTGAAGACACGTTTGTGGGGTGAAAGCTGGTATGATATATCCATGAAGATTCTTTTAACGGGCAAGCCAAAAAGTGGCAAAACAACACTTCTTAACAAACTCCTGGAAGGTGTTACCGATAAGCGTGGCATGGCTGCTACCGAGATTTTAGAAGCTGGCGTGCGTGTGGGTTTTGACTTGCAGGATAACCTTGGTCGCACCGCGATACTGGCTCGCACGGATCACCAAACAGATACTGCTGTCGGCCGATACTATGTTGATATACCGTCGCTTAACGATTTTATTGCGCCGCTCTTTGAATATGCGCCAGGCCAGCTCTTATATATAGACGAGATTGGCCACATGCAGTTATATTCCGACGAGTTTCAAAAGCTTGTCCGGTCGTACTTGAGCGCACCAAACGACTACCTTGGAACTATCTCTTGCATTTACGACCATCCGTTTATTGATGAGGTTAAGGATAGAACTGATATTTTACTCTGTACTATAACTTCAGATAATCGGGACGCAGTGTTCGCAGGTCTTGCGCTAGCGCTAAAAAACCGTACCGTACTTGCCGGTCTGCCCGCGGCTATGCAAGCTAAGGTTCTAGCCTTGGCGCGTAGTTACCTGCAAGCTGAGTCTTATATTTCTCTGAAGAAATTATTTGGCAATGCGATTGTATATGTGGCAAAAAACAGAGTAAAACAAATCTCGGACAAACAGTTTATTGTTCAAGGCAACCACGATGAGCATCGCGTAGATTTATTGAACGGTGACTACAGCTGTGACTGTGACTTTTTTAATGGCCGGCAGCAATTTGCTGGCAAAGCCGGTGAATGTTCACACATTCAGGCTGTAAGTATCTTTGTTAGCCACTAAAAGGCGTGAAATTACGCGTTCGTCTTGCAAATAAATGAGCGTCCCACTCTTGTGCCGAAAACATCCAAGCTACGGTTTGAGGCCGCAGGCTTGCAAGGGACAGAACATTTGCGGCAGCGCTCAAGCTTGGTGAATCAGGGATAGTCGAGCCATTTTTAAGCGTAGAGATTGCGCACGCGGTTAGCAGCGTCCCGCCCACATATTTAGCCGCCCGTTGTGCGGCCTCCGGTATCCTGTTATACAGCGGCGTGACATTCGGTTGAAAGAAATGGCGAATCTCGTGGCGTAAGTTGGCATTAAGGAACATCGGTGACTTGGCGTGGTGAAGATTTAATCGAATAACAGGGTACCTGATGCGTTCTTCATGGACCATTGGCTCATATAATGCAGTAGCATCCGTGGTTAAACCACCTTTGTCGTACAGAACAAGACCCATAGACTGCAAGGCGCTTTGTGGAACATTATGTTGCTGGGCCGCAAAGTCCACCAGTTCTTGCATCGGAAAGCTGGCAGCCACATCTGCAAGATGAGGCGCGCTGCTGTCGGCGAAACAGCGTGGCTCACGGGCTATGCTTACCTGCTCCAAAGCAGCCATGGAAGAAGCATTCTTTGACAGAATGTCTAGTCTAGTTTCTCGCATATAAGAATTATAGCACGATACATTTAACTAATACAAAATGCTTGCATATACCCCCAGGGGGTACTATGATGGAAGTATGAAAGCCGATATTAAAAACCGCGCCAGCCATCGCTCCAAGATTATTGAGGGGCAATGCAAAGGCCTGCAAAGGCTTATCGATAGCGAAGCCTATTGTATGGACATCCTTACACAAAGCCTTGCGATACAAAAGTCACTCGCCTCGCTCAATAAACTTGTTCTTGAGAACCATTTACGAACCCACATAACAGACATGATGACATCGGGGGTCGCAGCCGAGCAGGAGAAAGCTGTCGAAGAGCTGCTGCATTTGTATGAGCTGAACAATATCAGGGGCAAGAACGCCTAGCAGACAAGCATTCATTAAAAGGAGGGATCCTATGAATAAACAAGCAACAATATATGGCGTCTGTGGGCTGACTATAGGCCTGGTGATTGCTTGGGCTATCTCGGTAACAGCGGTAAATGGCAATCATCCGAGCATGATGAGAATGATGGGCATGCATACCAATCCTGCAAGTACAACTCGCATGATTGACGACGATATGTCAATGTCGCAGATGATGAGTAGCCTGCAAGGCAAAACTGGCGATGACTTTGATAAAACCTTTATTGCCGAAATGATCGCGCACCACCAAGGTGCTATCGACATGGCTAACCTGGCAAAGGCCAACGCCAAACACAGCGAGATTAAAAAGATGGCTGACGATATTGTTACTGCCCAGTCTAAAGAAATAAATCAAATGAAGACCTGGCAAGCCAATTGGGGCTACAGTGCCTCTGCCGGCAGCCATGACATGATGAACTAATAAAAGAAAGTACGATGACGCCATGGACCACGCCGAACACAATAAGCACGATAAACACGCCGGGCATAGCCCCAATATGTTTAAACAAAAGTTCTGGCTGAGCCTCCTTTTGACCATCCCGACGCTAGTGTTTTCGCACGCCGTCCAGAGCTGGTTTGGTGTGGATTGGGCGTTTACGGGCAGCGAATATGTTCCGGCTGTTTTTGGCATCATCATTTTCTTTTACGGCGGCTTGGTGTTCTTAAAGAGCGCTAAAGCTGAGCTCGAAGGCCGCCAGCCTGGCATGATGACTCTTATCTCTATGGCCATTACGGTTGCTTTTGGCTATAGCTTGGCATCTACACTCAAAATTGTTGACGGCATGGACTTTTGGTGGGAGTTAGCAACTTTAGTGACCATTATGCTGTTGGGGCACTGGCTGGAGATGGCTTCGGTACAGAATGCCCAAGGCGCACTTAAAGAGCTAGCTAAACTCTTGCCGGATGAAGCAGAGCTTGTGGCTGGCAGTACTACAAAGAAGGTGCCAGTAGGCGATTTGAAGGTTGGCGATACGGTTTTAGTGCGCCCAGGGGGCCAAATACCTATCGACGGCAAAGTAACCAAGGGCGAATCTGACGTTAATGAATCAATGCTCACCGGCGAGTCTAGGCCAGTCAAAAAGGTCCTGCAATCTAAGGTAGTTGCCGGCACTATTAATGGCAGTGGCTCGCTGACTATTGCGGTAACACAAACGGGTGACAATACCGCTTTGGCGGGCATTATGAAGCTCGTTGCAGAGGCGCAAAGTAGCAAGTCTAAAACGCAAGTACTTGCCGATAAGGCTGCCTTTTATTTGACGTTTGTGGCACTTGGCGCAGCGCTCATTACCTGGGGTGCATGGGCACTGGCTGGCGAATCTTCCGGCTTCATTTTAGAGCGTATTGTAACAGTATTGGTTATTGCTTGTCCGCATGCGCTTGGCCTGGCTATTCCCCTAGTGACGGCTATCTCTACTACCCTGGCTGCGCGCAACGGTTTGCTTGTTCGTGAGCGTATGGCACTTGAGGCAGCCCGTAACGTAGACGTGATCTTGTTTGATAAAACCGGCACACTTACCAGGGGTGAACAAGGCGTGGTAGACGTAGTAGGCGACGAAGACAAACAAGAGTTGCTTGGGGTTGCTGCCGCCATTGAAGCAGAATCGGAACACCCAATTGCCCGCGCAATTGTAAAAGCGGCCATGGAACAAAAGGTAAGCCTCCCTCCTGTCTCTGCTTTTACATCGCTCGCTGGCCGCGGTGCAAAAGCAACTATTGCAGGCCGGCACGAGGCCTATGTAGGCGGCCCTCGCCTTGTTGAAGAACTGCAAGCAACCATGCCAGAAGGCATTGAACAGGCCTCAAGATTGGCTTCTTCTCAAGGTAAAACGGTGGTGTATGTTATTGATCAAGACAAAACGGTGCGTGGCGCAATAATGTTGGCTGACGTTATTCGGGACGAATCAAAGGAGGCAGTTGCAACGCTCCAAAGCATGGGCAAGCGGGTGGCTATGCTCACCGGAGACAGTAAGGGTGTGGCAGCCTGGGTGGCTAAAGAACTCGGCATAAAAGAATACTTTGCAGAGGTTCTGCCGGAGCACAAAGCCGAAACGGTTAAAAAGCTTCAGGCAGATGGCAGTAAAGTTGCCATGGTTGGTGATGGCGTAAATGACGCCCCTGCCCTGACCCAGGCTGATATCGGTATTGCAATTGGTGCTGGTACGGATGTAGCTATCGAGTCAGCGGGCATTGTGCTGGCTTCGAATGATCCTCGTGGCGTGGCAAAAATCGTCACATTGTCTAAGGCAACCTACCGCAAAATGCTCCAGAACCTGGCTTGGGCAACGGGTTACAACGCAATGGCAATTCCCCTCGCCGCAGGGGTAACGGCGGCATTCGGCTTTGTTCTGTCGCCAGCTTTTGGCGCGGTCCTCATGTCTGTTTCAACTATTGTGGTAGCAATTAATGCTCAACTTTTACGAAAACTAACACTCCGAACAAATGCTTAAGACGATAATTATAGAAGCAACCGAAGCATTTAATCCAGAGCGTCGAGGTATAGGTACACAAATGCGCGCTTGGATTGAAGCGGCCCCCTTTGACGAGTTCTCGGACTATACATTTATCGTCGCTCATCGCCAGCTTGCCACAATGGATGAAGTGCATGTTCGTGGCAGTAACGTCCAAACTCGGTCAGTGCAAGCTCCTAGCGAGGAGTCCTACATCGATCAACTCTATGCATATAAGCCGCACGTTATATTCTTCCCTATGGCAGACTCAAAATATGTGCGCCATGGTGCAACGCAATGTGTGGGCGTAGACTACGGGATGGAAGACTTCTATTGCCGTGACTACATTGCATCGTACGACCCAATGACTTCGCTGCTGAAGCACAAAACAGCCCTACAGGCCTTTGCGGGGATCGTTACTGTTTCAAGAACCTCACAACGTGACTTAGCTTGGTTCTTTCCGGAATACAAAGACAAAGTTACGGTTGTGTATCCGGGCGTAGTATCAGCCAAGCGTAATAACGAGCCAGGCGGACTTCCATCAGAGCTTAAAGATGCGCAGTTCTTATTAATTGTAGGTTACGAAAAGAAAAAGAATATTAAACGTATTACAACGGCATTTGATGCTTTTAAGGCCCAAACAGGATCGCAGTTAAAGCTTGTAATTGTTGGCAAACCCGGTTATGGCGCCCACGAGATCGACGAGCATATTAAAACTTTGGCGCACCAGGCGGATATTATGCGGCTGGGATATGTATCCGAAGGCCAGAAGCAGCTACTTTTAACGCGTTGCTATGCACTAGTGGCTCTCCCGATATACGAAGGTTTTGGGATTTCTGCGCTCGAAGGACTTGCGGCGGGCAAAGTAGTGCTCGTAAGCAACAACGGAAGCCTTAAAGAAGTAGCTGGCAATGCGGGTTACTTCGCGGATCCTTTTTCTGTGGAGTCTATGACGAAGCAACTGGTTCAGATGAGCAAACTGAAAGGAAATCCCAAGCAACATTATATTACTAAACGACTTGCGCTCTTTGACCAAACCGTGCAATCTCGTACGTTGCTAAAACGCCTCACGAGCTTTGCATAAAGGTTTGGTATCATAGCAGTATGACCAATCCTAGAACCTCGATAATTATACCCACCTACAATCGGGCATATATCATACAAGCGGCTATTAAGAGCGTACTGGCTCAAACAGATCAGAATTGGGAGCTTATTGTCGTAGACGATGGGTCCACCGATAGTACGAAGCAAGTTGTCGAAGCTTTTAAAGACCAGCGCATTCGCTACGTGTTTCAGCAGAATGCAGGAGTTGCGCATGCCCGCAATCATGGATTATCCGAAGCACGTGGGGAGTGGATTGCGTACCTCGATAGCGACAATGAGCTATCGGCGCAATATCTGGCCACCATGCATGCCGATATTGCAGAACATCCGAACACGGTTTTTGCGGTGCCACGTTCGCATCGAATCTTAGAACAGTATAAAGATGGAAAGCTCCTCGAGAGCAAACCTGACAAAATTGATATTGTAACGGACACGATCACAATACATGACATTTTTATGCGCACCTTCCACGTGGATACAAATGGGCTGATGCACCATCGCCGGGTATTTGACGAAGGCATTATGTGGGATGCGACAATTCCTGTTATGGAAGATTGGGAATTTGCGCTTGCCATGGGCACAAAGTACCCGGATGGATTTTTGTTTGTTAACGAAGTTCTCGTAACCTATTATCAACGCTTTGGTGGAGATGGAGTGCGCTCCAACGGCACATATCGTGATAATATTGATGCATTTGAAAAGATTTATCAGAAGCACAAAAACGACCCGCTCATGAAAGGCCAAACCTGGTACGAACCAACTGTACAGCGCTGGAAGCAGCGCCAACAGGATTTTGAGGCCGGTAAGCTACCTCCCTTCTCCGAGTTCTACTACAAGCGTCCATAAGGCTTGTATGGCGCCAGAGTCTTGTGGTTGTTTTGTTTCTGACATACTTCCGTTTTAGTGCGCCCCGGGATCCTGTTCTCGACTATGTGTGTTACCATCTTTATTCTTGTTAAGGCCACCAATGCTGTCAATTGTCATGATGCTTTGCCACGTTTTACCGTCGTCAGTGGATTTCCAGATATTAGCGTTAGAGCCGGTTGCGTAGATGGTGCCTTTAGCGGCTGGGCTGAAGGCAAAGTTCTCAATTCGCACGCCGAAGTTATCGCTATTGTCTACACCATTAGGCACGTCGGATAGGCGCGACCAGCTAACGCCTTTGTCCAAGCTTTCGTATATGCCGCCACCGGGGCTAAAAGGATCGTAGCCTACCAGCCGTTTGCCCGATGCGTCATTGGTATCGTACGAAAAGACGTATACCGGCTGATTAGTAGCCTGCCAGGTGTCACCACCATTAGTAGTGACAAAACTTTTTTGGGGACCGCTGGTGGTTTGGGTGGCTATGACAACGTTGTTGCTGTCGGCGGGATTCATAGCCCCAAAGGAGAGTGTGCGGTAGCCTGCGGGCAATTTATCTGCATACGAGACCCAGGTTTGTCCGCCATCTGTTGACTTCATGGCTGCCTTTTGAGCACTGTCAGCGGCCATTCCGCCACTGTCCTGATCTTGCGACAGGGTAAAGAGCCAAATCAACTTCGGGTCTTTGGCGCTTATGCCTATGCCACTCGCCCGAAACCCTTTGTCTGCGCCCGTTGGCAACTCTTGCCAGTTCTTGCCGCCATTGCTGGTCTTGTACAAAATGCCTTTGGTATTGAAGTAGGTTTGCGGCGAATTGCCATTACTGTCAGTATATGACGGGTGGCCGTTATTTGCCCCAATATAGATTGTTTTGGAGTTATCTGGCGCGAATGCCACGGCTCGCGAGCCACTAAAGTTCATTCCTGATTTTAACAGCTGGTGCCAACTGGAGCCGCCATCATTTGATTCCCATAAGCCAGCATTCTCGCTAAAGAGTGTTTTATCATCGCCAGGAGATTCAACCCGCGACATAAGCAAATGCTTGCTGTTAGAGGGGTCGATAAGCCCTGTGCCTAATTCTTGAACGCACTTTTGTGATGGGTCACCCTCGCGGGCATAGCCGCGGATGCCATTATCGCTTTGCTGCCAGTTCTTGCCGCCATCGGTCGTTTTATACACGCCTTTTAGCTCAACGCCAATATACATCGTGTCGGCATCCTGAGGATCGAGAATAAGAGTCTGATTAGTGCGGTAGTTGTCATGACCGCGCGGCACACATTCAAGTTTCATGTCTGAGACCAACCCTGAAGATGACGCAGTGTACTTGCTCCCAGGCTGATCATCTTTTTGTTTCTTAAAAACTGTGTAGCTTGCAAAGCCCACAGCACCTATGACCAAAAGAGCTAACAATATAAAGAGTACATGGAAACCTGATTGATTGACTTTTCGCATAATTCCCCTGCGGATTTCGCATTATTGCTTATGATAATACTGTAACAGCCTGATGTAAACTATGCAACATACCGAGGTCAGATCAATTTATTGCTTTTGTATTTGGATGGCAGCGTTCTTGAGGTCGGTATATGAGGCGCTTTGCTCAAAGTCTTCCCTGTCTTCTTCGCCAATGTACACGTCTAGATGTTTAGCTCCGCCAAGCCCCGGCGTAAATTCATCACTGATAATAAAACGGGCGCTAGTAAGCTTATGGCACACAGAAGTGTCAACTTCGGAAGAACCACAATGCACGATACGGACATGTGTGCCCTGCGGCAGAACGTTGCTATCGGCAGCCGCACTGACATATGGTTTAAGTGCCTGCCCGTGAGTGTCAGCCGGAAGGGTATCGAGCCAAAAGCCCACGTCATACGACCAATTTAGGTATGCACCAGCATGCTCTCCGCTAGTGATGCGGCCTGTGCCCTCTTGCTCAACAGCAGCCACAAAATCTTGAGGATATTCACCTAGTGGTTCGTTGTCGTGATCGCATTCTTGCCGGATGCAGCCAAATATTGCCTCGGGCTTACCATGGTGAAAGCGCTCTACGGCTGTGTAATACACCGTGATATGCCAATTGGTATCAGGGTTGCGCTGCTGTATGTACCACCAGCCAAATAGGGCGATGGCAAAGGCAGCGGCTGCTAAAATCCAACGCATAACTTTTGAAGAATAGCTCATGTCGTAAGTATAGCAGCCACTGATTACCTAAATTTTATTGCGTGTAGAGGTAGGTGCTTGGAATTATCTGCTTCTTTAGTGAGGTATTACTCCAAAAGAGTTTGGCTACGGCTTTGCCGGTATTCTCGTAATATTCCATTTTGATATCGTACTTCTGACCCGCGGTAAGGGTAATTTGAGCCCGGTTCTCGGTAACGCTGTGCAGTGTCCAGTTATTGATAACCAACTGGCCGTTGATCCAGAGCCGCACACCATCGTCACTTCGAGTGTAGAAGGTATATTTGCCGGTTGTTGGCACCATTACTTTGCCAACCCAGCGAGCGCTAAAGGTGTTGTTGCCTATTGAGCTGTCGGGTGAGCCTGTGCCCCAGTTAAAGTTCACGGTCTTATCGGTGCGGGTAACCTGGTGGCCGGTAAGGTCTTTGTTGTCGAAGTATGTTGCCTGTAAGCCGTTGCCACTGGTTGAAGGGGCTGGTGGTTGCGACGTAGCATTCTTAACCGTTACCTGAATTGAGTTAGGCGCGCGGTTGCCGGCTGCATCAAAGGCAGTTGCTGTGATGACGTGTGTGCCGTCGCTAACACCTGAACTGTTCCAGCTGTAACTGTAAGGCGCTGTCGTGTCGGCGGTAGCTGGGCCGCCGTCAATGTTGAATTCTACTTTTGTAACGCCGATATTATCAGCTGCACTGGCATCTATATTTACTGTGCCAGCAACGGTGCTTCCATTGAGCGGCGCAGTAATGCTAACCGTTGGCGCGGTCGTGTCGGAAGACGATGGGGGTGTAGTGGATCCGCCACCGCTCGTGCTGTTCATAGTACTGCCGGCGTCCTGGTTGTACGGTGATGTTTGCCACTCGGTGAAGGATTTGAGGTTCCCTTGTTCAAAGGGTAGAAACTTCCATGATCCTTCGTAGGTATTGTTACTAAAGGCGTTGTGCTGGTTGTAGGTAATAGCGTTTTGTACGACGGTTCCTTTGTACGGCGACCAGCTTGGGTAGGAGCCGTAGTTTGAGAATACTGCATTAAGTCCACAGCTATTTTGGAAGGTGCAGCTTGTGCCAATATGCGCAGGAGTCAAACGAAACGTGTTGCCGTGAACGTTAACATTTTGCGTTTTCCAGCGGCAGTCGTTGTAGTAAGGCGCCTTAGAAATATTGGTGCTGTTGCAAGAGCTTTCAGTTACCACCGATGGATTTACTAGCGTACATTCTCCGCTACTCGTGTTGGCAGGCGAACCGCAGTAGCGGTCGGCGTTTTCCCACAAGGCAACACCGCTCCAGTTGTCTTCTATCAGGTTGCCGGTAATTTCAAAGGTGTTGTTGTACGATGTGGCAACGCGGCTATCTGCGCCCGACTCTGATATGTACAGAGCAGCCGTTGGGAAGCCAGGATTTTTTGGCCCGGCAACATTTGCATTGCGGATAAGCGTGTTATTGCGGATTAAGGCGTTGTAACTTGTTTCGTACAAAATGCCGACGTCGTCGTTATCAGAGATATAGTTACCTTCAATTAAGAAGCCGGCGTTATTGTTGTCAGCCCAGATACCCACACTCTTGTTGTTGTGTACGTAGTTGTTGGTAACGGTAGCGTTCTTGGTTGACCAGAACTTACCGCCGCCGGTACAGCCACAGCCATCAATTTTAGCTTCCCAGTCATCGGTGTTGTTGTACGAAATCTCGTTGTGGTCGAGGGTTACGTTACTGACGCCAGCGTCCTCGTAGGCGCTAAAACCATATTGTCCGTTGCTGGTTAGACAGTTGTAGCTCACCACATCGCCAGAGCCGATGAATACCCCCGCACCCGCGTTGTTCTTGACGGTATTGTATTGAATTGTCCAGTTGTGGCCGGCGTCATGGTTAACGACACCTTCGTTGTTGTTATCGCCTGCTTTGCCAAAGTTTTGGATGGTCAGGTACTGAATTGTTACGCCAGTTGCATGCTGCGTAAACGCATAAAGGTTAGAGTGTTGGCCGTCGAGAATGGCTCCAGGTGCTCCGATATACTTACTGTTACTGCCTGGTTCAATTTGAGCATATTGGCCTGTGCCTAAAGTGTGGGTACCGGGGGCAAACCAGAACGTTTTATTATCTTGCGTAAAGTTGATATTGCTGTTGTTGCCTGCTGGTACGGTTATAGCACCACTCGGGGCTGATGTCGGGCCGCCACCTAAAAGACCACTGTCGCTACAAATTGTCGCTTGTGGCGCCGAAGGCCATGTTGTTGCGGCGCGTGTTAGTATAAGCGTGCTGACGCCTATAATTGCCGTAAGAATGATGCAAATAAACATAAAACGCCGCTTTTGCGTGCGTTTTGCTAGTGTATCGCTGCCTCCAACTTTAACAGCCCTCGCCGAGGAAGGCTTTTTTCGAACGGTAGGTTTTTTTGCCACGGTGCGGTTCTTTCTATTAACGCTAATGCTTTGATAATACGATGAGATGCGCATAATTCGCAATGGCAAAATCGGCAATTATAAAACGTTATACGTAAGACACCCTGAAGAAAATCATCAGCAGTACTCTAGTGCTGCGAGCGTGACTTTCTCCAGCGCGCCTAAAGCTTACGCCGTATACTGGGCTAAAAAGGAGATATGCATGGCCAAAACACAACCCTGGAAAGAGCTGCATCGGCAGATAGAATATAAAAAGTACTCCCAAACGATTGAGCGGCGTGACTACACATTGCCAAATGGCGCCACCGCAGATTACTATATCCGCATTGAATTGCCTGGGGCGTGTGTGTTGGCGCTGACGCCTGATAATAAAGTGCTTACTGTGCCGCAATATCGGCCCGGTCCTGACGCTATATTACGTGAGTTGCCTGGCGGACGTGTCGACAAGGGCGAAGACCCGCGCCAGGCGGCCGCCCGTGAACTGCTCGAAGAAACCGGCTATGCTGGTGAGGTTGATACATGGGTCGGAACATGGCAGGCAGACGCCTACACGCAAATGGACAGGTCAATTATTATTGTGCGTAACTGTAAAAAAGTTGCCAATGCGCAGCTGGAGGATACTGAGTTTGGCGAACTGGAGCTTGTAAGTATAGCCGACTTCGTTGCGCAGGTGCGCCAGGGTCAGCTGACTGATACGGCAGGGGCAATGCTCGCCTTAGACCATTTAGGATTGCTACACGACTAAAAAACGCAAGTCTACCAATAAGGCTAGAGTTCAGGCGCACTAGCTATGCGCCCGAGGCATTCGTCAAACTGGTTTTGGAGTGCTGATATTTTTTCAGGATCTAGCGGCTCGAGTAGATTCTGTCGTTGTACTTCAGCGGCAGAACTGTGTTCATCTGCGACAACTGCCTCAATGAGCGTCAATTCTTCGCCGGTATCAAAGTTTGTTCTGCGTGTTACCTCAAGACGCTGTGAAAGACCTTCTGGTGTATCACAAAAGTTGACTCGAGTGTAGTCCGTTTGCAGGTATACTCTTTTAAGCGTGGGGCGTCGGGTAATAGCGCCGGGTGCCTCTATACCGCCTGCTTTTTGCTGCTTGCCTACAAGGCGACCGGCATAATAAGCAACCACTTCGTACCGTGCCAAATCACGCCTACCATATGACACTTCGTAGCTAGCGAGGCCAGACTGCGCAAGTTCACTCGCTGTGGCCAACATATGTACTTGTGCTGAGCTTAAATCAGTAGATTGATGTTCTGCGGAGTAACGATTCATAATGCATATTATACCATCTTTAATTGGCTTCAACAAAGCCTGGTCATACATATGGATATATAGCGTAAGCATAATGTGCTCATAGATTGCTGTGATATTTTTAACGAACACATGCTCGCAATTACTTGTATCCTATAGAATTGTGACCAACATTAATGGGGGTGTAATGTACATGAAAGTTCATATTCAAAATGTGCGGCGTATTTTGACTTCAATTGCCTTATATGGAGCGCTCGCTGGTGTGCTGGTAGCCTTAACACCGCTGTCGGCGTTCGCTGCCGCGAGCCAGACTAGCCGTGCTCAGCTTTTTGCTGATGCCGCACAGGAGTTCGGCGTACCGCAATCCGTGCTTTTGTCGGTATCTTATAACGAGTCGCGTTGGGATTCGCATGGCGGCCAGCCAAGCGTAAATGGCGGGTATGGTCTTATGAACCTGACGACACACATGACTCAAGAAGTTGACGGGCGTGGCGATCTCTCACGTCCGCTCACGGCTACGGTGAGCCAATCAAAAACATACACGCTTGATAAGGCTGCTCAGCTTCTGGGAAGCAACCCCGATACGCTTAAGAATGATGACCGGCAGAATGTTCGTGGTGCAGCGGCACTATTGGCGTATTACGCCAAGCAGACAAACGATGGTAAGCTGCCCGACAGCATCGGTGGGTGGTACGCTGCAGTGGCTGCGCTCAGCGGTAGCTCAGTGCGCGATTCGGCAGCAGACTTTGCAAATAGCGTGTACCAAACCATACAACAAGGCGTGCAACGCCGCACTACGGATAACCAGTGGCTCAACATCCCTGCCTCTGCTGCCGTACCTAACAAAGACCTGCTTCAGAATCTACCTTTTAATGCCCAAACTAACAAATCTGCAAATGGCACCGACTGTCCTTCTGACTTGCAGTGTCGTTTTGTCCTCGCTGGTTATGCAGCCAATAGCACAGACCCGGCTGATTATGGCAACTACGACCCCGCAAATCGCCCTAAAGATATGAAAATAAAGTATATTGTTATTCACGACACAGAAGGATCCTACCAGAGCGCAATTGACCATTTTCAGGACACGACTTCTTACGTAAGTGCCCATTACGTTATCCGCTCATCAGATGGTGCTATAACCGAGATGGTTCGTCCTAGTGATGTGGCCTGGACTGCTGGCAATTGGTATATGAACATGCATTCCATAAATATCGAGCACGAAGGCTTTGCTAATGATGGCGCTGGCTGGTATACCGAAGCAATGTACCAGTCATCTGCCAAGCTTGTGCGTTATTTGGCGCGGCAATACAACATTCCTCTAGACCGGCAACATATTATTGGCCATGACGAGGTTTCCAAAGTACGAGGCTCGGCCGTAGCCGGCTCTCACTGGGATCCGGGTGCATACTGGGACTGGAGCCATTACATGGATTTAGTACAGAACAAAACCGTT
Organism: Saccharimonadales bacterium (SeqCode); assembly: GCA_035690865.1. Classification (GTDB taxonomy): domain Bacteria; phylum Patescibacteriota; class Saccharimonadia; order Saccharimonadales; family UBA4665; genus CAMLQK01. The sequence goes on from DASSKE010000004.1 coordinate 216,848, forward strand.
AGTGATGTTGCCGACCTCTTTAACTCCTCTAGGCAGATCTCCCAGGGCAGAACAATTCAGATAAGTCCGGCATTCGCGTCCAATCAGCCTGAAGTAACCGATTGTTCCACCGGAACCTGCATAACGCTTCCCAAGCAGGGTGCCAACTTTGTGTACTTGCACACTGGGCCCGATGCAACGTCTCCGCTTTTATCTAATAAGTACCTGCATCCTGACGGTAGCCCAGGAACAACCCGGCATGACGATTGGAGCGCCAAAGCTACCGATGGCCAGCGGTTCGTAGTTGCAGATGCCACGAGGGATTGGACGGGTATATGGTATAACGGTATAATCGGCTGGTTTTACAATCCGCCCCAGGCACGGAACGCTCATGTGGTGGCAAGTACCAAGGTTCAAGCCCGAGCCGGGTTAGACGAAGTGCCGGTTTACGTAACGGCATACCCGGAAGCGGCAGTGTATCCAAGTGAGGTGCCACCGGCTGCCCAGAACCAACTGTATACTTTGCCTAAGGATCAGCTCTACGCCGCTTTAGAGGTTAATAATCCAACTGACTATTTTTATGACGCGACGCTTAACTTTAGCAAGCCGTATGACCACGTGATCTTTAAAGGTCACGACAAATATATTGAGATATCTTACAACCACCGCGTAGCTTTTGTTAATGCCAAGGACGTAACCTTCCGCTAGTGACGTCAACGTCAACTACGGATAAATATAAGCCGAGAATTTACTGAGTGGGCTGTATGAGTAACGGAAGTGTCCCTGCCAGTCGTAGTTCATCTCGCTTACCAGAACGTAACCTGCTGGCACGACCTGATTCTCGTAGGTTTGGCCAGGAAGTGCCTGCACAATAGCTACGTGGCCGTAGATTCCGGCGGTTTCTACAGCAATACTACCTACTGCGGGCGCTGCGTGTGTTGGGTAATTTGAGGTGTAGGCCCAGCGGTTAGCGTTCCCCGTTACATGAAAGTCAGTGTGGCCTTCTATGGTGGTAAAGTACCAGTACGCGTATGACGTACATTCACGATTGATGCGGTCGCCACTGTATGACACGGTGCGGATGCTGTCCATGCGGGCGTCGCACCACTCCATGGGGTAGCCTCCATTGCCAGCGCCACTGTCGCACGCACCGCCTGAGCCAGTTGGCTTAACTGGAGTTACTGCCACCGTATCCTTTTGAATTAAAGAGGCTTGTTGGGCTTGCTCACGAGTAATAACTGGCACATCTTTGTTGCCCTCGGGCTGTATAACAGAAGCCAAGTTACTTGGTGTCAAGCCGGACGCTGTACCAAAAATATGCCCTGCTCCATGGCCAATAGCTACAAACGGAAAAATAATCACATGGCCGGTAAATGTGAGAGCGGCGCCTATGCCGTGTAATGTAGCCATGGTGCCTGTGCCTATTGCATGAAGTGTTGCGGCGGTGGCGTGCTGTGTAGCGCGTTCGGCCTTTGCCATGCCGTCGGTTACAGCAACGGTGGCACGCAATGTTTGCGCCTCAAACCTGCTCACCGAGCGCTCTATGTCGGTAGAAAGCTCGCCGGTATAGTTTGGCTCGGCTGCCGTAATCTCGGAGTTATGAATGCGTGTGGTAAAGTTTGAGCGATGCGCTTGCAGTGTTTGACTACAAAGGCTGAGGAGTAAAAAATCTATGCTAATAAACAGGGCGACGTACAACAGTCGCCGTTTATTTTGTAGGATGTCTACGAAATTGAACAGCATAGAACCAGCTACCACCTCAAGGTTACACCATATTATATCCTATTCTTGCGCAAAAAGCACGTTCAATAGATAAGCATTAGGGGCTCACTGTCGAAAGATTAGATTATACAACAGCGACGCTGTTACTTTCTTGTACAATAGTGCGGTATGTATGCCAAGAACGTAAAGCCAGAACTTGCCGCCCGGGTTGCCGAAGAAGTTGAATGCTTCCAGCTACCTCCTGATTGGCGTGATGGCCGCGAACCGGTACGCGGCTTTGCTATTGACGAAGGTCGTACGGTAAAAGCCGATGATGCCCTACTGGCTACCGCTCATGCCGACGGCAGTTACACGTTGCCAGTGAGCATCGCAGATGCCGGAAGCTTTTTGGCGGTACCTTGTGCCATGCGTAGTCTGGCGCGTATCCGCGGATACGCGTGGGTAGATAAAGATGGCGCATATCCTTTGTGGCCAAACGCGATTACACTTAATTACTTTAGCCTTACCGGTAACGCAGAGCGCCCGGGAGTGACGATGTATCTGCCGGTAGATGCGGATGGCGTATCGGGTGAGCCGCAACTTGCGCGAACAATTGTGCGGGCCCAAAAATGTCGGCGTGAGCGTTTTGACCAAGCCATAAAAGCAGACACACCCGAGAATAAGCCGTTTGCGACGCTTTACGCCGCGGCAAAAAAACTGCAACGGTACCGCGAAAATCACACAACTTCCGAACAGCGCTTTCCTGCGGACGCTCCTCCTTCTACTCTTGTGGCCAACGAAATAATCTATGCCTCTAACCGGGCAGCTGCCCGTTTTGTTTTGGAGCGGAGTATCCCGGCTATTTATCGCTTGGGCAAGGAGGCGGACCGTGAAATGGCCTTGCTCGGCACATCGGCAGACCTAAAAGATGAGGCTGATGCGCAAGTACGTATTTCGTCGCCGCTCCGCCGTTACTCAGATTTTGTGTCACAGGCCAATATAGTAGCCTACCTCACCGGCGAGCCATTTCCGTTTAACGAAGATGCGGTTGCTTCTATTGTCGAACAATATAATGCCCGCCGGCAAAAACGTAAGATACCAAACGCCATTAAGGCCCAGGGTATCCACGACGGCATACGCGCGGGCACGGCCGGACTCAGTGATATTATGAGAGCATTTGCCATTCCTGAGCATGTCCCTGGAAGCGCCAAGATCCGGCGTGAGGCCTTTGACTATGCAATTGTTGACCCGCAAAAGATCAGGAATCTGCTAGAAGTATTACGCTCAAGCAATGTTGTTATAACGCGCGCCCGTCGGCCAGACGATGAGGTTCAGACATCGCGAGTGCTGCAAGCCAAAGATGGCACCGTTTTTCCGTATCCGCCATTTATTCCTAAAATAAAAACACTCAAACAGGCCGCCGAGCGTGTGCACCAACAGCGTACCGATGCTCAGACGCTGGCTAAGATTGCTCGACTCCCCGAAGACATTGCATTGCCCTGGTATTTGTCGGCCGAAGAGGCGCCTGAAGTGCTCATTGCGCCGCAGCAATTACGGACGGCTGCGTCGCGATTAGGCATGAAGCTTCGCACTTCATGCGCGAGAACACCAGAAGGACAAATGACAGTAGAAGTTGCCGCCGTAAAAGGCAATCTGGTGCATCGTATGGAGGCAACCGAGAATACCGAAGAGCTGGCGCGTTGCAAAGCGGCATATCAATTAATGCAGACCCACCAAGAACTTGCCTATACCGAGCAGCAAGGCCTTGAGGCAACCGAAGAAGAACGTCAGGCGCTGAATGCCCTCACCCGCCTTGACCCTAAACATGGCCATAGTGCCCGACACTATCTGCTGGAGTTTTTGCAAAAACACTCGCGCGAGAATGTTGCTGGCACTGACTATCGTATAGAGGAGCATACCGATGACAGCGGCACAACGTCTGTGTGTACGCTTACCTTTACGCACCAAGATACTCCTTTTACTATAACCGCCACCACTGGTAAGGGTAGCTTGAAGAAGTTAAAGGATTTGGCTGCCTATCGTGGCCTCTTGGCAGTAGAAGCGCCCATTCTTAACCGTTTACGCCGCTCGTAATGTAGTTATTTTACGACCGATTTGAGGAGTGTGCGGTCGGTGGGGTTTGTGGGGTCGGCCCGTCCGGCCACTAAAAGTCGGAACTCTTGAGGCTCAGAAATCGCCCGCTGCAAAGTAGTAACTGCTTTAACGGTGCCGTTAACATACGACAAATCGCTGTGCATCGGATAATGGTCGGTGCCGGCGGTGGCACGGCGCAGAACGCGGTATGCTCCCTCTTGGTAGCTCATGATGTCTTGTTCTGTCGGCGGCTGTTCGGAACTGAGTGCCCGGTAGCGCCATAACGCCTCGTGCGCCTGCCTAAATGACATGCCTCGCAACAAGAATCCAATGCCAACATAATGAATCTCCCCCGACAATCGGTGGCCACCACCTGCTGCCGCCTCAAATGCTACAGCGCTCGCCTCCTCTATGGGTAAATAGCCGGTAGTCCCATATTTAAGGATTGGCTCGCTGCTGAGTTCACCGTTCATGGTTCGCACTGTATGCCAGAGCTCATGGGCAACAAGTCTGCCAAGCTTTTCGGCGGGTTGAGGGCGCCGGTTCTTTGGAATGAGCAGCCGATTGGTCTTTGCTTCGGGGCCGATTGCCTGACGTGTTTCGTCAAACGCTACTGTCCAGACTGGCGTTTCTTTATTCTCCCCAAGCTGAATGCGTGGCAGGCAGCGCGAGAATATGGCGTGCAGATCATCAGGCGCAAGATCTGGCCCGCTCGTTGGCAACTCGTCGAGTATACCGTCAAAAAGCTCAGCGCCTTTTTGCTGAATGAGCGCTAGAACTTCTGGCGTAGCGGTGGGCAGTGCGTCAGTTACGGCCGGAATATCACCAAGCATTTCGTTTAGCTCATCGCGCACTTGCCGCCGATTGACTGCCGAAGCCTCGCCGTGGGGTAGCTCAAGGCTGTGGGCGTCGGACCAGAAGCTAGTCATAAGATGGTTGAATATCTGGAAGTTAAAAGTGCCATGCACTTGCGAAGTCAGAACGTGAGCGGGAGCGCTAAAGTCCGCTCGCGTTTCTCCCCTTGCCCGCTGTCGGACAACTTGCTGACACAGCTTGAGCCATTCTATCTCGTGCCTGCTATGAACAACGGTTTCTTTATATGCGGCATGGCCCATGGTGCCCTCGGTTTCGTTTAATAGCGCTTGGCCAATGTGCTCTACACGTTGTGTGGTATGGTCTAGGTTTGTGTTAAGTAAAAATGGATAAGTATGCTGCGGCTCATCAATATATCCAGCTAAAAACGCTTCTTGCTGCTCTTGCTGGTTGGTCATTCGGTGTGTCACTTGAGCGGGCGGAAGCGTGGTTTGTAATTCGTCGTACAGAGTCTCGATAGTTCTCATGCGTTTTAGCTTATAGTGCGGCAAATGCTTATGCAAGCCTTGGACAGAACTTTATAAGGTGCCATCGCGACGTAGGTACGATTGTCGCAGATAGCGCCGCTGGTTTTGGGGAACGGCTTCTTGCCCGCTGCCGGGCGGCGTCTGTCCGTGAGCCACAATATGCTGGTTGGTAATAAGCAGGCTTGTAGGCCGCAGCGTAAATCGTTCTCGCCCTTCAAACAGTAGTCTGCCGACGTGTCGGAGCAAGCGCTTATCCGTGTCGTTGGTTGTTTCTGGCAGTGTTCTTCCAGTAAGGCGGACCATCCAAAGTCCATTATTTTGGCGCTCCAGTACAGGAAATGGGCTGTACTCGTGGCCAACACCCCGCATCTCTAAAGAGCGCCCTTCCATAAATCGAGGCTGGCTGAGCGCTTCAACCTCGCCGGCAGTAAGCTTGTCAACCATGTCTTGTACATTAGAAAGCAGGCTGATGCCGCCGCCTCGTGGGTCAGTCCGCAAGCTGTAAAGTGCACGGTAATCAGGCGGGTTGGTAGTGTTCGCGGCATCAATGCGTATGGGATTTTCGCCAGCTCCCGGATGGGCTGCAGCATTCACACCTATGTCTTGCCAAAAGCCATTCTTCGGAGACAGTATAAAAGGCTGGCCTATGAGCGCGCAGAGGGCGGTCGGTACGGTCATATCCTTATGCATGGGGCCAGTCGGCACGTCGCCGATAACCAGGTAACCTCTTGCACTGCGCTCGGTAGCCAAATCGCTACGCATTCTGGTTATGAGCGGCGTAATGCCGGGCACTCGGCGCAAAGCATAGCGATAATTATCAACTGTATCGAGGGCAAGGTTCTCATCTTCAAAATCTGTCGGAGGCGGCAAGGTAAAGGACGTTTCGTAAAGGGTTTCGGCTACGCCCTCTGGTAAGTGATACAGATTTGGCGTTTTCATGGTATCTATTTAAGCATATTTGACTGTGCTATGCTGAAAATAAGGAGCGACTGCATGCATACAATGCCTGAATCAGTTATCTACCCCAACTTATACATCGAAGGAATTCCAGCTCGCGTCGACTTCTTGACCGAAGCAGAGGCTTGTGCGGTAACCAGGCAGGTTCTGGGGCTGGTGGTAAATTCCTACAGTAGCCAGTTCGAAGGTGCTGCCGGTCGATTGCCAAATGGCACATTTGCTTCGTGCTACCAAACAGCCGAGGCTTACGAGCGTTTTCAAAACAGAGTAATTCCGCGGGTGTATGCCCGTGATGGGGGATATCTTGGCGTACGACACCCTCAAAACCAACGACAATTCTTAGGCATTTGTAAAATGCTGCCGGGCAAATACTTAGACGAACGGTTTGACGGAATGACATGTTTAGCTGAAGTGCTTACAGATCCGTTATATCAACGTCAAAAGATTGGCTCGGCTATGCTTTTGGCCTACTTAAGCCACGATGTACCTACACGAGGCGTGGTATTGAGCGCTTTTAACGACAGCCCAGTAAACGAGTGGTATCGTTCGCTTGGACTGGAAGATGGCGAGCCAAGCGAAACGCTCAAGCTTGGCCATGGCCTCAGCCTTCCGCAGCATTATATGGCAACACCGCCAACAATGCGTTCGCGTGATGTTACGAACCGATTGGCTGATGTCCCTGCTTTGCAAGAATGGCATGCAATATACTAGCGCGCCTGCAAGCTTTCTAACAAGGCGGGCAATGTGCTATTTACGTCCCCCTGCAATACCAGATCGTTACGGCGAACATTGGCTAACTCGCTGCCTTCCGCAGTATTGCAGGCCAGAATGGTGGTTTTACTGTCGTTGCTCCTAAGGTATTTGAAGAGGTCCTTGGAGTCGGCGCCAATGCCAATTGCCACAACGAGGCTTACGCCACCTTTCAAAACGCGATGCCGCAGTTCTCGGGCAAAAAGCTGCTCTTTGTCGGTTGACAGCTCCATCGCCTCTGGCCATGGCCAGGACAGTGTTGGCACCTCAAGGCCCGTGCGCTCATGACATTTATCAACATTGAGTGTACCAGCTAACGGAACGTCGTCAAAATGTTGCATTATATCCGAGAAGGCTTTGTGTGTGATGCCTGGCCGTGCGGCATGCTTTTGCGTGATAAGTTTACCCAGCATGTTCGTAATGTGCGGGATAGTATCCGGGTCAGTCAGAAATTGCTCGGCAAAGGCGCTGTTTTCGGCAGCCTCCGTGGCAGACGGGCGTCTTAATGTGAATCCAATACGCTTAGCAAGCATTTCATGCGTCCAAACTTGCCTGGCCGAGATTCCCGCGCCGGTCAGATAGAGTGTCTTGTGCGGATCATGCTCAAGGAGCACATCGGCTGCTTGCTCTACGTTAATATGCTCAGGCAACTCGTGCTCTTGCGGATAGCGCAGATCGTGCAGTGCACTTAGTTGTTCGCGTCGCCGAGCGCACATAAGTGCAATAGATTCTTCGGGTGTATCTGCCGGAAAAATGCGCATTTCGCGCAGATCGTCATCGACTCTAACGGTGAGAGCTTTGCCCGTTTCGGGCATATCCGAAGAAACAGCGTACGGCAACATTAGGCCAACACTTTGTACTTGTTCGTCCCTAATGATGTAACCAAGTCCGCCTGTGGCTAACGGTGAGTTGCCATGAGGCTCAAGCGGAAGACCAAAAACTCCGGATGAGCGAGTATTTGCCATAATATCATTTCTGTCGGTGTAATTCGTCGGTTCACATGATTCATTTCAGTCATATAACAGCCCTTCTATAACGAGTAAATGATATCACATTGCCAAGGAACGGCCCGGCTTGGTATGCTTGATAGGTGAACAAAGAGATAACAAAACTTATAACAGTAGTAAAAAAACATAAATACCGCAATCTTATATTTGATCTTGATTGTACGCTCACCAAGCTCGATGTACCCTGGCCGGAGTGGAATAAGCGCATTACCCGCGCTTTGCCGCCGGATATCGCTAAAAAACTGACTGACATGCTGGCAATTGAAGGTTCGCCCTGGGGCCAGGTTGTCAATGACTATCTTGTTACGAATAAGTCATTTTATGATGAATATATCGCTATTTGCCGTGAGTTTGAGTCGGACCATTTTAGCCATACGCCATACAACGAATTAATGCACATTCTGCCGCAGCTGAAAGAAATGGGCGCAAAATTGTATGTGTGGACGAGTAACACCCGGCCGACTGCCGAGCGCGCGCTGCAGGACGCAGGCGTACTGCATCTTTTTTCACAGTTGCTCACGCGTGAAGACGTGACACTCGGCAAGCCCCACGCCGAGGGATGGCAGCATTTCCCCTTTGCCGATGATCCCAAGACTTGTCTAATGATCGGGGATAGCCAAAACGATGAGTTTGTGGCAAAAGAAGTCGGCATGGATTACTTTCAGGTGCGATATTTTTCCAAACCACAATCGTAAAACATATATTTTCTGCTTCTCTGCTACAGGCACCTCCAGTATATTGAATAAGTAATCATAAGCAGGATCCCACCATGAGCAACCCATTACCGCAGACAGTTGAACGCATAGCTGCATTTCAGCCAGACCATACCCCGTACGCCCAGTTTAGTATTGACGAAATGTCCGCGACTCACGAGCGGTTTTATTGTAATAGCGTGCTGCCTGGCCCTTTGCAGCTGCCAGACGTAGCACGGGCAATCCTTAAGGCGTATCGCCCTGATGATCCTGCCGAGGTAGCAGAAACATACGTTGCCGCCCGCCAGCAGCGCGCTGCTCACATGGCTGAACGCGCTTTTACATGCGAGTACTTTATTGATGAACGGGTGCTTGACGCCTCGTTGCCTGGTACAGACTGGCAGGCTCAGCTGAGCCATCTTGTTGAAACCGACGGACGGCCAGAAGCGGTTTTGCGTGTTATTCCCGGGGGAACTTTTTATATAGCCCAAGACATGACCACGCTGCTTACACGATCTGATGCTACGCAGGCGGTATGTCTCGAAACGTCGTTTGATACCGTTCAATATACCGATGACCCAAAAACAGTAGCTAAAGCGGTTGCCATGTTCCGGCGATTGGATGCTATTGCTTTGCCACAGCAAGATTCAATAGACGCGGTTCTAAGTAGAATAACTGACTAAAGGATGTAAAAAATGGGAATAGGCGAAAAAATATCAAGTGGAACGTGGGGCGATACGCAGTGGAACCTCTACACTTCTAAAGAATTGCCAGAAGCAGCGTTGGTGACAGCCGCAGGCTGCGTCGCCATACGCGACCTTGCCACCAAAGAAGTAGTGCTAACCTATACGCCGAACCGCAACATAGGCAACGGTGTGCGTGTTGGCCAGTGGGAAATATTGGGCGGGCATCTAGACCCCATTGACCCCGAAGATCCCGAGAACGATGCCCGGGAAACACCCGAAATGGCCGTGCGCCGCGAAGCACTTGAAGAAGGCGGTTTTTACGTTGGAAGGATGGGTCTTTTTGCTCACCGCGAAATTATCAACCCGCCGGATTCAGAGTATCCGCAGCTAGGATACTACCCTTTTTATTGGGCTATTTCTGGAGAGCGGTTGGTAAAGCCCACCGATCCCGAGCAGCCAGCCACGGGCATATTCACTCTAGGGCAACTCGATAATTTAGTACATCAAAACTTAATGAATCCAGTCGAGCGCCATATTGTGCGTCTTGGCATTGGAGCCGCCTTGGAGGACTTACAGTGAGCAGAGCTACCGAAAAATATATCCTGGGATGCGACGTCGATAACACGCTTGTGCCCACTGACGAAGGGCAACAGGTTAAGGGCTGGAGGCAGGTAGGGCTTGTTGCCCTTGAAACACTCGAGACCATAGCGCTTACGCAACCCGAAATTGTGGGCTTTGGTTCGGTGACCGGCCGAACCATGGAGTCGCAGCTAGTGCGGGCGCAAGAAGTGGCGGAATTCTCGAGCGCCATGGATGCCATGTCGTTCAGTGTTACGTCAGTAGGTACCGTTCTTCACCGACGACAGGAGAGCGGCTTGGTGCTTGATACGTCTTGGCCGAGTTCGGTAGGCGGCTATCGTGCCGCCCAGATCCATCACGCAATGCGCGGCATGCGCTGTGTTACTTTGCAGGAGTCGGCAGCTCAGGGAGAACATAAAGTGAGCTATAACGTCGCAGAAAACGATATGGACCATGGGGCTTTTGTGGCAAAAATGCATCATCGCTTAGCGAACTGTGGCATAGAAGCCGAAGTGATATTCTCTGGTGGAGAGTATCTTGACTTCTTGCCCAAGGGAGTGCATAAGGGCTCGGCATTGCAGTATGTTGCTGCAAGCTACGAACGCCAATTCGGCCAGCGCCCTACCACTATTGCAGCTGGTGATAGCATGAACGATGTGCAGCTTTTGGCGGCCGCGGACATGGCTATTGTGCCAGCAAACGCAGATGATTCCCTGCGGTCGTGGGCAGAGCAAACTATTCCTGACAAGACCTACTTTGCTAAGCAGCCATTTGCTGCGGGCATCCTCGATGCCTTAGCGTACCGTGACATTATTGGTTAAGTATGCAGCATCATAATAAGTATCCCGAAGTTCCTCAGCATCCTACATTACGCCGCTATCCCTTGCCCGATGGTCGGGAATACCACTTTACCGACCCGTTTGCCTACCTTGAACACTTTCGTGACTCTCCAGAAGGACTGGCTGTTATGGATGCCCAAAACGCGTTTACTGACGCACACATTGCTGCCACTGGCTTATTCCCTGCGCTGCACAAACAATTTGAAGATCTGACGCATAGCGACCGTGACCGCACTGCCGGTACTGTCGAAGGTGGCTACGAGCTGTTTTTAGAAGTTGAGCCAACCGAACAGCGCTATAAAGCCATGGCAGTTAAAGATGGCCAAAAACAGGTGCTCATTGATCCCAACAAAATGGAGAAAGGCACGAGCTTGTCGTGGTTCACTATGTCGCCAGGCGGCGATCACTTGGCTTATGCCGTGCAAAAGCACGATCGTAATGAACCGTTTGTGTACCTTCGTGACATGCACTCCGGCAACGAGAGCCTGTTTTATCATGGCGCGACCTTTCATATGGACTGGAAAAAGGACGGCAGCGGTTTTACCTACCGTAAAAGCCAAGGCACAGAACATGGCGCTCCGCGATTCCATCATCAGAAAATCATGGAGCATACCATGGGCGAGCCTATAGAAAATGATGTCGTGCTCTTTGATGCAGTTGAACGTGGCTTGCCGCCTTCGGCATGGTTGTATGCCCTGAACGCCGAAGATGGCCAGCATGTTCTGGTGTGCGAAACTGTTCCCCAAGAAAAGATAAACCTGTTTGTACTTAATACCAAAACCGACACCCATACATCTGTGCCTATAGAAGATGAAGGCCAGCACGATGTGCGCTTGGCAGGCAATGATGTGTACGTTGTAATTAAGGGGCAGCAAGACAGTGACCGGGTAGTGCGAAGCCCAATTGCCACCGCGCACCAAAAGCCACTCGGTCAATGGCAAGAAGTTGCTCCTCGCAAAGGTGATCACATTATCGGCCAAGCAGAAGTAAGCGCCTCGAGTGTTGTAGTCGAATATTGCAACCCCGTAACCCTTACTTCTCATTTACAAGCCATTAACAGGGACACGGGGCAAAAAACAGACCTACCCGTACCTTCTGGCAGTGGCGTGGATATTATTAAGACAGACCACGCTAATGATACGTTGCAGTATCAGGTTGGCAATGCGCTTACCTGCCGCACACTGTATCGCTCGCGGGGTAAAACAGCCGAGCAGTATTTTGTATCATTAAAGAACCTCGACCCGAGTGAATACGAAACCGTTGAAGAAATGTGTACTTCGCCGGAGGGCCGCGAAGTATTGGTAGTATTTGCGGCAGCAAAAGGTGTGCTGCGCCAAAAAGACGCGGCGGTGCTCATGAGTTGTTACGGTGGCTTTAGGAGTGACGCCAGCCCGTCGAGTCATTATTCAAACTTTTATCGTACCTGGATGGCTAACGGCCAGATTGCGGCCTTTCCCTATTTGAGCGGCGACGGCCCCAGCGAGCAAAATCATAAAGCTGGCATGGGACCTTATAAATACCGGGTACCACAAGAGATCAACGCTGTTGCCAGGCACATTCACGAAAGTGGTATTTCTAACCGCCTCGGCCTCGCTGGCGGGAGTAATGGTGCTACTATGGTCGTATCTGCAGCTCTGCAGGAACCATGGTGGTATGGAGTGGTAGAAGCACGCGTCGGCCTTTATGACATGTTGGAATTTGATACATTCCTTGATGGTGATGGATGGGTTACGGAGTATGGTAATCCAAAGGACCCTGCATCCGTACCGGCTATTCTTAGGTATGGCCCCTATCATCTACTAAAATCCTCCGACAAAAAAGAATTTGCGCTACATATTACATCTGGCCTTAACGATACCGGCGTGGATGCCATGCACTCTCTTAAATTGGGCGTAGCCCGCCAGGCCTTGCAGCCTTACTCGCAGACGCATGTACACATCGAAAAAGATACCGGGCATAGCTGGGGCCTGAGCGCGGATCAATGGCATATTAAATATGCGCGCCGGATGGCCTACATTATGCATGCGCTTGGCGTTGAACCTGTTGTAAAGTAGGAGCACGAGGAACAATGAAACTACTGGGCGAGATTAAGCATTCTACATTCTTTCCGGATGACACCGACCTGCCTTTAGGGCAGTTAAAACCCCGCTTTGCTGTGCGTGCAATTGTAGCCAACGATGCCGGCAATATTGCGCTTTTATATGCGGCCGTTCATAAGCGCCACAAGCTGCCAGGTGGTGGCATAGAGCGTGATGAGGGGTTGCAGGAGGCTCTTAATCGCGAGTTGCTTGAAGAAATTGGTTGCCAGGCGCGCATTACCGGCGAATTGGGTATGGTTGTGGAATATCGTGACCGATGGCAGCAAATACAGAGTTCTACTTGCTATCGCGCGAGGCAGTACGGACCTGTACACGATCCTCAATTTACCGAGCAAGAACGCGCCGAAGGTTTTGAGGTGGTATGGGCAAAGGATATTGCCAGTGCAATGCAGCTTCTTAAAAGCGATAAGCCGCACGATTATGCAGGCCTGTTTATTCAGCAACGTGATCTGCTGTTCTTGCAGGCAGCTCATGCGGCAGAAACAGCATAGTTGTTGCACGCATGTGCTGCAACAAGCCACGCCCGGTTTGGGTATGCACATCGTATTTTTGAGCCATTCTTGCTACTTCGCCGGTGTACCAGGCTTTATTCTTGACCCATAGCGCAATATGGATATCACCAAGCGGCGCGTTGGTAAAAGCCCGCAGGTCAGCGGGCGCTGCCTGGTCATCAATAGTAAATGCGGCTGGTTCAACATGCAGTTGCCACTCGTGTACCAAAAGCTCCCCCACCTTACTAGAGAAAAGTGTGCGCCGGTGGAATTGCTGTTCACGCAAAGTAACGGCGTACTGCGCTTGCGCATCGAATGCTGTTGACTCGGCTTGAAGCGTGGCGGGAGCGGTATGCGTGCTTGTGTGCATACGGCTCCGTTCCCACATGTCACTGGCAAAGTTCTTTTTGTATGTTCCCCACTCTTGCTCCTCTAGAAGGGCATCGTAGTAAGTGGTGAGACTGTGAATAGTATTGTAAGGCTCATGGTGACGTATCATACTTATAGTATACGAAGATTGAGGGTAACGAGTATGATATTTCAAGCATTTGAGCGCCAAGATCGACCAAGCGAGCTAGCGGTATATTTATCACCCCAACAGCACGATAACTATAACAAAGTGCTTGTAGAACAAAGCCTTGCCCCGAGTCTGCAAGAGCTTGGCAGTGAGTACCAACTGCCCTACTGCCGCCATTTTTTTGCTGCTTTTATGCGGGCGCGCAGCGGCCGGGTGCTGGCCGAATTGGCGAGTGGCAGACATTACGATTCATCGCGTATCGAGGGCGGTCTGACACGAACTATTAAGCAGCGAGTCACTCCTATCTTTGACCCCGATACCTGCTTAGTTGATTATACTTTTCACGAACTACCTGTACGTGAGCCGGGCACGCAGATACTTGCCGACCCTCAAACCTCCTTAAGCGAAGTAGACAGAATATTCCTGACAGCGCGTCTTATTTGCTCGTTTAGCTTTCCGCAAACACCACCTATCAGGTAAGCCGCCTATTGACTTTATAACGCTTATGTTCTACAATTAGTCATTTATGATTCATAGCGAAATACCGACTATAGCTATTCAGCGGCATGATCGTGCACATCAAGGCTTGTTACTCGAGCCGATATCTGAGGCGGCTATGGCGAGCTTGTTGCCCGTTGATGATGCTATTCGACAAACTATACCCTATGAAATACAGGGCGTTTTTGATTCAGTCGAAAGCCTGTGTGCTGAGTTTGAGTATGCTCACACTTCAGTTATGGGAATGCGTGTTGGCTCTTTGCTCGTTGGTTTTAATACCATGACCGCCACCGATGCCGGGCCAGAAGTCACGCATTATATAACGCGCCCTGAAGCGCGCGGTAAAGGATACGGGACGCTTGCAAAACTTGCGTTAGCCGATTTTGCTTTTGGCCAACGAAATGAGCCGGCTATTGTGGCACGCAGCCTGGCGAGTAATCGGGCATCTAATAGTTCTTTGCGTAAAACGGGCTTCCTTATGGTGGGCTCTGATGCACAGCCGGTTGTTATGGATTCGGCAGGAAATGAAGATATCGTCCTATCTTGGCGGTTGGACAACCCCTCTAGGTATACGCCTGATGCTCTCGCTGTCAGTGATGATCCAGCGATTGCAGCTTGCCGTACGTACCTTGCCCAGCGTGCATCAGTAGATATTATCTATTAAGTATGCTTGCTGAATAACTTGGCACTGGCGTATACTATATACCATAAAAGGGGTGGTATTTGTGGCACGACTACCAGTAAGTGGTTCGGATGATGGGGCTTGGGGTGATGTTCTCAATGATTTTTTGATGCAATCCCATACGTCAAGTGGCGCACTCACCGCTTCAGCCGTTACGACGGCGGGCGCTTTACTAGCTACGAGCAATCTGAGCGACATATCTGACCCGGCTACTGCCCGCAGCAATCTTTCGGTTGCGCAAGCTTCTGGCTTTGCAAAAATAACGGTTAGCACAACCGCACCGTCGAGTCCGGCCGTTGGTGACCTTTGGGTAGATACAAACTAGTATGGCCAGCGATCCTGACGGTGCTCCACAAGGACAGTATCGCAACAATCAATATACCGAGGTCGCCATAGGCGCTCACACAAGTGGTGACGGCATAAGTAATGACGTGTGGCTGGAGGCTGAGCTTTACAGCTCTGCGCCAGCATCGTCCACTTCGCTTGCGATGGAAGTCCAGCCGATAGGCACCACATTTACTAATGTGGCAACGGCAACCTCCCTTGCTCGTCCGCTTAAAGAGGCGGCATTGCCAACATCCCGGCGCGGCGCAAATCTGATATACGATGCCAAGAATGAGCGGTTTATCTTATTTGGCGGCTACAATGGAACCTCACGTTTTAATGAAGTATGGGAGTTGTCGGCAAATAGCCCGTACGCCCGTTGGCACAAGCTAACTCCTTCGGGCACGCCAGCTACCGCCAAGAACCTGGCTGCTGCGGTGTACGTTCGAGGCACTACTTCGGGAAGTGTCGACAAGGCATACATGGTTATTTGGGGTGGTGCCACCCCAAGCGATAGTAACGAAATGCATGCGCTCGATGTGACAACTCCCGGTTCCGAAGCCTGGACGACAGTAAGCCAAACCAATACTCCTGCCGCCCGTTCGTATCTTACCCATCACATGGTGGCAAAATCCACTGCCTCTAACACCTCTGACATATATCTGTTTGGCGGATGGGGAACAAGCCGCACCAATGACCTGCTGCGCTGCACATTTAGCGTAGATACGCCAGGGGCCGTAACCTGGACAACGCTTAAAGCAAATGGTGCCGTGGGCAGCCCAACCGGGCGTAGCGGCACGGGTATGGCCTACGATGCAGCCAATAATCGGCTGATTATTATGGGCGGTTACACGGGTTCTTCATATTTGAACGACGCTTGGCAGTATGATATAGCTGGCGGTAGCTTCACGCAGCTTACACCTACCGGTACTGCACCCGGCGCACGTGAACTGCATAATGTGGGCTACGATGCCACAAATCAGCGGTTGCTTATTATGGGCGGCTGGCAAGGCGCGCAGACAAATAATCGTAACGATATTGCTGCACTTTCGCTTACTGCAGGCTCCGAGTCGTGGACCTCTATAAAAACGAATGATCTGAATAACCAAGGCGTGCTAGCGTTCTCGAGCGGTGCTGCAGCCGTAGATACCGCTCGCAACATCATGGTTGTGGCTACACTCTTTGGTTATGACACAACCTGCAAATATGTTTATGCCTACAATATGAACGACACATCCTCTACTGCCCCGCTGTACGGACTAACGACGGTTGACTACTTGCGGGGCCGTGATGCACCCGGATATGTTTACAATAGCGCGCGAAATGAATGGCTACTGATTAATGGCTACAGTGCCATGGACGACGATACGACCATTGCAAATGGGGAACACATTTCGGAGATTTGGGCTTATAACGCGACGGCAAACACCTGGCGCTATGCTGCTAAAGGTCCCTTCAATATGCCGCAGTCCGAAGGCGGTTTGGCGGTGTATGACACAGCGAATGACCGCATCATTTATTTTGGCGGCTTAACTGGTGCCAATCAGCGAACTAAAGATGTTTGGCAATTGCAGGCTGACAATTTTGGCATGTACCATGCAACAAAACTCACCCCTACCGGAACCTCTCCCACTCAGCGCTGGTTGATGGCAGGCTGTTATGACGCTGTTCGTCAAAGAATGGTGCTATGGGGCGGCCAAAGTGCCTCGGGTGTTTTAAGCGATATGTGGGCACTAGACCTCAGTACGCCCGGCTCCGAGGCCTGGACGCAGCTCACTCCTACCGGTGCCGCACCAGCAGCGGTATGGCAGCCGTGTTTTGCGTACGATGCAGGCAGTCAACGGCTTTATGTGCATGCTGGCGCGACTAATCAAGCAGGAACAACTTTTTCATCACAACTATTCTACCTGGATATTAGCAGCGTAAACTGCGCATGGGTTGACACTGGTGTTACAAGTGGCCTGGCGGTTCGTGGCGCAGCCATGGGTTACGATGCTGCAAACCAACGTTTGGTGGCTTTTAGCGGCTACGATGGTTCAGTGGTTAACAATACCGTACGGTATACCAGCACCAGCTCGTTCACTTCATGGACCACACAGGCAACGGCAAACACTCCCACAGCCCGTCGCAGCTCTGGCTACATGGTTATAGGCAGCTCTTTTTATGTGGCGTGTGGTCGCCCGCCCACCGGCACTTGGTTTAGCGATACCCAAGCGCTCAATTTTACCGCAGCGCCTGCTTCGTGGGCCTGGACTAATAAGGCCCCCGCGGTGTATCAAAGTGCGGCTTTGCCAGTAACTGGTTTAACAAATAACGCTAGTTACCACTGGCAGTCTTGGGCAATAACTGGTGCAACCACTGGCACGGCGGCACCTTTTGGCTCCAATAGCGAAAGTGCCACTGACTTTTTGACTGGTACCGGCACCGGCGGCAACATAAAAGTTTGGAACGGCTCGGCGTGGGTCGCAAAGCCAGCCAAGTACTGGAATGGCTCCAGCTGGACTGTTAAACCCGTTAAGCGCTGGAACGGCTCGGCGTGGATTTTAACCGATTATTAAACGAGCGGTCTACTGCTTTACAAAGATTGCCTGACGGCCGCCGTCGTCTTCCTCTGTAAAGACTGCTACGCCATTTACAAAGTCGATGCTTTCGATACTCAGTGCACCAATCTTGAGCGGATCGGCACCAAAAGTTCTGCGCCCGGTATCGATAAGGTCAAACACAGTGCCGTCACCTTTTGCAAACCGACTTCTAGCGCTAATGAGCAATACGCCGCCAGGGGCCAGCACGTCGGGCGTGGCTTCGATAGCCGCCGTAAGATCCTCTATAGGAACGTGCTCGACGTCGTTCATAATAACTGCGCCAAAGCCTCGCTTAAGACGTTTGTTAGTCTGTACTTCTCGCCGTAGATCAGACATCCCCCGGGCTGTACCTGTATGGCTGGCATGGACTCGCTCTGGCGATATACCAAAAATGCCCTTAGCGGCAAGCTGTGTATACGCTTGGTTAAATCGGGTACTGTGCAGCAAGGCGACATTTTGCCAAGCATTAGGGTGCTTAACTTGTGCTTCGTTGAGGCGGCCAATGCTCTCGCAGCAGTCAGGAGCACAATGTACAATGCCTGCGTGCGGTTCTGTGGGCAGCTCGGCCCAAAGATCATCGCCCGTAGCGATTGTGTTTGTCTCAGGGTGGTGCTCGGCCAAATTCATGTGCCCATAATGCTGAATAATCCCAGGTTGTATAGCCTCGGCCTCATAAAGCTGGCCAATGGCATAGGCAGCGACGCTCTGTTCAAACTTAGTACGAAGCTTTGCTGCCAGGCTTGGCACGCCTTTACGAACGGCAATGGCTACTTCGCTCTTAGTGGCGTCAGCATCTTCGCTCCCCGTTAACTCATCGTGACGACGTATAAAATCCTCTTGCAGCGCCATATGAGCTGGAATTGGGCCGTGCTGAATATGGGTGAGGTAGGCTCGACGCACCCCTGCTTCGCCGTAGCCGGCGGCTGGTATCCGATGGCGTTCGGTGAGGCCAACGGCCATAGCACTTATGCGATTTGGCGCTAGAGTGAATTTTACGTCAGGGCTTAAGTCCATTTGATTAATGGCAATATCTGTCAGGTCGTCCAGAGATAATGGCGGCCTTTCGGGTCTGTTGGTCATTGAGAATGGTCTCCTTTTTTAAAAAGCTATGCTAGCTATACTAGCATAGAGTTGCTATACTTTGGCGCATGCCACAAATATCTCCTTTCGAATTAGAAATGCAACGTCAATCTTTTGTCATGAAAATGGGCGAAACGCTCCAACTTGACGACGACGATAAGCTCGCTCTTATGGACGCCCCTGCCGAGACGTTCATGTATTGGGGTGTAACTGTTTTTGCGCCTGAAGAAAACGAAGTAAGGGTGCCAGAATGCTCTGCCGAAGCAGTCTTTGGCTCCAAAGATAATAATGAATTATTTGGCGGCAAAGTTATTAAAGACAATGCGCCGATGTGGGATCTTCGTAAAGGTGAACTTGCCCGCCGGGTCGGGCAACTCTATGGTAGTGTGCACGAAAGTGACCAACAGCGCTTTACGGCAGTAAGCAAGGCAACGGCCAAAATGGTATTCTCTACTGTTGCTGGTATCGGCCTAGAGAGTCACACGGTTCAGAGTCTCATTGCAGCTAATCCCGACATTGTCCTGCATCTTTCGGACGCTGCTGGTCCGGAGCTATGTGTGCAGGGAGCTGCACCGTATACTCTTCAACAATCTTCCGAGCGGGTAGCTTTGCTTAACCCGGGCATGTCCGGTGGCAAGTTCGCCTACCACGCGCTTGGTGCCATGCGTGAAGTGCATTTTGTAACCGAAGGTATGGGCGGCCAATTTGTTAATAATTGGAACGATATGCAGATGCTTGCTCAAGAGAATGGCCGTCGCCAGGTCCGTGATAGCATCCCGGATACGGTGTTTAGCGGCGTGGACATTATGCGCGTAGAAGCTCCGGAACCGCGGTTCCACCATGAGGGAGCGGCAAAGGCTGCTGAGCAATTTGGGCCGGATAGCTTGGACATGGTAATTCTGCGAGCTGGCCACGCTACATCTGAAGAAACGTGCCTGAAAGGGATTGAAATGGCTGCGCGAAGCTTGCGCCAAGACGGTCTTTTTGTGGTTAAGGCTCCTGACATCGCCGCGCCCGGCCAAGCTGGTTTAGACAAAATAGCATTGCCTGCACAAGAGGAGTTCGGCTCGCCGGTAAGTGCCGGAAACGCCGCGCCTATTGTACAATTTGCTGACCCTACACTACCATCTCAACGCTCAGCATCGTACCTGCTTTACCAGCGGTAGCAAGTATTGCAATTTATGGCGTAAAATGGTATAGTATACCCTATGAAGTGCCCCAAGTGTCTGCTAGGGCAAACCTGTCCAAGCGGGTCTGTTGAATATTCTGTAACGTTGGCGAGTTATATCCTGTCATGAGTGAGAATGTACCCCAATCTACTGGTTATGAGCTAAAGATTACCGAAGACGACGGCCTGGTGACATTTTCGGGCCCGTCCGAAGCTTTCGGCCTTACCGAACTGCCCAAGCAAACGCCAGCTGAAGCCCCTAAATCGTATACCTACGATGAACTCTATCCGAACGCCGACGAGGCATTTGCCTTAGATCTGGCTAAGACTCAGTCGGAAGGCGATGCTTTTGATCAGCGTAAAAGTTTGCGGCTGCGGTCGTTAGTCACGCGTACGGCTTGGACGGTGGCACCTGCTATGGAGCTGTCAGTTGCGGCACGTAGCGTAACGCCGGTGGCCTTTACGTTGGCGCTCGGTGGCATTGGTGAAGCTGTCTGGCATTCCTTTAAGAAGGACAATCAAGTGCTTGAACAGGCTGCTAAAAATACTAGCAATGCCAATGAAAGAGTCGGTCAGCGATACGAGTTGTACC
This sequence comes from Saccharimonadales bacterium (SeqCode), assembly GCA_035690865.1. Lineage (GTDB taxonomy): Bacteria > Patescibacteriota > Saccharimonadia > Saccharimonadales > UBA4665 > CAMLQK01. Next base: position 237,505 of record DASSKE010000004.1, read on the forward strand.
GCAAAGCTCCTATTACCGATACGTCACCGGATGCTGACGTAGCCCTTTATTGGTATGAACCGAGCGAAACGGTCAATGATTATTTTGGTGTTGTGGGAGGCCTGCGGCTCATGGCCGAACTGGCTCGCGACAAAGGCGTACAAGAAATGAATGTGGAGGCACATCAGTATGAACTTATCTGCCGAAGCGTTGATGGCGCAGATCGCGACAAGCCAATTATATCCGCAAAACAAGCCTTTAAGCCCAAGGGTGTAGCCGTAAGCGAACTCAAGGATCCGCCTGCCTTTATAGCTGGCACGCCCGAAGATTGGCTAGAATTTGCCGATAGTATACAGGAGCGCACAGTTGAATCGCTGCGTGGCAAACTTACGGTGGCTCAAGTTAAAGATATGCTCCGCACCCTTGCACCAAATAATGAGCTACTCACACTCGTGGACACCTATGATAACAAGCAGCTTACCGAGGATGATGTGCGAACGTATCGTGGTAAAGTTAACGCCCTACTCCGTACACGGTTTGTGCGCCAGGAGCAATATCCGGAGCGCGCTAAGGAGTTTAAAAAAGACGGCCGACCCTACATGCCACACGAGGTCACCGATGTAGAGATGGGCAACCTGTCGGCAGATGCACGGCAAGTGGTATGGGAAACAAAGCGTAACGGGCGTAAGCTTCAAGAAACCGTCAATGCCTTTGGCCTTACTACTGATGAGTACGAGTATCTCATTCGTCAGGATACCGCCCAAGACCAGCAGTTAGACATAGATGCCTTTACCAATGCCTTGGAATTGGCACTGGTGCGTCACGCCTATGGACAGCCTATTTCGGATCAAAAGAAAGCACCGCAGAACGTTGTCCTGCCTGCCCGCTCGTGGGCGGTGAAGACCATGCAAGAGGAGCTTTTTGACGGCAAGAGTCGCGGTGCGCATTTATTGGCCCATCGGCGACGGCAGATCATGTCAGCCGGTGCGCTTATGCTAACCTCGGCTTCGGCGCTCATTGCAGCCCACACTATCGTTGATGTTAAAGAATCGATGGCGGTTGAATATTCGCGCGTACAGATTGCCAATGAGCGGCATGTTGACCCAAGCTTTGTCAGCGACAAAGATGCCAAGGATTACCTCGACAGCCGTAGCCCTTGGTATAGCGGTTGGCACGCATACCGGGCTGTCGAAGACGCCATTAACCCCTCCTGGAAAGATCTGAATATATCTTCGCCGGAAGGCTCTGAGCCAGGAGGTGCCTCAACCAGCAGTACCAATTCGCTCGTCGGCAACACGTACCTGCCTGATACGCCCGACTTTAAAATCACACCGCATAACGGCGCTGATCCAGAAGGCTTTTGGGAAGCGAAGACCAGCCAGATACTCATGGTACAGGAGCCATCGCAAGTTACCGGTCGCGGTTTTTCGCTTACCTGGCTCCAAAAGAACATGTCTACCGATCAAATAGCGACCTACGAATTGCCGGCTGCACTTCCAAAAAGCCTCGATAATAAACCCACGCTTGAGGTACATCGTCACCTCAATAACAAAGATTTTTTCCAGACACCCCGATCAAAAAAAGGCATTGACGTAACTTCTATGGCCAATATACCCATCCGCGAAGGCATGGGACCTGTGGCTGCGTCGGTAGATGGCAAGAGCGTAAAAATGGTAATGAAGAAGGATGGTACCTACGGTATTACGTCAATGAGCGGCCAAGCGGTTACTGGTGATCTTACCTACTGGCTGGGATCACACCCGGGCCGCAAAGTTAAAAATCCCGGCACACTTTTGGAGTTAGGGGTGACTGACAATAACAAGGGTCAACCCACGTTCTACTATGATTCAGCACTCAACAATGTTCCCGAGCTTGGCCAAGCTGGCCGAAACCACTTCTACCGCTTACAAGTGCTTAGTGGTAAGGTATCCGATTTGGGAGGTGTGCAACGCTATAGCATTAAACAATATGCTAAGGGTTATGAGCAAACTATCCGTGACAAGTGGAAGTATAGCTTTACGCCATTTAAAGACGACGAAGATCGTGAATGGAAGAGTCTGGACGATTTTATCAAAGCTGCCGAAGCAGGTAAAAAAGCCAACTGTAATGTAGCCAACACGCTCGTTGGCTTGCAAGATATTGAATCGGCCCAGGTATTTGGATACCTTAACGGCCCCGGCAGTGGCGCTAACGTACTCTCTAAAAACGAATCACACCAAAAACGAACCGATGGCGACGCCACACCTATTGTTCAGGCCACCGAACTTCCGCCTAAAGAGCCAATTAAGTTGCCGGTACCGCCCGATGCGCTGCTGCTTGCTGGCGGCGCTGCCCTAACCCTGTCGCAACAGCGCCGGATACGCCACGCACTTAGAGCTGTTGCTGTACATCGCGACAAAAGCCTGCAATCTTCATACGACGAAGCTCGGCGGGCCGAACACGCCGCGCACTACAATGCTCTTATTACGGCAAGTGATGAGCACATTGCACGTGCCCGCGCGGTAGCCGAGCATGTGCTCTACGCTCCAACGGTGAAGCTGGCCAGTGTTGCACGAAGTGCCCAACGAACCCTAGAACAGGCAGTGCCGCCAGCTGAGCTTTTGCTGCATGAAACGCAATACAGCAATGGAGCTGTTGTTGCTCATCTTCGTACCGAGGCCAAGAATATCCGCCGTAAAGAACCAGAGCTTGCCAGCGAACTAGACCGCAGCGCTCAAATTCTGAGCCGCGCCGAACAAGTTATTGCCGATCGGAATTCTGACCCGGAGGTTGTCGTGTCGGGCTTGACTCGCGCACTTAATGCTACACATAATGCGGCTACTCGCTTTCGGCAACGCCTTACATTCAAGAGCACGTTATGAGAGATTTCTTATTAAACCTTGACCCCGTGTTGCGGGAGTCCTATTTATTTGGGCGCACTCCCCCTGAGATGCCTGTTTCATATCAGCCCGACCGTTACTTTGCTGCCACGGCTACAGCGGCTTTTATTCTGCGTAGTCACCGGCTTAAGGGTAATATGCAGCCGCCACTTTCGGATACCTGGCTGCCAACCACCGTGCGTGGGGATACCTTTAGACAACTGTTATACAGTATGGTTAACCAGAGTATTGATGCTGCTCATTGCGGTGTTGAGCCGCAGTCAGATTTGCCGCTGCGCAATACAAAAGCGTATGAATCAACGTGTTTGCAGTCAGATATTTATTTTGCTGAAGCAATCCGGACATTGAGCATTTCGGGTGGCAAGCAGGGCCGCAGCTTCTTGCCTGGTGTTCGACTGATAACCGATGAAGCTAACCGGCCGCTGCTTTTGCAAAAGATGCAGGGTGACCGCCGTGCTCGGACGGCTCTTTCGCTTCAGCCCATAGCGTTACAGGGCATCCAGTACCCGGCAGGCAGTATTATGGGAGTGCATCTTGCCTGCGACCGTCAAGAATCCGGGCGTTTTGAACCCTACGTGCCTTTGGGAGAAGTGCAGAAAGTAACCGTTAACGAAGTAGTTGGCGTCGACTTTTTGCGCCCTTCTTTACTAATGGGAGCACCGGCTGAACGTGAGCAGCGCATAGGTGAACGCCTCCTGCCCGGAAGATACGACCCGCAATTTAAATCAGCTGTAGAAATACTTTCGAGCTGGCCAACGCAAGACATATACGCCGCCGCAGCCAACGCCTAAAATGTTTGTTTTTTGAGCAATTACCTATCTTTTAGTTGTATAATAATGCTTACGTTAACAAATGAAAGCGAGGTTAAGCCCATGTCCGAAGCTCTAGATGTAGTACTCCGCCAACCCAACGATGAAGATGCGCTCGCAATTAGTAAACTTTTCGTAGATCGATACAACGATATTGTCCCCGGTTTTCAGAGCTGGAAAGCCAAACGTATCCGTTATTTGCAAACGCATGGCGAAGGCTACTTTCTTAACAAGATACATGATGCTACGCATCGTGAGACCGGGTACTTTGCCTGTATTGCAACCGTTGAGGGAGAGCTTGCTGGCTTTGCCTACGCGGAAGCTGACAAAGGGAATAATCAGTTTGCAAGGCTAGTAGGCTTGGTTGTTGACCGCGCCTATGAGCATAAAGGCATTGGGTCGCAACTTGAAAAGAAACGTCAAGAATGGGCACTTGCGCAACGTAGGATTTTGTATGGCAAGCTTGTTTATGAGGGCGAAGGTGCCTGGGACTTTTACCGAAAGAATGGTTATCGTGAGATAGATACGTGGGGAGAGGACCAAACCACGTTTCGCCTCATTGCCCATCCGCTGCCAGATACGCCGCTGGTTACAACGAGTATCCATTGGCAGGTGCCGCGTGGCGATCAAGAGCCGCTGGTGTACTAGATTTATAGGAACGCTGGAAAGCCGCGAAGCTTGCAGGTGTGGTTTTGGCCTGTCGAACGCGCACGCATATAAGGAATAATGCTCACCATGCTGCGAGGCGCAAAATGCTCTGCAGCAATCTTACCCCTGAACGCCGCGGTTAATTCGGCAGGCCCTTTAACCTGTACCAGCAAATCAGTACCTTCAACGACGCTCCAAGTTGGCCGCTGGCCTGGCTTGGGTAAAGGCAGATCTGGCAGCCTATCGGCAACTTCAGCGCGATCAAGATGTAGCCGAGCTGCTGGGCTAGTGGGAATGTCTACCAAAAAAGGGAGCGCTTTAGGTACTGATCCGGTGGCTAGCTCATCTTCCCCTACCGTTATCTCACCCGGCTCTGGTTGCATACACGGTTGTCGCAAAAGCTCGCCTATAGAGAACGCATTAAATAGCTCGCTGCTTACCTCGTCAGAAATGCGTCTATTATGCATTAAGGAATCCCGTTCAAGGCGAAGATTCTGCACCATAACACCGGCAATGGCTCGGCCAATTTGCGCATTGCGTACATCTTGCGACTCGACCTCAGTTATCCAATGGAGCGTGGACTCGAGTATGTCGGTATGGTAGTCGCACGTGGCATTAATCGGAATGCTAAAAGCAAGCTCATCACGGTGCGGCGGTTTGGCTAATTTCTCGAATGACATACACTGTTTCTTATCTAAAAATCTTAGTATACCAGTGTGCCGCCAACTGTCTGTTGTGCTTTTGTAGCTATTCCTCGATACTTACTTGCTGCGGATCAAAGGCGAGGTAATTTGAAAAGTCTTTCTTGACAATCTCGATAGCCGAAGGCTTTGGCTCAGGGTAACTCCAGGCGGCGTCGTGTGTCCAGGCTTCGCCCTGCCCTTTAACGTCAAAGTACTGACACACCCCTTTCCACGGGCAGGTATACGGTGTGTCGCTCTTGCGCAACTCAACTTTGACGCTCTTAGGTGGAAAGTACCAGTTGCGTTCAATAAAAATAAGTTCATCTTTGTCTGCCTCGGCTATGGTAACGCCATTCATAACTGCCTTCATGCTATCCCCTTACTTATTCTTTTAGTATACGCCTATTAACTGTCCTGCCTCACGATAATTCTGAACCAAATAGTCGGGGGCATATGGTATATCGCCGGATGTAAATTGTCGCCACGAAGGCTCGTCGGAACAAACCGCCACAACTGTTGCCCCTGCTTGCTTGGCGGCGGCTACACCTGGTGCTGTATCTTCAAATACCAAAAGCCTGTCCGCATTCATGCGAGTACCGGCCAGCACGTATGAGTCAGGTGCGGGTTTGGGCGATAGGCCTAGCTGCGTAACAGTGTCGCCGGTTATGGTACATTCTGGCGTAAGATGAGCGTCTAAGCCGTAACGTGTAACGGCCGCTGCTAAGGTGTGCCATGGGGCCGCAGTTACCAGCGCGGTCTTGTCCTTAAAATGTCTTGCGACGTGTTTAAAGAAGTCGGTTGCGCCAGGTATCTCGTTGTATCCGTGCGTATGGACTAGCTCGTTAAAATACGTATCGCGTGCCGCTACTACCGCTCTCAAGACTGGATTATCGGCGTAATCGCGATCTTTAATAGCGCCGGCAGCATATAAAATGCCACCTAAAATATCCAGGGTGCTGGAGCCATAGGTGGCACCTTTGGCATGCTCTTCTTTGCTTATATAACCAAATCCATGGTCAGCAAATGCCTTGTAACGGGCGGCGTGGTGAAGTGGAAAGGTGTCAAAAAGGGTGCCTTCGGCATCAAAAGCGACGGCGTCAAATTCGTGAAGTGTAAGTTTTGTCATACAATGAGTATACGTTAATGTTCATGAGCACCGCTATGGGAGTGCACTAATCCTCGTTCGAGGTTAGCGTCCGAAGGCCAGAATCGCGCGGCTTGATACATACCGAGTGCCATGCCTGCCACGTGGTCGATAAGACCGTGGCCAGTCGTTTGCACGCCAGCGCCGACAACTGCCGCCGCAGATGATCCCAGATCGAGCTTGGCATGCACATAAAAATCATCAATATCTTTGGTGAGCTCCAGATTATCCGAATTGCGAGCGGCTCGTTGCATTTTGCCACCAACCCATACTAATGCTCCCGACAGCGCCAGAGAAGCCATAGTGGTGCCCAGGTGCCCGTAGCTTAGTACATCAAAGCGCATAGGCTCCTCGCCCTGCAATGACTCAAACGTTCCGTAACCGGACATGCCGGCTGCGCCGAGTGCAGTCCAGCTCATAAGCCGGTAGGTGTTTCTGCGGTGCTTGCGCCTTTCTTCTTGCGAAGGCTGAGGAGTGTTATCCTCTTGGCCTCGTGCATGCCTGCGAATGGCGGTAAGCTGACGTATATAACTTATGTCGGCTAGGTTATGGACGCCGTCGAGCATGGCTAGCCCGGATTGTTTAAGAGCGGCAAAGGCTATTTCTGGCAGGCCATTTGCAACCTTAAGGCTGGCTACGAGGGTATCCCCGGCCGTTACCGGCGATTCCTTTGAACGAGTGAAACGATATTTTGGTGCATAATTCTTCATACTTACTTAGCATGAAGAAAAGCGACAGATTATGCAAATCTGTCGCAATCCTTTGTAATTTGACCCGTACGAACTATACGTCTATCTGAGAAAGACCTTCTAGTACGTTGCCGAAAGTGTCAATGTCTTGCTGGCCAAAGTCGTTGCCGAGCAAACCGCGGAGGTCACTATTCATGCGCTTTTCAACTGCTTGAATTGTCTTTTGACCTTTTTTGGTTGCTACAATCAGGCGAACCCGCGCGTCACGAGGATCACTCTTTGTTTCGACAAACTGCTTCGAGCGCAGTGTATTCAGGAGGGCTGTGATATACGTTGTTTTAACGCCAAACACCTCAGCGAGGTCAGTTACCCGGATGCCGCCATTGGCAGTTTTGCTGCTTGCCAGCCCCAGGACTAACCACTCTGCGGAGGTTAGCTCGTGTTTACTTAATATGCGGCCACGAAAAGTGTTCAGATGGCGCGCGGCAACCATTTGGTGGATGCCTAATTCGTATGCTTTGTGGTGTTTTACCATTTCCGCCGTCCTTCAACTCAAACTAACTAATTCGCATAGTTTACCATCAAGTTGACTGTTTTACCAGTGCATATAGTGACTAATACAACACACGCTTTATGTAACTCCTTTTATTTTCAAAAAGCTTGCGCTTAAGAAAGTAACTATCGTTACAATTATTGACGGCAGAACGGTGTGTTGTAGTGATTAATAGAGTTGGCAGAATACTATGAAGTAGGCACGTTTTCGATACTAATGCCGCCCTCACCTGGCTCCGGGCGGAATACCGAAAGTTTGCACTCAGACGGCGTAATACGCATCAACTTGACTTCGCCAGTATGCATTTTGCTGACTGGCGGCACCCAGGCAAACTGCCCTGGCGGGTGCACCTGAGCAATCATACGGAAGGCGCTGTCGTGTTCGTCACCAGTTGGTACTTCTTCGGCTGTTCCCATAACTTGTACGGTGGTTTGCTGATAATCATCGGCAACCACGAGTGATACGTTCGGATTGGCTGCAATATTAGCATATTTTGCGGTTCCGGTTGTGGTAAGAAAGTAGAATCGGAAGTCGTTATCTACAACAAAGTAGATGGCCGCACCATGCGGAATGCTGTGCTTGTCAACCGTGGACAGCACTGCTATTTTTTGTGTATGTAAAAACTCTAACGCATGCTTTTGGCTGGGTGTATGTGTGCTCATACTATGTAATATATCATATGTAAACTGTCAGTACATATCAGATAAAGAGGGGTTCTGCTATACTATAACCGTCAACCAAATAAAGGAGTAATCCCTATGGCGCTAGACCCACACTATCAGGATCTTTTTAAACAAACAGAGCATTTGCGCTACCAGGTGCACGATGCTATTGATGACCGTAACCACCCGTCTGCTCACGCATTGCATACCGAGCTTGAGCACCTCGAGAACGATATTCAGGGGCAAAGACATCCGCGTGACGTAGAGAACCGCGTCAAGAATATCCAGCGATTGCTTATTGAGGCGCGTAGCAACCAACATAGCTACATGAGCGTAGACGATGCCGATCACTTTCACCGAACATATGAAGGCATGCGCCAAAATATCCGTAAATTCAACAATTACTAGAATTACTAGGCCGGACGAACTTGCTCGAACATTGTTAGGAGCTTTTCGGTGGCGGCTTCGAGCCGCTCACCATCTTCTATATTTCCCAACATATGTCGTAACGGTGCAAAGTCAACCTTCCCCTGTAAGCTGCTAATATATTCGTAATCAACCGTAGCGACGTTATTATCTCGGGCACTGGCAATATTCGCTTCTTTTTGCGGGCGCAGTTTGTGTCGCAACGCAAGATTATAATCCTCGTCCGTAAGCGTGAGTGCGGAGATGCCCCACTCACGAGGTCCGCCTGCTCCACGTTGCCGCAGTGTCGCACGTAAGGCAACGCCCAGGTCTGGTGGGAACAGCAACGCTATCGACAACTCATGGAGTATCGGCTCAAGTTGCTGCTTTTCGGCCGAACCATCTTGCAAGGTGTCGTATAAAGAGAGCGCATCACCGGCAATAAGAGCCAGGCTGCGCCGGTACTGGGCAACCCCGGCTTCGGCGTTATGCGGTTCCAAAAAGAGTACTTTATAGGCAGCCAACGCGGCTTCGTCGAATTGCAGCGAGTAACGGGCTGCTTGCGTCAATTGAGCGTGCTCTTCTTTGTGCTTCTTCTTTTGGGGTCGAACCGCAGTCTGCATAAACGACAGAGCGGTGTCAAAATCACCCTCAACACGTTCGGGATTGAACGATTTTATCCAGCGGACGGTGCCCATGGCTTGTTCGGCATACAACCAGGCTAAATCGCGCACGTGCAAAAGCTTGCCACCGTCATTCTCGAGGTATTGGACCATGCGCTCCGACAAAGTTTCGGCCATAAATTGCCGTCCCTGTTCAGAAGCCATCGGCTCGTCTATAGGCGTAAGCTGTTCAAACCAACTCTCGGGCCGCTCACCTATCGAATGGCCCTCTATCAAGCTTTGCGCATAGGCCTCGGTGTCTTCCCACTGTTTTGTCATCATAATATCAAGCAGCGCGCTAACTTTGCCCAGGAATACTGTTGCCTGGTGCGGTGGCTTTGGCTTGGTGATGGGGCCGCTTTTTGCTTTGGCGGCTCTATTTTTGCGTTGGGCCTCGTCTTCAAAATGTGCCATAAGGGCTTTGGCAGTGCCTAATCCTTTCTTGGGGTCAGGATAGGCATCGTTGGCGAGCCAAGCGGGCACAATGCAGAGCTGGCCCATCGTCCGTTCGGTGCCAATGCGGACAGGCAAGCCGAAGCGGGCATCAGGCTTTATCCGCACCAAGTCATAACGCTCGTCAAACTCCGTTGTTTCAGAAAAGCGTGTCGGGGCAAGCGGGTACACTGGATCAGTCTCGCCAGTGGGCATATAGTGTAGTGCTCCTAGGCACATCAGAAGCTGCATAAAAGGAATGTTGGGGTTGTCGGGCGTGTAGTTACGATAGCCCCGCTCCACTGCTGTGCGAATCGTTTGCCGCCAGGCCGCACTCGTGGTTACGTTAGGGCCGTCTTTTCTGCCCATAAAATGATAGGCCATTATGCCAACCGAATCGGTACGCAATGCCGCGGTTATCGCCCGTGTAGGGTCGGCGTCGTCTACACCGATGCGCGCCGCTTCTTTGGCTTTGGTGAGCGCCCCATGGGCAAGGTGGGGCTTTAGTAGAGCCTGGCCTTGGTCGACAGCCGATTGGTGGAGCTCGACATACATTGACGCTACATGTGGTGCCGAGCTGGCCGTAAGAGTCGAAATCGGGCCACAGGCCTGCGTCAATTCCTTTAGCTCATCAATTGGATACAAACCGAACCTATATCGGGAGGGTGGCGTGTTTAAATACTGCGCGATTGCTTCGTGTCGTTCGGTCATATTTTCCCTTAGTCAGTACTTCAGATGCTAGCAAGCAGACCTGTGTGCGTCAATAGTGTATGGGCTGAGGCAAAAAGGTTGTGCTAAGCGTGCAAGTCATCTATAATGCGAACTAGAAAACGTAGGGTAACGACTGCATATGCGAATTATGATGCTTGGGTGGGAATTACATCCACACAATAGCGGGGGTTTGGGCGTGGCATGTTATCAGCTCTGTAAGTCGCTTGCTCAAAACGGCGCTGATATTGAGTTTATTGTGCCCTACACCGCCGAGCATGACATTGATTTTATGAAGGTCACACCAGCTTCGCCACAAGGTGTGATTGATGTGCAGCAAACGGGTGGCGCATACGATAGCTATAAATATGTTTATACCGATGGCCATGTGGAATACAAAGATATATTCGGCCAGCAGCAGCTCTTTGAGCACGCTGTTAACGAGCTGGCGAAACACAAAACAGATACATTTGACATTATTCATGCCCACGACTGGCTAACCTTTAGGGCTGCCTTGCGCCTCAAGCAGCAAACCGGCCTGCCGTTAGTGGTACACTTGCACTCAATAGAACGCGACCGGGCTGGTGGCAACGCCGGTAATCCGCTTGTGCGCGAAATAGAATCGCTTGCTTTACTCATGGCAGATCAAATTATCGCCGTAAGCGAGCATACAAAGCAAAGCATCGTCGACGACTACGCCATTCCGGCCGACAAAATAACCGTTGTGCACAACAGCATTGATAAAACAATGCTGCCAATGCTAGAGGGCGAAAGCTCGTATAAGTATTTAGTGGATCTAAAAGATCAAGGGTATCGAGTGGTAGTAAGCTTAAGCCGGTTGACACTGCAAAAGAATCTGGTGAATTTGCTCTATGCCGCCAAGGCCGTTATTGATCGTGTGCCTAAAACCATGTTCCTGATTGTAGGCAGCGGCGAGCAATATTTTGAGCTGGTTGGCCTGGCTGCCGACTTGGGAATCTCAAAGAATGTGCTGTTTACCGGTTTCTTGCGGGGTAAACGCTGGCGTGACGCCTACGCTATTGGCGACTTGTTTGTAATGCCATCTATTTCGGAGCCGTTTGGCCTGACCGCTCTTGAGGCGGTTGCCTACGGTTCGCCGGTGCTCATCAGCAAACAATCAGGTGTGGCCGAAGTACTTAATAATTGTCTTAAGGTCGATTTTTGGGATATTAAAGGAATGGCCGACAAAATTGCCGCCGTCGTGCAGAGCGACGCCTTGCGTGACGAATTACATGCCAATGCCTTTGTTGAATATGATCGCCTCACTTGGGATGATTCTGCCCGTAAGCTATTTTCGGTGTATGATCGTCATGCCCTGGCTCAAGGGAGTGTAGCAGCATGAGTCGCGCTATTGTTTTGTACTTGCACGTACATCAGCCGTATCGGGTACGGCCGTATACTGTTTTTGACATTGCAAGCGACCATAACTATTTTGATGCCGACTTTAACGACCGCACAAGCAATCAGCGCATTCTACAAAAAGTTGCCGAAAAATCGTACATTCCTACTAACCAACGTCTTCTAAAGCTGCTGCAAGATCACCCGGAGTTCCGCTTTAGTATGTCCATTACCGGTACCGTTATGGAACAATTGGAGCAGTGGGCACCAGCAGCGCTCCAAAGCTTTAAAGATTTAGTTGCCACAGGTAGGGTCGAAATTGTAGCCGAAACGTATCATCACAGCCTGGCCTTCTTTTATTCGCGCGATGAGTTTGAAGCGCAAGTCGCTATGCACCGTAGTGCCGTGCAGCGCCACTTTGGTCAGACTCCCACCGTTTTTCGTAATACCGAACTTGCCTACAATAACGATTTAGCGCAGTGGGCTGACCGAGCTGGTTACACAGGTATTTTGGCCGAAGGTTGGGACCCGGTGCTCGGGTGGCGCAGCCCTAACTTTGTGTATCGTCCGGCAAATACGCAAAATATTAAGCTCCTGCTCAAAAACTACAAATTGAGTGATGATATTGCCTTTCGTTTTGGCGACCGCGACTGGTCGGAATGGCCACTCACAGCCGACAAGTTTGCTCATTGGCTTAACGAGACCCGCCCGGCCACTAACTTTAACCTTTTTATGGATTACGAAACCTTTGGCGAGCACCAGTGGGAAGAATCGGGCATTTTTGACTTCCTCGATCACCTGCCTGCCGAGTGGCTTAAAATTCCCGAAAATAAGTTTATGACTGCCAGCCAGCTCATTAACACCTTTGAAGCAGCTGACTACATTGACGTGCCCAACACTACTACCTGGGCAGACACTGAGCGTGATTTAAGTGCCTGGCTTGGCAACACTATGCAAGCCGAGGCAATTGCCGATATTTATTCCTTGCATAGAGCGGTGTTGCAGGCCGACGACGAACAATTGTTGACTGATTGGCGACGGCTCCAAACTTCCGACCACTTTTATTACATGTGCACCAAGTGGTTCCGCGACGGCGACATTCACGCCTATTTTAGCCCATATCAAAACCCCTACGACGCCTTTATTTACTACATGAATGCTTACCGCGACTTAAAACATCGGCTGCAAGCAAAAGGAATTGCGGTATAATACGCTTATGGCAAGAGCAGTTATGTTGGGAAATGGAAGCTTGGCGGTGGGCCTCAATGAGCAAGGTCTGGTGCATGACTTTTACTACCCATATGTAGGCCTCGATAACCTGGCAACATCGCGTAGTGTCCACCACAAAATTGGTGTGTGGGTGGATGGTAATTTTAGCTGGGTGGGTGATAGCGGCTGGCGGACCGAAGTTAACTACGAGTCCGATGCCATGATTAGTGATATCCATATGTTTAAGGACGACATTGGCCTGGAACTTTCCTTTAACGACTTTGTAGACTGTGACCTTAATGCATTCTGCAGGCGCATTACAGTGCAGAACCATTCAAATGAATACCATAATATCCGACTATTCTTGCATCAGGTGTTTCAGATTTCGCGTGGCGGGCGCGCTGATACTGCCCTTTTTGTGCCCGAAGAAAATTACATTCTCGATTACAAAGGCCGCTGCAGTCTACTCATTTACGGCCGGAATGTTGACGGATCGGTGTACGACCAGTTCTCTATTGGCAATTACGGCATCGAAGGTAAAGAAGGAACGTATCGCGACGCAGAAGACGGCGAGCTTTCTAACAACCCGGTGGAACATGGTGGCGTTGACTCTGTGCTTCGTTTCTCGTGCAGCCTAAGTGGCGGTGCCAACACGCAAATTGACTACTGGATTGTGGCTGCCGACGGCCAGTTTAGTGCCGAAAAGATTCATCATCAGATCTTATCCGAAGGTATCGAACGTCGTCTTGAAATTACCCGGCAATATTGGCGGGAGTGGCTTTCGCCCGCAGTAAATGTAATTCATACACTCGACAAACGTTACCAAGAAGCGATTAAAAAATCGCTCATGGTTATTAAGGTGCATAACGACAAACGCGGCGGTATTATCGCAAGCTGCGATTCGTCAATCTATAATTTTGGACGCGACTATTATACCTATGTGTGGCCCCGCGACGCTGCATATGCCATTTGGCCCTTGATTCGGCTTGGCTATAAAGAAGAGCCGCGCAAGTTCTTTGAATTTTGCCGCGATATTTTAACCGAGGGCGGCTACCTGATGCACAAATATCAGCCCGACCGGGCCATTGGTAGTACTTGGCACCCGCTTATTCACAATAACCGCAAAGAGTTGGCTATTCAGGAAGACGAAACAGCCACGGTGATTTATGTTTTGGGCGAGTACTACGACCGCACCGGCGACCATGACTTTGTATTTAGCTTGTACAATACGCTCGTTCAGCCGGCCGCCAATTTTATGGCTGACTTTATTGATGAACAAACGCAATTGCCTCACGCAAGCTACGATCTGTGGGAAGAGAAATTCATGACCTCTACCTACACGACCATGATAATTTACCAGGCTTTGCTGGTAGCTGCCGACCTAGCCGAGAAGTTTGAATACCCAGATGATGCAGTGCGATGGCGTAAGCGGGCTGCCACTATTATCGAAAACAGCAGTATCTTTTTTGATGAACAGCGTGGCACTTTTCGTAAGGGATATTTGTTGCAGCCAGACGGTTCACTGGCATTTGACGGCACGCTGGATATCTCTAGTCTATACGGTGTAATGATGTACGCCGTAGACGAAATGGGCGCCGAGCGTATTAAAAGCACGGTTAAAGTTATTGAGGACGAGCTTCTAGATAAGTGTCCGTCGGGCGGATTGCCTCGATATGAGGATGACCATTATTTTGCCAGTGACCCGCCGCATCGTGGCAACCCATGGATCATTACTACCCTCTGGCTGGCGCAATATTACATCCGTACCAAACAACTCGATAAGGCTAAGAAATATATCGACTGGACCGTTGGCCATTCTTTGCCAAGCGGTATGCTTTCGGAACAGGTTAATCCCAACGATGGCTCGCCACTCAGCGTAAACCCATTAGTGTGGAGCCACGCCGAGCTGACAAACACTATTTTGGATTTGTTTCGCTTTAAATAGCTGAAAGAAAAACCACCTCCGTGACAGAGGTGGTTCTTTAAAGTTGCGACTAGTGTTATTTCTTTGGCTTAACTTCGTTGCGGCCAAGATTCTTCTTGGTTTCTTCAAAGATAACATGCTTGCGAAGCTTAGGGCTGTACTTGCGTAGGCGCAGCTTCTCAGGCGTGTTCATAGTGTTCTTTTTGGTGTAATAAATGCGCTCGCCGGACTCTGCTGAGACCAAACCGATCAATTTGCGCTTGTCATTTTTCTTAGCCATAAATCTAATAACTCTTTAGTCGTTAATGGTATGTGTTCCTGTCAATTTTAACAGATAGCGACTTGTTTGTAAACACCTTTGCGCTATCGTTTTTGGCCTGAGCTACAGTTTTGCTGTTTGGTGCTCGATAGTACGATCTAAGTCGTTGAGCTTGTCGTCAAGCTTCCGTAGGTTTGAGCTACGGATAAAGTCAGCGTTATAGTCATCACTCTTACTTATAGCTTCGTCCATAAGATTTGCGAGGTCAGTTGCAATAGCATCTTCTTTGTCGTAATCCTGAGCTTTTACGGCTGCAGAAAGGTCTTTCAGCATTTGCACGAGCTTCTTTGTTGTGACCACGTTGTACTCGTGGGCTGCTTTGAGCGATTCAGGAGCACTAAGCGCTGCAACTTTTTGATTAGTCTGATCGATCTTCACTATTACAGCGTCTACCTGCTTGGCGTAATCCTCGTCAGTTTCCGCAGTTAGGTCTGCATTGGAAAGATCATTAACGGCGTCCTCATACTCTTTGTCAAGGTCCGCGCTTGCATCAAAATAGGTAAGAACGGATTTAAGCTCGTTCAAATAGCTGTGGGTGTTGTCTACGTACTTCTGTTCATTGTCACGCAGTTCTTTGGCGGGCTTGTACGCGCTGTTCCAGCTTAGGCCAGGGGCAATATTCAAATGAGTAAGCTCTTTCTCGGTTAGAGCAAGAGTGCTTTGCGCATCCTTAATTGATTCAAGGCCTTTTTTGACGTCAGCATGAACCTGAGCGGCTTCTACATCTGTTTTCACAAATGTATCTGAGTCTAAGATGTCATTCACCTTGTTGACCTTTTCGTTGAGCTTTGATTGATTTGCTTCAGCAGATTACCCTTTTGCATTAGCTTAAGGGGCTTTCCGTCTACTGTTAACTCAATATACCCACGTTGTTTATTGAAGAAAGAGGGTTTCCTGTGAAAAACGATCTTCTTGCCAAGTAGTAGATCAATCGTATGGAATATCTCGTCCTCTCGCTTTTCTAAATCACTAGGCTTGCGAGAATCTAGGTCGAGGTAGAGCTCACTCGGAGCGATATCAGAATTTAAGCTATAGGCGTAATATCTATCACCAAATCTAGTGAAGATGACATAGAGCTGCATATCATTATTCGATATCTCACAATCAATATAAGCATCATCATCTGATTCATTGAGCTTAATTGTCGTATTATATTTTGAAGCAATCGCCTCTAGTCTTTTCGTAGATAGCTTGCTGTCCATAAAATCTCC
This sequence comes from Saccharimonadales bacterium (SeqCode), assembly GCA_035690865.1. Lineage (GTDB taxonomy): Bacteria > Patescibacteriota > Saccharimonadia > Saccharimonadales > UBA4665 > CAMLQK01. The sequence goes on from DASSKE010000004.1 coordinate 253,780, forward strand.
TAATAATGACCTTTAAAGAATATATATTCATGATGCCATTTAGTACGGTTCTTACCAATAGCAATCCTAAATGTTTTCTCTCCTTTATGAGTACTCCAGCCCAGTCGAAGATAATCATTGCTATTCAATAGACCCTTTCTTCCTAGCTGGCTAGACCCGAATAACTTACTTGTCCTGCCAAACCACTTAGAGCTATATATCGCTCTTCCACCTCGTTCACCCCATCGTACAATCTTACCTGCTCGTTCAGCATCATGTGCGTACTTCACGCCTCTTGCACCCTTGCCAAGCCACCCTATGCCCGGTATGCAAGTTAGTGCCCACAAGCCCTCGCCGCATACCACATTCCATGCTGTCTTGGTGTTTTTCTTCCAGGCAAACTGCCCCGTCAAATCAAAATCATTCACCGGATCCGTAGGATAGACATAGTTGTTGGGAGTTCCTCCCTCCACCGGATCTACTTGGGTGAATCTTCCAAGCTTGGCGAGGTAGACTCTGGCTCCCATTTGGGTTGGAGCTAGGGTGAAGGATGTTTCGGTTTGCCTGGCGTACTGCCCAAGGTAGGCAGATTAGAAAATCTTGAATGAAAGAAGTCCAAGCAGGTTCTTATGAAGATTTATCCTCACCGCAGCCCAGTCGCCTTTATTCTTTCGAGTATAGTAAATTGTGAGCAGAGCATATGTTATTAGAATTACAGGTATGGCAATTACCGTGCCTCTTGCGGCACCTGCAGCAAGCGACTTGCTCGTATCAAAGAATGACGAGAATAGAAATATGTATATACAGCTAAACACCACCAAGTTAGTAAGTCTTCGTTTCTTAATAGTGGTCATAAATCTTTATCTCGAGAATTTAGAGTGGCATAGTCAAGGGCTCTACCTCCAGTAAACTGCCAGAGCTTTCTCTAGGCTAGAGAGGCTTCTTGACGAAATAAGCACGTAATAACTGAGCTGGCTCGTCCTCTATAATAACGCACTTTGAGAGTTCAAAATCTTTTGTTTCTGATATGTAATCCGCAAGAGTCTTTAGGAGGCTGCCTATACTATCGTAATTATCGCTGTCCTTGAAGCTGAGATCAATGTAGTAATAGTCAGTTTTAGCACTGCTCGGATATGAGAACCCCGTAAAGCCAACCGCATCGGCAACTGTACCTATCTCATCATTTTTCTCAATCTCAACATCTACTACATCTTTTGGAAGAGCAGATATCTTTAGAGCAACAGCACGTAACGAAGAAGCTACGTTTCCGTTCCACCTTGAATCAGTATCTGGGATATTCTCATAGTATGACTCAAGGTAAACGGGGCTACTAACTGTAATATGCATATTTTCCTCTTTCTATCCTACTAATAATACACTGGTTCCCCACCGCCTAAAAGTTTTGAGTTACGTAGAGGTCCCAAATTAAGGAAGTAATCTATGAGTATAAATTGGACGTCAAGCTTAGTGCCCTTTGTTGCTTTTGTTCCAAGCTTTTTCAAATCTTTGGTTTGTCTCGAAGGTCTTACATTAGTGCCTTTCGACAGTCGCTTTTCTGCTAACTTTTTCTCTTTTAAGTATCTCTTTAGCTCTACGGTCTCGGCTTTAGTGCGGCCTTTTTTATTTGCAAGCTCCCTAATCCGATTTTCTTTCAAATTGGAGAAGTCAACTTTTTTGTAATTCTGCCTCCCTCGCTGCGACTTCATCCCACTCAAATCATAATCTCCCACAGGGTTAGGTGGATACACATAGTTATTCTCTACTCCCCCCTCCACCGGATCCACTTGGGTGAATCTTCCAAGCTTGGCGAGGTAGACTCTGACTCCCATTTGGGTTGGAGCTAGAGTGAAGGATGTTTCGGTTTGTTTTTCATGTTGGCCGAGCCAAGCAAAGGAAGATTCATTGGCAGTGTTGGTTGGTGAGCTACTGCTCACCAATGACCCGAATGGGTCATATTGGAAGTCTGCAAGTTTTGTGCCTGCTCCGTCTGTGGTGGTCATGGTGTCACCATGGACATTTGGCAATGAGAAGGTTTGCACAGCACTGCCAGTTGCCCCAGGACGAAGAGTCACAAGGACGTTGCCAGGGAGACTCAGGTATTTCTCGACTACTGCCGTTCCGGCAGCGTCGAGCAAAAGGTCTGGAGTGTCAGTTGGGCCGGTGAAGGCGTAGGAGTTGGTGGTAGTGGTACCATTG
>DASSKE010000005.1:0-313752 GCA_035690865.1 Saccharimonadales bacterium (SeqCode)
CTTCAGCCTTGGATAGTGAAAGTGAAGTTCTTATTCAGGCAGCCTTACAAGAACTTATGGAAAAACGCACCGCCATTGTTATTGCCCACCGCCTCAGCACTATTCAGAAGATGGATAGGATTTTGGTGCTGGATGGCGGCAAGGTTATCGAAGAAGGCGCGCACGCCGAACTTGTAGCCAAGAACGGACGTTACGCCCAGTTATGGGCGCATCAGTCCGGTGGCTTTATCGAAGAATAAATCATAATTAGCGAAAGGGCATTTCATGTCAAAATCTACCCCTCCCACTGCGACCAAATTGGCGTTGCGCCGGTACTTTCAGCAGATTTGGCGGGTGCGGGCATTCTCCCTCCCCGGTCTTATACTGCCAGGCATTGCCAACATTTTTACCACTTACGTCACACCGCTGATTGTTGCAGCAGTTATAACGCACTTTGGCAATCACACGCCGACTCTTCATGAAGCGCTGCCGTACTTATTCTGGTTTGCGGGCGCGTGGTTTGGTGGTGAACTCATCTGGCGAGCTGCTTTTTTGTTCCTCAGCCAGGCCGATGCAAAAGCTATGCGCAATTTGTACATAGATGGCCTCAATGAGCTTTCCCATAAAGACCTTGGCTTTTTCCACGATAATTTTGCCGGTTCGCTTACTAAAAAGACCATCGCCTACGGACGCAACTTCGAGTCCTTTTTAGACACAATGGCATTTAACGTTTTTGCGTACGTATTGCCGCTTTTATTTGCGAGCATTATTTTGTGGCGATTCTCGCCCTGGCTCGTTGTTGCCTTAATTGGACTGATTGGTATAGCTGGCGTGGTCATTATTCCGCTCACCCGTAAGCGCAAAAAGTACGTGGATGAACGTGAGACCGCCAGCAACGTTATGGCCGGTCATGTGGCTGACGTTATCGGCAATATGGATGCCGTGCAGGCCTTTGCGCACGAAGATTTTGAGCGCGAGCATCACAATAAAAACGTAACGGACTATATGAATAAAGCCCTGCGCTCGTGGAATTTCCATACGCTGCATATTGATCTGGCAATCTCGCCGATTTACGTGCTAATTAACGTTGTTGGCTTGGCGCTGGCCATCACGCTCAGTAATGACACCTCCACTGTTGCTAAGATCTTTGTCACCTTTAACTATTTTGGTTCGGCTACGTTTATCTTGTGGCAGTTCAACCGCACCTACCGCAATCTGGAGAACGCCATCTCTGAAGCGGCACAGTTTACCGAGCTTTTGCTCACCGAGCCAAAAATATCCGAAGCAGCTTCTCCCAAAGAAATGCACGTTACAAAAGGCGAGATTACTTTTGAAAAGGTACACTTTGCCTACGACAATACCGATGGAACACCACTGTTTGAGGAGTTCAATCTGCATATTGCTCCTGGAGAAAAGCTGGCGCTGGTTGGCCACTCCGGAGGGGGCAAAACCACTATCACGAAGCTGTTACTGCGCTTTAACGACATAACGAGCGGAAAATTGTGCATAGACGGCCAGGACATTCGCAATGCCAAGATAGCAGACGTCCGGCATGCTATTGCCTACGTACCGCAAGAGCCAGCAATGTTCCACCGCAGCATTCGCGAGAACATCCGCTACGGCGACCTTACAGCAAGTGACGAAGCTGTTGTTGCGGCCGCCAAAAAAGCCAACGCCCATGACTTTATTAGTGCTCTGCCCGACGGCTACGACACACTCGTAGGCGAGCGCGGTGTTAAGCTGAGTGGCGGTCAGCGGCAGCGTATTGCTATTGCCCGGGCAATCTTAAAGAATGCCCCCATCTTAGTACTGGATGAGGCTACTTCAGCCTTGGATAGTGAAAGTGAAAAACTCATCCAGGAAGCGCTTTGGCAGCTCATGGAAGGACGAACAGCAATTGTTGTTGCTCACCGCCTCAGCACCATTCAAAAGATGGACCGCATTGTCGTATTAGAAAACGGTGCAATCCATGAACAAGGATCGCACCGTGAACTCCTGAAAAAAGATGGTATTTACGCCAAGCTATGGGCGCATCAGTCCGGTGGCTTTATCGAAGAATAGCTTATTTCTCTGCTTTTTCTTGAGCCTCAGCCTGCTCCCCTTCGGCGGCAGGCTGCTCACTAGCACCTTCTGCCTGTCCCTCTTCGGCCTCAGCGGCTTCTTCTGCCTCTTCGGCAGCTACTGCACTCGGCTCAAATACGCTGGCAATAGTTTGCCCTTCGTCTGTTTTAAGGGTCACGCCCTCGGGGATGTCTAAGTCACCGGCAGTAACATGGTTACCGACCTCTGCAAGTTTTTCTCCGTCAAAGTAAAGCGCGTCGGGCAGCTTGCTGGCTGTTGCTTCTACCTGTACCGTGGTGGCGTTATTGAGCACCATAAGGCCCGCGCGTTCTGCAGGCGTAGATTCGTCGCCTTCTGGCAGGCGCATTTGCACAGGAATATCGGCAACAACCTTTTGGTTGGCCTTAACAGCGTTAAAAACCATGTGTGAGATGGAATTATGCCGCGGATCATGCGTAACATGCTTGATAATTGCTGTGTACTTTTTGTCACCAACCGTGAGGTTCACCGGGTGATGACGCCCGGCCTCGGAATATGCCTTGTGGGCCGCCTGGTATTCAACGGCCACAACAACCGACTTACGGCCATGGTCATGAATAACAGCCGGGACCATGCCCTCTTTGCGCAGGTTCTTAACCTGCTTGCCAAGTATCTCACGTTTTTCTAACTCTAGTGCTACGCCCGACATACTTCCCTCCTTGGAGCTTTAGTAACGGTTGCCCATCCATAACCATTATAGCAGCCTAGCTGAACATACACCGCATGAACCGCTTTTTACGGTAGACTTATCTGTAGTTTCGGGGTAGGCTTAGAGTATGTTAGATCCCGTACATTTGCTTCAGGGAGCCAGCGTTGTGACTGGCTTACTCCTTATTGGTGTTATTGTTTTTGCCGAGACCGGTTTACTGATTGGCTTCTTTTTGCCTGGCGACACCTTATTGTTTACAGCCGGCTTTTTTGCAGCACAAGGCAGCCTGCCATTAGCGGGTGTCTTGCTCGTTATTGCTATTGGTGCCGTGCTCGGGGACAACGTAGGGTATACTATCGGCCGAAAGACCGGGCCAAAAATGTTTACCAAAAAGGATGGGCTTGTTTTTAGACGCGATCATATTTTACGGGCCGAAGAATTTTACGAAAAACATGGCGGAAAAACCCTTATCTTTGCTCGATTCATACCAGTGGTGCGGACCTTTGCCCCAATGGTTGCAGGGATCGGCAAGATGCCGCGCAAACGCTTTATGGCCTATAACGTTGTCGGTGCGGTTATTTGGACGCTGGTAATAACGTTACTGGGTTACGGCCTTGGTAATGCAATTCCAAGCGTTGACAAGTACATTATGCCTGCGCTTGGTTTGGCTATGGCCATTACATTCGGACCAACTATTATTCACTTGCTGCGCGACAAGCGGCTGCGCACATGGCTTGGCAGCCAACTTAGGCGCCTCAGCCGACAAAAGCGCATCGACTCGGCGCTCGACTCCGACAAATAACGTCAGTCTTTTTGTTTATTGATTTCGCGATTGATAAGTTCGCGGATAATCTCGGATTTGTTCTTACCGGTGTCGTACGAAACGCTTCGCAAGTAGTTATAAATTGGCCTGTCGATAAACATATTAAAGCGCAGATCTTTGGTAGCGATTGTGTTGGCCTTTATAAAGTCTTTTACAACCTCTTCAAGCTCATCTTCGTTTTTATAATAACCAGTCGTTAGCAAACGGCTGCGTAAGCCAGAAGCGGGCGTTTTAGAGGCTTTATGGCGCGAAATAATAAGTGTCGGCTTCTTTTGCTGAAGAGCAAGAGCAGTTTCGTACCCCTGCGTATACTCGCCGGCCGAAACTTCGATAATTACCAGATCTGCCCTGCTGATTGCGCTGAAGCTCTCAGCCAAAGATGTCTTCCAGTCGTTAACCTCTTTGCCCTTACTGTTACGAGCGTGGTAGGCATGCTCTATCCAGTCCAGCGAGAGTACACTATCACATTCAGTAATCGCTTTGATGATTGCACGGTACAGCGTGTAATCTTTTTCGATATTTTTACTGCTGCCCGCAAGATGTATGATCATCGCCTACTCCTAGAGTCTATAATGTCCCGATTATAGCACCCTGGATTTGTGAGTAAAGTCTTTTACAAAACAGTTGCGCTAAGATTGCGCATCTTGTTTTTCGATTTCGTTCTTTACGAGATCACGCAGTATTTCGGCCTTAGTCTTACCCGTTTTGAAGGCAGCCCAGCGCAAATAATTGTAGATTTTACGGTCAATAAAGAAGTTAAACCGCAAGTCTTTATTGTCGATGGTGTTTTCTTTTACAAACTCATCAATAATTTCTTCGAGGTTCTTTGAGTTGTATGTCCGGTGCTTTAGGAGGTTGTCCTTAGCGCTGCTAGGGTAGTATGCACCATTAGAGCTTTCTTCGCGTTGCAGAACAAGTGTAGGCTTCTTTTGCTGAAGAGCCATAGCAACCTGAAATCCCACCGCAAAGCTTCGCACAGTAGCATCAGCAATAACAATATCGGCCTTGGCGATAGACTCCATCTGGAAGGCATAAATGGATTCCCAGTCGAGCTCATCAAAGTCACTCTGCTTTTGCCACATTTCAAAAGCTTCTTCAAACCAATCGCTAATTAAAGTGTGACCACCTTTTTTGAAGGCTTCTACAATACGACGATAGTACTCAATCTCACTTTCGATATTCGATTTGGACGCTACAAAGTTAATCAGCATAGCCAATGGCCCCTTATGTTATTTCGCTGTTAAGTCTGTGATACAGATTACAATTTCTTCATTTTACCATGTTTGAAGCCAAGAAGCAAAAAGCTAGGCCGCTTTTGCTTCTTCGAGCAGCTCATCGTACTTGCGCGTCTCTAACTGAGCTTCTGCAAGTCCAAGATCTTGCGCGCGTGACGTAATCTCCGAAATAGCTCCGGCAACGTCGGGCTGGTCGGCAACAACTATCTCCAATTCGACAAAATAGCCTAGCCCCACCACGTTATCAAGCACGACCTTAAGCCGCCCTTCGGAAACGGTTGACCGCTCCTTTTGCACCTCGGTTACAGGCTGGAAGCCAAGAATATCTACAAACCTTTTTGCTTCTTCCATATCTGGAACTTCCAAATTCTCTTCGAGCGCATCGCCCGCTTCGTTGACTATGCGTTTTGCGGTCAAGACCACAGAGTCATCAACTTGCCTGATGCGAACAACAGGATCACCTTTTGTGAATTCCGCAAACGAACGGGCGCCGCGCAAATACACGCTGTCCGCCTGAGAAACGGTACTAACCTCACCCATTGCCGCCATTTTGCTCAAAATATCTTCTTGATGCCCTGTGGCAATTCGGTACTTTCTTTCAACTTCTATCATGAGCCTATGATACCACACCCGTGGCGCGGTTCTGCTGGAACTGTCTCCACAAGTACTCGTACTGACGCGTCAGTCTTAGAACTTCGGACATTACCTGTTCTTTCTCAAAGTCCTGAAGACCATATTCGACTTCGCCTTGGCTAGCGAGTGATCCGAGTAAACGCGCCATTTCGCGCGGTGATTGGCGTTCTTGACTCGTAGCTACAGTCATCTGTGCTTCGTGGCGGTTTATTATCTCGCGGATAACACCTGTTGTTCGGGGAGAATAGCCGCCAACCGGCTCCATGAGCACGATAGGACGGCGATGAAGCATCGCATATGCAGTCTCGACACCAGTACTCTCACCAATGTACGATCTATCCTGGTAGCGATTGTAGGTAATGTGCACCGGATTTTTACGGATGTCACGTAAAAGCGCAATCTCAGTTTGGTGGAAAGGCTTTTTCGCCTCTTCCGGTACGGTGATAGCAAACTCACATTCATAGGCAATAATTCTGCCACTAGCAGGGAAACTAACGTGCGTGCCAGTCGAGGCCAATGCATCCCTAAATGCAAAGAGCGGCAGGTTATCCGGGCTATACTTGCCACTGATCTGCGTATCAGGCAGGGGGTGCTGCACCTCTAAACCAACCGGGGAATCTGCCACCCGGCCAGTCTCTGTTCTATCAAGCACAGCCATGCGCTCTGTCACTATTCTTACCTTTCTCTTTACTTGGGGTCCACTTTTCCCTTGCCACAAGGGGAGGAGATACAACCTATTAGCGTAAGTGTCAATTCTAGTATAAACGCTTCGTTCTGTAAAGCCTAGCTCCTGCAGACCATGACGTTGAATGTACTACATTGCTTAAAAGCATACACGCAATTTTGATATTGTCCACTCCACTTTGTATGTGTATACTATACACATAAAGCTAAACAAGGGCACCACACAATGATGCATCTGGTTACTCAAATTAGCAGTTCTAACAATGTTCGCGCCAAGGAGCTGGCCGAAGTACTCAGTAGGCAGCAAGTTGCTACGAGAGAGGTTTCGAAGACTAATTCGGAACGTACTTGGTCTGCTTATGAGCAAGCGGCACATAGCTTTGATGCTATTCGGGACGTATCATTCCTAACTATCAACAATGCCCACGGCCCCATCACCAAAGAGTTGGCCTTGCATATTGCCTATGCCCTGCTCGTTTCCAAGCCGATCATGCTTCAGGAGCTTCCGGCTTTTAGCGACGAAGTTGATACGTTCCTACAGCGTATCATTGGCGCTCGGCTCCACCATTTTGCAGTCTGCAATCTGACAAAACGGGGATGTAGCCCACAAGAAGTACGCTCCGCTTTACGGCACCTGGCAACGGCCCAAGGCGTTGATTACGCCCTCAACACACACGACATAATTCTTATTCAATCTAAAATCCGTTCCTACCTGCGAGAATGTATTAATCAGCCGCTAGAGTCAGTCTTCGCCCCTGTTGCAACGCAAGGTTTACAGCAAGCATCATTACCCACCGCACGAGCCATCGCACTCGCCTAAACAAACGAGCAAAAGCCCAAAAACTGACGTCGCACAATCTCTTGGCGTCGTTTAAGCGCGCATATTCTGTTCATTTACCGCCGGCACATTGCTACAATAAAAGCAGACTAATAAAGGGGTAACATGAGAACTATTGTGCCGTGGAAATTACTTGAGGAGCGTGCTGGCCACGGGCCGATGGGTTTTATGAAGTTACTGGGACGCCGTTATGAACTGCCCAATGGCCATATTGTAAATTGGGATATTCATACCGGTGCGACTTCTATTGATGTCCTGGCGCTCACGCCCGACAACAAAGTTATTTTGAGCCGGCAGTTCAGACCCGGCCCAAACCAGGTCCTCGATGAGCTGCCGGGCGGCTTTATAGATGAGAATGAAGGGCTGCTTGAGGCCGCTGCACGGGAATTACTCGAAGAAACAGGTTACAAAGGCGAGCTGGAACTCGTTGGAAGCGTCTGGCTTTCTTCGATATCTACCATTCGTAGCAGTGTAGCTATTGCCCGTAACTGCGTCAAAGCAGCTCGGCAGCATGAAGATAACGGCGAGGATATTGTGGTAGTCCTTAAAGATATTGAGGAGTTCATTGCCCAGGTACGACGCGGGGATTTAACCGGCACCGATCGCGCCTACAGAGCGCTGGACCACGCAGGCCTGCTACGCCCTACAACATCCGTTTAAGGAATTGGCCAGTATGAGAAGTAGCCACTTTGGCAATCTCAGCTGGCGTACCCGTGGCGACAACCTGACCTCCGCCTGACCCACCTTCTGGTCCCATATCAATGATGTAATCGGCAGATTTAATGACGTCCAGATTATGTTCAATAATGACCATACTATTACCGGTGTTGACCAGAGCATGCATAACGTCAAGTAAGCGGTCAACGTCCGCCATGTGTAAACCGGTTGTCGGTTCATCGAGGATATATAGTGTGCGTCCGGTAGGACGGCGCGAGAGCTCGGTCGCTAATTTGATACGCTGCGCTTCACCACCAGACAGCTGCGTCGCCGGCTGCCCCAGACTGATGTAGCCAAGCCCTACATCTACCAGTGTTTGTAGCTTACGAGCAATGGCTGGGATATTGCCAAAGAACTCCAGGGCTTGCTCACAGTTCATCTCCAGCACATCACTAATAGTTTTGTCCTTATAATGGATCTCGAGCGCCTCTCGGTTGTATCGTTTTCCGTGACAAACTTCACACTGAACATATACATCAGGCAAGAAATGCATTTCAATCTTGATAATGCCATCACCGGCACAGTTTTCGCAGCGGCCACCCTTAACATTAAAGCTGAACCGGCCCGGATTATAGCCACGTAGCTTTGCCTCGGGAGTTTGAGCAAATAGTTCGCGGATTGGCGTGAACAATCCGGTATATGTGGCAGGGTTAGAGCGCGGCGTACGCCCGATGGGTGACTGGTCAATAATAATTGCTTTATCGAGCTCTTTAATACCCTCGATATCATCGTGCTTTCCTGGCACGGTATTAGCACGCATCAGGCGAGCCTGTAACTCTTTTGCAAGAATATCATTAATAAGCGACGATTTGCCCGAACCCGACACGCCGCTCACAACTACCAACTGACCTAAAGGAATATCAACGGTTACATTCTGCAAATTGTGCTCGCGCGCACCGCGGATAGTCAGTTTTTTGCCGTTTCCCTTACGCCGTTTTGCCGGAGCTTTGATGGCTTTTTTGCCCGAAAGATACTGGCCAGTAATGCTTTTGTCATTCTTAGCTACTTCTGCTGGCGTACCGGCAGCTACCACATGTCCGCCGTGGATACCGGCACCTGGCCCGATATCAAGCAAATAGTCAGCCGTACGGATAGTATCCTCATCGTGTTCAACCACTATAACGGTGTTGCCCAATTCTTTAAGGTGCTTGAGCGTTTTAATAAGACGGTCGTTGTCACGTTGATGCAGTCCGATACTTGGCTCGTCGAGCACATACAAAACGCCCTGCAAACCAGAACCAATCTGTGTGGCTAGCCGGATACGCTGAGCCTCGCCGCCAGAAAGTGTCGTCGCACTACGCAACAATGTAAGATACGCCAGGCCAACATCCATCAAAAAGCTCAGGCGGGCACAGATTTCTTTCAGCACCAGCTTGGCAATTTGCATTTCTTTGTCACCCAGCTTGAGGCTATCAAAGAAAGCCACTGCCTGGTCGATAGAAAGCTCACAGATATCCATAATAGAATGGCCGTCAATAGTAATGGCCAGAACTTCGGGTTTTAAGCGCCGCCCTTCACAGGCATAGCAAGGCTTTTCCTGCATAAACCGTTCAATGTCATGCCGAATAAAGTCGCTGTCTGTTTCTTTGTGCCGACGTTCTAAATTAGGGATGACACCTTCGTAGGTTGTTTCAAAAGAACGGCCGACGCCTAACGACACTCGATATTTCTCGTCACCAGTACCGTATAACACTTTTTGTAGCTGGTCTTTAGTGAGTTGACTGGTTGGTTCGTGCAAGCTAAAGCCATACACGTCAGCTACAGCTTGTAGCTTTTTCATATACCAAGCATCAACATTTACTCTGTTAAAAGGACGAATAGCGCCTTCGGCAATGGTGAGCCTGCCGTTAGGAATCACCAGCTCGGGGTCAACTTCCAGGCGGGAGCCCAGACCTGTACATACCGGGCAAGCACCTTGCGGCGAGTTAAAGCTGAAGGTGCGCGGCTCGAGCTCCGGAATGGCCACATCGGGGTGATCAATGCAGGCATACATCAAGCTGTACTGGTATTCCTCATGGCTGTCAGCGTTGGTGACGCGCAATTTACCCTCGGCGACTTCGAGCGCTTGCTCCACAGATTGAGCCAACCGGCCACGGCTCGCTTCGTCATTCACTAAGCGATCAACAACTACTTCAATGGTATGCTTGTAATTCTTATCGAGCGCTGGGAACTCATCCAAAGCATACACAACTCCGTCTACGCGCACGCGGGCAAAACCAGCGCGCATGTACTGCTCGGGAACATGCTCAAACGCCCCTTTTTTGGCGGTAACCACGGGCGCCAGAATCATAAGGCGAGCATCTTTTGGCAGGCTGGCTATCTGGTCTACAATATTTTGCGTCGTTTGGCGCGTAACCGGCTTATGACAAACCGGGCAGTGCGGCACACCAATACGAGCGAATAAGAGGCGCAGATAATCATAGATCTCAGTAACCGTTGCTACAGTGGAGCGTGGGTTACGACTCGTGGATTTTTGGTCAATAGAAATTGCTGGGCTCAGACCGTCAATCTGGTCTACGTCTGGTTTTTCCATGAGTCCTAAGAACTGACGTGCATATGAACTCAGTGACTCAACGTAGCGGCGCTGGCCTTCGGCATAAATCGTATCAAACGCCAAAGAAGACTTGCCTGAGCCAGACAAGCCGGTAATGACAACCAACTTTTCGCGCGGGATCTCAACAGTAATATTCTTGAGATTATGTTCCCGCGCACCTTGTACGATAATTTTCTCTGCCATGAACGTATATAGTATACGCCAAAAAGAGCAAGTTATCCACTGCTTTAAGCGGCGGCTTCGGGAGCTGGCAAGCCTTCGTAGAAGGAACGGACATTATTAGAGATAATGGCGTGAACACCGGCCCAATCCAATTTACTGCTAAGGAATTGCCTTGCTTTATCTTCACCAAACTTTTCACTTAATGCTAAATGTAAGCCGGCAAGCGGAATCTCTACAACAGCTGGCAGCTTCGCGTCAGGATTACCTGCGTTTTGCTCCCGCCAAATCTCATGGGTCTCTAGCAATACATCCCCGAGCGCCGTTGAGGCAAGGTTGCCCGCTATAAGCCCTCGCAAATCTTTCATCGAGCGCTTGCGATCATCTTCGTTCTTGCAGTCGACACGCCCTGCGCTAACATGAACACGGCGAATGGGAATATCGTGGGCTCTAACCGCATCAAAAAAGAGCTTTCGGTTTACATGAATATTAGGATTGTCCTTGTGGGCTCGCAGCAAATGATGCGGATCAATAGTTAATTCATCTACGCCGGCACTTTGGAGATTGCGCCACATTCGCGATTCGTAGTGACTTGGCAAGGTCACACGCAAACCATCGAGCATGTCAGCTACAGGCTGAATAGATGTTCCGCGAAAACCATAATCCTCAAAGTTAACGCTCTTGCCCCGGTGGCTATGACCGGCAAATACTACCGCTGGCAGTTGGCCATCAGCCATGTTGCTAATTACATTGAGCGAGGCATGCTGACCAATTAATGCGGTGCGTTCCAAACCGTGCGCCCAACTCTGGTGTACGGACGTATAGAGCGGCTGCTCAACATCACCTGTATCATTGCGTTGGTGGAGGTCTTTGCCTGCAAACATATAGCGCGCCCTATCGAGTGTAAAGATCTGGGCCGGTGTAATCTCGTAACCGCCATCATAGCCTAATCCGTAAGCACCGTCGCACTCTTTAACTTCTTGAAGGTATACCATATGACCTTCAACACCCATCGTTACCGCGTCGCGGCGTGGGAGACATAAATTTGACACTTGTGCAATAATCTCTGCCATATACGACAGTAGTATACCGTACCGTCCCCTGGAATGCTATACTTAGTAGTATGGAAACACTCAAAAGATGGTGGCAGAGAGTACCAAAGGCGGTTCGCAAGCCCCTGGTCCTCATGGTCGGGTCAGCTGTAATAATTGCTGGTATTGCCATGCTGGTGCTGCCGGGCCCAGGCTGGGCGGCAATATTCCTCGGTTTTGCTATTTTGGCCACCGAATTTGCCTTTGCAGAGCGGGTACGAGACTGGCTTGTTAGCGAGCTAAAAAAGCTCATTAACCGTGGTCTTAAACTCTGGAAATCCCTTCGTAAAAAGCCTAAAAATCACCAGTAAACATAAGCTTGTTACAATATATTTGACTGTGGCGCAATTCTATGTAGAATAGGAATTAAGAATAGTTTCAATTTTTAGAAGGTGGCGCGTTATGCAAGATTTTATTGTACTTGGCCTAATTCCTGGTACCCAAATACAAATAACATTTGTGGCTTGGCTTTTTATAGCCTTTGGCCTGGTGGGCTTTTGGATAGCCAGGATTAACCAGAGAACTCTGGCTTTTCAGGGCTGGGTTATTGCTTCGTATATTGCAATTAAAACACAGCAGCGTCAGTTCTAAAACGCAGCTTACGTATCTTACACGTCATCGGGCATAATACTTTCGGCATAGAGTTGCAGTTCTTGCAAAAGGTATTGCTGATGATCGGTAAGCGTGTCGCGTTGAGCAATGGTTTGCAGAAGGCGCATGTAATTAGCCATGCGACTATGTTCACCGCCGCCTAGTAGTTGCTGCTTGCAAAATGCTTGCCATGTTTCCTGCTCTTCGGGAGTTAATGTTTTCGGAAAATTACGTGCTTTGTAGAGTGGCAATAATGCCCTGAGCCGCTGATCGCTAAAATGGAATGCTTCTTCGTTTAGCTCTTCTGGCTTGGCAGCACGCACCGCACGAAGCATCTGTTTATCGCGGCCCTCAAAGAAACCGTCGTAAAGCTGCGCATCTACGTGCTGTTCGTTGGCAAATAAACTGCTCTGGGTTTGCTTTTCTAAAATCTCTGCAGCCTTAACGAGGCGATCAGCAAAGCTGGTATCAGAAGCTAAAGTAGCTGCGTGTTTTTGTACGCTCATTTTGTCTACTTTGAGTCGCTTACTTGCTGCCTCATCTAACACCGATAGTGGGGCTACCGCAGGGCATTTGTTATAAGCAATTGTTTTGACGGGCAAACGCGGATCATTAGGGTCACGTTCTTTTTGCCACTGCCACTTTTTAGCGAGCTGCTCCGGCGTCATAACCATAAAAGGCGCCGGATCGTAGCGCAAGTCAAATACATACGACCCCTGCTTTTTAGTATTTGCACAGACACGCACGGCAACGGTGGTTTTTTCGAAGTCGCCAGAGTATTGGCCACTGGTATATACAAATGGCTGATTCGATTCAACCAAATCGGCCACCTTGTATTTGTCCCGCATGGTAAATAAAAAGTCGAAAAGACGCGGCTGCGATTGCTTAACAAGTTTAGCGACTTCTATTGTCGCATAAACGTCGCTTAAGGCATCGTGAGCATGTTCGTGGCTGAGCTTATTAAGGCCTGTAAGTAATTCAAGCCTATTAGTGGGGCGACCTTTGGCGTCAAATGGCCACTGAATGCCCCCCGGCCGTAGAGCCCGAGTCATACGCACAACGTCTAGCATATCCCACCGGCCACGGCCGTCCTGCCAGTGCCATTCGTATGCGTCCCAAAAATTACGGTAATGCAGATAACGCAGGAACTCGTCGTCAAAACGGATGGTGTTAAAGCCTAAAAAGATCGTATTTTCTGTAGCAATCTCGTCGGTAAAATAACGCAAGAACTCGGCTTCGGTGATACCTTCGGCAAGTGTTTGCTGCGGCGTGATACCTGTGAGCAGCACCGCTTCGGGGTCGGGTAAAATGTCCCGGGTCATTTTAATATGCAGATTAACAGGATCGCCGATAGGATTAAGCTGCATGTCGGTACGCTGTCCGGCAAACTGCATAATGCGTGATTGGCGCGGATTAATGCCGCTTGTTTCGAGGTCGTAAAAGAAAAAACTGGCACTCATGGTACCAGTGTAACACGGCTTGCGGTTATACCGCCTGCTGCGCTCTAGATGCTGCGTCGACTTCGCCTGCTCGAGCGACTTTATAGGCTCGTACTACCGTTGCCAGCTGCCGTAAATCGAGCCTGCCTAATACACTGTTTTCGTCTTCTGACTCAACCAGCGCCCCCATAAAATCCATTACCAACGGCCGCACATCCGGGTCACGAAGGCTATTGGACATCACCCGGGCCGCCATATCGCTATCCAGACCTATTAAACCCGGTGAGAGATAACAGCCCAACTTCTTTGCCAAAGCATCGGGGTGATCGCTCAAATGTTCAATAAACTCCTTAGCTTGCGTAGGCGCATTATGTACAAATGTCGGCATCACCAAGGAGAAATCATCCATACCCTCTGCGAAGGGAGTATCTTCGCGCAGAGTATACACTTCAAGATAATCGGGCCACGTTTCTTTATCCGCTAAATCAACACCCCTGAATTCATACAACATGCATCCCCTCCGCTAAAGCATTTAGTATTCGAGCTGGCCGGACTTACCAATGACAATGGTGTCGCCAGGGTTAATTCCTTCACGCACCAAACCGTGCATAATACCCATCTTTTTCATGATATCACGCAGGCGGCGAACCCCGTCTTCGTTATCAAAGTCAGTACGAGCTGCAAACTTTTCTATCTTGCGGCCGGTGACCACAAAACGCCCATTTTCTTTAACCACCTTCCAGGCATTATCGGTATCACGCAAAGTGAGAATTGGCACTTCGCCTAATGTCTCACCCTTTTCGGCGGCAGCTTCGGCTTCGGCCTGATGCTTTTGACGCTCTATATCAACAACTTTTTTAGTAGTAAAAAGCAGTTCTTTAATACCCAGATGAGCCTGGGACGAAATAGCCATAACCGGCGTCCCCTCAGGAACAACTGCCTTTAGCTGCTTGAGCAAATCATCAACGATATCCTGGTCTAAGCCGTCGATCTTTGTAAGTACCACGATTTGAGGCTTACCGGACAGGTCAATTTTATAGGCTGCCAACTCTTGCTGAATCGTTTTGTAGGTTTCGGCAACATCAGGCTGGTAAGCATCTACGAGATGCATGAGAACACTCGTGCGCTCCACATGACGCAGAAACTCGTCACCCAACCCCTTACCCTCGGCAGCGCCTTCTATAAGGCCCGGAATGTCAGCAAAAAGCAAATGCGCTTCGCCTACAGGCGCAACGCCCAGGCTTGGCTTAAGAGTTGTAAACGGATAGTTGGCGATTTCGGGGGTAGCATTGCTCACAACACTCAATAATGTTGACTTGCCGGCATTTGGCTCGCCCACGAGCCCTACGTCAGCGATCATTTTTAATTCCAGCTTGGCCGTAAAGCTTTCGCCCTTTTCGCCTTTTTCGGCTACACGCGGCGCCTGACGAACTGAACTCACAAAGTGAGCATTGCCAAAGCCGCCGTCACCACCCTTGGCAATTATCACTTGTTGCCCATCGGCCGCCAGATCGGCCATAAGCTGGCCTTCTTCGTTAAGTACACTGGTACCTACCGGAACAGGTACGAGTAAGTCCTCGCCATTCTTTCCGTGTCGGCGTCGTTTGCTACCGGCCTGTCCGTGCTCAGCTTTGAGTTCTCGCTGAAATCGAAAGTTAGCGAGCGTGTTCTGGTTACGGCTCGCCACAAAGACTACGTTGCCACCACGACCGCCGTCACCGCCGTCTGGACCGCCTTTGTCGACAAATTTTTCATGTCGAAAACTGACGGCGCCGTCACCGCCATCGCCAGAAGCCACCATAACTGTTGCGGTATCTACAAAGCTCATTACTGGTTATTATAGCACAATTACAGAGGTGGCGCCAGTACTAGCGGTAAATGTAATGTGGGAAGGACGAAGCGGGCACCCAACCGCTATAACCAACCTTGTTAAATCCGGCTAAACCGTTCATATCGCTGTATTTAATTTGGGTGCCGTCGGCAGAGACCGCCTCAACATATGCAACGTGCCCAAAGCTACCACGGTCTGACTGAGCTATAGCTCCGGCCCGAGGCGTGCTGCTCACCGTCCATCCGCTTAATGGCGCCAGGTTATCCCAAGTATTAGCGTTACCCCAGTTGCTAGGAACTGCCACCCGGCTCGCTACATAGTACGTACAAAAACCGCGGTCGTACCCGTTATATCCGTAAATTGCCGAGCTTCCGTAAGAGAATCCGCTCCCATAGCTCGAAGATGCTGCGCGAATAATTTGTTGCACCTTACCATTGGGAATAATAATCTTCTCGCCTGGCTTAAGGCCATTAATTTCGGCATCGTTAAAAGCAATAATCTGGTCGGCACTCGCGCTATATTTAGCTGCCAGGCTCTGCGGTGTATCTCCGTCTGCAACAGTATAAACAATACCGTTAAGCGGCGGAATAGTAAGCGCAACGCCCACTCCAACCGCATCCCCGGTAACGTTGTTGGACCAACGGATACTATCAGAGGTAACATTAAACTTGGCTGCAACGCTCGAAATAGTATCACCATCAACGGTAATATACGATTGAATGTCACGACGTGATTTAAGTGACGTTGCAACCACCTGAGGCTTTGTAACCACGCTGTTAGCAGCAGTTACAGCAAGCTCGGCTTTTACCGTATCGGCCTGGTTAGTCACGGCGGTTGCTTCGGGCATAGCAATAGAACGCGAAATGCTTACAGCAATATCCGCAGATGACAATTGGTCAATGGGGTCAGTCGCGGCCGTGTTAGTACTAAGTGCCGATTGGAATTGGCTCGTTGTAGCATTGCCACGCATAACAAAGAATAGAATCGCCGCCAAAAGGACAACGTTGAAGAATAACAAACTAAGGCGCACTGTTCGCTTTTTTATAGCAATTTTGGCTATTTTCGAGCGTACACGTTGCATAGGATTGCGTCGTACAGTGGTTTTTACCACGCTTGCGGCGTTTGGGATTGGGTTACTAATAGTAATCTCCTCCGAGGTAAAATTAGCTCAGGATATGGTATAAACAGGAAGTTCCTGAGAGCGCCACCCCTGTTATGGGCACATAAGCGCTTGTTCAATTATACCAAGTTTAGCGCTTTTCTTCAAATAGTTCTAAAGGTTTTTACTATTCGCACAACTTGTGACAATACTGTTGCGTTAGCGCTTCATGCTCTTCTAGTGTTTTAGAGAAATACAGCGTGCCATCATCACCGCTCACAAAGTAAAGCCAATCGGTATTAGAAGGATGCGCAACAGCGTTGAGCGCCGAAATGTCCACATTGCTGATAGGTGTTGGAGGCAGGCCTT
Source organism: Saccharimonadales bacterium (SeqCode) (assembly GCA_035690865.1). Lineage (GTDB taxonomy): Bacteria > Patescibacteriota > Saccharimonadia > Saccharimonadales > UBA4665 > CAMLQK01. Next base: position 16,792 of record DASSKE010000005.1, read on the forward strand.
TGTGCAGCCGCGTGTTGTATGGAGAGTCGTAAGAGACACTGGGCTCTTTGCCTGCCATAATAGATCCATAAAAAGCAGTTACATCCGAACCAAGAGCAATATCTTGCTTCAAACGAGACAGGAATACCTGAGCAACCTGCGCCTGATCGCTCGGTTTTGAAACTTCTTTTTCGACAATAGAAGCCAGAATAATCGCTTGGTACGTACTCAATCCCTGCGCTGCAAAAGAAGCTCGCAAGTCGGGGGTTAAGGCGTTCTGCATACCCGCCAGCGAACGCTCAACCACCGAAGAAGCTGTGGTAGACGATGTTTTCTGGAATGAGTCCGGGAACAAATAGCCCTCAAGGTTGGCACCCTCAGGCTTGTCTACGAGCGCAGGATTAGTAGCATAGGCGGCAGGGTCTAGCGCCGCGTCAACATCGCTGGGCGAAAAACCATCATTAATGAGCGCGGCGCGTATTTGATCTATCCGCTGACCTGGCAAAATGGTTACCGTATCCACGGCAATATTACCGTTTGTTAGCTTTATAACAATTTCTTGTGTCGAAAGGCTTGGCGCCAGTGCGTAGGTACCAGCCTGCAAATTACTCCGGGCCTGTTTACTGCTAACGTACAGTTTAAACGCCCAGGCGCTTCGGATTAGCTTAGCGTCTTGAAGTTGTTTGGCAATCTCATCGAGAGAGGAGCCTTCTTTAACGACTACTAGTTTGGTTGTCTGGATATTGTTTACCGGCTCAAGATTCCTGTAGTACATTTGGCGCGCATATAAGGTTGCGCCCACAATCAGCGCTATTGTCACCAAAAGAACAACCGTTAAACGACGCGGCCAACGTTTTTGCTTTACGCGAGTCGTGTATTTCATGCCTGCTCCTTTTGCGGCGACTGCAAAAAATCATCCAGAATATAGGTGGCCGCCAGAGCATCAACATCACCCTTGGAGTATGGTTTCTTGCGGGCCGCTAGCTCTGCTTCGGCTTTTTGAGATGTTAGGGCCTCGTCCTGCCAATACAAAGGAATACGCACTACTTTTTTGAGCTGGGATACAAAATCACGGACGTATCTGGTCTGATCGGTCTCCTGGCTTTGCATTCCCCGTGGGAGACCAATAACCAGCATGGAAGCGTCTTGTTCGGCGATAAGCCCCTGGACTGTTTGCATGATGTCCTCCGTGTTGCTTACTGTTGTGAGTGGATGAGCAATTCGGGCGATAGTATTTGCTTCGGCCACGCCTATTCGCTGTGCGCCCACATCGAGCGCTAAGATAATCTGAAAGTTACTGGACATTCGTGGTCTTTTGCGGCTTCTCTATCACAATCGTTATTTGGTCGGCGCCGTGAGGCATGGAAGTGACCCAGAATGGACTGTAGTGAATGGTAACATCAACCACACCAGGATATGCCTTGATTATCTTTTCGGCATCGCCCGACTTTTTACCAACCACTTGCTTAGCGAGCGCATCTGTGTCAATGTCGGGGCCAGCAACAACGGTGGTCTGCATAGTAGTAGCAATGGAGCCGCCGGTCGAAGTAGAAGGCGCCGAGAAGTTGGCACTATCCGTGCCATAATCAAGGATACTTTGTTTTTGCTGGTCTATTTCGTCTTTAACAGCTTCCTTAACAAGCCGCTCGAGGTCAGATTGTTTAGTGCCCGCCATTGTGTAGGTAACTTTAGCTGTTACCGTGGCAGAATCTACCGCGGCGCCAGCCTGAGCGCTGCTTGAAATTGCCGGGTCGGTCGCAGTAAAGGTTGCTTCTACGGCAAACATACCGTTACTGGTAAGTTCGTTTTTGAGCTGCTGTTTAATAGCAGAGCTGTCTTGCGTTGCAATTTTATCCTTGGCGCTGTCTATGTCAGATTGCTGCAATATCTTCTGGATATCATCGGTACCGCCTGACATTGAATCGTCAGATTCAGCCGTAACGCCTGAGCGGCCAGCAACACTAAAGGTAGTAGGAGCAACGTTGTATTTAGCACCAGGACTCTGCGCAGTTACGGCGATAGATTTAGTGGTACGGAAAACGCATTTTCCAGGCTGCGAAGTAGTATCTGCCTCAAACTTAGCCGTTGATTGGGTGATAAAAGTCAAGCCATTGCTTGTAATGCCGGTGCCAGCGGCCACATCAGCCGGGATAGTGCCCGTGCACGAACCAGCCGACATAACAACTGTGCCGCCAGCTTTTTTACCATTATTCTGTTCGCCTGTAGCTGTTGCCTGCTGCGTGTAGCTCTTTTGGGCCTTTTGTACTTGCGCTGGCAAAGTATTATTCGTTGTGTCTACTGTGTCGGCGTTAGGGTCCAGCGTAAGTTGCACATTAGTATCAAAGGCCTGGCTATCAGTTTTAATGGTAATGCTGCCCCTGGGCAATACACTCAGCGCCATATACAGCGCAAATATTAGCACAACCAAACCGGCACCGCCAATAATAAGCCATTTACGGAAGTTGCCAAAGTTTGGCACTTTGAGGCTTTTATCTTTTTTGCTCAGCGGTTTTTGGGCATCCAGCCCGCCCACTTTTGCCTCATTACCAGTGGTAGTATTGTCAAAAGCAACGGCTTCATTCTCTTTTTTTGCACCAGCCGCCGTATCGTACGACGGAGATACAACGCGTCCTTGTGCGCCACGGGCAGCCAGCTCGCCAACGCTTGCGCGCTTATTTAGTGGCTCATCATCAAGCATAACTGCTTCTTCGGCATCGTCGGCAATATCGTCTGCGGGCGTATGTGTTGCCTGTGGAATCTCGGGCTTGCTTTGGAGATTCTTTGCCACATAAATGCCGCTTGCCGTCGCCAACGGCATAAGACCAGCCTCCGAGGTAATGAGCACTAAATGCTTCTTGTCTTCATCGGCAGCACGCTTTAAAAGCTTCATATTGACGGCACTCTGCAAGGTGGTGGCACGCTTTGGCAATACTAAGGCTACAATTTTACTCTTGGAGTCGCGCAATTTGTCAATGATAGCTGTTATTTCGTCATCTATATCTATGTAGATAATGTCTTTGGCGGGGGTGCTGTTGTTCATACGCGTAATATCCTATCCAACCTCTCTTTGATAGAGCCATCGGGGCCGGTGCCCGAGAATTGTGCCGTGTCCAAACCTACCCGCAAAAGGCCCATTGCGGTAATAAATGTGTGGTCGTTAACCTGGCCTGTTTTATCAACTATTCCCACGACTTGATCGGGATGAATATGCTGCACAATAGGTTTACGAGTAAATGGCAGGCCGCGGTACCAGTCGGTGTGCTCAAGCTTGTCCATAAGCGGTTGAAGGCTTGAACCGCCGCCACAAAGTAGCACGCGATGGGGCAAGTGATCGAGCTTATCAAACTCGCTCAGTGCCAGCTCGACGCCGCTGGACCAAACACTCAGGGTTTTTTGCAATGCGCCGAGCGTTGACGCTGCTTTATCATGTGGCAAGCTGCCATCAGAAACACGCAACTTAAGATCTTCGGCATCCTCAAACTCTACGCCCAGCTCGCGTTCAATAGAGCGAGTAAAGGCACGCCCACCGATACCAAACATTTTAGTTCCCTGAACACCACCTTCGTTGAGAACGGCTATATCGGTAGTACCGCCACCGATATCCATAAGTATTGCGCTCATTGAGGCACTCGTGTCATCACCAATAACCGAACGCGAAACTGCAAACGGCTCTGCCGCTACGGCTACTAAATCAAGATCGAGCTGCTGCGCTGTGCGCTCCAATGCACCAATATGAATAAGCGGCGCAAAGGCAGTATACAGTTGCACAACAACGTCACGTCCCTGAAAACCAACGGGGTTCGTTACTTTGTATCCGTCAATTTCAATACCCACAAGCGCACTGTTTACTAAACGAACGTCAACGTCCTTATTGCCAAGCTCCCATACCATTTGACGCTTGGCTTTTTCTTGAGCACGCTGCTGCACAAGCTTAATTATGCGCTCAACTTCGGCAAGATCCAGCACTTTTTCGGCATCTTTACGGGTCACGCGCACAGTAGAAGTAATGCCTTTTACAAGTTCGCCAGCAATACCGATAACCGCCGAACGAGCGCTCACACCGGCTTGCTGCTCGGCTTGGGCCAGAGCGGTATCACAATTTTGTACCACACGAGTAATATCAGCAATGGCGCCTGCCTGCATATCACCCAGGCCTTGGTGTTGTCGCCCAACGCCGATAATCTCGATGCCTCCGTGCTGCACACGACCAATAAGCGCTTTAACAAATTCAGTACCAATATCCAGACCGACAATGTATTGCTCTTCGGCAGCTTCACGCTGTACGACTTTAGCGTTTATTTCGTTCGCTTTGTCGCTTACCCTGCTGGCCATTGCCTGACCGATGTTTTTGACTTTATCAAGATTCAGCATATTCGATAATTATTATAGCACAAGCGTCATCGCCGGCATACGTTATTGTTGCACCCTGGAAGGGGCTAGCAACACTCCATTCTCCAAAGACTTAACCTGCAATACGTATAAAACCTTTTGATCGGTTAGTGAACGTAACTTGTCTGCTTCTTGTTTGGCATGTTCGGGGTGTGCCCGGTAGTCGTCAATTTGCGCACCGAGCAAGTAGTCGCGGGCACAGCCTGACTCAAGCGCGTCGGTACTAACATAGTACGTAGTAGTAACTGTATCGCCACTCTTTTTTACTTCTTCTTTAGATTGAGGATTAGCCGGGCAGGTACGCTGCATGCCCTGGTAAAAGAACTTGGCCACGGTAAAGTTGTGCATGCGCGAAGCAGTAAAGGCTACTAAAAGAAGTAGCACAAACACAGCATTACATGTCAGAGAAATAAGCAAGGCGCGCTTTTTATCTTCGGGGCTTTTAAGAAATGAGGTAAACTTTAACGTCTTTGCGACAGCCTTGCCGCTCGTCTTCTTGATTCTAGATGGAGTTTTGGAGTCTTTCATGGAGCTTATTATAGCAAAGCTTGCCAAAAGACAAGAGAAAGACGCTCACAGCTTCTGTAAAGCAGGGTCAGCTAGCGCCACAGGCTGAACGAAGTTCACCTGTAAAGCGCCCTGCCGCCAGAAGCCGTGAGCGTCTTTTTGAAAAGTCTATTGCAAAACCGCTTTGATACGACGGATGCCAGCGCTGGAAGCTTCTTCTTTCGTAATCTTGAAGTGCTTACCCTCTTCGGCCAGTTGGCCAGTATGGTCAACGTGCGGACCGCCACAAATTTCAAAGCTAAAGCGATCGTCGCCCTCACCCATCTGATAAATCTTAACCGTATCACCGTAGCGATCACCAAAAGCGCCCAGCGCACCCATCTCGAGCGCCTGTTTCGTTGGATATTCCTTCCAGAATACTGGCAAATCCTTGGCGATTTGCTCATTTACGATGTCCTCGACTTGCTTGATCTGTTCCGGCGTTACTTTGGCGTCGTGGCTAAAGTCAAAGCGCAGGCGCTCTTCGGTAATGTTAGAGCCACGCTGAATAACGTGATTGCCAAGAACCTGACGCAAGGCCTGGTACATAAGGTGCGTTGCCGTGTGGTACTTTTTGTGCTGCAGGGTTTGGCCACCTAAACCGCCCTTAAAGGTGCCTTTAGTTGCTCCCTGTGACCGAGCTTTTTGCTCGGCCATTTTTGTCTCAAAAACAGCTTTCCAGTCATCGCTCAATCGGGCGCCCTCATGCATGGCAATCACTTCTTCGGATAGTTCCAAAGGATAGCCATAGGTGTCGTAAAGGGTAAACACAAAATCGCCAGGAACAATAACAGCTTCACCGCCGTTTTGGTTCCGACTAACGTATTTGTTTAATTCGGCAAGACCTTTGCGGAGAGTTTGGCGGAAGACTTTTTCTTCTTTTATTAACACGGCGATTACAGTGTCACGCTTGGCAACTACCTCTGGGAAATCACCTTCGTAAAGACCCGTAATAATAGGGATAAGTTCTTCGAGGAAGTTCTGCTCAATGCCCAAGTTAAACGACTTCATAATGGCGCGGCGAACCAAGCGGCGCATTACGTAGCCTTGTTCCTTGTTGCTTGGCACAATGCCATCCACGGCCAAAAAGGTTGCAGCACGCAAATGGTCGGCAATTACCCGCATGGCGTTGGTGTTGCTGTCGTATGTTTTGCCCGAAATCTGCTCCAGCTTTTCGATAATTGGCCACATGAGGCTGATCTTAAATACATCTGGATCGTCTATAGCGGCGGCGGCAATGCGCTCCAAACCAGAACCTTGGTCGATGTTTGGTTTTTGAAGCGGCACAAATACCCCTTCAGCTTCTTTTCGGTAAGCCATAAACACGTTATTGCCGATTTCGATAAAGCGGCCGCAGTCACAGTTAGGATGACAATGCTCACCATATTCCGGGTTATGCGGGGTTCCAAAGTCATAAAACATCTCTGAATCTGGCCCGCACGGGTCGCCCACAGGGGTGTGTTCTGGATCACCGTTACGGCTCCACCAGTTTTTACTGCCATCGTAGTAAAAGATGCGCTCGCCCGGCTTCATACCACGCTTATAGCCATCTTCTTCTGAGCCTATGTCGGCAACATTGTTGCTGAGGCCTTTTTTGGCAAACAATTGCGCCCATAATTCGGCTGCTTCGGTATCTTTAGGGATGTCGTATTGCGGGGCACCAATAAAGCAAGTGATGTACAGCTTAGAAGCGTCAAGGCCCACCACCTCTGTAAGGAACTCGAATATCCAAGGCACTTGCTCAGCTTTAAAGTAGTCGCCCAGGCTCCAGTTACCCAGCATTTCGAAGAATGTTGTGTGGCGATTGTCACCCACCTCGGTAGTGTCTTGCGCACGCAAGCAGGTTTGGCTGTCAACAATACGAGTACCCTCGGGGTGTTCCTCGCCCAGCAAATAGGGAATCATCGGCTGCATGCCTGATCCGGTAAAAAGCGTTGTGGGGTCGTTTTGAGGCACTAAAAGCGCCCTTGGAATAGCCGTGTGGCCACGCTGCTTAAAGAAGTTGAGGTATGCTGCTCGAATTTGCTGTGCGTTCATGATATCCAGTATAACAGAGGTCAGAGCTTTTTACAAAGTACGATTAATATTGCATTATCTGTGCATCACGGGTATTATTGATATTCATTACATAAAGATTATACACATATTATGAGTATGTACCCCGAACAGCCGCCGCTTTGCACCACTACTGGCACCGAGTGCCAGCCTTGCCCTGCCGGAGCTGAACCCCGGAATTGCCGCTATCTCGCCCTAGGCCAAACTATCGTCGAACAAAAAATCGAAATATCTGGCCTCCAGGAAGATATCGCCCACCTTACCCTCGACCCCAAGCTGCCTAACACGCTCAATTTAGCCGGGCTATACCTTCACGCGCAAAAAGACCCTTTTATGCAAGAACAATTGCGCCAAGGCACCTGTGGCTTTATCTTTCTGGACGTGCGCGGCCTTAGCTACGTAAATGGCACGTTTGGCCACGATATTGGCGACCTTTTTCTCGAAGAAGGCCGAGACAGAATTCACGAAGCGCTCACCGGACATATCCGCGCCCAAAACCAACCTGTAAGTCTGGAGCGAAGGAACAATACATCTGCGCAGCCCAACGATGAATTTGCTCGCCTTGGCGGCGATGAGTTTGGCGCATTGCTTTACAATATTGGTCCGGCAGACTTTGAACGGCGCACTCGAGAGGTAGACCTGAGTGTTGACGTGTACGAAGCAGCTATCCGCGACCAAGCTAACGATGAAGGGCTGCCAATTATTGCCAGTGTGGCTGGCATGCACATGACCGAACTACCAAACCGCCCATCGAGCGAAACTACCTGGACACCCGATCACTACGTTAAAGTACTCAAAGAACTCATTAAACAAGCTGGGCGACGGCACGACGAAGGTTCCAAAATTGAGCAATACTCGATTATGGCCGCCATGCTTGCCATTAGCAAGGACATCGTCATTCCTTTTGACACTCCTGAGGAGCAAAAAGATAACGCCCGAAGGATCGCAGCTAAATTCTTTCCTGCTTTTTTGCCGAACTTTGTTGCAAAAGCCAAACAGCTACACAACGATTCCACCGCCTAATACGCGGTCGCCGCTATATATGACGGTAGATTGGCCTGGCGTAACTGCCCGTATCTCTTCTTGCAGATCAAGCAGAAGCATGTCATCTGCGTAACGCATCCCGGCAACAGGCACTAAAGGAGCACGATAGCGTGTTCTTACCTGAAGCTGTTCTTGTTCGGTGGGTGGCTGGTTAATCCAATGTACGTCCGTAAGACGCAATGTCTTACTCCATAAGTCTGGATCTTGTAAATCTGTTGTCACCCGCACGATATTCGCCTGCATATCTTTGCCAGTTACGTAATACGGCAATCCACCGCCTACGTTGAGGCCATGGCGCTGGCCAATAGTGTAAAAAATGGCTCCGTCATGGCGGCCAATCACTTGTTTGTGCTGGTCGACGATATCACCAGGCTCAGTCGTAACAAATTGCTGCAAGAATTCTTTTATGCCAACTTTGCCGACAAAGCAGATCCCCTGACTGTCTTTTTTCTCGGCCGTTGCCAAGCCCAACTCTTTAGCAATCTCGCGGATTTGCGGTTTTTGGTATTCACCAATCGGCATCAGAGATTGTGTAAGAGCCTTTTCGGTAACGCGATATAAGAAGTAGCTTTGATCCTTGTTGTCATCCAAGCCGGTTAGCAGCTGGCCGTTCTTGATGCGAGCATAGTGGCCAGTTGCAATCATGTCTGCCCCGTCAGCGATTGCCGCTTCTAGAAAGAGTTTAAATTTAATCTCCTGATTGCACATAATGTCAGGGTTAGGCGTCCGGCCGGCACGGTACCCCTCGAGCATATAGTCAACTACACGCTGACGATATTGCGTTTCAAAATCGTACATTTTAAATGGAATGCCAAGCTGCACCGCAACACGTTTGGCATCTTGGTAATCTTCTTTCCATGGACATTCAAAGCCAGGGAGATCCTGACTCCAGTTTTTCATGTAAACGCCTGTTACGTCATAGCCCTGCTTAAGCAATAGGGCGGCCGTAACCGAACTATCGACGCCGCCGCTCATTCCAACAAAAACTTTTTGTGCCATATTAGCTGTATTATATCAAATTCTGACGACGCAAGCCACGGGCTAGTAGTTGGTCTGCTCTAGCTTTTTACGTAGCGACGAAAGCGCATACCGTTTGCCAAGCCAAAATGACAGCAAGATAAACGGCGGCATAATGAGCGTTGGCAGCCACATCACCTTTTCTACCGTAATAATCTCTGACCCATTCTGGCCAGTAGAAGACTGGGTTATCGCTCCGTTAGCCACGCCAATAACTTGTAAATAGGCAGTGAGGCCCTGACTGTCCGTAGCCTTAATGACCACGTTGTACTGCCCAGCAGTATCGTAGGTATGCTCCAGGTCTATCGTGCCAGGGAATTGGCGGCTTATAAGATCATCTGGCTTACCATCGCCCCAGTTAATACTAATGGCGTATGGGCCGGTTCCTCCGCTGAGGATGATAGGCCATGTTAACACTTCTCCTGGATTTGCACCCCGGCGCGCATAGTCGCTCGTGAGGTTCAGTAGTTGACCGCCTGTTGGGTTGAATTGTTGGTCATTAAAGGTAACACGGACAATATTTGAGTCCGGACTGGCTTGGTCAAGCTCGTCATATACTCGAGCCACCAGGTCGTTCTGCCCAGAGAACAAATCTATTTGCACCCGATAGCTACCATTAGCGCACAAGGCCGAGCCGAGGAATACATTGTTACTAAAAACCTTAACGAGTAACCCGCTCGTACAAAGACCCGATACTGATATAGGGATACTTGTAAAAGTTTGTCCGCTTGTTGGCGAAGTAATAGTTGGAGCAGTCTGGGGCGGCGCGCTGGGCAAAGTGCCCGTTACGCCCACCGACCCAGACTTTGGATTCTCTGGCGCTGGAGCGGCGGCCTGTGCGACCGGCGCAGCAATTAAACAAAGGAGCGTTACAGCAAGAGCCGAGGCGTGCAGTATAAAACGTTTCATCTGCTATATACTGTACCGCGTTTACCTAGCCTTAAGCAATATACACCAACACCAGAAGAACTATTGTTTATTTCTTTTTACCGCGTCCGCCGGTAGCCTTACGGATCACACGAGCATTGTAATTCTTAATCATTCTTGGCAGAACAAAGATGGCTACGACAATCGCCACCACAATAACGCCTACGGCAATCAGGGCACCCACCGGAATCATATAGAAAGTCTTTGTTGCTGTAAGTAATTGCCCTTTGGATCCATATCCCAGGTTGGCCTCAAGCGTGTATTTACCAAAAGAACCGAGTTTATCAAGATTAAATTCAAAACGGCGGATACTGTCGGGCAAAACATTGCCGCGAGGCTGCTCATTGTTTATCTCGTAGGTAGCTACTACCTTCCCGGCCTTCTTAAGAAGCACTTTACCATATGGCTGCAACTGCACATTGCCATTATTTTGAACACGAATCACACCCTTCAAATCTTTTTTAGACGTGAGTACTGGGCTTAACATCACCATATCATTACGACGAATCTCGAAACTGGATATAGAGGCTTCTTCTTTAAGCTCACCAGGTACCTTTATCAAAAAGAGCGAGCCGACACTTGCCGACAACGTCAGCATTTTGTTTGCATTATTACTCGCAGGTGCAAAACGCACAGCCCCAAAATATCCTCCTGCATCTGCGCCTTTCGGAATCGATATAACAACTGGGATCATTTTGCGCTCGCTTGGTTGTAGCGTAAAGTCGGCTATAGGCGCAACGTATTGCTTAAGACTGCGTACGGGCGCTGACTTATTCTCGTCCAGAATAATGCTTGGCGTGCCACTTTCGTCCTTGCTAGCCACAAAGTCGTTCACAATAGCGTGAAGAACTGCCGGCTCAGTTGTAAGGTTCTCGACATATACCTCGGTAGTCTTACTACTGCCTGGAGCAATTTCTGTATCGGTGCGGACTGGCGATATGCGCAATGCATTTCCTCCCTGACCTGAGGCAGCCAAAACCGGTGACGCTACACCAATTACCAGTGAAAAGACAGCGATTACGAGTGCCCCGAAGGAAAAGAGTCGTTTCCGTTTCATAACAAATTACATATCCCCTTACTTGCTAATGCTTATACTACCATATGCTCTAGAACGTGGCCAAACAAATATAGGTTAGCGTTGTAGAATAAACACCCGGCGTCTGTCCGCTTGCCACGTTCACAATGTAGCTTATCGTATACTTACGAAAATCCTGCACTCCACTCCCCGACGCCAAAGTGTCACCGTCGGTAAACCTGAAGATATTTGGCTGGTTATAATTTGGTCGGACCGTTGCTGTACCTGCACCATCAACATCCTGGCCTACTACCGGCTCGTTATTGGCACGCAAATTAATGCCAAATTGACTGGTACCTTTTTGCGATGCCTGACCGGTCATTGCCGGAATGATATTATTTCCAGAGGTCATCGTGCCGCCGCTTACCGATATCGCATAGCCACTTGAAGCATTCGTGGCTGCAAGAATCTGCGACGTGCCGGTACTGGTAGTCGCCGCGCTTAGCTCGCCAACGCTCACTAAATCACCTTGCGCGGTTGAGCAGTTAAAGCCGGTAATTGTTACTCCTTGGCAAAAAAGCAAATACGGAGGCACTTCGGCACTCACGTCGTATCCACCATTTATCGGAAAAGCCATAGCCCCAAAGTCAACGGGCGATCCCGATCCATCAGAGCTTGTGTAGGTAAAGACTTTTACATAATACGATCCAGCATCAGCCGGGTTCATAATATGGCTAAAGGTAAAAGACACGGGTCCAGCAGGAACCGTTCCCAACGGAGCTTGTGTGAGAACAATCTCGTTAACTGTAGAATCAGGCCCAGAAATAATAAAGCCGCTCACTCCTGATTCGCTTTCTAGCTGGGCATTAAGAGCATCGAAGCCATATGGGGCGGTACACGGATCTTCGATAAGCGCTGAGTTAGAGCAGAATTGAATACGCATAGAGCCGATGCTACCACCCGTTGCCACCGTAAACCCGGTGCGGTAAATAACGTTATTTACCCCTGGTTTATTATCACTCAACTGTAAACTGCGGGCGGTCAGTTGGGCACCAAATACTCGCGGCACAAAGAAAGGCCCCACTCCCATAAGGAGCAAGGCCAATATACCGACCAGAACGAGCCGAGGAGCGTGCAAACCAAGCCTGGCGAAGCCCCTGGCCCCCATTCGGTACGCCTTAGAAGGTACCTGTTGCGATTAACTGGTGCGTAGCGGTGTAAATACCGGCTGCGGTAGTGTTTGAAGCCGTAGCAGCATACGTTAACGTAGAGATCGAGCTGTTGGTTGGACCGCTCAACGTCGCTAATGAATCACCATACGTACTGGTTGTAGCGGTTGTATCAAGCCCATAGTTGTTTGACGCGCCATTGTATGGAGCGACGGCTGTGATGTTAGTACCGCTAGTAGAAACGCGCAGACCAAACTTTTCGGTGCCAGCCGCAAAAGCGACAGCCGAAGCACCGGCAGCATCGATATTGTTAGAGCCGCTAACGAGTGTATCGCCCTTTAGATAAACCGCTGCCCCACTTTGAGCGTTGGTTGAAAGGCTGAAGTTAGCCGTTGCCGTATCAACAGCCGTGGTATCCAAAACTGTGTTGCCTCCGTGACCAAGCGTAAAGTTGGGGCTATCACCACACGTTGAATTGTATACACAGAAGGAGAGGCTTTCCATAACGCGGGCCGTAATAACAATGTCTGTGCCAGTAGACAAAGCAATGCCACCATAGTCAACGTAGGAACCTTCTGTACCAGCAACGTAGCCAGTTGCGCCCCCAGTTGTGGCATAGGTCAGAATACGAGCATAAAAAGTGTGGTTAGCTGTTGACGGGTTGGTCGCGGTTGTTAGTGTAAAGTCAACGGCGGTCGAAGCAGAAACACTACCGCCAGATGCATTAGTAAGCGTTAGTGTGCGGTTTGTGTTAAGCTGGCCGGCTGTCCATGTGCCAGAAAGTCCGGAGTTTACCGTAACGCTTGGCGTACCTACAGAGAAACCCGTTGGCTTTGTACAAGTAGCGTCACCAACTAAAGGTGTTTCGTCACAAAAATCAACCACAATACCCTGAATTGTACTGGTGGTAGCAGTTGTAAACTTAACGTTATACGAGGTACTTGTTGCGCCTGACGTTGAACTACTCATAGTTATGCTACGTGACGTAACCTGTGCGGCGGCCGCTTGCAAACTGTAAACCGAAAGCAAGCCTGCCAGCGATAGCGCAAACGCTGCTAAGCCGTATGCTGACTTTTTTACGTAATGTATTTTTATTTTCATCTCTGGCATCTCCGCTGTATTTATTAGAGCTACTATATATGTACTACTGCGATGTTATCACGCTTATGCCTGTAACTCAAGAGTAATCTGTGCATCTTTTTCCACACCTCGCCTAGTATGTTGAGGTGGCTACCAGTACATGATTAAAAGTGTACTCGCCGGCATCGGTAACATTCGATATATTGAACAAGTACGAAACGGTGTAATCGGTTTCGCCGCTACTTTGCGTTGATTGCGCTACCGTGTCACCTTTAACGTACTTAAAAAGGTTCGCGGTATTATAGCCGCTGGCTGCACTACCATAACTAAACGTGCTATCTGGCACTTGAATAGGGTCAGCACCGAATGTCGTAGGGCTTGTATTTGCAACCAGGTTAATGCCGAATTGCTCCGTTCCGGGGCTTGACGCCGTAGGTGTAGCAAGTGGCTGCAACGTGGGATTGCCAGGCAAAACGCTTGTGGGCGGATCGGAAACAGTCTGCACTACATAGCCGCCGGCAAGATACGTTTTTACCGAGAACGTGGCAGTAGACACTTTAGCGCTTGCTGTTGTTAATACACCCAAGTCTGTGGCTGCGCCAGTGACGGTAAACTCCAGATACGGATTACGGTTTGTGTTGTTACCGGCCTGGGCAGAATAGTTTGTAGACGAGGTTTTACCAACAGCTGTCTCACCTGCAGATTGCTTGGAGCAATAACTCGAAGAACAGGCGTTTAACTCGCCGCCGGCACCAAAATATACTTCATCAACGCCATAATTTGTAGAGGTCGCTTGCTGCGCGGAAGCAGGCAAAGCAAAAGCAAGCACCCCCAAAGTAAGTGCGAATATGAGTGCGCGTAAAGCTACCCGTTGCATATAATTATTGTGCCGCATTATGGCAGCAAAGACAATCCGTTTACGTTTTTAGGGCAGAATCTTGTATGATAGTACTAAAGCTTTTATAACGCAATGAGTCCAACCCAACTACAAACCGACCAAGAAAATGACAGCAGTTCCCTGGAGCGTCAGTCGCCGCAGGACTCGTCTGTTGTTACCGCCTCTTCTCCTATCACCAGCGACCCGAGCCTCAGCACCCTAGAAAGCAGTTCTATTACCCCTGATGCACCTATGCCTAAACCGCCTTTCTATAAGCGCATTTGGCAACGTTTTAATATCTACCTTTTGCTCTTTATTTTGGTTATCTTGGTAGTGGCAGGTGTGGTTATATTTTTTAGTATTAAAGAAAAGTCCCAGACCACCAGCAATACTATAAACACGCAAGGTCTGAGTGAGTCGGAACTAAAACAGTTGGCAAGCAGCGACTCAACAATTGGTAGTTCTAAGCAAACCCTAAACATCGAGTCGAACGCAATTTTTGATGGCACGGTTCTGATGCGTCATGATCTGGAGGTTGCTGGCACTATCCGCGTCAATGGCGCCTTGGCGCTACCTGGCATTACCGTTTCCGGATCGAGCACTTTTAATCAGATTCAGGCTTCGACCGTGGGAATTACCGGCGCCGCAACTGTTCAGGGCGTACTTACCGCCAAAAGCGGTGTCAATGTTACGGGTAACAGTAGTTTTAACGGGAATGTTTCGGCCACCCAAGTGACCACGGGCGCCTTGCAGCTTAATGGTGACCTTGTAGTTACCAAACACATTACCGCAGGCGGATCCATACCAGGCATTGCACAAGGCACGGCCCTGGGGAGCGGCGGAACCGCGACGCTGAGTGGCTCCGATACCGCAGGTTCAATTACTATTAAAACCGGTGGTGGCCCAGGCGCCGGCTGCTTTGCCACAATAAACTTTTCTACTGCCTTTTCGGGCACACCTCATGTCGCCGTAACACCTATAGGCGCTTCGGCGGGCGCACTGAGTTTTTACGTAAATCGCTCGTCTAGCAGTTTTAGCGTATGCACCGCCAATGCCCCGCCAGCCAGTCAGACATTTGGCTTTGACTATATCATTCTCGATTAAATATCCAAGAACACGGTGACTTTATCTGCCTTAACATGCATAAGGCCACCCGATATCCGGATACGACGCTCGTCGCCCACCGTTCCCTGAATACTCATTTCACAAGGACTTAGCAGGGTTAAGAAGTTATGGTGCTTGGGCAAGATATCGAATGGGCCAGTTGCGTTGACTGCCGAAATACTATAGCCATCTTCGTCAAAATAGGTCTTAAATGGCGAATGAACTTTAATACGCATGGTCGGCTTACCGGAGCTATTCTTGGCAGGAGCAGCCGGCTTATCTGGAACTTCGCGCAGCTCTCCAGTGGAGGCATCGGTTCGCATAGCCGTCATACGATAATCTCCTCAATACCCTTTAGCATTTGGTCGCGGGCGACAAACTCACCAGGCTTGCCATTAAGATCTTCCATAACAAACATATCCTGCGAGAAATACTCAATAAGCTTCTTGGCCTTGGCATAATCTGCCCTATCTGCCGGCGAAAGCTCATTCTCACCAATAATTGCGATGATCGGTTTAAGAGACTCGTGTTTTTGCAATAGTGCCTGTACCTGGACGCTTAAAACATAGTGGCGCTCACCGACTATTTCGGGCGTCAGCAGCGAAGAAGTCGTATGCAGCAGGTCAACCGCCGGGCGAATGCCCTGCTCGGCAACTGCACGGCTTAAGACAATGACTGAGTCTAGCTCGTGCTGGATCATTTGTACTGCCGGGTCGCTCATATCGTCGGCTGGCACATAAATAGTCTGCACGGCTGTAATTGAGCCGTTATCTGTTGAACTTAAGCGGTCCTGCAAAAGCTTTACATCGGAAAAGATAGTTGGCTCATAGCCGCCCTCTGATGGGACCTGGCCAAGCATAGTTGCCACCTCATTTCGAGCCTGCACGTAACGGTACATATTATCAGCAAAGAATAGAATATCTTTTTTGTGTTGGTCGCGGAAATATTCAGCCAAGGTTACGGCGCTAAGAGCGATGAGCGAACGACGAACAGGATTCTCGTTCATCTGGCCAAAGAACATACAGGTATTTTTGAGCAGGTCGCGCTCCTTGAGCGTTTCGTACAGTTCGTGGCCTTCGCGGATACGCTCACCAATACCTGTAAAAAAGCTGAGTCCCGAGCCGCTCTGTGCCACATTATGGATAAGCTCCATGGTAAGCACCGTTTTACCCACACCAGCACCACCAACAATACCCACTTTGCGGCCTTTTACGAAGGGTGCAAAAAAGTCGATAACCTTAATGCCGGTTTCAAGTATTTCTGCTGCCTTAGCAGTAAAGCTCTCGCTCCGTTCTGGCGTACGAAAAATCTTGCGCGTTTCAAGATTCTTAAGATCCAGTGGGGGTTGACCATCGAGTGGCATAGCCAGAGCGTCCACCACGCGGCCTATCATCTTCTCCGAAAGCGGCACCTCTACGCTTCTGCGGGTGCGCACCACGCGCATGCCTTTTTGCAAACGCAAATCAGACTGGATATTCAAGCAAAGTGCCAGGCCCCCAGGCTGTAAACTATCCACCAAAAGAGGAACATTAATGCCCTCAACCATGACAATTTCGTACACTTCGGGGCTATCACCATCAAACAGCACGCCTACCAGCAAGTCTCTTACGGTCCGAATAGTGCCTTGATTCATTATGCCCCCCTGGTCTTTCTTAGGCCATTGATCATTTCTTTCAAGCGCTCATCCTGCGTTCGACGCTTGGTGCGGTTATATTGGAGTGTGAGGTCTTTAAACCACTCGTCTGCTTTTTCGTTAGCCATGCTCATTGCCCTAAAACGGCTGGCATATTGTGCCAGCTTTGAATCAAGAATAACCTGGCTGAGGGCGATTTCCATCATCGAACGCTCCAAGTGCGCCATAACGTCGATAACTGATGGCTCAAAAATATAGGTCGCTTCGCTAATCACATCTTCGACCTTTGCTGCCTGGCTCCCACGCTCCTGCACCGCGCGGTTTAACTCAATGCTTTTGATATTTTGCACCATAAGCGAAACATAGGTTTGGTAATACACTACAGTGCTTTTATACTTACGAACTTCGCGTACCAGCGGCTGTACGTTAATATTCTTATCACGCGAAGGTAGGGCAAAATACTTCTTAAAAATTACACCAGCCTGAATAAGCTGCAACGCTCCATGGTGGCCAATGACAATAATGTCGTGCTGCTCGGGGCGATAGGTTTTAAGCATCTCCGCAATAAGCTTTTGGTCGATATCACCACTAAAGCCGCCCTCGGCCGTAATGACAATAAATAGCTTCTTCTCGATAACTTCTTCTTTGCTTGAACGGCCGAACCGAAATAGGTTATCAACACGAATTTGCGAATACATACCCCAAAGCTCATCAAAAAACTGTTGCGACTGTAGCACCTGGTTCTTTGTTTGCGCAATGCGCATACTAGCCAAGCCTTCAAAAACACTTGTGAGGCTCACGATAGTGCTCATTGCCGCTTTTCGGGCAGCTACTTGCTGCAGGCGGCTCATCGTTTAGCCTCCATAAGGCTTAGTGCTTTTACCTGGTCGCGAACTTTGTCGAAGTCTTTATCATTGGTCATTTTGGCTGCAGCTTCTTTGGCATGCGCCTTAAGATTCTCAATACTGAGCGTTTCGCCATCTTGTAAATGAAGCGCAATATCAAGCATTAGCGCCTGTGCCATAAGGCTGTAGCGCTCGTTTGGCGTCTGATTAAGCAACTTATAGAGCATTTCTCCGCGCTGCAAATCATTCTTGGCGCTTACCGCCAGCTCGGAACCAAAGTGCGCAAACTCTTGCGCCTGGGCGTAGGTTGTCAGTGCCTCAAACATCTGGCCGCTTAACGCCTTTTGGCGGCTGTCATGGCCTCGGCCACCAACACGCGAAACACTCAATCCCACACTGACTGCGGGGCGCATAGTATCGCGAAAAATACCCATGTCCAAAATCCACTGCCCATCGGTAATAGACATAACGTTTGTTGGCAGGAAGGCTGTAATATCACCGCTCGCCGCAAATACTAACGGTATGCTGGTTAATGTTTTGTGGTTACGATTGAGCTTACCTGCCCTTTCTAGCAACGATGAATGCACATAAAACATATCACCCGGATACGAATCACGCCCCGGGGACATTCCCGAAAGGAGGGCAATTTCGCGGTACGTATGCGCATGAGCGGTGAGATCATCGTACACGATCATGCAGTCCTGGCCGACTTTTTGCCACAAATATTCGGCCATACTGCACGCTACGTAGGGGGCCAGATAACTCATAATAAGCGAGTCCGACATAGTTGAGACTACCACGATAGCATTCTTGAGGGCATCTTCGGCGTGCAAACGACTTAACAGGGTGTCCACATCGCTGCGGCGCTTAGCAATAAGCACGTACACAACGGTGACATCAGAGTCTTTTTGGTTGAGCGTAAGCTGCGTTGCCAGAGCCGTTTTGCCCGACTTGCCATCCCCCAAAATCGCAATACGCTGTCCGCGCATGAGCGGAAAAAGTGTGTCTACGACAGTAACTCCCGTTTCGAGCTGGGTATCAAGTGCCTCCCGTTCATACAGAAGCGGCGCGGCGTTAAACACCGGCCACACCCCATCGGCAGCAATTGGCCCCTTGCCATCGAGCGGGTCGCCAGTAACCGAAACTACCCGTCCAATAAAGTCTTTACCGACTTTTGCCACCAACTGATCGTGCTGCACAACCACCACGGCGCCTACATGCACTGGCGTAAGCCCCAAATGTAGAACAATAACATGATCTTCGTAAATGTGGTGCACATATCCCTTGCTACCATCATCAAATAATACAAGCGCGTGAACGTTAGTTGGCTGGAGGCCCTTAACACGCACCAAAAAACGCTCTACGGCGATAACTTCGCCAACGGGCTTGCCGCTCTCAACGAGTTTGTCAAAGTGCCGGCTGCCGCTCACTGCTTAGCTCCACTGAGTGCCTGGATAAGTTTATCGGTATTCTGTTCAAATCGGTGGCGTAAACTCATGTCAAACACTTTATTGGTGGTACGAATGATGCAACCTGCGGCGATTGATGGCTGCAATCCTATGCGCACCAAAACCAGAGGGTGCACATTGGCTCGCAACCAGTGTGTAATAGCCACCACAAATGATGTGGGCGGATCGGCGGCCAGCCCCACATGAATGATAGGTGCTTTCTCGGCAACAGCACTTAGGTTAGAAATAAGTTGCTGGCGGTTAGCGGCGTCCGTTATGGCATAGTGATTCTGAGCCGCCAAGTCTTGCAGTAGCTCGCTTGGCTGCATATCAGCCAGCGGCGTTCCTGCAAGCGAAGCACGGGTTTGCTGCTGGCGCAGCGCCTCTTCGATAGCCTCAAGTTCGCGCTGCACGCGATGGATCTCGACCAGACTATATAGCTGTGGCGGAAGTACAAACTGCCCGCCCGTTTGAGTAACTACTGGCGCTGCACTATTAGGATCCACTGCGAATATCCTCGATTATAGCCTGCTTATTAGCCTCAAGCTCGCCCAGAATGTATTCCAATTGGTCGTTTAGATCAATCTGATTGCCAATTGCTTCAAAAATATAATGATTAACTGTTTGGGCCATATTTTCCTCAAACAGTTTGATACGACGCAGCCTTTCGGCAGAAATATCTTTTTCGAGCTGCACGCCCATAGCCGTACGCTGCTCATCAATAGCCGTTTTAGTCTTTTCGATAGACTCTACAGCCAGCTGTTTGGCGTCGCCGATGGCGCTTTCGTAGTTAGCAAACGCCTCTTTAAGCTCCTTGCTGATCTCCTGCTTCATATAATCGTTGAGCTGTGAGGTAGTAAGGCGTAAATCCTGCTGCAAAAACATCGCATTTTCGCCCAAAATCTTCTCAAAGTGTAAACGTCCGCGGTTACGTAACTCCTCACGAAATTCCTGGTTAAAAATATGCTCTACATCTTCTTCGGCGGCAGCTTGCGCGGATGCGCTAAGACCGCTATGCTCGCCCTGCCTTTTAGAAACTCTGTTGAGCTTGACGATTACATAGATAAAAGCCAGCCCTCCGGCCCATGTAAAGCTTACAATTAGTAGCAGCCACCCTAGCGTCATGTAATGTTTGCACCCACCTATTTAAGCCTTAAGCGCTTTAAATCCTCAATACTAAATATACCGCAATCAGGCCAATTGTGAAAATAATTAACGAGATGAGCACTACCTGAAGCAAATTGCGCACAATAGACTTTCGGGCCAGCGGATTGCGGCCAATTGAAGTAAGGCTGGTTCGAACGCCAGCATATAGCAAACTACCGGTAATAAGCGTACATACCAGCACAATAATAAGGCTGGCATAAATGCGAGCCGGACCAACTGGCTTATCAGTAACAACCTGTGTTGCGGAGGCCAACCAGCCAGGCACGCCAGCTTCGGCAGTTACCGGCTGGTATTCCGGGTTGTGAGCGACATCAATATTTACTTTAATGCGCCCAATGGTGACCGTGCGGCTACCTCCGGAAGTTTTAAGCTCGGCCGTGCTTTGCGCAGCGCTTGTTCCGTCATACGTCTCTACAGCTTTACCCAGAATAACCTGGTGCACTGCATCAGCCTTCATGCCTACACCGTCCAAAGACGAAATAGTTACCAGATCGCCATTTTTGATTACACCGTTTTGGTTACTTACCAACACGTCGTATTGACCACTGGTTGCCACGTAGGTCTGCTGCTTAGTTACATCGCTCGAAAGTGAAACAGGAGCTTCACTAGAAGCTACAACCACGCCAAGCATCTCAGTCTCGCTCGACTGGGTAAGCGGCTCAATCTTACCGGCATTACCAGCAACCAGCCGGACAATCATGCCGGGCTGTAGCGAACTATCACTCTGGTAGCCTTGCGTGACATTTTGTGCGAATGCCTTGGCCATAAAAACAACAAAAAGCAGCAAGCCCAGGCACAGCAAGGTATATTCAGCTAAACGCTTACGCTTAAACATTAGTTCTAGTATAGCGCAAAAGCTGGCGCACAGGCCAGTCGAATAGGCACTTTTTACGACACTATTTGAGCCAAGACCTGAACGGTCTTTTCGATGTGTGCTTCAGTTGTTCCCTGGCCCATGGTAAAGCGTAAACTGGCTTGCGCCTCGGCTTCGCTTAAGCCGAGCGCCCGCAAAACATGAGACGGTTCTTCGCTGCTTGCGCTGCATGCCGAACCAGCAGCGCACATAACACCGGCTTCGTCTAGAGCCATTAACAGCCGTTCGTTATCTTGGCCGGGAATGGTAATGTGTACATTGTTAGCAAGGCGATGCTGCCGCGAACCATTAAGTACCGCTTGCGGAATCGCCTCGGCCAACAAATCTAGGAACCTTTTTTGCAAAAGCTGTAAACGGGCCAGTTCTTCGTGGCGCATCTTTTGCACCATATCAAGTGCCTGAGCCAAGCCAATAGAACCCGCAACGTTCTCGGTGCCGCTGCGCATGCCGCGCTCCTGGCCACCACCTAAAACCTGTGGTGCCAATTGCACACCGGCATGCACAAAGAGCGCGCCGCTTTGCTTAGGTCCGTATATTTTGCCGCCGCCGATAGTCATAAACTGCACGCCAAGCCGTGCAACATGCACGTCAAGGTACCCAGCCGCCTGGGCGGCATCGGTATGCAGATACAACGGCAAAGACACACCACGCGCCTGGCGATCTTCGCGGATGGCGGCAAGAGTGTGGCTTATAGCCGGCAAAGGTTGAATGACCCCTACTTCATTATTGGCATACATTATACTTACCAGAACAGTGTTGTCGTCTATGGCCTTTTGTAAATCCGCTAGGCTGACAATACCGTCTTTATTTACCGCAACTTGGCGGCAATTATATTGGGCGGCAGGTTCCAATATAGAATCGTGTTCAATGGCGCTTACCACGATATTTGCCTCAGGGAATTGGCGCATAACACCGTGAATCACAAGATTGTTCGCCTCAGTTGTACCAGCCGTAAACACTACCTCGCTCGGGCGGGATCCTAGCCAATGGGCGATACGCGCCCGCGCCTGGGCGACGTCTTTTCGTACCGCTTGGGCTGCCAAGTAAGTTGCAGACGGGTTAAAAAACTGGTCCGAAAAATAAGGCTGCATAGCCTGAAATACACCTTCGTTTAAAGGCGTAGCGGCCGCATAATCCAGATAGATGGCGTTGGTGTTCATTTGTAGCGTATTATACTCGGTTTACCGTAGTACTTCTACGCTGCAATTGCGTAGAGTTCGGCATCAACCTGTTTGTTGTACAAAGAAACCGCCTGAAAGAGCTTTTTGGCTTCGTCAACACCAATATATTGGTAAGGGCGATCGTCTTGAGCTTTAAGAATGCCGTTCGGGCGCACATCGTAACGCGTCGTTACCACGTGACGGCGACCAGCTTGATCGGTCCATTCTTCGTGCCACACCCAGGTATATTCATCAAGGCAAAAGAACTCTCGGCGACCACCAGCAGCAACAGGGCCAAACAGATGTCCACCGATCTTTGCCTCTTGGCGGATTAGATTACGGTACATCTCCTGGCGACGTTCGTCGTCACGGGTTAGACCGCTAAGCAGCTTGAGCAGTGTCATCGCGCTGGACTCCTACAGACTGAAGGGTGGCCTGTTGGCCAACCTGCTGCGTTGTTGCAGACTGTTGTTGAGATGGAATAAACGAAACGCCAGGGAATTGACGCTGTAAAGCGGCTTGGGCGTTATCTGCGGCAGCATACCGGACTGCTCTCCGGGCTACATGCGGCTCAGAACTCTGAGCCTGATTGATGCGTTCGCGACTGGTGTTGCGTGCAAAAAGATTCATGCTACCTCTTTATAAATCAAACAGCACTTGTGCGTTGTGGGTGGTCGCCTGAGCGATTGCCTCCAACGATTCACCCCGTAACTTAGCTAAGTACTCAGCTACAGTTCGCACGTGCTTAGGCTCACAAATGGTACCACGATCTGGCGCTGGTGTCAAGAATGGCGCGTCAGTCTCAAGGAGTAAGCGGTTGAGCGGCACAGCTTTAGCAGCGGCCAATTGCTCCTCATTTTTAGTAAATGTCATGATGCCGTTGAGCCCAACATACAGATCTCGCTTAAGAATCTCAGCTAGATCCTGTTGCGTGGCGCTAAAGCTGTGAATAACACCGCGTATACCTTTGTAGCTGTCAAAAATGGGCCAAAAATCGTCAAAAGCCTCTCGTACGTGAAAGATCATTGGCAAGTTATGGCGCAGCGCCAGCTCTATTTGGAATCGTAGCATTGCTGCCTGCTGCGGTGCGGGAGAATTGTTATAAAAGTAGTCTAGTCCGCACTCGCCCACCGCCACCACTTTTGGCTGTGCGGCTAGCGCTGCAAAGGTGTCCAGCGCCTCTTGGTCGCTTGCATAGCGCTTTGCTTCGTGCGGATGCAAGCCAATACTCGCCCACGCACCTTCTTGGGTCTGTGCAAAACTAATTGCTTTTTGACTGTCCGCAAGTGTGCAGCCAACACAGATCAATCGTGACACATTTTGTTCACGCGCCCGCTTAGCTAGCTCTTGAGGCGGCAGATTGCCGAGTTTAAACCATCTTTGCCGGGTCGGATCGGTGTCGCCCTCACTAATGTCGCCACTTTCGTGAATATGACAATGCGTGTCTGTTAGCTGCATAAGCGCCCTACTTTGTGGCTTCTTGATCGTGACGCGGAAAGAGTGTGCCAGGGATTGGCCGCACGACACCTTCTATAAATACAGCCTTAATTTGTGCGGCTGTGTCAGGCAAGAATGGCTCGAGTAAATCAGCAATTTCGAGCAAGCAGCTCACTTGGTATGAAAGAACTTCTTGCAAATGAGCTTCGTCTTTGCGCTTGGCAATTTCCCACGGCTTAGTCTCGTCGATATACTGGTTGAGGCCACGCACCTGATTCCATATCTCGTCTAGAGCACGGTCAAAACGGCAAGCTTCAATGGCTTCGGTAATTGGCTCGCTGTCGTGAGATGCCTCGGGCACGCTGCCAATCATACCGTTCTGATACTTCATAATCATCGCGGCGGTGCGCTGCAATGCATTGCCGAGTTCGTTGGCTAGTTCGTTGTTGTAGGCTTTATCAAAAAGCTCCCAGCTAAAGTCACCGTCGTTGTAGCTCGGGATATGCCGCAAAAAGTAGTAACGGAAGGCTTCGCTGCCGTACTTTTCGATGATTTCGTAAGGAGAAACGACGTTACCGATTGATTTACTCATTTTTTCGCCGTTGGTCGTTACAAAACCGTGCACATACAGCTGCTGAGGCAACGGTAGCTGCAAGCTCATAAGAATACCAGGCCAAATTGCAGCATGAAAACGCAGAATATCTTTACCAATAACCTGCACGTTAGCTGGCCAGAACTCCTTAAAATCGTTGTGTTCCGGGTAGCCAAGCACCGTAATGTAGTTCATAAGAGCCTCAAACCACACGTACATAACCTGATTAGGGTCCCCGGGAACCGGAATTCCCCAGTCCAGCTTGTGTTTTGGCCGCGAAATACTGATATCCTCAAGGCCTTCGTGCAACACAGACAGAATTTCGTTTTTACGGGTTTCGGGAACGATCTTAAAGGAGCCTGTTTCAATTGCCTCCCGGATACGTGCGGTGTATTTGCTCAATTTAAAGAAGTAATTTTCTTCTTCAAGTTTTTGGTAGGCCTGCGGATGGTCAGGCTGCATACGAGCCGGATCAGCCTTGGCTTCGGGTACAAATTCTTCTTCTTTTACATCGTACCAACCAGTGTACGAAGCTTTGTAAATATCATGCTCCAGGGCCTTCCAGATAAGCTGCGCCCGCTGCTCGTGTGGCTTGTCGGTTGTACGGATAAAACGATCGTTGCTAATGCTAAGCTGTTTGGTAAGATCTAGGAACTTGGCGCTCATTTGGTCGGCCAATTGCGTGGGCGTTACACCCAAAGAGGCCGCCTTTTGCGCAATCTTGCTGCCATGTTCATCTGATCCGGTGCTAAAGATAGTAGTGTCGCCCCGCTTGCGGGCATTACGCGCCAACACATCGGCCATTACAAACTCCAGCGCATGGCCTAAGTGTGGCTCGCCGTTAACATACGGAATAGAGGTGGTGACAAAGTAATTCATGTGTATAGTGTACCTAATTTATTTGAACAAAGAATAGTAACCAAGTAAAAGAAATCTATGCCCGCTGGGGCATCATGCGCATAGACAGACAGATCGCGTTGGTCTTCATATTCTTAGTATAGCGGATGTCGCCCCTCTTGGCCACTATCGTTCTTCGGGGGTAGCTACTTCGGTAACAGCGTGACGTTGCATATAACGATATAAGAGAGCGCTAGCCGAGTCGATCCACAGCAACAGTGTGGTCACCGCAATAGCGTCGAAGAGCACTTTGATGTAACCCGACAAAAAGCTGCTCAAAATGCTTACACCAATGTTCAATACTACGCCAAAGCCAACAATGCCCCACACTTTACCCATGTGGCCTTTAGCTAGGATTTTGCTGTGCTTTAGGGCGTCAATTGGGCCAACTTTTTTGTCCACAAGGATGAATGTTGCCATGTAAAACCACGCCAACGTCCAGATAATAGGAAAAATAAGCAGCAAAAGCGAGCCGGCTGCAATAAAGAAGTTTAGAATAATCAAACCCAGCAGAGCGATGAATAACTTTGGTCGTGGGCGCAAAAACTCGTTTACCGACATCGAGCGCTGATCGGCAATAGACAAGCCATACAGAGGTATAGATACTAAAAAGAAGAACGTTACTAACGATTCGAGCGAGTTGTAATCACCCCCCTTGTTGCCGCCCTGGGCTGCAACACTAATAAGGACAACCACCGCATAAATAGCAGCGAATGCAAAAAGCGGCTGTGCATTTTGGCGAATCCGCTCCATAGCGGTTGAATACGCCTCAACAGCGCCCATCCAATCTTTTTTTACTTCGGCTTTGGCTTGTTCTTTGGCCATTTTATACCGCACTTTCTTGTATTAAGAGCTTTTGAGCAAATAATAGCAGTTTTTACCTCATTTTTCCAGCTTATTTGCAGCATTAATGCTTATGGCTATTCATTGACATTTACGCTGTTTTATGATAATATAATCAAGTTATGGCAGGTAGACACAGACGCACCGCTGAGGTGGTGCCGACAGCCGAGAACAAGCACCGCAAACCAAAGACACGCCGCAATATTCTGGTACTGTCTAGTTTTGCGCTGGGCGCCGCCGCTACCATGCCCCTCCACGCTGCGTACGAAAAATCTGCAACAATGCAGGCCACCGGCGACTTTATTCAAATGGCCTGGGATCATAACCAGGGTATTAAGACACCGCCCGAAGAGCGTATCGAGCACATTGACGCCACAGTATTTAAAGACAACGCCATTGTAAAATGTGTTTCTCTGAGCGGCAACCGCGACGGAAACCGTTTTTTGCGTTTTGTGCGCATTAGCCCAGAAACCTGTAACACTATTGAAGAAATTGCCAAAGATCCCGACCACTCCAGTTCAGAAGAAGATTACATGCATCGGGCGATTGCCCTGGGCCACGTAGCTCACGAGATCAGTCACAAAGATGCGCACGATGAAGGCATTACGCAATGTTACGCTGTGCAACGCACCGCAGAGGTAGCGATGGCGCTGGGTGCTGACCCCAAGATAGCCGCCAGCTACGCCCGCGACTACGCCGCGCTTTCGGTAGAACATCCGTCAAGCAAGGCATACACCATACCAAAAACCTGTCATCAGGGCGGCCCCTTTGACCTGCACTTGGCTAATGGCGTTTACCCTGAGTTTTAGCGTATCGAGTTTACAGTTAATGCTAGCGCGGTTTAAGCTAATCTGTTAAAATACGCGTAGCAAAACTTGCTACATGGGCGAGTGGCGGAATTGGTATACGCGGCGGACTTAAAATCCGCTGGCCTTTAAAGCCTTGAGGGTTCGAGTCCCTCCTCGCCCACCACCTAAAAACGACCTCTTACATAGAGGCCGTTTTTTTACTATCTATTTATAATCTAGTGATCAGGCCACGCGCTGAACTTAGCGAGTGTAAAGTTATCCAGTGTTGGCGGCGTAACCCGCTGCGGGAAAGCGTACTCAACATAGCGATGGCTGTAGCTATCCGGTGTGATGGCCTGGCCGTTTTGGTTAAAAGTTGGGGTGGATGTTGCCACCGAATATACCGGCAGGAGCGTTGCTGCATCAGCATAATACACCAGATGCATTCCTTCGGCACCTGCGCCAAAGTAGGTGTAGGGGTGCTTTTCGGCATCTAAACCAGTAGACTGAAAAGCAGTCATCAGATTCTGCATGCCCCAGTAAATACCCTGGGCTGCCTTACGTGGTGTAAGGTTTACGTCAAATTTGAGATACTGAGCATTACCCTTGGTTTCTACCGCCACACTATTCACTTTAATCACCTGCGCCTGATGTATCGCCTGCACAAACGAGTTTGCTTGCTTTTCGGTAAGGCCACCGGTGTTAATACCATCGTTCATACGCGTGGTAACAATGTTGAACTTGCACGAAGAGCTATCGCTTGCCGGCTGCCAGCCCGTTCCTACTGAAAGGCTATTGTTGTTGTACACATATAATTGGCCGTCTACACAGCGACTCTGGATGGTACCGATGGTGCTATATGAGTCTTCGGCGTACGAGAATTGCTTGCTGTCATAATTTACGCCTACATTGTATACGGTAAATTGCTGGCCACGTTTATCTTGGTCGTTTGTGGTGTAGTACACGTCCCATTTAGTCTGGACAATTGGCTGTTGTGCCGCTTGTTTAAATATCGTGTAAAACGCCGCGGTTTTGTCGAGTTTAGCGACACCGGCTTGGTCTAATTTACCGTTCTTGGCGAGGTTAGCAATATCGTTATTGACGTAGCTGATTGGCACAACTTTGCCATCTTCCTTCTGCTTTTCTTTATTGACAAGCGAGAAGGCAACCAAACCGCCGACAATTAAGAGCACTACGGCTACGGTCGAGAGCAAGCCAATCACTAGTTTGTTCATATTGCGATGAGGCTTGCCTGGCTGAAACTGCTGGCCATTAGCGCCTGCAAGCGGTGGAAGCTCATTCATGGGGCCGCCGTATTGCGGACCAATCCCTGGCGAAGGCTGCTGAGGGCGCGGTGCGTTTTGTGGTTGTTGCGGTTGAGTCCATTGCTGCTGGTACTGGGGCTGAGCGGGCGCCGATTGTTGCGGCTGCGTTGGTTGTTGAGTCGGTTGCGCGCCACCTTGGCTCTGCTGCCACGGAAAAGCGCTGGCCGGTGGTTGTTGCGGCTGGCCCGCGCCGCTGTATCGCGGCGTAAAGAGCTGCTCGTTTTGCGGGCGACTGTCGGCGCCGCTGTTTTGATCATTTTGATAATCGGGGTTCATAGGTGTACCAGGGTTATTTCTCTTTTAGTATAGCAATTGAGTGCAAAAATAGTCCACAGTAACCCTGCGGACTATTGCATATGCAAATTGGAGGCACCGACCGGACTTGAACCGGTGTACAAGGTTTTGCAGACCTCTGCGTAACCACTCCGCCACGGCGCCACCTGGCGTTTGCCACCCTATTGTACAATACTCTCCCCTAAATGAATAGAGGGGGCACTTTTGCGTTTTATCTGATACAAGGGGCTTGCAACAACCGCCGGTTATATGTATAATTGCCTGTGTTAACTTTTTATGCGGGTCTAGCTCAGTTGTTTAGAGCGCATCCTTGCCAAGGATGAGGCCAGGGGTTAGAGTCCCCTGACCCGCACCAAATTAGACTATCCCTGTAAATGACCCGCAAAACGCGGGTCATTTTTTCTATTTTCACGAGCTTTTCTATGAATTTACCTCTGTTAAATTGAGGGTTAGAGTCTACTAAGGCGAGTAATAATCTTTATTCCAGCCCAGCTGGAAATTGACTTTTTAAAGTGTATATGCTAAAATATAAACCAGCTACAGAAGTGCTTAACTTCTATATCTCTTAATTGGTATCGAGACTGCGAATCGCATACGTTTGCGAATTGCTCACTGCGCCCTCAAAAGCGCCCTATCTTTTCTGATACCAAATTCTAAAAAGGAAATTATATGGAATATATACTGACGTTTATTGTCGTTTTACTTTCGAGTGCCCTCAGTGGCATGAGCGGTGGAGGTGGCGGGTTTATCATGACGCCTTACTTCTTGCTCATAGGGCTTTCGCCACAGCAGAACATTGCAGTCGGATCGGTAATTGGGCTGGGGCTTTCGGGTGGATCGCTTTTTGCGGCGCGTGGCAAGGAGCTTGTACGACGCAAAGCTATGCTGCCGCTTCTTATTTTAGCAGCCCTCGCTACTATCACCGCTACGGTTGTTTTGCCAAAAGTTTATGCAGACGTGTCACACACATTTATTGGCTGGTTTGTGCTGCTTATGATCCCGACACTTTTTATAAATAAGAAGGGCTTTGCTCCGGGTGAGCGTTCACAAAAAGCCATGATACTTGGCTACATTCTCTACGCTTTCTTGTGGTTTGCTAATGGCCTCTTTAGTGCTGGCTTTGCGGCCTTGCTATTTATCCCGATGTTATTCTGTATGGGTCTTACGGCTGTAGAAGCTAACATCGCTAAGCGATATGGCGCACTAGCGCAGGCTATAATTTTGTTTGTCATTCTAGCCCCTCAGGGCCTCATACTTTGGAATCTTGCTTTTGCGAGTCTTGCTGGTGCTTGGATAGGCGGACACTTCGGTACTCATATTGCTATCAAGAACGGTGAGCGTTTTGCAAGAATAGCATTGGCAGTGGTGATGAGCATTTCTGGCAGTTTGCTTTTATTGAAGTAGTTTTTGACAGGTGTTGTTTTTCATGCTACGCTCAGGCGGCTGGCCGTCCTCTATATAGTAGTGACGCCAAATAACTGCAAGGAGCGCGGAATGAACAGGTTTTATATTGCTCGCCATGGCGAGACAGAAAATAACAAAGCAAAACGGCTCTCCGGTTGGATCGACACTGCACTCACCGAAAAAGGCCTCGAGCCTACTCAGGCAGCGCTCAAAAAGCTTCAGGCATTACCTAAGATAGACGCCATATACTCCAGTGACATGGGTAGAGCATTTATTACGGCGTATGTGATTGCTCGCGGACTTAACTTTACTGAGGAAATTATCCGTAGGCCTGGACTGCGTGAGGTTAACTACGGCGATGCTGCAAATATGCCAAGTAGCGAAGCCTACCAGAAATATCCGGCGCTTGATCGTGACACACACTACACGCCACCAAACGGTGAATCACTCGACCAAATGCAAAAGCGTGTCTTTCAAGAAATTGCAGAAATAGACGCTCAACACCAAGACGCAACACTTCTTATTGTTGCTCACTCTGGCGTGATGGCTGCATTAAACGCTGGTCACCAGGGCATTGATTTTGGTCAGCACAACATTAGTGAAGCATATCCGCATGAGTTCATCGGAGCATTCACCTATTCAGACGGCGGAATTACATCCTTCCAAGAATTTACAGGGTTGAAATAAAGTCGCATAAGGCGCACCAATATCGAAATCACATCTGTAAGCAGCAGTCCGTTCAGTCCGCTGTTTTTCTTTTTGTAAAGCTTGCACGCAATCTCACCCCTGTTAAGAGTTAGAGCCCCTAGCTCAACCTTATGCAACGCTTATTCTAACCAAAGCTGGTATTATAAAAGGATGAGGTGTCTTAACAACGACCTATGGAGCGTGTGTCAAATAGGCATAAAGGTGGGGATGCTATGAGTCAACGTTTTATTTTTATTCACGGCAACAGTACCGAACACTGGTCATTCGCTTGGGCTCCATGGCTCAAAGAGCAACTTGAATCACATGGCTATGAGACATTTTTTGAAACTATGCCAGATTCGATTATCGCCCGGTCAAAATATTGGCTTCCATTCTTAAAGAATCACGTCAAAGCTGGCGCCGAAGATGTGCTCATTGGTTGGTCGTCTGGAGCGGTTGCTGCCATGCGTTTTGCTGAGAACAACAAACTCAAGGGCTCTATTCTTATTTCGCCAAGCTATACGGACCTTGACGATGAACTCGAAAAACAAAGTGGTTATTTTGAAGCGCCATGGCAATGGGATATGATCAAGGAAAATCAAGGCAAGATCGCCTTATTCTACGGAGACAACGACCCGTATATTTCACAAGCAGATTTTGAATTTATTGCACAAAGACTCCAGTCCGAAGTACATAAAATACCGAACGCAGGACATTTTATAGAGCAACACGATTTTCCGGAATTGCTAGAGTATATTCTCAAAGCTTATCCGTAAATGGGAATAAACTGAGAGGCTCATTGCAGCTCGAGTGATATACTGCCTTCATGATAAAAGCTATTCTATTTGACCTTGATGGTACAATTCATGACTCGCGTGACGTCGTATTTTTTTGTATGAATAAGACCTTCGAACATTTTGACGAGCCTACTCCATCAAAGGAATCGGTAGTATCTGCAGTTCATGCAGGATCGGCACGCCTATTCGCAAAGCTTGCACCGTCAGACAAACAACAAAGAATGCTAGACTATTTTCGAGAAATATATAAAACAGAGTGCGGCAAAATTAAACCTTACGATAATGCACCAAAAACCCTAAAACGCCTCCATGAACAAGATTATAAGTTGGGCGTTGTCAGTTCGGCACGCGCTGCTGAAGAGTTTGTTATATCTTACGGACTGCACGGGCTTTTTGATGTAATCGTCGGGGGCAATACCACACTTAAGCAAAAGCCAGACCCAGAGCCAGTACTCTTTGCGCTCAACACGCTTCGTGTCACGCCTAAAGAAGCAATAATTGTAGGTGATTTGCCCGCAGATATTGAAGCAGGTCGCGCGACGGGTTTGCGCGCATCGGTTGCCATTACGCATGGATTCGGCTCAAGGCAACTGCTGGAGCAATCAAAGCCAGACTATCTTGTGAGTGATTTTGATGATTTATATAGCTTGATAGTGACGAGAGGGTTGGAATAAAGTCGCATAATCTGCACCAAAAAGAATCCTACGAAAGTAGTGTGTTAGGATAATCATTATGGAATATTTAGACCCTACAATTGCAGCTTACGACAAAAGCTGGCAGAAATACGAGGAGCGGACACGCAATAACTTACCGACCGAGGAGCTCGAAAAGTTTTGCAGCCTACTCTCCGACAGTTCTATGATCTTGGATGCAGGGTGTGCTTACGGCAATCAGTCAAACTTGTTAACGCAGCGAGGTCACTCAGTGGAAGGTATTGATCTCTCGAGCGCCTTTATAGCCCGAGCAAAGGAACTTTATCCCGGGATTCATTTTTCTCTTATGGATATTCGCGATTTGCAATTCGAAGATGAATGCTTTGATGGTATTTGAGCCAATGCCGTTCTACTGCATTTGACAGATAGGGATATAGCCTCAGCGCTTGACCAATTTCATAGAGTTCTTAAACCGGCAGGTATCTTGTTCGTTTCATTCAAGAAAGGGAACGGCGTAGGAAACCAACTGGAGACGTTCACTGCCGACGACCAACGTTTCTATAATCTGAAGGAAATGACAACTATTGCGCCTATGCTTGAAGCGCATGGCTTTGAAGTGGTCGGGAGTACACAAATAAATGAAAATGTACGCAATAAGGAAGTGCGAGACCTGGAGTGGATTAATATCCTGACACGTAAAGTAAACTGTTGAGATCGCACTTGTGTACACAGCATACCGCTTGCCCAAACCCCCGAGATTTATATGTCATAATATGAGATTAGGCAATTGTCAAAAACAAGCATATACTTAAAAGGAAGACGCCACCCCAACACTAAATGACTCACAGGGAGTAATGTAAAGATTGTTGTTGGCTCGAACAAGAAAACTTCTTAACGAAAGGCATGACCGTGTCTGTATTTACTCTAACTAAAAGATTTGGCTTAACAGAGGGGGTCACTATGTCCAAGGACAAAGGACGCAAGGCAATAAAAAAACCAAAACAGTCAAAGGTTAAAACATAATATGCAAATCAAAAAACGTGTCTATGGGCGTGGTGCCGAAGAAGAGCAAGAAGTCAGAGAGGCACTTAGTCAGATGGTGCTCAGCAGTCTGTACAATACTAGCCCCGGATATACTGCTAACAGTGCAGCATATCCAGATGGCGTGATGCCTTTTGTGGACAAGCACATGCGATACCTTGACGCCTACCCAAAGCTCGACGCCCATGTGTATCTCGCTAATTTGCGATTAAAGACTCGTCTTAGGCGTAGTACGTCTAGTGCTTCAATAAGTAGCTAATTCTGCAGAAAGCGTACAAACTTCCGGCGGAGGATTTCGTGCTGCTGCGAATGCAATAAAAGATGACCCCAAATAGTATTTATTTTGTAGGGCCGTTACTTTATGATGGGGCTATAAACGGAGACTGGCATGCGGAAGATTATCGTACAAGAATTTGTAACCATCGACGGCGTCATGCAGGCGCCCGGCGGCCCAGAAGAAGATCCAACAGCGAAGTTTGAGTTTGGCGGCTGGCAAGCCCCCTTCATGGACGACGATGCTGCCGCTGCAATCACCGGTCCAGCGCTCAAGGCCAAAGTAGAGTTCCTGTTGGGCGGCTACACCTTTGAGATCTGGTCAGACTACTGGCCAAAGCACAGCGACATCTGGCCGTTCATTAACAACAATATGAAGTACGTGCTTTCTAGAACAAAGACCAACACCAACTGGCAAAACACAACATTCCTACGCAGCTTGGAAGATATTAAAAAGCTAAAAGAGTCAGGCGGCCCCGACCTCCATGTTTGGGGTAGCAGCAAGCTGGTGCAGCTGCTTCTTGCCCACAATCTTGTAGACGAATTGCGCCTTATGACCTATCCTATTATCCTTGGGCAAGGTAAAAAACTCTTTGCTGAAGGCGCAGCCCCAAGAACCTTTGCCCTCATCGATAGTCGTGTTGGCAAAACTGGTGTTATAGCAGCACGCTATACACGGGCGGGCGAGATCAAAACAGGAACCGTTGGAGAATAAGTATGAAAATTGTAACAGCTGGCGCACGATACGCTGATATAGATGCATACGCTGGCTGTGCCGCCTATGCCGAACTTTTACAAAAGCAGGGCCACACTGCCCGCGCGGTTATTGAGGCAGTCCCCAACCAGAGCATTCCTACAATAGTTCGCGATTGGCCGGCCGATGTCGCCACCACATATACCCCGTCAAACGACGACACATTTATTCTTGTTGACGTGTCTGAACCCGATTATTTTGAACGCTTTGTTGATCATAGCCGCATCGAAGAAGTAATAGACCATCACCCTGGCTTTGAAGATTACTGGAAAGAGCGTATTGGCAATGGCGCGATTATTGAACACGTAGGCGCAGCCTGCACGCAAATATTCGAAAAATGGGAGCAAGCCGGCTTATTAGACAAAATAAGCAAAACCAGTGCCCGTCTTTTAATGTGTGGCATTCTGGACAATACGCTTAACTTTGGAGCAAAAATCACCACCGAGCGCGATCACCACGCCTACGACGAACTCAGTAAAATTGCCGATTTGCCACAAGATTGGCCCGCACAATACTTTAGTGCATGCCAAGCAGAAATTGTTGCCGATTTGCCACAAGCCATAAAGGACGACACCAAAACCATGAGTGGCTTTAAGACATTTACAGAAGTCATCGAAGTTGGCCAGTTAGCCATTTGGGACGGACAAGACGTTGCGGCTCATTCTTTTGAAACCTTTAAGCAAACGCTGCAAGCCGATCAACCCCTGTGGTTTATGAACGTCATCAGCATCAAAGACGGCCGAAGCTACTTTGTAACCGATGCGCCACAAGTGGCCGCCTGGCTCAGTACCCTCTTGGGCGTACATTTTAATGGAACCACGGCAGCGGCAGAGCGGATGTGGCTCCGCAAAGAAATCAAAAAAGCAGACATCCTGGCAGCCGAAGGCTAAACTCGAGATAGCTTGCTTAGCGCCATAAACAATACCATTGCGGCAAACTGCACCGCACAAGCGCCGACTATAGTCCACTCCAAAGAATAACCAGCCGTGTAGCCAGCGACAGCTGTACCAATCGCCGCGGCGGTAATTTTAAGACTCGCGCCGGTTGTAAATACCTGGCTACGGGCATGCTCTGGCGCTTCGCGGTTGCGTACAGCAAAAATAGCCGCTAATTGGGGGCCATCGGCAAGGCCAGCAACGAGCATAGCAATAATTGCCCAGGCGTAATTAGTTGCAAACGCTAATGCCAGCATCGCTAAACCAAGAATCACTGTCGATGCAAAAGCCACCCGATCAGGGCTATATTGGGTCGGCCATTTAGCATATGCAACGGTCGCTACTAACGCGCTCACCGACAATACCGACATGAGTACACCACCATACCCTGGATTACCCAACAATTTCGCTCCGACAAGCGGAACAATAACCCAAAGCATACCAATACCCAGATACGAAACAACCGATACGAGCGTAATCCGCAAAAGCCGTCTATTGTTAAGAATTATTTTAAATCCCGCCTGAATCGTTTGCACAAAAGACAGAACATGTAGCCTGCTATCGGTACGCGGCGGTAATCTCCAGGCCATTGGCAAAGCAACTACCAACAATGTAATCAAAACTACTGCTGCCCATGATACGCCCATCCAGGCAGTTATCAGTCCCGCCAAAGCTGGTCCGGCAAGGCCAGCAACATTAAACGTAGTAGCATCAATAGCGCTAGCCCGTGTCATATATTCATCCGCCACAAAAGATTTTAGCCGTGATGACCAGCCGCCCGAGATCGCTGGCATGCAAAGTCCGGCGCAAAGGGCCACCCCTACCGAAGCAAAAACAGGTACATTGCCAAGAGTAGCTACAATGAGTGCAAGGCCGAGGGCGTAAAGTACGATTGCGCTGGCTAGCACCTTCCCTGGCTGTCGACTCCTGTCGAGCAAAGCACCAAGAAGAGGACCACCAACCGCCGCTGATATAGTGAGTCCGGCGAGCAGCGTAGAACCTAACTTCACAGAATTGCCAGCCATACCTATAAGCAATATAGTTTGCCCGGACATTTCGTCGCCAAGCCTTGCAGGGAGTGCTCCCGCCAAGTAATGGCGGAGGTTGTAACGTATTTTTTTATTATTCACGTTACACATGATATACTTAATTAATGAACTTCGTCAATAGCTCGCCTACGTCAATGGGATCTGCCCTGTTTGCCGCCCAACGGGCCGCCGACCTCACATACGTGCTGCTCAATAAAGAGCAGCTTGATGACATAGCCCTACTTACAG
Organism: Saccharimonadales bacterium (SeqCode); assembly: GCA_035690865.1. Classification (GTDB taxonomy): domain Bacteria; phylum Patescibacteriota; class Saccharimonadia; order Saccharimonadales; family UBA4665; genus CAMLQK01. Next base: position 53,118 of record DASSKE010000005.1, read on the forward strand.
AGGTAAATCAAACACTTAAAGAATACGGCGAACAGACCAGCAAGGTTCTTGCTGGTGACATTACGTCGTTACGGGCTATTTCCTCGCAGCTTTATACCATATTTTCTGCCCAGGATGTGCGTGTAGCCGCAACGCTTATCAATACAATGCTTGCCGAACATGCTTCCGTGCCGCGACTTACCGTCCATGCCAACACCCCTTGGCATATTCATGTCGATAGCAGCGACCATGCGCCGTGGGCAGAATGGTTTGCATCTTCATCGGCGTTTGCCCTAGCAGTTCTATTAGCCGAAAAACAGCGTAATCCTGGCGGCGTATGCGCTTCGGCAACCTGTAGTCGGCCCTTCATTGATACTGGCAAAGGAGGTGGCCGCCTGTATTGTTCACCGCGATGCGCCACCCGCGAACGTGTGGTACTCCACCGAAAGGCACATGCATAGCCATGAAAAATGCGATTATCCTGCTACAGTGATGCCTTCCCAGCGCTAGCAACTCGCACTGGCTGCTATATAAAGCTGTGCTCAACCTGGTCTTGTTGCGGGTTCAAACACCGAGCTCCTTGCACACCCTTCCAAAAGCTCTGGAGCGAAAAACGCAGGCCATAGCCAAAAAGCGGACCACAAGAAAGTGCCATCAAAATACCTGGAATGGGAGTGTCTAGCGTCGCCGCATAGTGAAAACCAACCGTAAAAATGCCTAGTAGCGTCATAATAAAGCCCAGCGCCAACCAGCGGGCTTTTTTGCGAACCCTGCCCGTTTCAGACAAACTCGCTACTACAACAATAAAGTCTTTGCTAGGCCTACAGTGGCTACATGCAAGAATATACTCTTGTATGCCATGAGCAGGACGAGCAAGGGTAAATGTCTGGGTGTGATACAGATGGGATTGACCGGTACTAAACCAGGTATGCCTTAGCTGCCCCGTAACAACATGAGATAGGTGCCTGCAAATACTGACCGCCTGCATGCTTACATAGTAGCACTTATTAACGGCCTATTTGCTATCATAGGGGTAATGCTTAACGACATTTTGCTTTTTGTCTTAGGAATATTTACGGGCGGTGCCGCGGCGATAGTTGGCTTTGGTATTGGCAGCTTTTTAACGCCGGTGCTAGCTCTAAGCACTGGCTTTAGCGTAGCTGTTGCCGCTGTTGGTATTGCCCACTTTTTTGGTTCCGTGCTGCGCTTTTGGCTGCTCAAAAAAGAGGTAAATCGCAAAATCCTGTTTAGCTTTGGCATTGTCAGCGCCGTGTGTGGTCTTGCCGGTGCACTCTTGCAAGAACAAGCAACCAGTGCTGCCCTAGCCATAGTTTTTGGCGGACTTATGGTGCTTGCCGGCATCTCGACGCTATTCGGCTGGGCCGATAAACTGAATATCACTGGTCCGTTGCGCTGGGTAACCGGTGCACTCAGTGGTTTTTTTGGCGGACTCGTGGGCAATCAGGGTGGCCTACGGGCGGTTGGCCTGGTCGGCTTTAGGCTTACAAAAACCCAGTTTGTTGCTACGGCCACTGCAATTGCTCTTGCCGTCGACGTTTTTCGTGTTCCTGTTTATATTACCACCAAAGGTGCTGCATTGCGGCAGCTCATACCCGAAATCGCCATTATGTCGGCTGGGGTTATCGTTGGCACACTGCTGGGAGCACCACTGCTACGCCGCCTGCCCGAAAAGTATTTTAAGGTAATGCTAGCTGTTATTTTGGTGATTGTTGGCTTGCTTGTGGCCACAAGAACCTAGGTTACGCGAGGTTACACTCGGCAATTTTGCGGATGCAGGTGCCATTTAGGCCCATCTCAAATAAGCCAATGCGGGTGAATTCACCGGTAAAGATGTCCGCTGGGGGCAGAACCGTCAGGTCAGGCTCAATGTCACGTGGGAACTTGGTGAGCGTTATATGCGGCCGGAACAGCTCGCCAATGGCCGGATAGCCGTACTTTTGCAGATTCTCCAACTTGAGGCCAGTGGCGTCAGTCATCTTTTGTTTGTCACTTTCACGCATACCCGATCGAAGCGCATTAAACGCTGCAACCACCTGTTCTTGCACGGCATTTACCTCGGTATTCTGAGCAAAAGCAATGTCTACATAGCCCTTGCCATGGCCGGCGTCCTGATAAAAATAGCCGTCCTGCGTGAGGTGCTGCCTGTGCACCTGCCTGGCGATATCCTGCAACGCCGCAATGCAATCAGCCTGACTGTCGAGGCTCATTTGGAACATATACAACGAGTTGTGGGCGTAAAAGTCATGGTCGTCAAGCGTAAAAAGCCCGCCCTGCCGGGAAAGCGTCTGGCTGGCTTGTATGGCAAGCTGCGCCTGCTCCTCGCTTGGCAGTAACACAACATTACAAGGGATGGTTTTCGGTTGGGGTGAAGATTCTTCCATATACCAAGCCTAGCAAAAACGGCGCCCTAAGGAAACTACCTGCCTACAACGTAAGACGAATACGTTTAAAAACCATGGCCGGAAACGGCCCCGGCTCTTGGCCGATATCCTTATATCCCATGCGTTCAAAAAACTGCCACGAGCGTTTATTGTCTACAATTATCTCACCTTCTATTGCCGTACAGCCGATATCCTTAGCCCAAGCCTGTCGTGCTTGTTCCAGCATAGTGGCCGCCCCCCAACCCTCGTATTGCCGGTCAATTATCAAGCCCTCCATAGCAGCGCATTTTTCGTAACTATAGCCGTCGTTGCCCTCAAAGTCTATGCCACCACAAGCAAAACCTACTACTTTTTGATCAATCATTGCTGCGCGTATAAAGTGCCGTTGCGGGTTTTGAGTTGTGTCAACAATTCGGCGTCTGAACATTTCGACACCTTCAGTCCGATACAATTCAATCCGGTCTGGTATCCATGGCATGCTGCCAGGCGTTGTGTCCCGGTAGCGGTCAATAAAAATAGCGTTCATAGCTTCGGCCTGGCCTAGTGTGGGTAACGCTACAGTGACGTCTTCTCTGAATGCCATGGCCGGATTCCTTTTACTTCCCTATTTTACGCTTAAACAGTATAGAATAGTAGCATGAACGACCTCGGGAATTCAGCACAAGAACAGGTTAGTTTGCGTATTGTTGCGCGATGGGCTGCCGAGTTTGTAGCAGAGGCGATCGATATCTTTGAGGCTTATCTCCCGCATGATACAAGACCGCGCGACGCCTTACGGGCAGCACTCGCTTTTGCTGAAGGCAAGAACCGGAGCAACGAACTTCGCGCAATTGGCATGGCGGCGCTAAAAGCCGGAAAAGACGTTGACAAGCCGCCGCATTATGCAGCACGCGCCGCTACGCTGCTTGCCGCCGTGGCATATACCCATACCGACCTGCGCGATGGGACACAAGGCGTCCGCCAAGCCCAACATATTTTGGGGCCAGTCGTATATGCTGCTCTGGCAGGCGAGGCTGACGCCGATAACAACCCCGCCGTGAGCGAGGCCATCGTGCAACGAGCTGTGCATAATGCTCCACCCGAAGTTCGTCATTTACTGCGCCATTTTCCGCCTCAGCCTCCAGGCAAGAATCGCCCAGGCACGCTTTTTCATACCCTTGACTCCTCTTTGCGCACCGAGCTTGCAGCATAGAGGTTTTTGTACTATAGTATTTCAATTATGGCTTTTAGCGATTCTGAAACTTTTGGAAAATTTCATTTATTTACCACCCTTAATGATCGAGAGATTAGCAAAGTAGCTGGCGTTCCTATTTATACGATGGCCGAACTTACCGCGGACCCCGAAGAAGTACGCGCCGCCTACTTAAAAGCGTTGGGTGCTCTAGGCGTGCACGGTACTGAGATTGGGCACAGCCGAACCGTTCGTAGCTACGTTAATGGCGGACAGACTGTTGCCGCAGAGCATATCTTTTGGACTCCTAAGGATCGTTTTGAAAGTACCGTATTATACGGCATTGAGGGTGATAATCAGAGCCGCCGGGCACCAGATGGCACGCTCATAACCTATGACCGCAAATCGTCAGACCAGCAAGCCCACGGTGCGCCAGGGATGCTGGCACTGCAATACGATAACCTGGCCTGGCCTCCGCAAATGCGCGTAGTTGACCTTTGTGGCGAAAGCCAAGTTGAGCAAGGGATGCCCGCCTCAACGCTGCCAACCGGCCTTGCTGCCGACCTTCGTCGCGCCGTGCAGGTGTAAAAACTATGATCAGCTCAGAACTTCTAATTGATTGCCCGTTTAACATAAGTCCTCACGGCCTTATGCAGGCCCAGCAAAGAGTTCCGGTTGATGCAGGACACAACATTCCGGTCCTTTTGAATGATCGCCCCTTTACTATCATTGAGCCTACACTCACTTTTCTGGGCGGCAAAGCAGTATCGCTAAGCTTGGGTGCTCCTTTTGGCTTTTTGCAATGTAAAGGCGCAGGTGTTGCAGAGACTCAACAAACAGAAGATATTATTCTGACTGCCGATCCAGCAATAGCAGGACGCTGGGAGGCAGTTGTTAGCACGCCAAGCACCCTTACCGCTACCGACGAAGATATTATGCGCAAAGGCATCAATATGTATCTATACCGGGCTGCCTTTAAACTTGCCCGAAGTGGTACTACTCGCCCTCGTCCGTAACACATAAGAGTGTTCTGGAGAGATCTTTTAAGACTTCGGTATAGCCGGCAGTTTCTTCGGCTATCGTTCGGCCACCCTCACGGCCAAGCTCAAACGGGCAATAGCGATAAAGCCTGGTCACACCTTTTTCGAGGCGAACCCGTTCTGCATAGACATGCCGCATCTGTTGTTGCTGCCATGAGTCGCTACCAGGTGTAGCGGGCGGAAGCACCACTGTGTCGTGATAGGTATTAATGCCAGCGCTCTTCCATAGCTGTGCGCCGCCCATTGCCAGCATATCCTGTGGCAATACTACAAATTCATACTGCGAATCTTTCTCTTCAATATGCGTTAGAATGCCCATGTTGCCCGCGACATGCGGAAGAGGATGGGCTTCGCCATATTCAAGCGCCAATGAAGAAACCGCCAACGACATTGTTCCCAGCGTGCGAACCAGTTCATCTTGCTGAAGGTGTCTGTCGGCAAAATCCTGTTCAATAAAAGACTGGACCGTAGCCCGCGCCTCCGGCGCGTCAGGTAAGTATCCGTCACCATACTTTCTTCTCATAAATCTGAGCGTAGCACAGCTAGCGTACATTTTACAAACTGTATTGCATTTCTTTTCTTTATGTTGTATTATTAGTCTCCCATGAGCGTTGAATTTAACGATTTTGAACGAGAATTCGATCCTCTAGCAGAACTCAACCTCCTTAACGACAGTCTGACCCAAAGCCTAGAAGAAGAAAGGCATTTCAATGCCCTCGTCAGACAAGGCGTACGAACCCTGGTTTGGAATGCTGTTGCCCAATATGATATATGGCCCCGCTTTTCTAAAAAATATCAGGCCAACGCGCACCAGCGCTGGATAAGTGACGACGCCCGATGCTACCCTGTTATCAGCACATATCCGGCACAAGTACATGATGCGCCCTATAAAAACCGCATTCATCATGCTACCCGCCTAGTCGGAAGCGCCCTTACCTACTATTTGCTCTCGCCCGACGAAGCCAGCCCAGACGTGCACCACCAGAAGATTCGGGCAGAGCATGGCATTAAGGTCACTAATTTGTACGACCGCCATTATGCCCATTTTGCCGAAATGATTGAGGAATATATCCCCTCGCACCCATCTATTGACGACTCACCTCAAGAGGTCGTAAGAGAGGCCCTCCAAACCAGTCCGGACGCAAATGTGCAGCCACAGCCCTGGCAACCGTTTAATCCCGTGATCATCCTCCTTGATGTGCGCGAAGCTGGAATATCTCATCCGGTCACTACCGAAACTATCACTGATATTATCTGGGCCGACCGCTACATTGGCAAAGCAGCTTTGTCGAGCTGTCCGCCGGCTATTAGCCTTCAGGCAGGGCATTTATGCAAACGACGGGATGAACAGTTAGCAGAAGCCGGACTAGTGATGGAATCAGAAGAGTTCATGACAATTGTACATACCATCAACAGCCATCTTTACCCGCCCACCAACAACGAGCTGTAAGATTCTTCATATCTTAATGGCAATCCCACCCTTATACTTTGGTGCGTAATTAAGCAAAGGGCTGCATATGGCAAAGTACGGCAAAAAAGCGCAAGAAAAAGTAGGCGAAATGCTTCACGAGCACAAGCACGAAGGCAAATTTAAAAGCCGCAAACAGGCCATTGCCGTAGGCCTTAGTAAAGCCCGCAAAGCAGGCGGCAAAGTTCCCAAAAAGAAATAGTGTATACTGGCGCTATGGTACAAGCGCTTATTTTTGATTGTTTTGGTGTGCTCATAACCGACACTCCAGAGGCTGTTCGTAGTGGTAATACTAAAAATCAGGCCCTACTCGATCTGATCCTCAAACTACGGCAGCATTACAAAATTGGTTTACTGAGCAACATAACCGCAGAGGGTCTTGCTTCGCGCTTCAGCCAAGAAGAGCTTGCGCAGCATTTTGATTGCATTGGTATATCGGACAGTATGGAGTTTGCCAAGCCGCAGCCCGAAGCTTTTAGGCATATTGCCGAGCAACTGGGTGTAGTGGCCGACAAGTGTATCATGATTGACGACACCGACGGCCATTGCCAAGGTGCACGCAGCACTGGTATGCAAACTGTTCTTTACCGTTCTTTTGAGCAATGCAAACAGGAACTTGAAGCTCTTTTAGGCGAGCAGCTCTAATACATCCGGTGTGGGGCGCACATCACCGTAACAACGAAAAAACGTTGTAAGGGTTGCCTGACTCAGCTCAGCCGATTGGCCAATGAGTGCGTCTGATACCATATCGACAATCTCTTGCGGAATGACACCGCTCGGGTGCTGGAATTGTGTTGGTCCGGCCATTACCGCACCCCGGCATCAACAGTGAGTGTTTTAGCAGCCGTGTCAAGCACCGCCCTTGTGCCAATGGGCACAGCGCGAGGATTCTTGCCGTGACCAAGAGGTAATCCACCTAGGATAGGCACATTCAGGCTGCCCAGGCGGTCACGTAGCACGTCAATTGCCGTCCATGTGCCTTGTGTTGTGTCGTCGGCGCCGCACTGTTCATATTGCCCTACGGCCACGCCAGCAATGTCCTTTAAATGTCCACCATTCTGAAGCATCGTTAGCTGCCGATCTATAAATCCAAGGCGCTTATCAACGTCTTCAAGCAAAAGGATGGCGCCCTCAAGGCTTGGCAATCCCCAGCCTGCCGCCGTAGCGATCATGTCTTGATTGCCGCCAAGCAAAATGCCCTTGGCTGTGCCGTCTGTGGTTAATCCTGCTGTTGGCTCGTTGTTTTGCGCGGTAATTATAACCGGTTCGTTGCTCAAAATACTCCGCCGAAATGATAGAGCAGTTTGGCTGCCGAAGCTTTCATCCCACACGGCACCATGTACCGAAGCAAGCCCGCAATGCTTCCAAAGGGCCAAATGCAAAATAGTTATTTCGCTAAAGCCAAGCAATAGCTTAGGGTGCTTGCGGATAGACTCAAAATCAAGTTTGTCGGCAATTCGGTAGGCGCCCTTGCCTCCACGAGTGGTAATAACCGCTTTTACCTGCGGGTCCCGGAATGCCTCGTTTATATCAGCCAGTCGATCCTCGTCGCGGCCAGCCATATAACCCCACTCATCCAGCACGTGCGCACCACACTGAACTACCAAGCCCAGGTTCTCAAGCGTTGCAGTTATCTTTGCGACCCACTCGGGCGTTGGTGTGCTGGCAGGCGAAACAAGCCGCACGCAATCGCCAGCCCGCAAACGCGGCGGCACAATAGACTCTCTCTTTTGAGTCATACTACTCTCCCTTTTTGTATTTTTATTTCTCCAAAGTCCTCACGAGACTATGCGCATTGTAGCATGATCTGCTTATACGATCGACTGTGCATCGGTGAGGTTTGTAATATGTTGCGCCAGCAGCTCCCCAAGAGCTTGGTGTGACGCTTCGTCAAAGTGAATCCCATCTTGACCTGCCTTTGCCACTTGGGCGGCATCAACAAAAGAACAGCCTGTAGCATCTGCAACGGCACACAGGGCGCTCGCCAAAGTTTGAGATCTTTTTACAGAATTATCGTCGTAATATGCGGCGTACCATTGTGCAAGCATAGGCGCATCACCATCGACCAATATAGGACTCACCAGCACTATTTTTGCGGGTTTGCCAGTATATTTGGCCGTTTTTTCTTGGGTGAGCGTAACAAGGCCGCGTACGGCCTCGGCTATTTCTGGCACACTACGGTCAAATTCAATCTTTAGATCGTTTGTGCCAAGCATTAGAACAACTACGTCGAGCGGTGCGTGACTGTCTAGGCACGGCTCCAAAAAGGTACGGCCATTCCGCCCCGGCTTTTTAGCATAATCCAGATCTGTTGTACGACTGCTCAGACCTTCTTCTATAATGTAATAGCCTTTGCCTGCTTTTTGCTGCAGGACGCCTGTCCAGCGGATATTCGCAGGGCGGCGCTTCCCTGTTCTATCAGGCGTCTGACCCCAGGTGTTAGAATCTCCGTAGCACAACACTGTTTTGGCGGTAGGATCGATGTTCATTATTGGGCCTGTTCCTTTTTAATAATCTTTACTATCTCATCAATAATCGTAGCGAGCTTGGGAAATGCCTTGTAATCGGAACTTTGCTCAAGGTTAAAATGCCCCTGCCCAGGGAGCACAATAAGCTGGGCCTTACACTTATCAGCTACGTACTGGGCCTGGTTAAGCGGCACATATGGATCATTGTCTGAATGGACAAATAGCAGCTGCTTGGTATGGGACCGGATTTTGTCCCATTCAAAATCTACATCAAACAGACGATCGTTAGGCTTCCAATTGAGCGAGTTATCATAAAATACCGAAACCGACACAATCGCGCCGATTGGCTGAATGCTTTGCTGTGCCAAGACGAGTGCCAATATTGCTCCACTAGAGTGACCAACAATCAAGGTCTCTTCGTTAATGGCAAACGGGCAGTTGGTGTGTACATACTCTGCCCACTCGCTTAAACTGGGCTGTTCGGCATGTGGTAGTGTAGGGAGCCAAACATGCAAACCTTTTGCTTCCAATTCATTCTTGAGCCACTTAAACCAGTTACCGTCTGGCGAACCAAGCGTGCCATGAAGGATAATTGCGTTTTTCATACATCATTCTCGTCAATAAGTGGTATTACCTCTACGATAACTTCTTCGTAAGGGTGTGCTTGTTTTAAGGCGGCAATAACCTGCTTGGCAATGGCGCGATCACAAATTACTTCGATCTGCTCTTCCTCAACAATTTCTAATTCTCCAACCTGGCCAATATGCGGGTTGGCGCCGGCCATCGGCAAGAACCGCCCTTTACCTGTGACCGAAAAGCTACAATAACGGTATTCGCCAAATACGCCCGCACCGGCCTTGCCCAAAGCGGCGCGCAGTTCATCAGCATTTTCTGTAGGAACAGTGGTAGAGATCTTAACTTTCATTACTTCATCATATCAGATTCTGGACAGGCGCTTGCTTTACCTAGCGAACTATCTACCCACCAAGAACAAAATCACCTGACCGACCAACAGCAATATACTTGTTATTGCCCCCACCCAGGGAACAAAGCCCGGAGAAATGCGTATCTCCTGGCTATAAACAGTATGTCGCTTCCTAATAATGATAAGCGAGATATTAACAGCTGCAAAGACGATAAGCAGGAGGAGACTCGTTGCCTGCGCCAGCCGCTCAATAGGGAGCAGAAAGGCACAGAGCGCCGCACACGCACTTACTAAAACAAGTCCACGTGCAGGTACGTGCCGGCCTGAGACTCGACCGAACCACTCCGGAATCCAGCCTCTTCTTGATAAGCCATACAGGAACCGTGAACCCATCACGACGTTAACAATCACGCCATTAAGAGTCGCGACCAGACTAACCCCGATAATCAATGCTGGCGATTGGCCAGTAGCTACTGCGTAAGCATCAGCTAGCGGAGCAGAGCTGGCGCTAAGTATCTGTGGGCTTAATACTCCTAATGTCACAACAGTGACGGCAATGTATAGCACCGTTACGCTGATCATCGCTGCAAGAATAGCCCTGGGATAGGCATGTTGCGGTTTTTGCACTTCTTCTGCAATATTTACCATGTCTTCAAAACCGACAAATGCGTAAAACGCAATCAGCGCGCCGGCCAAGATACCAGTCAAAGCCGTTCCGTCTATTGCACGAGCCGCGTGCAGGAAGTTACCACTAAACGTTGCCAAGGTGTTAGGCTCTGTAATAAGAATCGCCGCCATCAAAAATAGTAACCCACAAACCTCAATGATAGTCAGAACGGCGGCCATGCCCACCGATTCCTTGATGCCGCGCAGCATAATAAGCAGCAGCAATAATGTCACCGTAGCAATGACGATAAGCGGATCCACAGGTAAAAAGTGCGTAAAGTAACCACTGAACCCTTTCAGTAAGGTAGCAGTTGAGATAGTTCCCGCAAATACAAGCAACACGCCGATGACTGTCGATACATGCTTAGCCTTAAAAGCTTCGTGCAAGTACACTGAAATGCCAGCGCTTACCGGGAACCGCGCCGCCAACTCGGCATAGCTTAATGCAGCACAAAAAGCCACCAGAGCCGCCAGCGCAAAAGCAAATACCGCAAGATAACCAGCCGGCTCCGCGATCTTTCCTACCAATACATACACCCCGGCGCCTACAATATTGCCGACTCCATAAAGCGTAAGCATACCAGTACTAACGCTGCGGCGAAGCTGAGGTTTTATGCTCATGCTTTTAGTATATCAGTGACAGCTATAGGCAAGGCCCAGCCCAAAATCGAGCTACTCTAGATAAGCAGTGAGCCTCTTGTATTGTTCATGATCGTATGTAACTTCTGGCCTGGTGGCGTCGATACCGATATTATTCTCGGGATTAAACGGTGGCGTATTTATCACAATCATCACGAGGTTCTCTTTTGGAATAGTAAAATGAGCCGTTTCTGGAGGCGTAACAACAACATCACCTTGCTTTACCTGCAATTCTTCACCGCCCACAACAGTAAGGCCACTGCCTGACAATACAAAGTAAATCTCTGTTTCGCCGCCCGTATGATAATGCGGCTTAGCCACCTTAACCTGGCGCATGTCACTGATCGCAAAGCTTTCTTTAGGCCGATTAAGCGGGCTTTTTGGCTCGTAAATTGGGCCGCAATAAGTTTGTTTTGGAACCGTATCTTTAACCACCTCTTGCCAATCGCCCATTGTAGAAATATAGGTTTGCCACGCGCTAATAAGTTCTTCGATTTCTGGTGTACTTTTCGTGTTATAAATCATGTAACCAAGTATACTGGAATTTATGAAGAACTTTACCGATGACGACGCCGCCAAGCTAGTTAATTGTGCCGTTGAGCTTGCCAAAACAACCGCTACCGATGGCAAAGGTCCGCAGCCAATGGCCATTTGCTGCATGAAAGCCGACCAGGGAGTTATGGGCGTGCCAACCGCCTTTCGCTGCATGGATACGGTTAAACCTACGAGCGCTACGTTTGCTATCCACAAGGCGTACACCGTACTACTTTATCAGGCTGACACCAAAAAACACGCTGATCGCATTGCCGACGGCAGCTGGAGTGAAGCCGACATGATCCTGATGGCGCAAACCATTCCACAGTTCACTCCATGGGATGGCGGCATTCAAGTCAAGGATGACGAAGGTAACGTACTTTGCTCACTTGCTGGTGCGGGCCGCACCTCGGAAGGAGACCGCAAACTTGTGGTTTTGGCCGCTCATAAGATGGGCTATAAAACGAACTTTGACGAGAATGGCGACTCGCCTCAATAAGATTCCAGTTCTCGGGTCTAAAACAACAACCAAAGAAAACTGGAACTGGGTTTTCAAAGACTTGATTGTATTATGCGAACGATTAGACGAACTAGATATCGAAGCAATTATGGAGGCAGATAGGATGCCCTCACCTCTATAATCTATAATTTAGTGTTTAATTTTCGTTTTCAGGATTGATTAATTGACGCAATCGTGATATAATGACATAAGTGAGAATGAAGGAGAGATTGCTTTTGCAACTCGAGATCGTTCTCTCTTTTAATTTGAGAGTATCTTAAACGGCTCAATCTTGTTAAGGATCCTTTTCTTGGCTGGTGGAGAATGCGGTGGTACCTTATAGAGTTTTCGTTCCAAGATGGTAATTATCTTTGACTCGTAACTAGTAGGCGGGAAGCCCCTACCTAGTTCGTCCCTCTCATACTTACATCTAGCCGCATAAGCAAAAAGGTCAGCTATTTGGTTTTCAATGTCATGATTCTTCTTTGTAACAACAGACAGCGACGTCAATGAATCCTGCACATGACGAAAGTTGATGGTTGATATTGCGCCTGGCGCAAGATAGGTAGTAAATGCCTTCAGAAAGAAAGTGTTCTGCGCGTCAGTTGCTGATTCAATACAGATTTTTCCTTGCTTGTGGCTGCCGACTAAAAACCTCACAAAACTCTCTACTGCGTGAGATGTTGACTCTCTTAACACCGTATTCGTATCCCAACGTCTGGCATAGGCAACAGCATTATCCGTAAGATTGATAAAAACTGTGATGGGATAAACCCTTAAGAGATCTAGTATGTCACCTTGGAATTCCCTATACCTTACCGAGTCGTGTCGGAATATAGCGAAGGCTCCAGCTTTTCTGCCAATATGGTACGAATGAAAAACAACATCGCTCCCGTTAGGACCCCAATACTTAAATCTTATCTGCCCAGCCCTTCGTTCGAGAGATTCACGAGTTTTATCGGGCACTGAGCATGTACTAAGTATAAAGTAGTCGTGTTGAGGAGAGCTCGGATTAGGACTCCCTAATTCGTCGATATATAGATGGTGTAATTTCATTATTTAGCCACCATAAGATCGATGTACTGTTTTAGCTTTCTGGCTTCATCTTCCGACAGATCAACGGGAAGTTCAAGGATAACCTTAAATGCCTCGCGCAAAAAAATCTCACTCCGATTAGTGTCGACATATCGCCCGGCAGCATCAAAACCAGTAACTCCACCCTGTGCGGTTTGGGGTGATACGCCAACAACGGGTCGAGGTAAAGGCACAGAACCGCTAGGCTCATCTTCAATAACTTTACTTACTTGAATATTGCCCTTAATGGATGAAACGGCATTCTTTGTCTTTAACCCTGGAGCCGATCTACGTGGGTTCCATAAGGCCATTTTGCCTGGAGCATTTCCGTATGACTTGTAGTCTGCAATTACCTTATGGACACGCCTTTTATAGACCATTAATGTATCGGACGTAGGCTTGCCGTCCTTTCGCTTTGAGAAGATATCATTCGCTATATTCTCAAGATTGCCCTCGAAGGCATCAAGGGATTGTTTCTCGGTTTCATTTAGATGCGGTTCAAACAGTTTCAATGCCGCGTTTAACCCACGCGCTGTGTTGTCGGCGTACTTTCTTTCGGCAGTAGCAATTTTTATAAAGTCGTGCAGGCTCTTTATAGCGTTCATATTAATATGATATATTACCGTGTTCGATATGTCTATACCGATTTATATCATTGGACGGTCCTACAACGATAGATACCCTACTAACGCGACATACCCCAGTAGCCGACCGTGGTATCCCTACATACTTTCCCGACTAACATCAGTAAAACAAAGATTTTCAATGTGGAAGCAGCCGAGATAGCCCCGGCATCATATTTATTACTGAATGTAGCACTAGACCTCTGGAGCAATCACCCGAACCCCAGGATGCATGTTTTATCTTTTAGCCCTACAAGGCTGGAACTAAAATTACAGAGGCGAACAAAAGAAAAAATTCCAGAAAATAAATCCTGGAACTATTTTTGTATCTGCTCAGATAATCTTGGTGGCTCCTCCCAGATCGCTTCGCTCTTCCGCTGCGGCGTGCTCGAAGTAAACTTCTGTGCGCGTCCTCACTCCACCGAACTGGCGGCTTCGCCGTAATCCAGTTCTCGGGTCTAAAACAACAACCAAAGAAAAACCCCGACCATAAGGGTCAGGGCTTTTCTTTGGTGGCTCCTCCCAGACTCGAACTGGGGACACAAGGCTCTTCAGGCCTCTGCTCTACCAACTGAGCTAAAGAGCCACACTTGTACGAATACAAGCTATATAATACCCTGTTCGGCGCTTTTTTTCAATGGTTTTAGCTGCGGGAGTCAGCGTTCTCGCTTTTGGAAGCGATAGTGAGCGCAATAGAGCCTTCGATATGGGCCATTCCTTTGGGCACTGTCGGCTCGTAGCGGGCGTCGAGAAGGCCGGCATTATTGCGCCAATAGTTCAGGCCCGCGCCCAGACCTGCGCGACGCGCTTCTTTAAGAGGAACTACATGCTCACTTGTGGCGATAGCAAACGTCGTCTCCAAGCCGGCCTGCGCCAATACCCTGCCCACAATCTCGTCCATCATGGCTTCCAGTGGAGGAGTATCGCCAACGGTCGGTAAGTCTTTAACATGGAGCTGCATCAGTCTTTTTAATTCTGGGTCGTGATCTATGGCAACATGCAGATTTGGATCATAAAATGTCTCTGGCAGTGAGTTGCGGCGCAGATGCCGACGCAAGACTTTTTCTTCTACTATCTTGTAGCACGCAAGGTTGCCTTTTTCGCCAAAATACGGCACAAAGCGGGTAGAAGGTGGCTTAGGGTAACTATGCACCAGCCACTCCAGATTGGGCTGCGTGTGACGCATATGCACAAACTGACCGCCAGGCACCAATACTCGGGCAATCTCGTGGGCTACTTCATCGGTCCTGGTTACATCCAAAATACTTCTGCCAATAACCAAAGTCGCCGCCTCATTCTGCAAAGGAAGTTCTTGAGCGGCGGCACAAACGGTTCGCACATTTGGGTTCGCCTCTGCTGCTATGTGGCAATTCTTTGGTCCGATATCGGTTTGTATATATCTGGCCTGCAATCCCTCTGCATCGGGCAGTAAAGAACCCAAGTAGCCAATGCCAGCGCCTATCTCGACCATCAGGCCCTCTGGTACGGCAGCACAAATACCGCCCAGAGTCTTTCGCGTCGCAAAGGCATCGAGTGCTCCATATTCACCAAAAGAATGCAACGCAGATATCGCCCAGGGCTGATCAAGTGCGGGCATGTTCGTAGATTCAAATGTCATATACTACGAGAATGGGGCGCCAATGTGCGTGTCACCGTCGATGTATTCTTTACAAAAACGTTCAAATACCGCGTTGGTCCATCCAAATCCGGTTTGCGATGGGTATACACCCTTTGCCGGTGGCTTCTCTGGTGACACAACGTTATACTTTTCGAGAAACTCGTTATGCTCTTTAAACCAATCGAGATTGTTCTTCATCCACTTGCTGGCAATGCGCTGAGCATCTTCGTGGTAGCCATAGCGCTGCAACCCTTTTACTACTAGGAATTGCAATGGCGCCCAGCCATTTGGATATGCCCACTGCGTTGGCAATGCTCCAGGAACATACGAACCAAGCGGCAAACTGTCGGTGGTAGCCAATCCGCCTTTTTGCTCAAAACGCTTGAGCGCTTTAACCAGCGCCTGCGCTTGGTGGCCATCTACCATACCCGCCCACAGAGCATAATATGAGGCGAGTGAAGCTACATTGCCCCGACGCTCTTTGACGTAGTTATAATCAAAGAACAGTCCACGGCCCTGGTCCCACATAAGCTCATTCATGGTTCGCTTGCGAGCTTCGGCAGCTTTCTCCCACGCTGCAACTTCGTCTTTCTTGCCTAATATGCGCGCCGTGCGGGCAAAGTCCATCTCGTATTTGTAAAGCAGTGCGTTAAGATCACACGGAAGATAGTTAAGGGCGTGGCGATTAAAGCGCGGCGTCATATCCCAGCCGCTCTCGGTTTCGGCAATATCGTGCAGGTAGTTAAAGTCGTAGTACCGGCTTAGGCCACGGTATACCTGCCGAGCGTTCGGTTTACGAGTCCCCATCCACACTGTTTCGTATTCCTGCTGAGCAACAGCCATCATCTCTTTAAGCCATGATTTATCGAGGCTGTATGCGTAGTAAAGATCGAGGATAAAGCTACTGAGGAATGGCGGCTGTGAGCGGCTAAGGTAATACATTTGGGAGCCATTAGGGATAATGCGGAAGCGTTTAAAAATGCTCACAAAATCCTCGAGGATGCCCATGACCAATTCTTTGTGCTCTTCGTCGAGCAGCCCCTGGATCATAAAGTAGCTGTCCCAGTAGTACAGCTCATTGTAGTCAAATTCATGGCCCTCGGCGTACGAAGGCACTAAATACGGTTTTGGCACGCCAATGAGACTCTCGGTGTCTTTAGGATTGTAGCGCTCAAGATGCGGCCAATATTCCTTAATGTACTTACGAGCGTCCACAACATCAGCAGCCGTAAGGACTTTCGTTTTTTGAAATGGATGAAGCAAGTTCTTACTCTCTGTGGCGATTTTTCTGGCTCTATGAAGCATAATTGCTTCTAGCATAGAATAACAGGGAGACTTCGTCAATGACATCTCGGCTAGTTCGTTGCTTTTTTAACTACGCTATAAGGGTAAAATGTAAAATTCGCTAGACAAGAAATTGCATTTTAGTGCTATACTGCATGTACTTGGAAGTGCTGCTTCATTTCAGAAAAGCTCTCCACAGTACCAAACCACTAAATAATTCATTGAGGAAGCAGTAGCATTGGCTTGTGTTTTGCCATTAGCTCCCTCTTGTTAATTAAAGGAGATATAATGGCAAACAAGTTGTTTGTTGGCGGTCTGCCGTATTCTACGACCGATGACCAACTGCGCGAACTATTCGAGGCATTTGGTGCAGTCGATTCAGTGCAGATCATCTTTGACCGTGAACTTAATCGCTCAAAAGGCTTTGGTTTCGTAACCATGCAAGACGACCAGGATGCACAAGCCGCGATTGATGCTCTCGACGGCAAAGAATATGAGGGCCGACGGCTTTCTGTAAACGTTGCACGTCCACCAGAACGCCGACCTCGTAGCTTCGAAGGTAACAACAGTGGCAATGGTGGTGGCCGCCAGTACTAAGTAGCACGATAACTACTCAAAAGAGCACCTCATGTGAGGTGCTCTTTTTCTACGTATAGCCGCTTTATGACTGCACAAAAGTCAGTGCGTAGCCAATGCGGCCGGCACGGCCGGCACGGCCGATACGGTGCACGTAGTCTTCGTACGACTGCGGCGTAGAATAGTTAATAACGTGTGTCACGTCTTGGACGTCAATACCACGAGCTGCAACATCGGTAGCCACTAAGATGCTGACATCACCCTTCGTAAAACGTCGCAGTGCTCGCTGACGCTGTCCCTGGGTTTTACCACCGTGAATAGCATCAACGGCAAAACCACGGTCGTGCAGCGTTTGGCTTAAACGTTCAACACTCTTTTGCGTTTCGTCAAAGATGATCGCCTTGCTAACTTCTGTCTTGTTGAGAAGGTCGTGTAGTTTCTCTAAGCGGTCGCCGTT
Organism: Saccharimonadales bacterium (SeqCode); assembly: GCA_035690865.1. Taxonomy (GTDB): domain Bacteria; phylum Patescibacteriota; class Saccharimonadia; order Saccharimonadales; family UBA4665; genus CAMLQK01. The sequence continues at coordinate 70,541 of DASSKE010000005.1, forward strand.
GCCCTGATAACGCACCACGTTTTGCTCAATGGTGTCGCTGGTGTCACCAGTTTTAACAGAGATAGTCTGTGGGTTGCGCAAGAAGCCGTTCATAAGCTCGCCTACTTTGCCATCGAGCGTTGCAGAAAAGAAGAATGACTGGCGTTCGTCGCTGACGCTGTCCAAAATGAAGCGAATGTCATTGATAAAGCCCATGTCGAGCATGCGGTCAACTTCGTCCAGCACGGCAATATTGAAGCGTGAAAGCTGCAAGGTTCCTCGTTCGAGGTGATCCTTAACGCGTCCTGGCGTACCAATAACGAGCTTAGGGTCCTGACGCAAGTCACGAAGCTGCTCGCCCATTGAAGAGCCACCGATAAGCAAAGCGCCATAAAAGCCTGCTTTGCGGCCAATAGCCCGGCATTCTTTTTCGATCTGTTGAGCTAGCTCACGAGTTGGCGCTAAAATAAGCGCGCGGCTATCTTGCTCGGTGAGCAAACGGTGCAGCAACGGCACTGCAAAAGCAGTGGTTTTACCCGTACCGGTGTTGGCAATACCAACAATATCACCGCCCTGCAAGCCAAGCGGAATTGCCTGGTCCTGAATAGGAGTTGGTGCTATAAAGCCCATCTTTTGCAGGTTGCCGATAATGAGCGGGTGAGCCGGAAAATCGGAAAACTGGTGGGTTGGGACATACTGAACAGCCTCTACGACTTTGGCGGAACGCACAAAGCGAGAAGGGTCAATATAATCCTTTTTGAATGTTTTTTTACCACGCGGTCGCCTGTTAAAGGGCGCACGCTGGCTACGCCCGCGGGACGGACGGTATGTTCTGTCTGACATAAAGCAAACCTTATCTTGTAAGTTTCGGTATTGTTCTTGGCAATGACCGTTAGAGTAAGCAGAGACGAAGAGAACTCACGTTCATTGAAACAATTAAGTATATTGTAGTATGAATTGCGCGCGTTGTCAAAACAAAAATTATACTTTTTATAGCATATCTTCAGTTTAGCTCTGTACGAACTATCGTTATGGCAAAGCGGGGGGCACTGTGTTACTATGCAATTTGATTTTTTATTACTTCTCTAAAGACAAGAAACTGGAGTGTACATGCCCCTTACATCACACGAGAATATTATTGGTTTTGGCGGGCCAACCCTAGACTACCACGTTCACGCATTGGCCGACCCAAACCTAGATCCTACGCACGAACCGGGTAAAAAACGAGACTTTACAGAGGCTGACTACCCCCGTTATGAGGCACTCCTCAGCAGACCAAAGAGCTATAGGACTCATCCTGGCGGTAATGTCACGGGTAACTTAACGTATTTGCAGGTACAAGGCCACGATACGGGCCTTTGCACTGTTCTTGGCACAGATCAAGAGGTAAGCGAAAGGATTCTTGACCACTGTAATTGGATGGGTATTGACACCAAATACGTATTGCGCGAAGAAGGATACGAGCCAGCAATAAGTATGGTCCAGCGGGGAATCGACGAGAATGGCGAACTTACTCCGCGCATGGTGCGCGGGCGGCCGCGCGGCCCCTTCCCTCTCGGGGTGTATCTTACCAATAAACACATCGAAGCTGCCCTTGAAGGCGCCGATTCTGTCGTTATTGCCTCCACCAAAAGCCCCGAACTTAACGAGCGTATCCTTTCGCTGGCGGGTGAGCGTAAAAAGTTCCTGAACTTTGGCAGCTCGGAACTGGGCGACCCTCTTTCGGCACAGACTACCGCCGAAGTGTTTAACCCGGATGTTGTTGCGCTTAACGACGACGAGCTGCGGGCGCTCTACCCAGACGAGCCTAATGCCAGCATAGAGAAACTTGGTGAACGGCTCAGCCGGCACGCTATATGGGTGCTTTGTACACAGGGCAAGAAAGGCCTGTTTTTGGCTCATAACGGCGACCTGGAACAAGCCTCGCTAGAATTTGCTCCTTGCGGCAAGATTGATGCAAGCAAGATCGTCAATGACCTTGGCGCTGGCGACCGGGCCATGGCTATTACCATAGATGCTTACCTTAAGGGCGTCGCGCCAGAAAAAGTACCACAGTTGGTTGCCGAAGGAACGCTAGATGTCCTACAGGTCGCCGGTGCCCACGAAGACCTCTACCCTAGCCGATAATCACACGATTGACCGTGTCCTGGTTGCAACAGCGCAGCTGTAAAGTGTGATATCACAGAGCCGCTCTGGGCGCCAAAGTTATCTATAACCTTCAGACACTCTGGGTTCTCAATAACCAATCCAGGATCCAGAAAGGTAATGCCGCGGCAGTCTTCGTAATTGTCTACCATGGTTCTATAAGGCAAAAATATATCATTCTCTACACGCATAGCGTACTGACGAACCGCCGATAAGGCACGTATAACCCGCACTACACCTCCCGTACAAGGTGCTTGTTCGCAAACAGCACTAATTTGAGGTCGGGCAGGCTTCCAGCTAACAACAGATGGCAGGACGAGCGAAAAAGGCGGATACGCAAGGTCGTCATCAACAGCCTCGGCGATAGTACGGTCTGTAGGCATGTGGACTGATATATTTGGGTGAGAAAATCTTTCTTTCATGTTCGCATAGTATACGCTAAAGGTAATACTAAAAGGAAGCTTTTGAGACCTGCACAACGGGCGGCGATGCGGCGCCTGGCGCCTGGTAGCGAACTACCTTAAAGCCGTACTGATTAGACCATACCTCGTGCACTGGCTGCGTGACACCGAGCATTGTTCCAGCCTCTTTCTGGATACCCAATATTCGGAACTTAGTCAGATCAAGCTTGGGCCGAATGCCGCTGGGTAAATCGCATTCATTGGTGGCGGCATAGGTAATGCCCGCCTGTTCGAGCTCCTCTAGCATATGTTTTACAGGGGTGCCGTCTGGGCTTTCGTGCCCTTCTTCGTAACTTATCCAGCTGCTCCAGTCGCGGTCGGTGGCCACTAGCATCCGCCCATTATCGGCTAACTGGTTGTACCAATTACATAGTGCTGCAAGAGGGTTGTTGAAGTACTGCATACCCTCAATTGAGGTAATAATATCTGCGGGCTGCGGCAAGATAACCGATTCGGCGTTTGCCAGAATAAGATCCGGGGCTGCATGGGGTTGTGTCATGCCTGGGGCAAGCTCCTCAAGATAGTCGAGTTCTTCTTCGCTCAAGCCCTCAAGCCCATGGTTAAAAAGATCTACGTTGGTCATTGCTACGCGCGCGCCTACTTCGGGAGCTACACGCAGCTGCCGCATTGCCAGCGCCCGGCCTCCGCCCATGTCGGTCCAGCGCACTGGCTCAGCATCTTTGGCTCGAACCATATTCGTTATTAGCCCATCGAATGTAACATGCTTCACATCGCCCACAATAGGCCTAACAAAGTCAACTATTGCGTTCCCTTGCGACTCACGCAAGAACTGGCCAGGGAAAAGATAGCCGCTATATTCGCTTAATAATCGCACTTTACAGGTATCTGCCTGAACGCGGGCTTGTTCGGCAAGTAAAGTCTCGTGACTGGGCATCTCAAAACCAGCTTTCATAACCTGATGGTTATAACATAATTACTGATTCTCGTCAAAAAAAGACGACCTTAAAAGCCGTCTGAAAATACATGTGGTGGAGCTGGCGGGTACCGCCCCCGCGTCCGCTAGTTTATCTTGGTTAGTCTTCTACAGGCATAGTTTGTTTATGGTGGATCTTTGGCCATTTAGGCACAAAAACAAACAAATAGTCCAAACGGCCGCAGCTCTAAGGCTTAGCGTCACTGGCGAGCAACCAGCAACGAGCATCCAGAGAATATAAAACGCCGTTACGCTATCTGGCGTCGCGTAAAGGCATTGCTACCTATAATTAGGCAGCTGTGGCAAAAGCTTTTTGCTTGGGAGCAAAATTACTGCGAGAGAGCAAGTCCATCACAGTTGCTTTAGCCGTAGATACTGATTCTGCATCTAGAAATTGTTGTCTATAACGCTGACAAGCGACCTGCTGATCTAACCGATAAAGTCCAACGTCGAGCTTAAAATTCAGCCCCACATAGCTACAATTATACCACAAAAGCAAGCATAAGCAAAACTACTGTTTTTGGTAAATTGCAAATGATGCCGACCGCTCCATAGGTTTGGTCAGATCATAACGCTGGCCAAGGGACGCACCCTCTCCCGCCATTAGAGGTGCCCCAAAAGCTTGCATAGCCGGATACGCCATTTTGTCCATTCCAGCTTCGTCGCCCAGCGAAGTATCCGGGGCCTTAAGCACAAACAAGCCGCCTATACGCAATCGTTCGGCAGCGAGTTTAATGCCAGCTGTACACTCGGTAACGCCGGCAGTGTGCACTGCTGACATAAATGCCACGTCCAGCTCTTCGCCCTGCGGAAGCTGCTCAGCAGCCGCCGCCATTCCCTGCTCGTAATAATGCACCTTAGGTACAGAAAGCATATCTATGCTCACTCCCTTTGGAAGCGTTGCTGGCGGTGGAATACGCATGCGCTTTAAGTCATTCAAAGCCGCTTCTGTCAAAGCCACGTGGCAATCGTTCCAGCGGTGAACAAAATGAGCGCCTTTGCCGCCCGATACTAAGTGCACGTTCTCGCCTTCGAGCATCATCTCTGAAATAAATGTGTGTCCGGTAAGTCCCGGGCCAAAATTAAGAACGTTACGCGGTGGCTCGGTGAGCGGAAAAAGCACCGGCTGTGACTTTGTCCGAACCACGATACGTCGCTCGGACTTACTCTTAACTTGGCTATACACCTGTGGAGCGCTTGGCATAGTGTCGGTCAACTCGCGCGCATCTTCACCGGGGGTCTTCGACATGCTAAACACATATCCTGCCGCAGCCAAGCTCAGCCGCCTAAAACGCTCGGCATCGTCGGGCTTATCACTCTGGTAAAGAGCGTCCACTTTTTGGGCTAAATCCCCGAGCTGAAAGTCTATTACGTTCTTATTGGATTGTTCGGCGGGCAAAGGGCGTCCCAGAAGATCCCAAGAATCATCATGCGTCCAGGCATCCTTATCGTCCTCATGGGGCAAAAGCTGACATTCGCCTCCGCTCAGAACAGAAAGCGACCATGCTGCCAGGGTAAAAGGTGCTGCTGCATTGGCGGCGGCTTGTTCACGCGAGTTAAGGTCTAGCGTTTCGGTAAGCTGACGCACAAACATGCCAGATAAAATGGTATTGGGTATTTCTTGAAAATGAGTCATCGCTCATCATTATACTGGCTAGTCGGTGTAAATGAGCTATGCTTGCTGCAGAACCCAGCCGTACACCTTGGCTAAACCGTTGCTGAGTTGTTTGCGCTCACGTTCGCTCAGCTCGGCAAGCATCGGACGAACGTACTGATTTGCTGCCTCGCGGGAGGCCTCAAGCATGCGCAGCGCCATGGGCGTCAGTGCATGGAGCTTTTCGCGGCGATTCTTTGGATTACTCTGTGAGTAAATAAGATTACGTTCAAGAAGGATCTTGAATTGACGGCTCACGCTAGCCTCTGTTTGGCCGAGCAGAGCGGCAATTTGGCGCTGACGGAGCTGAGGGTTCCTTTCGAGTGCAGACAGAATGCGATATTGTGAAAGACCTAAGCCAACGCGCTCTTGCATTACCTGATCAATTTGACGACTAAGCAATGCAGCGGTGTGTTGTAAAAGATTTTCCAGACTGTGTTCGATATTCATTGCTTACTCCCTGGGTATACAAGCATCTCAGGTTTTGGTCTGTTTGTAAATAGCGTAGATGGTGTGCCATTGTTGCAACGTTAAGGCCTGCGGACGCAAGCCAGAACTTATACCTGCCGCCTGCAATAACGCCTCTGTTTGGGCGCGCGAAATATGCAGCCCACCACTCAGTGAATTTAACAGCGTCTTGCGGCGCTGCGAGAACCCGGCCTTAACCACTCTAAAGAAAAGCTTCGTGTCAACATTCTCAAAAAGCGGCGTGGTGCGATAGGTAAGTTCCAAAATTTGCGAGTCTACTTTAGGCGGTGGCGTAAACAATTCGGCGGGTACGACTGGCCCCAAGTGCGTTTCGCAGTAATATTGCACACTAACACTCAGCAGCGACATGCTACCCGGCTCAGCGCACACCCGTTCGGCTACTTCTTTTTGAATTAATAGCGCTGCCTGCGAAAAATGACAAGGACTTTCGCATAGCACGCGCAAAAGCTGGCTCGTTAAATAATAGGGGATATTGGCCGCCACCTTATAGCCAGGGGGCAATTGCGACAAATCGAATTGCAGGATATCTTGCTGAACTACCTGAAGATTGTCGGCAGGCACCCGATGAGGCAAGTCGTGCGCCAAATCTTGGTCAAACTCTACAGCCAGCACTTGTTTTGCTCGCTTTACCAAACGTTCGGTTAAGGCGCCTGGCCCTGGCCCCACTTCGAGCACAGTGTCATTAGGGCCAATAGAAGCGCCGGTGAGCATAGCTTCAAGGCTATCCTCGTCGTTGAGCCAGTGCTGGCCAAGTGCTTTTTTTGTGTGTGGAACGATGTCCATACTACCACCACCCGTTCGCTACTTTATGCTGGTACGCACCATACCAACCGCCATATCGCCCCTTGGCATATCCATCAAAGTAACGCATTTGACATACAGGGTCAGTGCGCCAGCTTGGGCAGGTTGCTGCCAGCTTAGAGCCAGGACAAGCTTGCCCCAATCCTGCACAACCCGCCGAGTTCACGGCACCAGGGTTCCAGTGTGATTCATGCTCAATGACGTAATCTGCGTAGGTAAAGTCGCCGCGGGCAATACCTGCCGCCGCCATAACAGTGGTACGATCTTTGGCGATGTCTACATAGGTACCTTTAGCCACGATCTGCTTGACCGGCTCCTGCGTGGTAACTTCTTGGATAACTCGCCTGCCAATCTCCTGACCGTTCTGTAGCTCAACTTCGTACGTAACAATCTTTTTGCCCGGTGCTCCTTGTTGACGAATGGCTGTTGTGCCAAAACTCAGAGTATTATCTTCGACCTCTTCAACGGGCATGTCAATTGGCTGTTCCTGGCTGACTACTTGCTTGCCCTTGCGAATAACAAATACGGATGTTTGCGCTGTGAGCGGCGTATTTTTAGTAGGCTGCACGCTATCGCCTTCGCCTAGCGTTATATCTTTTTCTTTGAGCATATCGCCAACCGTCTTGGCATGCGTACGCAATGTAATTGATGTCCCGTACAGGTTCATGTGGATGGGAGTGGCTCGGTCAATAACGACACGCTGCGCGATAGAATTATCCTGCAAAAAGTTATAGGTTGGCAAAAGCTTTACGTTATCCTCCGGATAAACAGTTACGCCAGCTTGCTTGACGATACTGCGCGAGGTAGCAGCAGCACTATAGGTAAAGGTTTTGTGGTCACCATCAACAATGGTTACGGGGGTAGCACGATACACGTTTACCCTGAAGTTATCGCTGTCAATGGGCGTAGCCAAGCTCGGCTCAACAACATCACCTTTTTCGAGGGTGATGTTAAGGCGCCGGAGTAGATCTTTAACCGTTCGGGCTTGCGTAGGTACGGTTTGTTGCTTGCCGTCATAACTAATAATGACGAGGTTGGAGTCGTTCGCTTTAAGCTTAAAGGTTGGCTCTCCGCCGCTAACAATTAAAAAAGCCGCCACGCCTATAGCTAAAAGGCCGAAGAAAGTGGCAAAAGGTACCGAAAAGAAAGGTCGTCCAATTACATAGCGAACTTTTTGTACGTGTTGTTGTTGGGAAACGCGCTTTGTAAACGCCTTAAATCTTTCGGGCATAGCCTATATAACAGTCCTACCTGCATGGTTTATTATAGCAAATCCTGCTACAACGCATTATTGATCCACGGTTTCAATGGGTGCAAAGGCAATGTTGAGCTTTTTTGCGCCCTTGCCCTTAAAGTAAATGGTGGCGTTATCGCCCTGCACTTCAACCACCTGGCCTATGCCAAACACTTTGTGCTTAATCATGTCCCCTTCGTTTACCTCTGGAACGTAGCGCGGCTCACCGTCATCTATAGCCGCTTCTTCGGCGTCATCCTCAGGCAGATTCTGCGGACCAAACTGCATTGCGCCGCCGTAAGCATCGCTACTGGCTGGCTTAAAGTCGGGGTCAACCTCCGACAAAAAGCGCGACGGCGGATTGTGCTGCACGGCGCCAAACAGCATACGGCTTACCGTATACAGCATATACAACTCCTCGCGGGCGCGTGTCATGCCTACATAACAAAGGCGGCGCTCTTCTTCCATTTCAAACTGGTCATATAGCGCACGGGAGTGCGGAAAAACCCCTTCTTCCATGCCAACCATAAACACCGCCGGAAATTCCAGCCCCTTTGCGGCATGCAGAGTCATGAGCGTTACGGCATTGCCTTCGGTATCGGCCTGGTCAACATCACTCACTAATGAGACTTCCTCAAGAAAAGTCTCGAGACCTTCGTCTTGGTAATTCTGCGCCACACTCAAAAGTTCTTTTACGTTTTCGACACGAGACTCGCCCGCCGGTGTGCCATCGTTAATAAGATTGAGGTAGTCGAGGCGGCGAATAATGCTGTCTAAGATTGCGCTAGGAGGTGTTTCGCTATTCATTAGGTCGCGCATTGTTTCGAGCATACTGCCAAACTCACTGAGGCCATTTATAGCTCTATCAGTAAGCATCTCACACTCCGCCACCTCTGTAAGTGCTTGGTACAACGTCATTTTGTTGTTCTGCTTCCACTGAAAGAACTTTTCGACAGACTTAGCGCCCACATTGCGTGCCGGCAAGTTAACAACCCGCTGAAAGCTGGCACGATCTTCGGGCTGGTAAATAAGCCGTACGTAGGCCATGAGGTCTTTAATTTCTTTACGGTCATAGAATCGTTGGCCGCCAATAATACGGTACGGGATGCCGTAGTGAATAAAGTTTTCTTCTACGGTGCGGCTCTGTGCATTGGTGCGGTACAACACCGCAAAATCGCTATACTTGCGGTTTTTACCATCTACGCCGTTGCGAATGCGGCGTACAATTGCCTCGCCCTCGGCTCGTTCGTTGGCCACTTGCAGCATTTGCACTGGCATACCTTCGTTAGAGTCGGTCCACAGCTTTTTATCTGAGCGCTGGGTATTTTTAGTGATAACCGTGTGAGCGGCATCCAGGATCGCCTTGGTACTGCGGTAATTCTGTTCCAGCTTGATGATAGTTGCGTCGGGATAATCTTTTTCAAAGTTAAGAATATTACGAAAATCAGCGCCGCGCCAGCTGTAGATACTCTGCCAATCGTCGCCCACAACGGCAATATTCTGGCTTGCATTAGTCATAAGCTGTACCAGCTTGTACTGCGCAGCGTTTGTATCCTGGTATTCATCGATCATGATATAGCGGAAGCGTTTTTGCCATTTTTGACGCACTTCTTTTTGACTGCTCATCATACCGACAGTGCGGTTAATGAGGTCGTCAAAGTCGAGCGCCGCCGCTTCGCGCAAGGCTGCTTCGTAGCGCGGGTATACCTTAGCGGCCGCGCGCTCGGCGGGGCTAGAGCCGGCGCCAGCGAGCTGCTCGGGCGTTTGCATATCGTTTTTTGCATTACTAATAATGCCGGCAATCACTTTGGCAGGGAAGCTTTTCTCGTCAATCATCATCTCTTTGCAGGCTTGTTTAACAGCTGACATGCGGTCTGACTCATCCCAAATAACAAAACTGCGCGGAATGCCGATGCTCTCCCCGTCTTGGCGCAAAATACGAACACAAATTGAATGAAAAGTACCCATGTACGGCATAAAGCTACGGTTATCAGGGTCTTCGCCAAGCAGCTGGGCAACCCGCTCACGCATTTCGCGGGCCGCTTTATTGGTAAATGTCACGGCCAGAATATTGTACGGTGAGGCTTTGCGCGTTGAGATGAGGTAGGCGATACGGTGGGTTAGGGTTTTGGTCTTGCCCGAGCCAGCCCCCGCTTGGATGAGCAGCGGACCTTCGGTAGTCTCTACGGCACGTCGCTGTTCAGGGTTAAGGCCACGCACAAGTTCGCTAGGCGCGTCTTTGGTGGGCTCGTCTGCCCATGGATCTTCAATTACCTCTTGAATCATCACGCTTATTGTAACAAGTTTTGGCCCCAAACGCCTGTTGCAATTTTAGATACAGGCGGCTACACTTGCCGGATGACCCACGAGAACCATCATTCTGCCGCCAATAACCCCGACAAACCCCATCCGCACCACGTCTTCCCTCCTTTTATACAAGATGCTTTAGCTGATGAAGATCCGCTAACTGTTTTGGAGATGGGCGGTGTGGTTTTGGACGGCGGTGTGCCGCTACCCTTTGCCGCCCAAGTAAATGCCCATTTTCCAGCCTGGGAAGAACGTATCCGCATGGGAGAGACTGCTGGACTTACCGACGAAATTGCCCGTCTGATGGACGAAGGCCAACAGGAATACCCTAAATCTTCTCTGTGGGATGGATACCGCAGCTTTTTTGTACGTGAATATATCTTAGCGGGAGAGTCCGATGAGGCCGTCAGCCTTATGACCACCATGCAATCACAGCATGCCCAGGCCAGAATTGCTGTTGATATGGCTGCCCTGCTCGACCTAACCGGCCGCGACGGTCAAGCTCTTATTCTTGATAAGATATTAGATACATACGTGGAGGCCGCAGATCAGCCACAACTCCTGGGCTATATCCGCGCCTTGGCTGATGCATACATTGACGTTGACCCGCAAGCCGAAACTATTTCGATGCTCGAAGCTATCTTAGCTGAGGAAGACGCCTTCTTTGATCCGCTCCACAGCTGGCGTGACTCACAAAAGATTGCCCACCCCGAGCTAGATTGGGATGGGCTTTGTGGCATTATTGTCCGTGACGAACACTGGGCGGACGTTCCTTTTTCGGTGCGCCGTTCTATGATGAAGCAATGGGGTTTAGCTATGAGCAAGTGCCAACAGCGTGATTTTGACCTGGCTGCTGCCTGCATGGCCCAAATTAATGTCTACAACCAACAATTTCCCACTGCTGCCGTGTGGGGGCATCTCAGGATGATCCTCTTTGAAGCTTCTATCGACGACGATCCGGAATCTTAGGTGCTAAAGAAGTGGGTATGCGGAATATTCATTACCACAAAACCCGCATCGAGTAGGATATCGAATATAACCGCACCAATGATAAGCAGAATCAATAGGGCCACCAGCACATTCTTGAGCGCGCCTGCTGAATGATGGTGGTGAGATACCACTGCCGTGGGCATGGTATCTGGAGCTGCCGTTTCGTCTTCGTCAGTTAACGCCTCGAGTTTTGGCTGGGGCGCAGGCTGCGATGCTGGCTGGGGCTGTGATTGTAGTTCTGGCTGGGGCTGCGGCGGTGCAATAGTAGGCTCAGGTGGCTCTACGCTTGCCGGAGGTTCCTGAACAATCGGCTCCTGAGTAATCTCGTTAGTATCTGTTGGGCTAGATACCTCTGGCCGAGGAGCTTCTTCTGCCTCTTGGGGTGGAACTTCTGACTGCGCCGAAACTTCTTCTGCTACTGGCTTTGGCGGTTCAGGCGTTGGGGCCGGCTCCGATGAAGCTGGAACTTCTACTGTAGCGCTAAGCGGTGCTACGGTTACCCTTTCGTGCCCGCCGAGCAATCGACGTTCGTCGTCGATATCACGGGCCATCATAGGATCTTGTACTTGTGGTTTATGGCCAACAATTGCCGGCTTTGATGTAGGTGAGGCCAACGAATGGCCAGGGCGGGCAACATCAAATATCTTTCCATTTCCCAGGGAAGTTGTTGGTGTTGCCGGTTTATTAGTTGGTTTCATCTTGTAGCTCGTGCTGCAACCGGTAGGCTGCGTCTATTATGCCTGCAAACTTGTAAGGATTAATGCTCGCTCCACCTACGAGTGCGCCGTCACAGCCAGCTACTTCCAAGTAACCACGCACCGTATTCTCATCAACACTGCCGCCATAGAGCACTCGTACCTGCCCTGCCACTTTTTCGCCATACAATGCGGCAATTTGCGCTCTAATAAAAGCAATTGCTTCTTCGGCCTCATGTGGCTTGGCTAATTGCCCGCCAAAGGTACTAATGGCCCATACTGGTTCGTAGGCGATTACCATGTTACTCACCTCTTTGGCGGTTACATTGCCCAATGCAGAAACAATCTGGTCGTGCAAGACTTGCGTTGCCTGACCTTCTTTGCGCTCCTGGTGCGTCTCGCCCACGCACAAGATAGGGGTAATTTCATTGCGGAAAGCCGCCTGCACTTTATCACGTACAGTCGCCAAATCTTCACTAAAGTAAATACGTCGCTCGCTATGGCCAATAATGGCGTAGTGCACTAGGTCACGCAGCATAGTGAACGATACTTCGCCAGTAAAGGCGCCCTCGTCGCGATAATGAGCATTCTGGGCCGCCAACCGGAATTTACGCCGATCGATTTGCAAGCTCAATGGCTGCAAAGACAACAAGCTTGGAGCCAAAACCACTTCTATATCGCGATGAATACGTGTGCGTTCCTGCAGGCGATGAATAAGCAAGCTACCCTGACTAACGTTCAGGTGCATTTTCCAGTTTGCAACTAACAAAATCTTCTGTGCCATACTCTTATCTATAGCTTAGCATAAGCGCTATGTGCTGCAAAATCTACAATTATTGCTGTTCAGGCATCTTGCAGCGCCTCTACGCCAGGCAATGTGCGCCCAGCCATGAGGTCAAGACTCGCCCCGCCGCCCGTGGAAACATGATTAAAAGAGGTTGTAAGGTCACGATCCTCAACATAGCCAACAGTGTCACCGCCGCCTACTAAGCTGAAGGGCCGGTGTCCATAATCGCCTAGCATCGCATCAATGACCAGATCGGTGCCATGAGCAAACGGACCGACTGGCCCCTGCAGCCCCTTAACTTCAGTTACGCCCATGGTGCCGTTCCAGATAACAGTATTGGCCAGCTGGATACTACCGGCAATAAAGGCGCCCGAGAATGGGCCGATGTCTAAGATCATCTCATTCTCGCCTACCTTAAGGCTGGATTGATCGGGCTTTTTAGGATAACTCTGAATGTCTGCCACGGCGTGCGTTCCCCAGTCTACAATGCGGGTCGGTGCAGTTTTATCAAGCGATGAAGCCACAACACCATCTTGCGGAACATACAACACAAAACGCTCCTGCTTGGCCTTTTCGCGCGCCTTTGCCAGGATGTCTTTGGCAATCGGCACATCATTCTCTTCGATTTTGCTTTTAGCTACATCTACGCCTTCGGCTGCCAAAAAAGTGTTAGCCATAGCTCCACCGATTGCTATCAGATCGGCAATTTCTATAAAGCGGTTAATGACGTCTATTTTGTCGGATATTTTTGCTCCACCCACAATGGCCACCAGCGGTCGTTCCGGCGCGTCCATTACACGGGTAATCGTGTCAACTTCTTTTTGCAGCAATAAACCTGCCACACTTGGCAGGCAATGCGTTATGGCATCGGTACTGGCGTGGGCGCGATGCACCACGCCAAAGCCGTCCTGCACGAATATCTCACCATATTTGGCAAGCTTGGCAGCAAACTCTTCGTTATTTGCTTCTTCTTCAGGATAAAAACGGATATTCTCGAGTAGCAATATCTCGCCGGGCTTAAGTGCCTCGGCCTGTTTATAGGCGTCGGCGCACAAACAGTCGTCGCTGAACTTTACCCCTTGTTCAAGAAGTTCGCTAAGCCGCTTTGCAACGGGTTTTAAGCTGAACTTTACATCGGGCTTTCCCTGAGGCCGCCCCAGGTGTGAGATAACAACAATCTTAGCCCCTTTTGCCTGCAACGCCTTAAGGGTAGGAATAGACTGTTTAATGCGATAGTCGTTGGCGACCTGGCCATCTTCGGTAAGGGGAACGTTGTAGTCAGCGCGCAATAATATGCGTTTGCCCTGAACATCTACGTCATTAATGGTCTTTTTTGTAAACATGCCCGCCCCTTTACCGATTATGGTTATGCTACCGGTATTATACCAAAGTTCTACTCAAGAACGCGCACTTTGATGGTGTCAGTACCGCCGATAATGCCCGGCTGCTTGCCAGATACAATTACAATGCGGTCGCCAGCTTTAAAGGCGCCTTGCTCTTTGAGCCACTCGGCGACGTTAGCGCCCACGCCTTCGCTATCATCACGCAAATAGGTATGGCTGGCATACATTAATGCAAGCTGTGTGGCCACGCGAGGTGTTGAGGTAACGGTGATGATTGGCATTTGCGGGCGATGGCTTGCGATACTCAACGCTGTTACGCCAGATTTTGTCTGGGCCACAATGGCAGCTGCATGAATTTGGTGCGCAAGGGCCATCACGCCCGAGCTAATGGCGTCCTGTAGGTCATTAGAAGCCAGCGGCCGGTCAACGGGGTTAAGCGACGCGTTTGACTGGGTATATAAAATAACTCGGCGCATAGTTTCGATAGCTTCGATAGGGAAGTTACCGTTTGCCGTTTCGTCGCTCAGCATAACTGCGTCCGCACCGGTAATAACCGCGCTAGCTACATCTGATACTTCGGCACGAGTCGGCTCTGGGCTGTCGGTCATACTAATGAGCATCTGCGTAGCTACGATGCTAATTTTGCCGTATTTTTGGCAAAGGCCAATAATCTGGCGCTGCACGACTGGCACCGCCTCAGGGCTTACCTCTACCGCTAGGTCACCGCGAGCGACCATAACGCCATCACTCGCTTTTACAATCTCTTCAAGAGCGTCGTCTTCGATTGCAGCCTTGGTTTCGATTTTTGCAATAAGTTTTACGTCCGAACCATAGCCCTGTAAAATTTCGCGTAAACGATGAATATCGGCTGCGCTTTGCACAAAGCTCAATGCTACATAGTCGATGTCTTGCGTAGTACCAAAATCAATATCAGTCAGGTCTTTCTCGGTTAAGATATCACCGCCAAAGTCGGTGTCAGGTAGGTTGAGGCCTTTACGCTTCAACAGATAGCCATCGTTGTCAATCTGCACGGTAAGTACTTTGCCCTGAATGTCGGCAACCACACCACGCAAGCGGCCATCAAACAAAAAGAGACGTTCACCAACCTGCACTTTGGTACTGAGGTCGTACTGAAGAGGAATAATACCTGATTCTTCGTAATTGCTGCCCAGGGCAAACTGCAACGCGTCACCGGCCTTAACCTCAATGCGGCCTTCGAAATCACCAAGACGAATCTTTGGACCTTGCAAGTCCTGTAAAATAGCAACGTTGCGCCCGGCTTTTTTACTTGCTTCACGGATCCATTCCACACGGCGGGCGTGCTCTTCGTGGGTACCATGGCTAAAGTTCAAGCGAAAAGCGTTGACGCCGCCAGCGAGCATCTGCTCTATCTTTTCATAGCTATCGGTGGCCGGACCAACGGTCGCCAATATTTTAGTCCGCTTAAAGACTTTTTGTTCCTGTGTCTGGTTTTGTGTCATTGCAACTCTCTCCTACGTGCGGTCAACTAAATATGCACCTAATGGTATATTATGCTCCCCACATACTGTGTTTTTCAATACCTGGCTCACAAAATTGCAAAAATTACACAAAAATGCTATCGTATTACTCTGAAAGATGCCCGAGCTTTGTCCCGACAGCTATAAATCCTGGCCGCGGCCCCTTACCGAACAACAGCTTGGTGAGGCCGTTGTTCAGGCTACGCTGGCTCACGCTGCATCAGGCGAGGCATTTACTACCCGTGATCTCTTTGTACAGTTGCGCGATGAGTACCTATTACCGCCAACACAAGATTTTGCCCATTATTTTAGAGGAGTTATTCGTCCGGCGGTTGTTGCTCACGTCGAGGTTCAGGGCGGCTTGGCCGAATGGCAGGAGAGTCCGGCCGAAATCGGCAATAACTACTCGCTTATCCTCTTTCAGCCAGAGGAAGAAACGCCTGCCAACCCTCCCACCGAAGACACAACAGAGGCGGCAGACCGGCAGGCAAATGCCGAGAATCCGGACGAGCTCAATCTTAACATTGCAGGCCTCATCTTGGACGCGATTAAGGATCACAAGCATCCCGACCAGTACATAAATCAATCGGCCTTGCTTGCCATGCTTAAAGAGCAGTATAGCATTAAAGCCGAGCAAGCAAGAAGTACCATTGGTCACTTAGAGCAGTACGGTATGCTTGACGTCTTTAAAAAATCCTCGCGAAAGCATGGCGGCCCTTTTATTGCCGTAGCCTGGAGTGACCCTAAAATCAGCCGCACCTGGCGTCTACACCAGGAAACAGTTATTAAATATCTCAAGAACCCCCATGACGCAGCCAGTACTTTTATGCCAACACCATTAAATCGGCGTGAACGAAGAAGTCGCCAGGGCCGAACTGCTAAAGACGGGCGTTCCAGGCAAAGGTAGCGGTTGTTGCGCCGGGGTCGGCATCAACATTAACGGTAAATTGGGTTGCGCCCACGCCTGATATCCAAAACTTTGTAGCCGTACCTAGGTTGTTTGTGGGAGTAACCGAAATGTTAGCTAAGGCGGGCGTCGTGCTTAGGCCGTGGTTAACCGCAATGCTGGTTGTACCGTTTGCCACCGTTGCCGTTCCGGTAGACTCAGTGACCCAGCCAATGTTATTACGCACAATGGTATTCGCACCGGCGCTTTCTAAAAGTGCGACGGTTGCTGCCGCGTTGGCGACCATCGAGTTTCCAGTGATAATATTGTCCCCGCCACCACCTGTTGACTCTTCGCGTATGAGACTCCGGGTTTTGCCTGCGGTAGTGGATGTTTCAAGCACATTACCAGTGACGACATTATAATGAGTATTGAACTCTAGATGCACGCCGGATGCCGGTGTACTTCCGGCGTCGCCTGGGCTAGTAAACATATTGGACACAATGATACAGCGGGTGCCCGACACAAACACACTATCGCCGGCTACGCCATCAAACGTGCAGCCCACCACTTTTGTATCTTTAGCGTTTTGTACACGCACTCCAATAACATTGTTTGAGCCTGAAACAAAGTTGGATGCCACCACATGCTGCAAACCAGCTTCGTCTAAGAACATCACGGGCGTACTTCCGACTGGCGCTGTTGCGCCCCCCAGGAACTCAAAATCTGTGCCATAAAACCAGTTCTCGTCGCTTGAGGTAGTCCAGACGCCGCCGCCAAAGCCGGCGCTACTGCCTGCGTTGTCAAACAAGCAGTCCACCACACGGTTATGGTGGCCAAATGCGCCGCCAGTGATTGGTCCAAGCTTCAGCCCCCAGTCATAGCAGCTGGTAATATGTAGGCGCTCAAAACTGCACTGCACGGCACCGTTCGCCAGTATACCGCCGCCCGCTGTTACGCCGCCGCTGTTACCGTCGATCGCAAAATCGGCAAGATGTGCGCCAATTATTCCCACACCAGCCGTGCCACCGCTAAATGTAATAACGTAGTCATTGAGGCCATTAGCCGCCTTTAATGTGGTCGAACGACGCCCCGAGCCCAACATCGTAATTGGGCTGTTCACCGTAAGTGTTGTTCCAATTATTGCTGTTCCGGGACTCAAAAAGAGCGGCTTGCCGGCCGTAATGGCCGCATCGATCGCACTCTGCATGGCAGTGGCATCGTCGGTAGTCCCGTCAAACGTGACGCCATAATCTGTCGCCAGTAGGAACGGGCTCGTGGCCGCAATAGTGACATCAACTCTGTTGTTGCCGCTGTTATCAGCTACGGTAACAGTTGCATTTGCACCGTCAATAAAGTTTATACGCTTACGCGTACCCTGAAGTGTGCCCGCTTTTGCCACCTCAACCTGTTGGGCCGAGAGATCGCTTTTGAGCGTTCCGTCACTATTCAGCGAAACCGCTAAATAGTCATTTAATATTGTTCCCCATGAACCGTTATCTGAGCCTGGTGTTGGTAATCGAGACATAGTGCCTTCTCTTAACGCTTATCCTTTATGTAGCATAGCACAATTACCATTAAAATATATTAGTTGCATTACAGGCCTCGGGTGGTTTATGGTAAAAGTATGACAGTTATTGCAACTCAGTCGCGTGAAGCAATTATGGATTTCTTGCGCAATAATGGCGTAGGCGTATTGGCCACGGCCAGTAAAGACGGTAAGGCACATGCTGCAACCATATATGTCACCTATGACGACCTGGCAAACCTCTATTTTATTACCAAACAAGATACCCAAAAGAACCGCAATTTGCGCGAGAATCCTTACGCGGCCATTGCCCTGTACGATGCCAAAACACAAACAACGCTCCAGGCTAGCGGGCAGGTCACCCAAGTGACTGATATGAACAAAATAGATAGCATTTTTCATGAGGTGAGCCATATTGCCCTAAAAACGAGCCAGAGCGGTATTCCGCCCACTACGCAGCTTATGGCTGGCGGTTATTTGGTGTATGAACTGATGCCTCTTGAATGTCGTTTACTCGGCTTTTCCCGCCGCGAAACAAGCACCCTTTAACACTGCACGGCTTATTGCGTCTTAGGCACTTTGATTATATTATAGTGTAATGCTTAAAGGACCCGAACAGTTTACGTACCCTTATCAATACCGTGATTATCTCCATGGCATGTACGAAGTTGGCACATTACAAGCCCAAACCATGTCACCAGAAGCACACCATGCCACTGTAAATAAGGTCCTGGAAATTGTACCGCAAAGAGGTCTTTACCTAGAGGTAGGCCAGAGCGCTGACCCCTACTGTGTGGGGAGTGCCCGCCAATTTGCCCCAGGCGTCGCTCGTTATTTGGGTGTCGATGGCGGCCATAGTCGCTATGTAGATCAAGCCGAGGGCGATACCGCCATTGGCTGGACTTACTACGGCCGCAGCAATGCCAGTACTGACATGAATGTTGCCCACCAAGCAGTGAAGGGTGCATTCCTCGAGGGATCGGCTTCTGTCGTATGGGGCGATGCTGCCCACCTACCTTTACGGGATGCGAGCGAACAACCCCTTCCCCTACGTGAAACATTTATGCGTGACGTTGTTGAGCAACCAATGATGCATCGCTCGTCCTTGCAACAAATCTTTACCGAGCAAGCCCGCGTGCTTGGCGAAGCCGGCCATCTTATTATTCGTGAAACCTTTTCTCCTGCTTCAAGCTACATATCCGTACATAACGAAATGGCTACGCAGCATCTGGAAGTATTAGCCTGCCTAGAACGAACGGGTTTTACGCAAAGAGCGATGATTACCGACGACCGCATGGTAGCCTCTGTACTCAAACGCCACTTTCCTGGCGGCGCCGAAAACTTGAATACACAAGGTTACTACCTTATTTGCCAGCAGGGCGAAAAGCCCGTCGAGCCCACCCGTATGCAGCGCGTTAGGGCTAGTTTGCGCCGCTTGGCACTCGGCAGCAACAGCTAATATTCGTCTGGGCGATACACCGTTGCTCCATCAACATAGGGCATACCATTGTTTAGCGAACTGATAATATCGTGCGTTACGGCAAAATATCGCGGCCGTGCTTGCAGCTCGGCAAGGGTTAGCCAGGCATTTACGCCGCCTGTCCATTGGGGCTTTAATTCACCTTGAGGACTTTTGCCGTGCATAATAATGAACAGCTTATCTTCTAAAACAGTGCTCTGCGTGCCATAATCCCGCTGACGCCGGAAGCCCGCGACGTATATATTTGCCGTGAGTCCGGTTTGCTTTTGCAGTTCATGAAGCGCCGTTTCTTCAAAAGCTGTGCCCCAAGCCGCAGGGCCGCTCAAAAGCCCCCAATAGCCAAAATAAGGATTGCGGCGGCGATGCTGAAAAAGATACTCCGGCTGGCCGTTTACCCCCTGGCGTGATACAACAATCACCAATGATATTTTAGGCTGCTTTTGCACGGCACGAGTGCGGCTATCAAGGTTATTGGCAACTTCTTTACCTTTTGCGGTCAGCTGATAGCGGCCCTGTTCATCTTTAAATATCAATGCAGCATGCAGCATTTTGCGTACATGAAATTTAAACACATCACTTGTCATGCCAGTGGGGCGCATAAGTTCGCTAAAGCGAGCGGCTTTGGCATGCCGGAGCGCCTGCAAAAGAGTATATTGCGCTCGATGAAACTGCCGGCCTTCCATCTTTGTACAATACCACGCATATCATGATTTGCAAGGGTTGCAAATTACCCTGGATAGCTACGCGGTCACTCCTTTATGGTTAGTCCTAATAGGAGATTTAGCATGAGATATAACCCGTTTGAATCACCCTTAACAGCTCAGGCTATGGATTATGCGGTGCCCTTAGCGGGTGAGTATGCCCCGTATGCGGCCATCCATACCCACTTTAGCGCCACTACCCATGGGGTGGCATTAGCAAATACTGTGCGTTATGAGCGGTACAAGCCCGAGGATACGGACAATAGGGAGTGGACTAAACGCCTGGGACCGGATGTAAATAACCTCGGTCATATGTGGGAAACTCTTTCGCTGGCTGCTCGTTTTATTGAAGCGACCGACGCTCTTGCCCCGCACACATATACGAGTGAACAGAAAGACCTGCTCCTTACTGCCGCCGTAACGCACGACTGGGCCGAAGCGGTGGTAGGCGATATTACCTACAGTCAAAAAACCACCGCCGATGCTCAAAAGGAAGATGCGGCATTCGCCAATATGCTGGACGACTACAATGGACCGGCCCGAACTACCATTGCTCGCGCCTGTGCCGAAATAATATTCAATGATGATTTTAAGCAGCCTTTACCGGCAGCTTTTAATGCGGTTGAGCGCATCGGCTATATACAGACTGCCCTCCGCGCCATGCACAGCACCGTACATGACCAAAGCACTACGCCGGAACTGCGCGTTGGCATGCACTGGCTGGCGGCTGACGTAGTAAAAAACCAAATCTCACCGCTCATTGCGTACGCTGCATGGCAGCCCGCCACAAAACAGTATCTCCACACTAATACCTGGCGCATTGACCAAACAGTCGCTCACGCTGACACGTATGGTTTTCATCCCGATGACGATGCGACTGTGTCTGCTGAAGCGTACGCAAATGCCCGCGCCTGCTGGCGCACATTCTCTCTGTAAGCAGACGCTATTATTTATGCGTACGCTCGTCGGATAGCTGGTCGAGGCTTTGCTGAAATAGGACATTTGCTTTTTGCAAGAAGTCGGTTATGACAGCTAACTCTTCGTCTGTGTAGTCCTTTGTTAATACGGCAAAGCCCTCGGCGAGAGGCCGGTACAACTCAGTAATTTTCTGGCGAGTTGCCTCTTCGGCTACCCCTTCTACCAAAACCCGACGGCGATCATCTGGATCGGCTTGGCGACGCACAAAGCCGCCTCGCTCCAGCCGGTCGATAACTCCGGTCATACCTCCGGTTGTAATGCCGCACTTTTTAGCCAGTTGACCCGCGGTGAACGGTCCGTGATCTAAAATATAGCTCCAACACTCGAACTCGGTAGCGCTAAGACCAATTTTTTGAGCAATAGCGTTTACCAGCAAGACATTAAGGTTGCCGTTGTCTTGACCGGCTCTGTTAATGCGGGCGATACATTCTTCTCGTAGTGGTTTGTGGCTTGACATATTAAAACGCGTGTATTATCTTAGATACTAAGATAATTAGTTAACGTACTATAATTACATAGTACTCCAAAATAAAGGATTTTTGTAGTGGAACACGCAGCTGCGCATCACGCAAGCAAGTTTACCCCTAAACAAAAGAAGCTCGCCCTGCTTATTGTGGCCTTTGCTTTTGTTATGGACTTGCTTGACTCAACTATTGTAAACATCGCCATACCGTCAATTCAAGCCAACTTAGGCGCAAGTTACGCAGCTATTCAGTGGCTCGTGGCCGGCTATGCCCTGACGTTTGCACTTTTACTGATTACCGGCGGCCGCATGGGCGACGTGTTTGGCTACAAAAAAGTCTTTTTGTTTGGTGTGGCTGGCTTTACGGTTATGTCGCTATTGGCAGGCATAGCGCCAAATGCTCTCTTTTTGGTTATTGCCCGCCTATTGCAAGGCGCCATGGCCGCCTTGATGGTGCCGCAGGTTATGTCGCTTATGCAGGTTATGTATAATCCTAAAGAACGTGCCGGCGTTATGGGAATGTTTGGTATGCTAGGTGGCCTAGCCGCTTCGCTCGGGCCAATTGTGGGTGGTTTGATTATTAAGGCTAACATGTTTGGCTGGGATTGGCGCCCAATCTTTCTTATCAACTTACCTGTTGGTATCGCCACTATTATTGCCGGTATGAAGTACTTGCCAGAGGGCAAATCGGTACATCCGCTCCACCTGGATATCAAGGGAACACTGCTTATTATGGCTGCCTTAAGCCTGCTAATATTCCCGCTTATCGAAGGCCGTGATCTTAACTGGCCCCTGTGGACGATTGTTATGATTGCTACGGCAATACCTGCACTATGGGCTTTTGGGGCGTATGAAACGCGCAAAGACAAGCGCGACAAGTCTGCATTAATTGTTCCTGCTCTGTTCCGTATTAAGTCATTTATGAGCGGTTTAGGCCTCAACATTTTGGTTGAATCGCTGATGGTAGGGTACTTTTTAACCGTTACCTTAACGATGCAGGTTGGTTTTGGCTACAGCCCGCTCCGTGCCGCCCTCACTGGAGTTCCAACCGCTATTGGTATGACTATAGGATTTGTGACTTTGGGCCAAAAACTATTGCAAAAATACGGCCGTAACGTACTGAGCATTGGCGCGGTTATTGTAACCGCCGGCCTTACCTACACCACTTGGCTCGTTTCGCACTATGGAATCGGCACTGTTTCGTGGCAGTTTATCCCTGGGTTCTTGTTGTTTGGCTTGGGCTTCTCGCTTCTTATGATTCCGATGTTTTCAGCCGCTCTGCAGGATGTTGACCCTGGTCATGCCGGTGCAGCATCGGGCGTACTAAACGCTGTGCAGCAGGTGGGCGGTGCAATCGGCATTGCAATTATCGGTGTAATCTTCTTTAGTCAACTTGGCCACGGCGCCTTTAAGAGCTTTGATTCCGCTGCGCCTCAGCTCCGTAAAGATCTAACCGCTCTGCATGTGCCTGCGGCTGCCCAAGATGAGATTATTGCCAAAACCCGTACCTGTTTTTACGATCGCTCTAACGAAAAGGACTCTAATGTGGTCCCCGAAAGCTGTCGCCAAGCAGAGGCAAGCGCTCCAAACAATGAAGTGAGCAAGCGCATCGGCGCAGCTGTGCAAAAAAGCGCGATAGACGCCAATGCGCGGAACTTTGCCAACGCCTTCCGTTGGAGTGCCGTATATACGGTGTTGATGCTCGCTGTTGTCAGCGCCCTAAGCTTTACATTGCCGCGTAAACTCAAGGTAATGGAAGGTGGCCACTAAGCCGCAAAAAGCTACTACTGATACGAGATGTACCAAGGGACCGGGCTGAGCGCCATGGTCCCTTGTGGGTCTAAAAGAGGATGATCCTCGTCGTAAAAGTTTTTCCAACCCATATTTACTCCTTGTGGAAGGTCAGTTTGGATAGTGCGCCAGGTATCGAGTTTTGTAGATTGCGCGCCATTGCCATCCATCTGAATAATATATGCGAGGTTTTTGTGGCTGGTGTTGAGATTGGCGCGATCACGGATCATGCTCAGCCTAAATTGGTGCAGCAAGAGCACCTTTTGCGGCAGATTGCGATTTTGAGTAAGCATCGAGAGCCAGTCGGCAACCTCGTTGACCTCCTGGATGCTGACGGACCCAATTTGCCGTAAATGCACTTGGTCGGGCGCAAGTCGCCACTCCGGGTCAAGCGCCAAACCAACATTCGGCTCGCTTAAAAGCGACTCGTACTGTTTAGCTTGCGACAAAAAGTCGCTGCGGCCTGGCTGCAAATCGAGCACAACATACACTCCTGCCTGGCGTGCAGCAGTAATCCAGGGCTTGAGCTGGTCCGGAGAAGTCTCACGCGAATAATCGCCGTCTTCACCTGGCGCCGCCGAAGCAACAGTAGTAATTATCTCAAGGGTCGGCAACGTTTTTTGCGTCGTAAAATTCTGGTAGATGCCAGCCAAAGCTTTTGCGCGGTCTAGCGTAGCATTGAGTGGTGCCTCGCCAAGAACACCAAGCAATGGCGCACCAGGAGCACCATACAACGCCACAAGTCGATACTCCGGCAGGAGCGTTCGCTTGCCCGCTGGAAAGGTTACATTAGTCGCCGGCTGAGATTGACCGGTCTTTGGGGCCGCGCGGGTTGCGCTTTTTACGTCACCCGCAGGCGACATAGGCGCTGGTGCGTCAGCCTTTTGAGTAGTCACCCAAAACACTACACATAACACAAGCAGCAGCCCTCCGCTCATGTACCTACGCCAATACTGCTTCCAGTGGCTCATACTAGTATGATACGCAACGAGCCTTACATATCGCAACCTACCAACGAAATGCGGCGGGCAGAAGATCGTTGAACCCTTGCGGCGCCGGTGCAAAGCCAGCTGTCTCAACAGGCGTAATGCCAAGCTTTTCTTGCACTGCTTGGGGCGGCTCAAACTGTGGCACACGGTACTTTTGTAGCGCTGCGACTGACAATAGTTTTTTGGCTACGAGGCCGGTACATATTGCCGTGACACGCTCCGGGTTCAAAAAGGTACGTTCGGCAATAGCGGTTCTGTCTTGGTTGTATGTAACCGTGGCAACACCTGCAACCCTCTTGTCGCCAGTTAGTATTACGTGCGCTTCTTGTTCATGCGGCATCGAATATAATTTTGCGTCAGTAGCGATGTCTGGAGGCACTGCATAAGTCGTTTCGCCGCCCAGCGGGCCATTGAGATGTGCAAAGTGTAGTGACAACCTACGCCAATACCCACCATACACCGATGGCGAATGCCTCTGGCCAAGTTCGCCCAACCGTACCGCGTGGAAGCGGACAAAGCGATGCCCCGCGTCGGTATAAGGTCGAATCTGCGAAGCATAGGTGTTAGTGATAGCCTCTTGCTCGAAGAAAAGCTTTTGGGCGGTGGCAAAATCATCCTCCTGAGCGGCATGTTGCACAGGGTTGTCATCGCCAAAGGCTAGGTTCTCAAAAGCTAGTTTTACAACCATTGAACCCGGATTGCTATCTAAGGTTGTTTGCTGCCATTCGGCGAACACCTCCTCCGACACGGGGTAATCAAATGCTCGCTTCTCTCCTGAACGTATCTGCATATACTATCCTTTCTACTCTGTTGACCAATTGCGAACTGCCAAGTCATACCTATTATACGTGAGCTGTGGCGAACTGAGTGTTGCCTTGACCTCTACCAGTCCTTCGCGGATAAGCTCGTCATCGGCAATATCTATAAGGCCTTCCACCTGCGGCACTGCCTGGTTGGCCTTAAGGTCAATAAAGGTGGTCGCTACCTCACCAAGTACACCAAGCAATGCTGTTGTTTGCTGCTGCAGTCCCTCACGTCCGGCCTTGGTTGCCGAGAGGCCCGCATAGCGGTCGAGACTTTGCGTGAGTGAGCCAAGCTCAGTAACATTATCAAAAAGCGGCTCAATCATTTTAGGGCGACTTTGCTCGTCCACGCCAATGAGCGCCGCCCGTGCTACCATTGCCGGATTAATATGATTGGGGTGCTGGGCATCGTATTTACTACGGGATTCTGAGTCGAGATGGCTGGTTTGCAAGGCCTGCAAGACTCGCACAGCCTCGCACGTCTCCACCGAACCAGTGGAAAGCGGCAGTGTTTGCGGCAAGTCCTCAAGGTCTACTCTGATATCTTTTGAAGGAATGTAGGTTGCTCGCTCGGCAACAATTTCGGCCGCCCGCCGATTCCTCTTGCGTATCCGTGGAAAAACTAAGTAGGACGCGGTCAAACCGAGTACACCAAGAGTAACGTTGGGCGCCATGAGCACAAGCTTACTGGTAGCCTCGTATGCCCCAAGGCCAATGTTCGCAATTGACGCAGCAGCTAAGGCTCGATCAAAGAGCTTTTCATCACTCTCACCAATCCGTGCACGCTGTGCCTTCTTAACATCGCCGGGATCAAGGTTGGCGGCAAGGCCGACTCCACCGTCACTTGTCTCAAAGACGGTCACGCCGCCGTAGGCTTGAATATTCTGGCCATAAGGCATAAGAGCCGCAGGCTGATTCTGGATTTCTGACATATTTCTCCCCTAAACTATGCTTCGGTATTTTCAACAAGGTAGCCGCCGCTTTGGTGTGACCATAGGCGAGCATAAATACCCTTTTTTTGTTTGAGCAGCTCCTCATGCGTGCCCAGCTGCACAATGCGGCCTTTGTCCATAACAGCAATGCGGTCCATCTTTTGGATGGTACTGAGGCGATGCGCAATAACCACCGCCGTGCGGTGCTTCATCAAGTCCCACAGTGCATCCTGAATGAATTTTTCGCTTTCGCTGTCGAGCGCTGAGGTTGCTTCGTCTAGCACTAATATCGGTGCATCTTTTACGATAGCCCGGGCAATGGCAATGCGCTGACGCTGGCCGCCGCTAAGCTTAACGCCCCGCTCGCCAACCAGCGTATCATAGCCAGCAGGGAGTTCGCTGGTGAATTCGTCAACATGTCCCATAGCAGCCGCCGCTAGCACCTGCTTTTTTGTAGCCTTAGGGTTGCCGTAGGCAATGTTATCAAAGATAGAACGATGAAATAGCAGCGGCTCCTGGGGAACGTAGGCAATCCGGCTCCGGATATCTTGCTGGCGCGCTTCACGAATATCGACGCCGCCCAGTGTTATGGCTCCGCCAGTTACGTCCATAAATCGCAAAAGCAATTTAGTAAGTGTGGTTTTGCCGCTGCCCGAAAAGCCGACTATGCCGATCTTTTCGCCGGGAGCAATATTGAGGGTAAAATCACAAACAGCCGGCCGCCCCTGGCCATCGTACGAAAACTGCACATTCTTGAGCTGCAAATCGAGCGCATCAGCATTGGCTGGCAAGGCTTTAGGCTGTGGCGGGTCCACAACGGTTTGCTCAACCTGCATTGTTTCGACAGCTTGATACACCGAGCCCATAACGGTTTCGTATTTGGTTACCAGCGAAGCTATATCGCTCGTAGTCGCCACCATTTTAAGCACATATAGTTGCACTAAAGTCACAATAGCAATACTAATAGTGCCGTCCTGATACAGTCCAGAAGTCATAAACAGCACAACACTAATGGTAAGCGCCATTAAAAGGTACCGGCCCGCATCGGCCGGAATAGATGACACCCAGGTAAGAAATTGCATGCGCTTCCATTTTTGCACAGGAGTTTGCAGCTGCCGGATCTCGTACGCTTCGGTTGCAAAGCTCTTTACCATTGGTGCCTGACTAATTGCGTCGCTCACCGCACCCGAGAGCGTACCGCCCAACTGGCTCAGTTGATTCCGAAAGCGCATTCGCCAACGGCTAAACGACATACTATAGCCCAAAAGCAAGGCCATGCACAGCAGTGTAATAGCCGCCAACGCAGGCGCTTGCCAGCCAATGATTATCAGGCCGGCAAACACCGCCACGGCCTGTTTGGGAATTTCAAGCGTCATGAGCAAGCCATACTCACCACTCGCGTCGCGCAGACGGGTGGCATTAGCGCCCAATGTTCCAATAAAAGTATTACCGTAAAATTCAAAGTCCTTACTGAGGTAATTCTTAAACACTTTTTCTTGAATGTACGCTCCAGCAATACTTGAGTTGCTGCTAATCGCCAAAGCGGCAAAAGCAATCATGAGCAAATGAGCGATAGAAAGCCCAAGAATAATCCAGATAATATGGCCCACATCGTCAAAGCGCTTCTGGACAATCGCCTCTAAGCCATACGCAATATACAGCGGTATAAAGGCATGCTGAATGGTATATGCCGGGATGCGCAAGAGGTAGGTTACGGCTATCGTCCATTTTTCTTGAGCGTAGCCCTCCCAAAAAAGTCTGTGGATTTGACGGTAGATGGAACGGTCGCGGGAATGTTTGGAGTTTTTTTGCATACAGCCAGTATATCCGCTATCACCAAGCATAAACAAGCGCGTATTTAGCGGCTAGTAGTTGACTATGTCGGCGGTTATGCCCAGCCCTTCAAAACCGAGTCGAGCAGCTCGCACTCCGTAAGAAACACGTGATTTAACAGTTCCCACCTGAACGCCAGTTTTATCCGCCACCTCTTGATAAGGACAGTCCTGGCCATACGCCAGCTCTACGGTAGATCGTTGCGCGTCGTTCATAAACCCTAGGCCTTGTTCAATAAGAGATCGCAACTCAACCATCTCCAGGTCATCACTCAAAGCTCCTACATCCCCTTCTTCCAAGGGTACCTGCGGAACGGTTCGTTTACGGTAGTCATCAATAATGATACGCCTTACTACGGTAAGCAGCCACCGTGGCGCTTCCTCGTGACTCAACTCCTGGCCGTGTTTCCACATTCGTAAAAAAGCTTCTTGGGCCGCATCTTCACCCTTGCCTTCGGCACCTTTTCGCGTGGCATAGTGAGCAACAAGCCGGAAATATCTTGTATAGGCCTCATCAAAAGTAAGAGACTCTTTAGATTCTGAACTCAACGCCTCGCCCATTACTGCCCTCCTGGTAATGGAGTACATAATACACAAGTTCGGCGCAAGAATCTACAGCAGGGTCCAAGTCCAGGTAGGTGTGCCGCCGCTATACGTTAGCGTAATCTTCTTACCGGAGGGCACAACTACCATCCCGGGGCCGGAAAGAACTGTTGCGCCATCAACAGCTACGGCGGTTACTGTTGCCGTGCCAGCGTTTACCTGCACTACAGCATCGCGCCAGAATGGATTGCGTGTTGCCGAAGCGCTCGCTGCCATAGTAGGAGCGGTTACCGCCCCGGGAATCTGGTCGAGATATGTCACCTTGATGCCGCATGGGTCCGAAACATTAATGGTGCTAATTATACCGCCCAGGCCAATGGTTCCGGTTGCGCTGCCTGCGGAGTCAACCACATGATTCATACTGCCCTCTACAGAGAGAACGTTAATAGCAATCTTACCATTTGAAAGGGTCTGGATGCCGTTTACGCAGGCTTCGACACTGGCGTTACCGATCCAGTTGTAGTGGAATTGTCCTACCGAGCTAAAGAATGGGCCGTTCAATATGCCGGTATAGCAATAAATTGCCGCCAAGCGATCGGCCGACATGTGCTCGCCCAGATAAAATCCATATGTTGCGCCCTCAACACTACAGTTACGCATTAACGAAAGATCGTTGTTGCCGGGAACAGGCATGGCAATGCCAAAGTTCCAGCCAGGAGTAGTATATGTGCCGTTAAGCTGCGTTGGCGTTGCATTAGGAAAGAATGCTACATTCTCGAGGTGAGCGTTGGCCATACCGCGCAAGTCAATACCGGCCGTGTCAGAGCCGCGCGAAGTAAATGGCACCTGCACCTGGATGCCCTTAATAACAATATTGCAGTTTGAATACTTTGCGCCCGAAACGTACCCGTTTGGAAGCGTAGGGCCACCAATGACGCTGCCTTCGTTTGAAGTGCTTGAGCCATCGGCAGCGTTCCAGGTAGATTTTAACACCACGCCATTCTTTTGGCCCGCGGTAGCATTCCAGTGCGGCATCGAGGCCGAATCAGCCGTCCCGATAAAAGCCAGCGTAACTTTATTAGCGGTTTCGGCAACCAGCGGCAAGGCAAGCTGTGCGTTGCCGCTCCGGTCGGTGCGCCCAGCCGAAGAAAGCAAGTATACGGCTGGCGGAAAAATAACTTCCGCGTAGCCGGAGTTGGCCGCGGCATAGGTAGCAGCAGCGTCAATTGCTGCTTGAATCGCCGCAGTGTCGTTTGTTGTGCCATCACCAACCGCACCGTAGGCGGCATCTTGTACGTTGAACTGCCAGGCATTGGTGCTGGGTGCTTGCCACGATGCTGCGCTTGAGCTGCTGGCCGTAAGAATGCTACCGGTCGCCGGTGTTCCGCTCACGGCAATACCATTCACTTTGGCGACGGTAGGGTTTGGATATGTACCGCTTAAATCGCCACCAGCCGCGCTGCCGCTCACCACTGCACCTGCGGCAGAAACCTGCGCGCTCAGCAATGTTCCATCACTTGCGTGTGAAACGGTTAAAAAGTCGTTCAGGACGTTTCCCCATTGCCCATCGTCTGACCCTGGTACAGGTAATCGCGCCATGCTAGTCCTTGCCTTATATTACTTACGCTTAATTATACCTTTTTGCGGGCCTGCCGCAAGACTTGTAAATCCCGGCTAGTGGCCAGGCTTTTGCATTCTCTGAACAGTAAGCCGCACCACCGCCAGTAAGGAGTCACGGGGCAAAAGGCCTAATTTTTCCCGAAGCGCTTCGTACTCCAACCGCTTGCCGTATACATGCTCATCAAATCCATAAGCGTACAGCACCGCCTGCTGTACAGCCTCAATCTCGGCCGCCAGCTTTGCGCCAGGCACCACCCTGTGGCCGCCCAGGAGGGGCTGAGATTGCCTGCCAGTGCTCGCTCGTGTGAGGCTCACGATACCCAGTCGTATAGCCTCGGGTAGTTTGTCATTTAACCTTGTTGTGGTCTCGTTGTCGAGCGACAAGCTTCTATGCTGCCGTGCGCTCCTCGTACTGATCGCTTTTTTGCTCCGGCGACGTTCGCACCCCGTAGGCAGCGCCGTAGAGTTAGCCAACGTCTGCAGAGTTTCTATGTCGGCAAGTGGAAAAAACGTGTAGCCCTCTGTGCTCGTTATTTCTTTAAAGAGTGCGTTATCCTGCAAAGCAAGCGAACTCATCATCTCTTTTGTTTGTTTTTGAGAAATACCCATACATTTTGCTACGCCATTCACCGCCAGCACATCGCCAACCGCGGCGCCCTGACGAACAGCACAAGCCGCACATTCTTCGATAAAAACCATTTTTTCTTCATCGTGAACCGAGAACTCACCCACTTCGGCCACGCCAAGAATCTCGCCGAGTACGGCGTGAGCACGTCGTCTATGGGGTACTTTGCCGACGATACCCGCCTCCTGCCGCACCTTTTCGGCATCAATTGGAGTATTACTCAGGAGCTTGTCTATGCCGTAGGCGCTCACCACCATATCTCGCTCTGTATGGGCAAGTACCGCCTGATTAACCGTAAGACACCTATCGTTCGCAAAGAGCGCATATTCTGTCTGTAAAGGGGATACGTGTTCGCGGTCCACAACCGTCAAGGCACCCCAGGCCAGCCACGATGCAACATTATGCTGCATAACTCTTTGTGCAAGCTCAGAACCTCCCCGTTCGGCAATACCTTGCTTAATCCACACTGCGTCAGCTTGCTGTATCTCCGCCATACTCCTCTTTCCAGTTACCAAGACATGATACCAAACTTACATGAACAGACTTGTATTTTTCACCTTGCAAAAGTGATAAAATAACAGCACGTTCGGTAATGCATGACAAATGCCAAGGATCCCTGCTGATATCATAGAAGCCAGCCGTACCTTGGGACCTTTTTTACAAAAAGCACCAGGTGACACGCCCAGGCAAGCAAGCTACTTATTTAAAGGTGGCGCCGTACAGGCACGCAGAAGGCAGCGCTGGCATGCCGAAGCAACCTACGACTGGAATCTGGTAGCCACGATGCATCGGCGTCATGCTCTACACTTTGTGTTTGATAAAGCCGCCGAGGTAGTGAGTTACCAACAGGCGTTTTACTATCGCACGGCCCGTCAGGTGCAAGGCCAGGAGACACTCCATACCTTTGCTATCCGCCAACCCGTCGAAGAAATAAATAGTCGCGATTATTTTACCTGGCGTCACCAGCGCGATTACGTCGATGCGGTTGTCCAGCCCGTACGGGACAGAACGGATAGTCATATTTATCGGGCACTGCAAGCTCATCAGGCCGAGCAAGCTTGGGCGGCATTTGAGCAAGGAAAGCGATTACATTTTGGCGCCCTTGCCTTACAACAAGACCTGCTTTACTTTGAAGACACTTCCTGGCCTCACGCAGCGCACAGCATCACCTACATACCGCCGGTCCGGCCTCTTGATTCTGTCGTTTTTGGCCAGCCACAGCACACTGTTGAGGATTGCCTGTTAATTATGCGCAATGACTTTACATCGGCAACCATCCCAGCCAGTAGCATTGCGAACATTGGCTCCCTGTTGGCAATACATGCCAGGCTTTACGGCAGTCAGTGGCTCAGCGAACGGCCGTAATTGCCTAAAAACCGCAGGCACGTTGGAAGTTTGGCAACGAGTCCCAACGCCCCAAAACCGTCTGTAAACTGACGAATTGGTTGAGCCTTGAATAGTCACGGATCTGTCGTGCCCGTAGCGGCTGGTCGGGCTGCAACTTTTTAGCCATGGCAATGATCTCATCATCAGAAAGCGCACGAGTTACTGCCTGGCCTCTGTCCGGCGTAAAGCCGCAGGCACGTTGAAAAGCGGGAATTGAGCCAAATAATTTACAGATGCGCTCCTCCCCTGCCGGCAACGCACCGTCACTAGCTGCCTGGCGAATTCCCTGAACACCAAGCCGCTTATCCGGGCTAAGCAGCAACGCCGCGTCAACCAGCGCCTGCCGCTCTACCTCGTAAATATCAATACGGTCAAGGGTGTCATATGCGGAATGTTGCCGCAAGAAGTCCCGCACTTTAAGGAGTGCCCGGTCGTGTAACCGACGGGCATGCTCAGCATGCATACCGAGCATTTCGCTACCAATCGCCGTCAGGCTTGGAAACTTCTTGCAGAGCGCCTCAAGATCCTCTGGCGTGTCCGGGTAGGTCATAATTACTTCGCCCTCTCTGCTTAGCGCCTGCCCGGCCAAAGCCTCATTAAACACTCCGTAGCAAACACTGAGAACCACCTTTTGTTCCAAACTCAGCGGAGCCGCGCTAAACACGGCAGCTACCATCGCCTTATTGTTGAGCTGGTCGATAAGGTCGTCCGAAAAATCTTCGTGGTGCAGTACTCTCTGGCCCTCTGTTTCGACCTGGGCTTTATCGGTGTCATCCAGATACAACTGTTCTTGGCTTACTGACAAAAGCCCCAAAACGGTGTCGCGACCCAAAGAGAGGCGCTCGCACCATGCATCCACCGAAGGAAACGGCTGGCCGGCTTCGCGCAGCTGGCGCAGCTCATGTTTAAAATTGCTTAGTCGTGCTACCTGCGAGTAAGGGAATGTGCCTGGGGGCAAGACTGAGTCGTAGTAAAGCGGAATGGTTCCCCGCTTACCGCGGCGACGGATATTATTATGGGCGATGGTCCTAAAATCTGTTTTTCGCTCATAATTAAGGCCGATGTTCAGGACTGCTTGCAGCACCTGCGCGGCGCCTTCTTGATACAAATCAGCGTAAGCTACCTTACGGTTGTTGCTCCGTGCCAACAGATGCACAAGGTCTAGGTTGTGCGCAAATAGTTCATAGTAAGCGTAGACGCCGTCGGCAATAGCGGTCATTTGCGTTTGATCTGGGAAGTCCTGGAGCTGTATGTACTGCAAAAGTGCCTCTTCTTTTTGGGCGAGGAGAATGTTTTCTTGCTCACGGGTGAGTGGCGGTAAAAAGTGCAGCGGTAAAATAGTCGAGCCGAGCCGCTGCCCTCTTCGCCCTTCGAACAATTCGTCAAACCAGGCGTCTGCCTGCGCCCATTGGCCAAAGTCGCGAAGCATGGCGAGCGTAACGGCTGCACGAAAACGTGGCGCCTTAAAATAGATACCCCCTGTAGGGAGAATGGTAATAGCACCAGTTGCGTCGCGGACGATGCCATCATCTACAACCTCGCCATTAAATACCGGTTGCTGAGCTTCTGCACGTCGGTCAAGAACCTGTACTTCGGGCATCAAAACGGCCGTCAGTGCTCCGTCATCATCTACGTATTGCTCTATATAGGTTTCTTTGCCATAGCTGTTTACCGAAGCGGCAAGTCTGGCCGTCACGGCGGTGGCGCGCGAAACGTCGCCCCTAAAACCCAGAGCCACCAGCTCTTCTACGTCAATGCCGTAGCCCTGCGTAAGACGCAACTCGTTAAGAACAAAGGTATCCCGGGCATCAAGGGCCATCACCATGCCATTGATAGCCACTTTGGCATCTCCCACTATTTCGAGTGTGGGCCGTTCCACCAAATGCTCGTCGTATACAAACTCATTACAATCGTAGGCTATAAGCCGTTCATGGAGCGTTTGCTCGCTGTGGGGGGCGTACGCCTGCTCAGGCATTCTTTATTCTCCCAAAAAACTACCATTCAGCAGCGGCCGCTACGCTTATGAGCTGCCTGTGAAGCTTAGCGAGGCGGTCCCGGCCCTTCGGTTTAACATCTTTACCATCCACCAGCTTTATGAGGTTGCGCAGGTTTGCAAAACTATTATCATTGTCTATTCGGCGGCCAGCCACTGTCAGAACATTCTCGTCAACCGAAGCATTGTTATCTTTTTCGTCCAGTCGGACACGGCCATAGTAATCGGGCTTGAAGCTGCCATCTTTGTTCATAGGCCAAATAGTGATATGCCAGCCGCTTTGGTAGTCGTTGCCCTCTCCACGCTGCCTTGGCGTGCTGATAGCCGCCAGATGAGCGCCTTCGGAGCAGTAATTAACGGTTAGGCAAGCGGTAATCAGTTGTAACGACAAATACAGCTCCTCTGCTTCCCGCGAGGTCATATCTGTTAGCTTGTCGAATTCTTCGAGCATCTGTGTCGCTACATCAGCAAGCTCATTCACAGCGGTATGCCGGATTTCCTCTACGTCTACCTCGCTTGCTTCGCCCAGCGCCACACCTTTATAGAGCGGCACAAATATGCGCCCCAGGTCGGCTTCGGCCTCCAGCCCGGCTTGGCGGGTAGCTCCTTCTTCGTCTTCGTGACGGTAAAAGCTGGCTACGTTGGTCAAAATATCTTCGGCTTCGTTGAATTCGCCAACCAGGGAAGCCGATGTGTCACCTTCGGCGGCCAACTTCATACCCAACTCTACCCTAATCCAAGCCAGTAAACGATTCTGTTGCGGTGTCAATTCACCTTCTGTTGCAGCAATAGTTAACTCCGAGAGTGCTTCGTTGAGCACCGCTTCGTCCATCTTAGAAGGATGGCAATGCGGATCGGTTGTTACATATATCTGCGTGTGGTCACCCATTTGCGGCGGCTGTTCAACCTCGCTGGTTCCGTGCTCAAAGAAGTAAAGAATACGCGACATGAGCTTTTTGCGGATAGCCACGGCATGCTCACGGGCTATTCTTTGGCGTTGCTCGCTTATTTTTATTTGTATAAGTGCCTTCCCGCTCGGTTTTCTGGCGTTTTGGGTCGCCGAGGTAATAATGTCGTTGGTGTCAATAATTGACTGTAGCGCACCTTGGCCATGACGCGACGGATAGGTGCTATTTTCAAAGATTGACGGTGGAATAAGACACAGCCCGGCGGGTCCGGTTGCCGCAATCCGGCCCCGTGTTACTCTATCTGTCTCGGAGTGCCAAAGCTGCAATGACCAGGCATTCTTGGCTTCGTGAGCCGCAAAGATCGCTCGCGACGGAGCTGGTAAACAGAAGATTCCTTCTTCTGAAAACATAGAAATCATAACGGCTGCAACGGTTGAGTGGATGGCCGGAACGTCGCTAATATTGCCGAAGCGCTCAAAATTGCGCAGCAGCTCACGCGCCGATTCCATCTGGCTGGCGTAATACTCCGCCCAGCCTTCGGCGAACAAGTTTTCGTCATCGGCCGATATTGACTCGTACATTGTTACACCCCCCTTAGTACCAAGAGCCAACGCACCAAGTACACGGTCAAAACCGGGCTTTTCGCGCACCGCGCTTAGGTGTTCACGCGCTTGCGTACATAAAGGCCGGATAATCTCTCCTGGTGGTTCGGCACATTGGCCGTGGGTATAGGCTTCTTCGATGCGTATAGAAGCCGCATGAAAATGCTGTTCAGGTGTAAGCCGATCAAAGTGATGCGTTAATACGGCGCCCCAGCTCGATAGGTTCTCTACAGGAATATCACCCATAATCACCATGGGTCCGACCTCCAGATATTCATGCACAGCCTGACTAGGTGTTACGTCGAGAGGTAGAGGAATGCCGGCAGAACGCTCCGGCGACAGGTTGTCTGACATACGTAATACTCGTTAAATAGTATCTAGTAGTATATCGTATGTATGCCAACGTGCCTATGCTTAATTGTCGGTGGCGCTCAGCACCCGGCGCACTTCGTCAACTTCGCCCTCGGGTACGTCAGTAAAGAGCGCTGTTTCAAATTTCATAGATTTTTTGTAAAGCTCATCCTCGAAAGTACGCGGCAGCAGATGCACATGCAAATGGTCAACTTTGAGCCTGCCCTGCGTAATAAATGGCCGGTAGTTTTGGCGGATATCGCAACCTGTGCCGAGCGTTTTTGAAAGCTTCTTTTGAAGCGCATGTATATGTAGAAACATTTCTTGCAGCTCGTCAGCCGTCAAATCCCACGGTTGCTCCACGTGGCGCTTTGGCATAACCAGCAAATGCCCTTTCATGAGTCGCGGATTGCTAAAAAGAACGCGCGTTAGCTCACCTTCCTCTAAAATGCGATTTCGGACCGTATTTATCGTACAAAACGGACAGGTCATATGTCCTCCCTGTGGTTATCTACTATAATGATACCCTATTCCGGTGCTATGGGTTTTGCGGAGCATATAGTACAATTATGCTTTAATCATACACACCTAGGATATGCCACTCATGAAGTCACCAGATCTTTACATTAGTACCCCTTCTCGTCTTTTACCCCGTGCCGTTGTTGCTGCAGCCGCCAGCGCCCTCTTACTAACAAGCTGTACCGAAGCAACTCCTGAGGCCACAAAAACAGTCACCGCTCCTGCAACACCAGAAGAAGCCACCGGAGGGAGTAACGACAGCACTCCAACGCAAGCCGAGGGCTCTCATTCTGCGCAAAACCCCGACAAGACAGAAAAGCCACATCAGCCCAGCGGCAATGATTCCACCCCAACTGCCGCTCATACACCCGCCAAGCCCACGCCCTCGCACAGTGCCAGCACACCGCCAAAAACACCAAAGGTACCCGAACTTGCATTTTACGTTACCGGTAGTTGCGAAGAAGATGGTGAGTTAGACAACTGGTCAAAGAACTTCACCCCCTACGGTTCAACTCGGAATCTTATTATGCAACCAGACGGCACAGCCTACGAAGGCTTACTCAACGACGGCCATGGTAGTGTAGACGGCATGGGTCATTCGCAATGGCACTGGCCCTGCGAAGCAAAAGACCAAAAAGGCACGTACACCGGTCAGATTATTGACCTCGGCCCTGACAATACCTACGGTACGGGCGACGACCGCAGCGCAACCTACACGTTCGACGTTACATAGTCGGAAAGGTGTAGCTTTCAGGCCAGCATTCGGTTATTTTTGGTGCGTGGTTTGACTTTTAAGCAGGCCAGCGGTAGTCCAGTATGCATAACTTGCAAAATCTTTTTTGTCAGCCAAGCTGCTTTGCGCTTTTTGGGCATTAGCAGCACTTGGATCTTGAGCAAGTCGCAACCACGAGGTAATAGGTTCAGTCATATGGCTGGCTAGGCCGGGCATTTTTTGATAGGCGCCAATGCCGATGGGCAGCCGGTTAGTATAGGTATAGTTTGACGCAGCAACATACGCCGCCACCTTAGTCTTTGCATAGGGCGCGAGTGCCATAGCAATCGCATCGGCAGCAGCCTTAACGTCGGTCTCCGAGCGCGCCGCAAATAAGTCGAATGTTGGTACCACCATACCAGGGGCAAATGGCGCAAGATCGGTGGCAATATTAACGGCCATCTGCAGGGCCTGGGTGTGCGCATCGCCCGTAATCGCGCCCGTGGCAAGGCCAGCGTAATACGTGAGGCAATCGGCAACATCCGAAGATGCGTCGCGGGCAATAACCCTGCAAAGCATTTCGACCAGCTCAGTTTTGCCGTCTTTTCGTAGCTGCTCAAGCTTTTGGGCAGCTCGGTCAATCGGCTGGCCAAAATTAGAGTACGCATACGTGGTGCTTGAGGCTATATCGAGTATATCCTGCAGCTCTTGATTGTTGCACTGTATTTTTACCCGCTCAGCAGCATAGTAGGCGGCCTTACGCTGCGGATCAATCGGCACACCAGAAACAAATCCAGAGCTTTTCTCGTGCAGCTTTTCTTTGCCATAATAGGCCAGCCCAAGAGCAATTCGAGTTGCCGAAACATAATCATGCTTAGCTTCATATTTTTTCATAATTTTCTCGGCAGCCGCAAGGTCGTATTGAGCCAAGTCCGCAGCCAGCCATGAGGCTGTTTCTAGCGGCATCTTTTGAATATACTCAGTGGCCGCTGCATAATCTATGGGGATAAGATCGCGCACCAAATAGAATACGTCGTTGTCTCTCCCTAGCTGCTTGCAGCGGTCAATAGTCCAGCGAGCAGTCCCCACAATGCGTTCGTGGGGAGTCTTAGGCGCCTCCGGAGAGTGTTCAAATAATGGTAGCACGCTGCGCCTAATCACTTCTTCGGCGGCTACTGCACTGGCTGCGCCGCCAATAGCCAAGAATCGTCGCCTCGACCACTTTGTAGGCTCAGGAAGCTCTGGTGGCTCGGGCGGCAACTCTTTTGTTTGCTGTTTGGTGCCAGTAAGCAAGCGAGTACGAAGCTCCTCGGTTTGCACAACTGTGGGCTCGTATCTTTCGGTAGGTATAGAAGAATCCGTAGTCGGCGCAAGATCGATATGCGTAGCCTTGCGGAAAACCGTGCCTGAAGCATGAGCCGCAGACGCTATTAATGTTTGCTGAAAACTGCCCATCGATGCAAATCGGTCCCTTGGGTGCTTGGCCATTGCCTGCATAAGCACTTGCTGCATTTGCATGGCCAGCTCGTTAAAACTACCGTCGGCATTCCGGATATCGATCTGTTGTGGCACAACGTTTTGGTGCGCAGTATACCAGTCGTGATAGTCGCCACCTTCCCGCTTAATGGGCAGTTTTCCGGTAAGCATCTGATAACCCATAATCCCCATGGAGTAAATATCACTGGCCAACACAGCACGGCCGTGGAACTGCTCGGGTGACATATACGGAAGCGTGCCGGCGCCTATTTGCGTGCGGCTAATGGTCATGTCTGTTTTGTGGCCGGTAACCGCCACGCCAAAATCAGTTACTTTGGCCTTGTCGTTTACAATCAGAATATTGGCCGGTTTTATATCCCGGTGCACCACTCTGCTCATATCATCAATGCCGTCGGCAAGATGCTCACCGTGCGCATAACGAATCCCTTCCATTGCCTGCGTCAGCCAGGTAAGCGATTGCTCAGGCGTTAATGCTTCGGTACCGATATAGTCCCTCAACGAGCCACCATCGGCGTATTCCATGGCCATATACGGATAACGCACAATTGACTTTCCGCGGCCGCGGCCAAATGTTACCGGAATGCTGTCAATCCAATGCACTTGGGCAATGAACTCGCATGCCGAAAGCTCTTTGAGCTTTCGGCCCTCATCGAGGAAGGTATCTACTTCTTCTTCGGACTGGGCCTGTTTAAATGCCTTGATAA
The DNA here is from genome assembly GCA_035690865.1 of Saccharimonadales bacterium (SeqCode). Taxonomy (GTDB): domain Bacteria; phylum Patescibacteriota; class Saccharimonadia; order Saccharimonadales; family UBA4665; genus CAMLQK01. The sequence continues at coordinate 109,702 of DASSKE010000005.1, forward strand.
CCGCTGGGCCGTCTGCGTGTCGGGCACTGTATATCCATGCCTGTCCGCCCTCGGTCAAATACTCGTCAAGGCGGTACCCGGCACGGGCAGCGGGTCGTGCCTGATTAAAGTTCTCAAAGAATGCCCTCGAATCCATAAGGTAGTAACTGTCTTTCTGAAATTATGTAAGAAGCCGGTAATCCAGCTCGCAGTGTACATTTCTTGAAGGACATCGTCAATATTTAGGGAGCCACCGGGTCACCCATAAAACTAGCAACTTGCGCAGCAGTAAGAGCTGTATTAAACACACGTACATCGTCAACCTGAGCGTGCGCTCCACTGGGCACCACAATAAAATCAAACGTGCCAGTGGCGACAGTGCCGGTGATGCCAAAATTGCTGACCTCTGTGCCGTCACGATACAGTCGAAGGGTTGAACCGTCGTAGGTAAGGGCCAGGTGGACCCAGGTATTAAGAGCCAACGCTGTGTGGTTAGCTGTAACCAAACCGCCACCTATACGGGCGTTCCCTTGTAAAACATTCGCCGTACTAAAGTCGCCCCGTTGCGCCCAAAGAGCAAATTCCGTAGATGTATTTGCGTCAGTTCCGTTCCATACGCCAATAAGCGGACGGTTGGTGCCTGCTGTTAAATCGGTCGGCTTGGCCCAACACATCATACTTACGGGCGTGCCTAAAGAAGTCCAGTTAGTGGCAAGAGCTGTGCCAGTACTGTTATTTTCGAGCGCCGTACCCCCGCTATGCCCGGTTACCCAGGTTACACTCCCGCTCAAGGTAAGTGGTAAATTGTGCTCTGAGCTATCTCGAGCAGTCGTGCCGGTTCCTTCGTCAAAGCCCCAGGCGGCTATAAGGTTAGGGTGCTGCTCGCGACGGCGCAATGCAGTCGCCCGAAAGGAGGGCAAACTCATACTAGAAGCCCTTGGCGCCGAGCGCTCCGTACCAGTTAGTGCCGCCGTCAACAGTAAACAACGAGATAATATCCATCTTAGAGGCGGTAGTTGTGAGCGTAGGCGCACCGGCGTTACCCCACTTAACACTTCCCGGCCAAGTAATAGTACGCGAGCCAGTGCCGTCCTGAAAAACCAATAGCGTCAATGAGCGCATGGCGCCACTGGCGGGACTCGTTAGCGTAACGGTACAATTTGCCGTAAGGGTGAGTTTTTGCACGTTGCCATTGGCTAAATCGAGCGTAATGGCAGTACTTGAGTTACCGGCGTCAAAATAGGTTTCACCGCCACCATTGCTCACCGTGGTCTTAGACGCAAGATCTGTACTGAGGTTTGTAACTGCGCTTTGCGGAACGCCAGTAAAATTAGCTTCCGCCACATCAATGGTGGGGTTGCCGTTGGCACCAGAGCCGTTGCTGACAGTCACCTTGCTGGAGCCAGCCGTCAAGGTTCGCTTAGTAAACGTATCGGCGGCTGTTTCTACAACCAGTCCGGCCGTGGTATCAAGGCCCGCCAACGCAGTAAGCGTGGCATCGCTATCTTGCTTCGTGGTTAGTCCAGGCACGGTCGGCGCAGCAGCGGTGCCCGCCAGATCACCGGCGAGTTGCACAATACCTTTGCTGCTTGTAGTAGCATCTGGGGCGCCTGCACCGGCAACACTATCTACATAGGTCTTGTTGGCCGCCTGGCTTCCGAGCGTGGGAGAAGGTACCACCGGCGAGGCACTGAATGTCTTGGTGCCAGCCACCGTTTCGGTGCCCGTATTGTGCACAACTGCCGCATCCGAAGCCGCGCCCGCATCAGAAACCGCGCTACTCTTAAGAGTACCGTCACTGGCGTGCGATACCGTCAAGAAATCGTTGAGAATATCGCCCCATGTACCGTTATCCGCACCAGAAAGGGGTAGGCGTGCCATTAGTTAATCTTCCTTATGTATCTAGCTGCTCATTTTTTGTGAGTTATGCTATAGAACTATAATATAGCAAAGCGCCGCCGTAGGAAATACTTATGTTTATCTATTGAGTTGTTTTATCAGTTGCTTCGCGGAGCGTAGGAATATAGCGCAAGATATCGGCAACCAAAGCGGCAAACTGCTTGCCAGGCACGTCAGGATACGGCATGCCCGGTGCTTCAAAGATATTAGACTGCGGGTTGTAGACGTAGCCGCCAATCTCAACATCTTTTGCCGTACCGACAAGGAGTTTCACCACTAGATTGCTCGTAAGCGCATCTGATGGCGTTTTTTTGAGCACAACTGTGGGGTCACCCTCGCGTAGGTCGAGCGTAATTTGGGTGCGCCCCGTGCCAATACCTTCTGCCTTAGAGCCAATAGTATGGAGTACGGTGCTTGGCTGGCGCAGCGTACTGTTACCATGTGGACGCCCGATAAGGTTGCCTATGCGCCCCTGCTGCTGGAGGTAGGTGCTTTTGAACATCTGCGGTGGCCAATTAAGCGATAGCTCGGTTGGTTCGCCATTCTCAAACTGACAGCTCACCACATATGGCGGAAAAAGGGCCATACCACGCACTTTAGGGTGAGGAGCATCATTGTTGAGGTTATTGTAGCTATCCACGGCAGTAGTCGGCGGCAACGTGGTACAGTCAACGCGGGTCATATGTACCCCTTTGGAATCTTCGCGGTAGTGCATGGTAAATCGGTGGCCTCCCTGCTCGCTAGGAACCTCCCAGTCGTATGACTTATTTCTTGCGATGCGGCCAGGCTTTTTGGTAGGATGCGGTTTTTTGTCAAGAAATGCCTGAATATATGGCCCAAAAGCTTCGTTGATTCCCCGGCGAATAGCGGCTCGGTTTTCTGCTATTTGCTGTAACGTTTCGTCGCTTTGCATTGCCTCTTGTCCAACCTGAGATCGGAGAGCTATGTGCGACGCGGCCATTGCTTCGCTACCTGCTAAAAAGAGTTGTTGCGTTTGAATATCTTCGGCCGCTAAAAGACTTTGCTTGCCAATGAGGCTGCCTGCGGCCGCAACTAGCGCATCAAAAGAGGCGGTATTGGCCGTGATGGCGGCGGAAACCTCTTGTTTGGTATGGAGCTGGTCATAGAAGCCGCCCGCAAGAAGCGCTCTTTCGTCAAATAGTTCGTTGGCGGCAAAGGCTGCCTCAAGACCTACGGGGACCTGGTTGGAAAGTGGAGATGGCAATTCGTGCATAAAAGAGCAATTATACAATGAATCTCACAATAAGGCAATGGGGCGGATACCTAGAGGCGCACTTTATGCTCTACGGTAGAATGCATTGACCCAAAAGAGTCCGGGCCTCGACTTACTTGGCTTTTCCTCCAGCTCAATCCTGGTAAAACCTACGGATTGCAGCATTTCGTGAAGTTCTTTGGCGGTTACTAGCTCGAACTCACGGCCTTCGCCTTTAACAGTCTCTTCTTTTGTTCGCAGCACGCCTTGGCCAGCTTTGGTGTGGATATAAAGAAGACCTTGGGGCGCCAGTACGCGGCGAAATTCCCGCAGTACAGTCGGCATTTCTGTTTTTGTAACATGATGCAATACGGCGCTTGCCCAGATGGCACTGAAAGCTTTGTCGGCAAAAGGCAATTGTCGCATATCTGCCAGAACAAACTCAATATCAGGATGAGTCTGCTTTGCGATATCCAAAAGCTTATCGGCCAAGTCGGAGCCTACAACTGCAAAGCCCATGTCTTTGAGAATGCCGGTGTCCCGGCCAGCTGCGCACCCTACATCTAGAACTTTGCTACCTGGCCTAAGAAGCGTTTGTAGTTTTGCTAGTTCGGCCGTATCTTCCGTTCCAATTCTGCTTTCAGCGTATTCTTTGGCTGTTTTGTTGTATTTCTCGGTAATATCCATATGACTAAGTTACTCTTTACTGCCTGGCTTTTCGAGGATTGAGAATATCCTCAGCAGGGACAACAACAGCAAAAGCGTTACCGCAAGCTGCAGAACCACCCAGACCCAGGAGTACACCGGATGCTGATTAAATCTGGCAAGGAATACTAATTCAAGCACGCAAACCCCAAACTGTAAGCCCGCCGAAAGGCCAAGCATGACATCATGTAACTTTCGGGCGATCCATGCAAGCCCTGTAGCCGCAAATATAACAAAAAGAAGAGCCGCAAGGTTATGTAATGCTATTTGCGTGTTTCCTCCTTTATACGGAATAAGTACAACGAGGCCAATACACATGGCACTCAAGTACATCGCAACGCCAGCTTTATGCAACTCCTGCGCCCTTAATCGCCTGCCGGTGTGTGCCAGCAAAAATATAGTCACTCCCATTGCGAACAAAAAGAACGGTAATGTGTATACCTGGAGCGCAAGGTGGCTAAAGGTTTCCCAGTGAGGATAAAGCGCATAAGCTATGCCAATATTAAGCGCAAAGAAAATAATGCTGGCTCGGATAAGAAACTCGTCGTTGGCTAGTCTGGTTTTTATGCTCTTCACTTATGCCAGTATAGCAAAAAGGCTCTTCTTTTAATGGTATGATTATAGTAAGCATGAGGGGTATTACTGTACGGAATGTTAGATTGCTCGTAGCGGGCCTGCTTATTGTTATCGGCATGGGGGCGTTGATCTACGGTTTTGCTTCACATTCCGACACATCCACGCATTCGACGCCAAAAGCAGATACCACGCCGCCAACCGTACAAATCCAGCTCCCTCAATCTGCCATAGAGCTGGCAAGTAGTAGCCAAACCCTCGAAGTTTCGGCGGATGCGAGCGACAATACCTCGGTAGCTCGCGTTGCATACCTGCTTGACGGCAAAGTTGTCGCCCGCAGCATCGAGCCGCCATATACCGTGCAGATATACATTGGCGCACTTGCTCCTGGCAAACATACTTTGCAGGCCGTTGCCTACGATCTGGCTGGAAACAGTGCCAAAAGCAAGGTGTTTACTTTTACCATTACAGAAAGCCGGACAATTGCGGTTACCGACGACACTTCGCGTTCAATTGTGCAAAGTAGCACAAATAAAACAAGAACGAGCTCAGGCTCGACGTCAAGTTCAACCGGCAGTAACGAAAATAACGGAAGCAGCGATAACGGTGGTGGCGTGACAGACCCAGCCGACGACCTGGGCACACGGACATCCGGCGGCTGGTGGGCATCGCTCCCTGGCAGCATGAAGGTTTGCAGTAATTCCCTTTGGCAAAAAGGTCCGGCAAATGCCCCCAGCGGAGCAATTACCGTACCGGCTGGGGATAATACGAGCTTTGACTTTGGCCAAACTAATAAAACATACTGGTTCGCCCCTGGAGTTCATACACTTGGCAGTGGCGAATTCTCGCAAATTACACCCGGTGCAAATAGCACGTACATCGGTGCACCCGGTGCTATACTTGATGGCGCAAATAACAACCGCTACGCCTTTTCGGGCACAGCGAGCAACGTGCGCATCGCCTATCTCGAAATCCGCAACTTCGGTCGCGGCAACGACAACAACAACGAAGGAGTAATTAATCACGATTCCGGCACCGGCTGGACCATGGAATACCTCAATGCACACAACAACGATGGCGCGGCGGTGTTCGTCGGCACAGACAACATTGTGCGCTATAACTGCCTCAAAGATAACGGGCAATACGGTTTTAGCATGTACAAGCCCCAGGTTGAAGGTGACTCGGCCATTAAAAATATCACTATCTTTAACAATGAAATCTCTGGCAACAACCAGGATGACTGGGAAGCACAAATATCTGGCTGTGGTTGCACGGGTGGCGGTAAATTCTGGGACGTACAAGGTGCAACGGTTAAGAACAACTACGTACACGACAACTTGAGCACCGGTCTGTGGGCAGACACCAACGACATAGACTTCTTGTTTGACAGTAACTGGATCGAACACAACGAGGGAGAGGGCATATGGTACGAAATTAGCTACAACGCCACAATAAGCCGTAACGTTATAAAGCGCAACGCCTGGACGAGCGGCGCAAGTAATACCGGGTCACCTGGGCCGGCCATTTACATATCTGAGTCGGGCGGTGACGGCCGCCTAGCATCAAGCGTTTCGGGCAGCTCTAACCTGAACATTAATAACAATCTTCTCGAAGACAACTTTTCTGGCGTATCAATCTTTGAAAATGCCAACCGCTTTTGTAACTCAAACGGCAATACCAGTAAAACCTACTGTACGCCATTTGTCAGTCCTACGATTATTCCGTCGCCCTACGACTATACCTACCCTAATCCGATCAACGCCACTCACCCATGTTACGCTAACGTTACAAGTGAGCCATACACCACCGACTGCCGCTGGCACGCAAAGAACATAAAGGTCTTTAGCAACCAGTTCAACTTTACGGAGGCAAACGTGCCCTGCGCTGGCACGTTCTGTGGAGCACAAGCGCTTTTTGCCACTGGTGCCGACAATATTTCGTGGGATCCGGCGGCATATAACGTGACCAACGTCCAAAACGACGTTATGTTCAATAATGGCAACGTGTTCTACAGCAATACCTACAGCGGTAACTGGAAATTTGCAAAAGGCTGGGGCGAAACTATTGGCTGGAACGTTTGGCGATCGTCGCCTTTTAATCAAGATAGCGGCAGCGCGTTTAGCGGTGATTCCGTGCCGCCAGTAGATAACGCACTTGATGCCGACACGGCAACACTCGAAGGGTCAATTGGGCAATGGCAAGCCTGGTTCTCGGACACAATCGAGCAAACTAGCGCAGAGGCACACAGTGGCACGCAAAGTCTGCGCGTTAACATAAATGCTGGCGGCAGCTGGGGCGTACAACTTGGGAACTACCCTGGATTTACAGCAACGTCTGGTTCAAAAAAGGTTAGTTTTTGGGCTAAGCAAGGTACTGGGTCGGTGCCGTCGGTTACGCTGCGAGTCAAGTGGTTCGATGCAACCGATACGCTTATACAAACCGACAACGTTACCATTGGCACGCTTACTACCAGCTGGCAAGAAGGAACGGCAAATCTTACCGCTCCTTCGGCCACAGCTAGCGTGTACCTCGAGATACTCAATAGCTCAGGCGGCGCTGGCAATACGCTGTACCTCGACGACTTTACCGTTGCCGACAACTAAGCTTTGGCGGCTACTGTACGTCGTCATAGTTCGTAGGGGCAAGCGTGCCACGCATAATAAGTGCAAAAAGCGCCTTCACTTCTTTGGCGCGCACTGGTTGGTCGTTTAAGCCAGCTTCACATTCGGCGTCCATCACCTGGATTTCTTGCTTAAAGCGATCGTACGCTGTGCCCGGAAATCGTTCTTCTTTAGGCTGTGAAAATGCAATGTCTAGTGACCGACTATCAGATCGACGCAATACGCCGTCAGTACCAACGCCATACGTATGTGATGCTACTTCAGGTGTGTAGGCGTGCATTAAGCCCCAATCGGCCTTTAGCCAGAACGATATTTCTGCGCCCGTTTGCTCCTGCACTGCCTCAATATCCAGGTCGCCTTCCCCAAAGTGGGCGTGAACTGCGGTCAGCCCTTCGTCATACGCTTGGCGAGCAGCTTCTTGTTCGGCGCTCGTTAGCGGCGCTCGGCCTGGTTCAAATGGTTCAGTTATTCCTTCAATCATACGCCTATTATACGCAAAGGAACCAAAGACACCTAGTTTTTTGATTCTTCTAAATTCTAGGACTCACCTGAAGGTCGCACGTGGGTCAACACAAAAGCCACGGCAAGCAAAACTACAAGACCGCCGTCAAACACCAAAATATCTGCAACCCCTTTAATTCCACCTTGCTTCAAGAACACAACCCCTAGAGCCACCAGTGCGATCTTATTAAAGAGGACAATGGCCCACAAAGAGCGATTGCCTAGCGGCCGCCAAGCAAGTAATGCAAAAAGAGCCGCAAACGTGGCAAAGCCTACCATGCGCCATGCCTCCACCACCTTTGTTGCGGGCGATGCATCGGCCACATTAGGTATTGCAGAAAAGGCTGCGCCAAGCGCTGCAGCGGCCGCTACCCATAACAACGTTTTGGCAATAAGTGTTCGTTTTGTACTTCCAATTTCAGCTTCCATGCACATATTGTACCAGAAACAGGGGCGTTTACTCAGTACCACAACTGCACCGTAACTACTAGCCATGCTGCGCGCATGCTATATACTCAAAATATGAATAAAAATTTAAAGAACTTCCTGCAAGGCTACCTTAATGTTGAAGTAGCACACGATGACATGAACGAAGTCGTAGCGACTCTGCGGACTATGACTCCTGAATTTCGGCAAGACCTAAAGGAGGCATTTGCTGATCTGCTTGCCAAGAAATACCTTACCGTTAACGATTATTTTGAGCTGACACTGTATGCGTTTGACTCAGAAGGGCTCATGTACGACTATTTAAGTAAGGTCTACGCTTTCTTGTATGAGGGTCTAGAGCACCAGCCATATTTGCCAGATTAGCACCCTTCCTAGTGGCTTCACGGGGAATCCTTCTCTGTTAGCGGCAAAAGCTTTGCCGGAGCTTTCGCCCATTCTCTGTCGATTCCCCATCTAAAGTCGAGCAATGAAAAAAGCCCCAACTTTCGTTGAGACTCTTTTCATGGTGAACCTGATTGAGTCGAACTGGAACCTAATCTGTGATGAAATACTACGTTAGGTAGAATTACTCAAGGGAGAACGGGGGTCATTAGCTCTCCCTGCGTAGTCTAGAACCTGTAGCTTGTCTAGTCAGATTATCAGGGGTGCTTAGTGCTGTCTGAAGGTGATCTAGTGTATGGGCGAAGTCACCCAACCCTATAACTCTATTATACAATATGGGGTCTAAGCGGTTAGTTCACGAACAGGAGCGGGAGCGGGAAGCTCTGCATAAGCAACGACTTCTGCATCAATGAGGTTAGGGTGTAAAGGTTTTGTAGCACCGTGTTCTAGATTGCCATTCATGGCAATTTCGCCAATTACTCTTTTCATTCCTAACATTGAACTACCTTCGCCAATTTGACGTAACTCTTCATCACTGTAACGAGCTGCCATAGCTCCTTGAGCAAATGCAACATTACGAGCGTCATCGCCTTCAAGCGTTACTTCTATAGGCGGTTCAATACGAACCTCTTTGTTATCTGCACCATAAAAAGAATTAACGGTTAAGTAGGTGCTACCGTTTTCCGACATACCAATTGTGTGTACTTTGTCAAAAACCATAAAAACTCCTAGCTGAATGTATTGTACTATATTTTTGCATAAGCGTCAAGGTTTTCTTCGGCGACACAATGCTTTTAGTACAATAGAAAGAGAGATGCATAACAAAAACTACTCAAACCTAAAGTCGTGGAAGAAAGGTCAATCGGGCAACCCTGCTGGGCGCACGCATGGTTCCAAGAACGTGTCAACCATAGTTCGTAAGCTCTTGGAGCAAGACGGAAAAGGCATGACAGATGACCAAATTGAACACCTGATTATGACACTGACCGAGAGTAGCAGCATGTTACTTAATCAAAAAGTGGTTCCAAAAACAGGCGGTGGCAAAAGTAGTTCTCCGCGGTACCATTGCTACCGTAAAGGCTGTGAAGGTGTAAATAAACGCTCTCTAGGCATCGGTGAAACTCATGAAGCGTGGTTGGCTATGTTGCGTCACGTTCAGGCTTCCTGAGGGGCTACAAAGAGATTCTTATACGCCAAGCAGCCAAAGAGAACGAGCGGATTAACGACAAGGTCAAAGCCCAACGTGCAGTCCTAGATGACATCGCTGACACTCGCCTAGACGCAATTGAGGACAGGTTGCTGGAAAAAGACGGCAAGCGCAAGCAAGAGCTGTCTGAGCTGATTGAACGTCTCGACAATCGTAAATTGGATGCCAAAGCGAAGTTAGACGAGCTGGAAGCCCAACAAACTGTGCAAGAAGCCAAGATTACTTATGCCATAAACCACATGCACAACATCGCCAAACAGTGGCTAGATGCAGACTACGACCTACGGGTGAGGTTCCAAACTATGTTATTCCCACAGGGTACAACCTTTGACATGACTACCATGCACTTTGGAACCGACAAAATTAGCCCACTTTACAGGTACGCAGCCAACAAAAAAGACCTTTCAGAACCTGAAAAGTCTTCTCTGGTGACCTCACCGACCTATTTTTGGAACACCCTCTACCCTGATTTGGAGCTACTAAATGAGCGATTGATAGAGCTTGGCATTGATGAAGAAATGGAGGCCAAGAATGTTTAGGTTCTTATGTAAAGATCGTGCAGAAACAAACGAATTGCTCGCATCTACGCTGCACGACCAAGATACATTCTATCCTAAGTTCATCCAGGACCTCAACACTGCACAAAGCGAAGTTATTATCGAGAGTCCGTTTATAACTGGCAATCGGGTCGCCAGTTTACTTCCTATTTTTAGCAAAATAAGAAGTCGAGATGTTCGCGTAATTGTTAATACCCGCGATCCTCATGAGCATGACTTCCCATTTAGCCAGGTCGCAACCGATGCAATACAAGAAATGCAAGCCTTGGGCGTGGAAGTACTATTTACTGGTGGGCATCATAGGAAACTAGCTATTATAGACGGGGTACTATTGTGGGAAGGAAGCCTTAATATACTGTCACAAAACGATAGCTGCGAAATTATGCGCCGCACCAATTCCCCGTCTCTCGCTCAACAAGTTCTACGCTTTACAAAAATTAACGCCTTTCTAGGGTGATACAATAGGATCTATATGGAGCACTACAAAATTACCGAGGACGATATTCAAGGCATGATCTACTACTTGAAAGTCTATCATCCTGAAAATGCCAACCGTGAATATGCCACTGAGCTGCTTGAGTATATGAAAGCGACGTATCAGCGTTTAGCGCTTACAAACCCAGAGGTTCTTGAGGAGCTTTACCAAGCTTTTCAGGGTACCAAGGCTCGTTAGGTATCAAAATACTTGTTAAGCCGTTTTGTTAGAAACTCGTAAGTTAGATCCAGCAAAGGAGTACTATTAAACATAAAACGGAGGCTATCACCTTCTGTAGCAATCATCTCCCCGCCGTTCGCACTCCAGGTATCTTTTGACCACACCTGATTTTTTAAATGTTGAAGTCGTTTTTCGGAAACAATTCTAAAACTTTGATCGAGAGACTTTGGTGTAAGATAGTAAATCGTATAGCTTGGCCCAGCATTTTGATATGAATCCTTTAGGTCAAAGCCGACTTCTGCACGGTTTGATGGCTTCAGCATGGCCAGTTCATTATTAAGGGTTGGGAAGTTGTTCTCGATTATTGTTGCGTAGACTTCTTGGATATTATCAAAAACTATTTTAAGATTTGCTCTTAGTGTTTTCCTGTCATAGATATTAAATATTAAGCTACTGTTTTTTAATCGTGAGTAGTCTGGCTTTGCATATACGCGCTCAATTGACTGGTTATTATCCCTCATATACTTAAAGAATTCTTCAAACACTCCCAAATCAAGCTGCGTATTGGCCATTCTTACTGGCCCAGTACCTCGTTTTAATCCTTCAAGAACACTTTTATGAATCTCTTCTTGTTCTTCGGGACGTAATTCTCCTAGAACGTCAGGGTCGAAGTACCCTTTTCGCTGAATGCGATCGCGTATATTATTGCGCTCTACACGTAGCATAAAACCATAGGCTTGTTCTATCCATCGGGGCAGATATTCGTAAAAACCAAATTCAATCTCGCTAATTTTGTATAAATCCTTTTCCGGAAGCCCCAGTTGAACGTGAAATTTATCAATAAATGCAAAAATGAATTCCCTTGCAAGCAAAGCATTGCCAGTATGATTGAGGAGTTTGCGCTCTACGAGACGCATTACATCATGAGAAAGAACGTCTCTTGCGTGATGTGCCGGATTCTCTGCTAAGGGATTGCTCGTGCCGTAACCTCGAAATCCTAGGCCAATTTCTCGCATCTCGTCCACTAAATGCTCATCCAATTGCTTGATTTGTGTATCATTTTTATCTTTACTAATACCGTAGAGCATATAGTCGAGTCTCGAATTGGAGTAATGGGCGTAGGCCATACCTATCTTCCACACAGAGGGGTAGAAGAACTTTCTTACCGTAGGAAAATCGTACTCAAGTCCTTTGTTAAGCTCATCAAGAAATTCATGGATCCTTATAAATTTCTCGTCCGTTAGGCCAAGCGTTTTATTAGTTTTCTGGAGAAGCTGTTCATTAAGTGCTTTAACATCGTCATACTCGTTAAGCCTTGCGATATTTTTTCGGACAATCTTTTCCCAGGCATCAAGGTAATCATCTCTATTCAGATCAAAAGATTGTTTTTTGTTAAAGGTAACAGTTTTAGAGGATTTATATTTTTCAAGCCCAGCATTTTTGAGAATCGGGCCATCAAAATATAACCAGTAAATAGTATCGGCCTGTGTATCTACGCCGAGTAGTATGCAAGGAACTGCCATGCAGTAAAGCAAAAAAGAAACTGGGCATTCGAACTTCAAGTTATGATTGCTGGGTAAGGTTTTAACCTGTACGCCAATAGTGCCAACTATCTTACCTGCCCTATTTTGTATATCTAAAGCCCCATCTGTATTCGGCCATTTATCAACGGTCGACAAATGTGGCACTGGTATGGCACGTCCATGCCGACCCAGCACTCGTTGAACCAAACCAATGGTTTCAGTATCAATAAAATTAGCTTTGGGGTGTGAAGCGGCTTCAGCCATCGCTACATGTCTTTAAATAGTTGAGTAAAAGATGCACTAAGTGCTTTGGCAATCTTAGCAAGCGTGTCAATAGTGACGTTTTGCTCACCACGCTCGATCGCACCAACATATGTGCGATGCAGGCCAACTTTGTCTGCTAGCTCTTCTTGCGACCAGTCTTTTTCACGACGCAGGTTTCGTATATTTTTGCCGAGTTTATTTCGAGTAGCTTTTGACATTACTCTAAGAGTAATAAGAAGTGGCTCTGAACTCTACAGTATTATATATAGCATTTGATCTGTTATTTTGTACTTGCAAAAGACGGCAGCTTGTCATACTATGATGATAAGCTTCGCTTTGAAGTGAACAACCCAAAGGCCTAAACCACATTTCTTTTGAGTGTGGCATGGTCTAAAATCCAACGAAGATACTGATCCCGTCGTCAGAGATCTTCGTTGGTCATGCTTGGAAACTTGCATGGGGTGGAAACACCCGCTGGCGGCGGGTTTGTGTTTCATCCGAAAGTCAACCTAAGCTAGACCAACGGCAAACTATGCAGCCGCGAGGCTGTATTTATTTTGTCCAAAAATCTGGCAGATGCGAGGGTGAACATGCACGGACTTAGTATTGAACATCGTAAGGTGAGCGGCACTTCTCTGTCGAGCGACCTGGCGCAATATATTGCGGAGCGCTCAGTATATGGCAGGATTGTTGTTGTCGCCGAAAAGCCCGTCAGTTCCCTCTCTGCCGTTCGCAAGCAATGGGTGCGCATATTGCGTCGAATATATGTTGAACGTGCCCGTACTCTCAATCCCGAGCGCATCCAGCGACTCACGTACGAGCTCGCCCGCCTGCAAAAGATAGAGTTCAGTGCCAAGGCTGCCGACGCAATGAACGGTTATGACGTTGTCTTCGCTACTGCCAATGATCTCGCGCAACTCGCGCCGGATTGCACCACTTTGTACGTAACATATGATTTCCCAAAAGAATGGCTGCACCTCATGGCTAGCTGGATGACGTTAAACAGCCTCGTAGTTATATATGGACAGAAGTAAGCCGCTTTACAAAACCGAAGACATCTTGCCGCACCTAAACTTCATTCGCAAAAAGAAGCAGGAATATTTAGTTTGCCTGTCGCTTGATGCTAACATGCGGCTGATACGCAAGCGTGTTGTGACCATTGGTCTGCTCGACAGGACGCTCATTCACCCGCGTGAGGTATTTGCCGGACCATTGCAAGACCGTGCCAAGTTTGTGGTTGTTGCACACAACCATCCCTCAGGCGACCCGGAACCAAGCCAACACGACATCACCATGACTCAACACCTTGTAGCTGCTGGGCAGTTGCTCGGAGTAAAGCTACAAGACCATTTAACTGTTAGTGGAAGCAGTTATTTTAGCTTCAGAAGTGCAAGCATGATTCTTTAACTTTAGAATGATTCGCGTTCTTCACGAATCTTAGACTGTTCAACCTGTTCCTCTAGAGCGGGTATATATTTATTTGCCCAATTCTGTATATTGGAAGACTGCGAGTTAATTGCCTTAAAGCGTTTTACATCTTCGAGTTTAGCTGCATAGTGTTGACTAGCTGGGCCGGAAAATCCTTCAGACCAAAGATTTGAGTTTACCGCACTTTCTACACGAGGGTCGTTGCCGTACTTAGTGAGGATGATCTGTAACCAACATTGCTCATTCTCTTTATTGTCGAAACCGAAGTCATGGGGGACCATTCTCGCAACTAGTGGTGCCCTGTTCTTGGGATCTTTGTCGATCCAATCAATAAGGAATTGCTGGTCTAGAACGTCTATTGCGCCATGTCCTCTGTCCTCCCCAAAGGAAACTTCTCCTTGAAGCCAATTCTCAAGTCCCCAGGTATCATACCTATCCTGAGAAAGTTGTTCGGCAACCCTTTCCCAGACAATTTGCGGTTTTAGTTTGGCAAGTTCCGTCAAGACCTTAGTGGCTTCGTGATGTGACTCCAAAATCGAATTTTTACGACCGAAATACTTAGCCATGAAATCAATGAGGAACTCTACATCATCTGGATATTGTTGAATGTAGCGCAGAGCTATTTGCGACCAATCCCACTCGATGTCACTTGAAATCTGCCTTGTAGCCTGTGAGCCCAATGTCTTCTTTGAGAGTAATTTTTTCGTTAGTTTTTGAGGCAGAGGAACGTCAATGTTAAAGACATAGTGTGTCAAAAACAAGTCAATAGCAGTGGTGTGGGCTGTGACATCATTGCGGTTTAATAGGTTTTCCATCCATTGATCGAACAGCACGTCACTTATGTCTTTTACAGCACCTCCGAGTTTAAAAGTAGCCATTTCTTTGTAATTTACCTGATCTGATTTGAGAAGTTCAAGAACCAACTTCCCTGTGTGCTCATCTAATGTGGTACGCCAAATGATTTCCAATAAATGAGGTAGGAAATACTCATCTTCCTTCATTTCATCAAGCGTCTGATGTGCTTTATCTTGGTCGACTTTACGTAAGTTTTGCATGTAGCCTGCCAAAAAGAAGACGCTAGCATCTTCGTGGTTAGCTTTCTTTTGCTCAGTAAGTAACGTAGGGAGAAGCTCAAAGCTTTTATCCATCTCAGCCAGCACTAGGCCTAGTCTGAAGCCATTTTTTGCTTGCGCTGTGAATAGCCACTTGTTATCAAGGAGATGGAATGGATTAGATATAATTTCTTCTGCAAGCTCTTCTATTTTTTGCTGCGTAGTATCGACTTCCTCACCACTATCACCCCACCAGTCTTCCATAACATTAGTGGCGATGTAGCGCTTGAGTTTGCCGTCAAAATCACTACCTTCTAATGAAGCATAAAACTCTTCTAATCGGGCTCTTATGTCATCCTTGAGTGAGCTTTCATAGCGCATTATTAGACTGACCGTTTTCAGGGCTTCTTCATAGCTCACATAGCCCTTATCTGTTAATTCGATAAAATCGTTAAGGTACTTGAGACCGTGAGCCTGCAGTCTTATGAGACCCCTGAGCCGATCCGTCACTACTTTCACAGCCTCGTGCAGTAATTCATCGTCTAGCGTTGGGATTCGCTGCACTAGCAAATCCCATGTAAGTTGCATCGCATCCCAAAATTCGCCATACGTTTCAGGCATCCATAACTTTGGTTCACGCTTTAAGCCTTGGATTTCAGGACCAACCACTTTGGTAAAGCTATCTGTTTCAAGCGACTTGTAAATCGCCTTTATGGCCAGTTTTACCTCTTTAGGGTTCTCTGAGCCCAGTGCTTCCTTTAGGACGACTACTCTATCAGGTGGTGCAGCCTCTGTCGTCGCAACCTTACCATAGCCATTTGAAAACATATCAGTAAACACGCCCTCTGAATTATTTGAATAAGTATGATTGGTTTCGGTTCGCGCCAAGCGAAGTAGTAACCGAGTTGCTTCAACAAAATGATCCTTCCAGACAGCCATAGCTTCCAGGGGACGAACAAGACGCTGGCGATCAAAATTTAGTTCTGTCAGCTCCTCGTCGCTCTTAGTTTGCATCCATCGGCTAATTAGTATCAACGCCGCCTCTGGGTTTGCTTCAGTTAATTTTAAAAAAAAATTATTCTCAATTGCCGCAATTAACTGATCTTCTTTTTCGAGCGGGCCGCCTGGTGCAAGCAACTTTTTGACGACTTCAGCAGCACCAGGAGCTTCAGCTGCATACTGGAACATGTCGTTAAACCAATTCTTGAGTTCGTCGCCGACCTCAATATCGCCATCGCTATCCTTTTCTTGCCAGAACTTTTCAGGGTCGTAACGGTCACGGTATTTCTCCCACCACCATTTCCAAGCGCGAATCTGAAGAAGGCGTGGTGAGATATAGAGCGTTTTGTCGCCTTGAAGTATTTTTCGCTCGCGTAGTTCAGCAACGACAGCTTCAACTTCACCTTCAGAAAGATTCTCAAACCGGGCAATCTTCGCTAAAATAAACCGGCGTTCGTCTTCGTGCACCTTTGACCAACCAAACTTCGTAAAGAGGCTGAGCCACATTAGCACACGCTTTCGGCGATCAAAGGCGTCTGATCCAATTTGATCACGGTTGGCAATACAGAGCTCCATGGCTTCGTCATAGCCTGGGTTTTTTAGAATATCCGTACTATTAAATTTCAGGTTCTCACCAATCATGTGCGCCATTCGGGGTGAACCATCGCAGTATTGTGCCCAGCGACCAGCGTCTTCATCTGCAGGGCCGTAAGATTCAATAATGCGCTTAATGGCGTCCTCGCTGAGCTTCTCGGAAGTGTTAAGGTCAACATACTTTACGTTGCTGCCAATTTCGTTTCCATCTTCGTTATAAATAGTTACAAGTTTAAGATCACTTTTCGAGCGCGTAATGATGGCAAGTGCTGCGGCATGGCTAGGCCGGTCGCATTCATCGATAACAATAATGGCCTTATGCCCATCTTGGTATGAAATTTCTCGTAAGTTGTTGCTATCGATGGCAAGGCTTGGTTCGCTGAAATACAGAACCTGAGAGGAAAGCTCTGTAGGGCGTAATGCTTCAAGGACACTTCGCGTTTTACCATTACCCGGAAAGCCGCTCACTCTTACGTCATTAACATTGTCATCACGCATGAGAGCTCGGATGTTTTCAATCTGAGCGTCGCGCTGTTCATCGTGTGCGAAATGATTGCTCATAGATTGCTCAATCTCCCACATATCGTAGGTCGCACCAGAGAAATTCGTGTTGCCCCGTAATAAACGCATTCCCAGTGCAAGATGAGGTTTTAAGATGCCAACGATTTTGTCTGCTTGAAGTATCTTTACTCGCAGCGTTGTATCAGGTACTGTCTCCCGGATTATATCAAGCAGATCCTTTTCCGCTTCTTTTTCTTTAGGCTTACTGATACCAGGCAGGAACAACACCAGATTGCCATTGCTTTCAGCAATGGCACGTATTTTTGGCTTCAATTTTCGATCTTTTTTGGGTGTAGTATCTTCGAAAATAATGTCTTTAAGGGCTCCCTTGCTTATTCCGACAGAATCACCAGCTTTGGACTGATAATAAGTTTCTCCCGCAAGAAGCAGCTGGCTAGCAGGTTCGTCCTCAAGCCCCTCCAACGTGCCGTCAATACCACCATCCGGTATGTCAATTTCGAACGGCACGGATACACTTGCAGAAAGCTTCAGGCGACTAAGCTCAGCGTAAATAAGCGCGTTCAGCATATCGACAGCATCTTGTTTGCCGAGAGCCATAACATGCTCCTTTGACGGTTCAAGAAAACTTCTATTCTGCACAGTGTTCGCCTGTCCACTTCTTTAAGTTACTTTCGGCACCAATGCCGCTGAGGCTGGCGGACATTCCTTGCGAAGGATCATCCGCTATCTTTTGGTAGACTTTTTGTAGTGCAACCACGTCAGGCTTAATGTCGCTTGGGGCAACTGATGCGAGTCGATCAAATGACGTTGCGAACTCGCCAGCGTCGCTTACGCTATCGTTAAAAACACCTGAAGGCCATGTATCACCCGGCAATTTAGCAAGTCGCACCTTTTCTTCTTTGTAGATTTTACAATAAGCTTCGGCAGACGGCTTTGGCTGCATGAGCCAAACAATTAAGAGTGCAACAAGAATCACCACGACAGTCACTACCACCGTAATAACGTGGCGTTTAGCACGAGCAGGCTCGTTTACCTCGCTGAGCAATTTCTTGTCCATTGCCGACATTATACCATCTTTATGGAGCTTATGCTTTAACATCTTATTTACTTTATGTAAACACCATGATAAAAAAGAATCAATATACACATGTTGGGTGGATTTAGGAGGGTTTTACGGTGCGAAAAATCAAGAACCTAATACCAGTGATCGCTTTTGTGGCTTTGGGAATGCCACTATTGATCGCTCACCCAGCATTTGCAGCTGATGGAAGTGTTGGACAAGTGGAGAGCTTCATTCGAAGCGTAATTAAAGTTTTAGCAGGTTTAGCCGGACTCATTGCAGCCGGTTTTTTTGTAGTTGGTGGCTATGGATACATCACGAGCTCTGGCAATCCGGAGCGTCTCGATAAGGCCAAGAGTACTCTTATCCATTCTGCCATAGGTCTTGCGATAGTTATCGCAGCGTTCGTTATCGCAAATATCGTAACTTCACTCGCTACCAATTCTTTCGGGAGTTAGTCATGACTTTTCCGGTAGAAACATTAACGCTGTTCGGAGACGCAACAGCGGCTTCAAGCGCTATGCGGTCATTTATAGCGCCTGCAGTAAATACTATCTGCGTTCTTGCGTCACTTGCTTGTGTCTTTTTCCTTGTGAATGGTGGTATCAGGTATATGACTGCTTCGGGAAAGCCGGAACAACTTGAAAGTGCTAAAAGGCTTTTAAAGAACGCACTAATAGGATTGGTTCTGGTAATCGCAGCAGCTACTTTAACTGCAATTCTAGCTCACGCATACGCGAGCTCTGGACAAACGCCTCATGACAAATTGCCCACTTTGCAGCCTATTGAGCCGCAGAAAACCTCTGGAGGTCTTGTAGATGTGTTGATTAATGCAGTAGTTGGACTATTGCGAAATATTATTCAATCGATAGGAGAGCCATTTGTTAAGGCACTGTCATACTTCACTAACAGCACACCGCTCATGGGCGATAACTCAAGTGTTTTTAATATTTGGCTGGCTATAGTTGGGATAGCGGATGTTTTGATGGTGCTCGTGATTGCACTTCTGGGTTTTCACGTCATGAGCTTTGATACTTTCGGTTTTGATGAGCTTGAAATTAAGCATTTACTTCCTCAGATCGCATTAATATTCCTACTAATTAATACGTCAATATTCGCAATTGATGCTGTGATTAGCCTATCCAATGGCATGATCCATGCTTTGCAAAGTGGATTTCCTAGCTCATCGATCTGGCAGACGCTGACAGATATAACAAAAAAGTCTGATGACATGGGCTTGGCAGGCCTTTTGGTGATGATCGCGTTCCTGGTGTTATCGGTAATGCTTCTCGTCTACTATGTTGGACGCATCATCACACTTTACATCGGCGCCGTTTTATCACCTCTTGTCTTGTTGCTATGGCTTCTGCCGGCCTTCAAAGACTTTGCGCTCACAGCGCTAAAAACTTACCTAACAACAATATTCGTGCTTTTCGTACATGTCGTAATTCTGCTCCTGGCATCTTCAATATTCACGGGAATGCTCGGAGGAAATAACAGTGGCCAGCCGAACGCGATTATGGCACTCGTAGTTGGCTTAGCAACGGTTTTGGCGCTTATAAAGACCCAAGGTGTCATGAAGGAATTGTCTTATGCTGCGAGTGCACCACGAGCAGCCCGGGAAATGTCTTCGCAGTTTACGAGAGGAGTAAGCACTATCTATCGTTCTACTCGCTCAATGTCTAAGACCACAAAAAATACCTATGCAAAAGCGTCAAATAAAGTAAATAACATCCGTACGTCGAATGCTGCTAATAGTAGACCCGCTCAGAAAATTTTATCACCAAAATCACCGAATAGCCCACCTTCGCCGTCCGGATTGAAAACTGGACAAACAGCTAAAGCAGATAGGGTTCCTAAGAAATGAAATCGACAGTAGTTCCAGCGCAAGTAACAACAGTAGAAGATAAGGTAACGGGCAACTTATCGATAACACAGTTAATGCTTTTGATTGTTCCGCTATTTCTTGGCAGTGCAATCTTTATCGTGCTTCCACCATTCTTTGATTACGCGACATACAAGCTTGGCATCATCGCTTGTGTAGCAGTAGCCTCAGCTGTCCTTGCGATAAGAATAAAAGAGCAAATCCTTCTAAGTTGGATAGTAATGATTTTGCGATACAATCTTAGGCCTCGTTTCTTTGTTTTTGACAAGAATAGTCAGTTTAATCGAGACCTAGCCAAGCCTGTCTTCGAACTAAAAGATGATTCGGTATCTGCTGAGCAAAAACCTATTACCAAGCTAAGCACACCAACAATCCCCGAGTTATTTAGTGTTGAAAATCTCATCAGTACACCAGAGGCGAACTTTACTATTAAGCGAAATAAGAAAGGTGATCTCAGTGTCTATATTACAGAAGTCAAATAGCAAGTCTTCTTCTCGCCAGCAGATCGACATAATTGGAGCCAAGGACGACATCTTGCAGTTGTCGAAAAATGAGTATCGAATGATTCTTGAGGTCTCCCCTGTGAACTTTGAACTGCGAAGCGATGAAGAACAGGACGTATTAATCGAGACATTCGAAGGTTTTCTGAACTCAATGTCTACACCACTACAGATTATTGTAAAAATTCGCGAACTCGATATGGACAAGTATATTGCTGAGTTGCACGAGCGATTAGGCAATGAAAACAAACCCATATATCGTCAACAGATTGAAAACTACTCAGAATTCATCCAGGACTTAGTCAAGAGTAATAAGATTCTGTCGCGACATTTTTACGTTGTCGTTCCATACACCGATCATGATAAATCTGATTTCGAATTTATTAAAAGTCAGCTTCAAATCAGTGTCGAAATGGTAGTGAAAGGCCTACAGCGTCTAGGAGTTCAATCACGAAAGTTGGATTCTATCGAACTGCTGGATCAATTCTACAGCTTCTACAACCCGTATCGGGCCAAATTCCAGCCTATCAAAGCCCACGCTGTGAATGTTATTCGCGACTCATATATCAAAAGGAACCAATCATGAAAGATGTGTTAGCTAAAGCCAAGAAATGGAAGAAAAATCGAGATGAAAGGCCGAGAGAACTTGAATTTGCATTTGGTGAGGAGGATCAACTCGATCTTCTCTCCTACGAAGGATTAGAGGAACAGCAGGATCATGTAGTTATCGACGGCGTTTATATTAGAACAATGTTTATATCTGGTTATCCTTTCAGCGCAAATTCTGGCTGGCTAGACACTTTAGTTCACTTTAATCACAGTGCGGATATTTCTTATCATATCCACCAAGTTAGTGCGCGGCTTGCGTTACCAAAGCTGCAAAGAAAAATAACCGAGCTAGAATCAACTCGTAGAATGAAAGCTAGCAAAGGTGCTATTTATGGCGCAGAAATCACGGACCCTCTTAACTCAGCCGAGGAGCTTAGAGATAAAATCCTTCGTGGTCAAGAAAAGTTATTCCAGGTGTCCATCTATGTGAACCTACGAGCCGATAGTCTTAGTGAGCTCGATAAAATTACCAAGTCGCTAGAAAACATTATGGCGTCAAGGATGTTCATGATGAAAAATGCTCGCTACCGGCAGCTAGAAGGATTACAATCTATACTTCCGCGTGGTGAGGATGTCTTAAACCAAAAAAGAAATCTCGATACTTCTTCAGCAGCGCTTACATTTCCGTTTTCATCTTCTGAGCTTGTACAAGAAGGTGGCATTCTTTATGGCGTTAATATTTCTAACAATTCACTTGTAATACTGGATAGGTTCTCTTTGAGTAATGCTAATAGCATCACTTTTG
Source organism: Saccharimonadales bacterium (SeqCode) (assembly GCA_035690865.1). Taxonomy (GTDB): domain Bacteria; phylum Patescibacteriota; class Saccharimonadia; order Saccharimonadales; family UBA4665; genus CAMLQK01. The sequence goes on from DASSKE010000005.1 coordinate 131,621, forward strand.
CTCAATCAGGAAAAGGCAAAAGTTATACCTCGAAAGTAGAAATACTGCGTCACTTAATGCAAGGTACTAAGGTAATTGTAATTGACCCAGAACGAGAATATAAAAAGCTGGCTGAGTCTGTGGGTGGAACTTATATCGAATTGTCGGCTAAATCCAAAAACAAAATCAATCCGTTTGACCTTGCAACGACTGCCCAAGAAAAAGGTGGGCTTGCGCAGCATATCCAGAATTTGATCGGCGTTATATCGCTGGCCGTTGAAGGTCTTGAAAAACGGGAAAAAGCTGCGTTAGACAAAGCGATTATCGCCGTCTATGAAAAGCACAAAAAACCTTTACTTGAAAACCTTCACGAAGAACTACATATCCTCGGCCAACTTGAGTTGAACGAAAAACTGGATAAGTTTTTGAGCGGTACCCTCTCGGGTATCCTTAATCGACCCTCTAACATTGACCTTAATAACCGTCTTATCGTCTTTGATATTCAAGAGATCCCTGAAAATATTCGCCAGGTAATGATGATGATCGTTGCAAACTTTATCGAAAATACCGTTAAAGCAAAGCCAGAGAAGCGACTACTAGTTATTGATGAGGCTTGGATGCTATTAAAGGATGAAGAAAGTGCGAAGTTTGTATCTGGACTTGTCCGGCGCGCTCGCAAATACTATCTTGGGGTTTCGCTAATTTCACAGCAAGCCAACGATTTCTTGCAAAGTGAATACGGCCGCGCGATTGCTTCTCAAAGCAGCTTGAGAATATTACTCGGACAAGATAGTACGACTATCGACAAAGTGGTTTCTGAGTTTGATTTAAGCGAATGGGAGCGCAATTTCTTAACTTCCAGCACAAGAGGTGAGGCTTTAATCATCGCTGACCAAAGTCATGTCGCTGTTACGGTGGTAGCCTCAGAAAAAGAACACCCGTTAATTACTACTGATCCTAGAGAGCTTGACCAATAATGAGTAACGCTGCTCTATTACTCCGATTCGTGGCATCTTTGAAGAACGAAGCAAAGGTACTTGGAATTACTTTTGCTGTTCTGTTGTTGTTGCCAGCATTTGTCGTAATAGCAGCAGCCCAATCGGGACTTTCGGCGGTATCAAGTGCTTTGGCCTGGTTGAATCCAGTGACACATATGGTAGAAGTCAAAGACCCTAAAGGCAACTTGATAACACAACTCAATGCGACGACTGCATGGCCAGCTCGAGGAATGGTGACAACTGAGTTTGGTGACACAACACCCTACCAAGACCATCACACTGGCATCGATATAGCATTAAAAGCTGGCGAGCCTATTACTACTTTCATGGAAGGTACTGTCATTAAAGTTGAAAATAATCCTGTTGCCTCGGGATATGGCATTCATGTGATTGTCTCGCATGGCAATAACATAACGTCTCTTTATGGCCACATGAAGGAGACGAAAGTCTCCGTCAGCCAGAAAGTTAAACCTGGTGATGTGCTCGGACTGGAGGGTGCAACAGGTCATGTCACCGGTGTTCACCTTCATTTTGAGATACGGGTATACGATGTAGCTGTTAACCCTAGGACATTCATGGTTGGAGATCCGCAAAAATGAACACTCACGACTTAGACAAGTTTGCAATTGCTGCTTTACTGACGGTCGCCCTATGGCTAATTATTTTCATTGTCCTCAAATACTTTAACTTTAGATGGGCCGTGAATAGAAAGCGGGTTTCTTTCGAGATAACCCCACCAGCTAACTCAGATCAATTTTCAGAGTCTAACCAAAAGTTTTTTAACGCTTTGCATGGACTAGGACAAAGCAAAAGCATTGGCGAGAGAATATTAGGTCGTAATAATTTTATGTGCTTCGAGATACTTTCGAGCAAAGAGAAGGGCATCCGTTTCGTTGCGACCGTTGCCGAGCAAGACACTGAGTCACTGAAGCACGCTGTCAAATCCTATATTCCAGATGCAAAGTTAAATGTAGTTAAGAGTAAGCCTAACAACAGCAAGGCAGACTATCTAATCTTTAAACAAAGTGGTCATTATGCATACCCACTGTTAGATCAAGGCAGAATACAAGATCATGATCCAATTTCATATCTAACTGGCAGCCTCACTGGGCTAGCAAATGACGAATTTATGACAGTGCAGCTAGTTTTAAAGCCTGCTCGTATTAGGGGCGCAAAATCTCTAGCTAATCGAATGTTGCGCAATGAAGAAATAGTTCAAAGCATAGGACGTGCAAATACGACTGGCCTTATTAAGGTATTTGGACTAATAAGTGACCTACTATTTAGTGTTGCTGATGGCGTTGCTGACGCTACAAGCGGCCCAGTCCGGGCAAAGCAGAAAGATTCAGTAGCAACCCACAAGCAACAGTCTGTAAATAATTTGAAACCCGTCCGAAGTCTAAGCGAGTTCGAGCAAGAGCTGGCCCGCGAAGTCCATGCTAAACTTTCTCAACCTTTGTTCTATGCCGATTTACGAGTATCTGTCGTAGGATCACGTCAAAGCTTCGTAGAGCGACGTCAGTCACTCAGGGACTGGGCAGCATTATTTAATCTCTCTACATACCAGGCCTTGAAGCTTCGTTGGAGCACTCCAGAATTTTTAAGATTGCCCATTCGGCGTGCATTATTTACTGCCAGAGTTCCTGCTACGTCGAATAAAAACAGCATGATCTTAGGGTCTAAAGAAATTGCCGATATCTACCACTTTCCTCATAGCCAAACTGCGAGAACTGAAAATGTTGTCAAATCATTGAGTAAGTCACTGCCAGCTCCCATCTCACTTAAAGGTAATCCGACTTTTGATGTCGTACTCGCTAAGAGTGATTATGATTCAAAAACATTAATTGGTCTTACTGCTAAGGAGCGTGAGCGTCACGTATTTATCATTGGTGGAACTGGAAACGGTAAAACTACTCTCATTCAGTATGCTCTTGTGCAAGATATCCAGAACGGTAAGGGAGTGGCAATTGTTGATCCACACGGTGATTTAGCCGAGACTTTATTGGATTATGTACCCGAAGACAGAATTGACGACGTCATTTACTTTAATCCGGACGACCTAAGTCATCCAATAGGTTTGAACGTATTGGAACTTACTCCTGGGTTGGAAGGTGATGATCTGCTTCGTGAGAAAGATTTAGTAACCGAGTCAGTCATCTCTATATTTAGAAAGATTTTCTCTAATGACGATACGGGTGGTCATCGTATCGAATATGTATTGAGAAATGCAATCCAGACAGCTCTCACTATAGAGGGTGCAACTCTATTCACTGTTTATAATCTCCTCAACGACCCTAAATACTGCAAGAAAATAGTCCAGACTTTGGACAATCAAGATTTAAAGAATTTTTGGAAGAATGAATTAGGCAAAGCGGGTGGCTTCCAACAGGTAAAGATGGTTGCAGGTATCACTTCTAAAATCGGACGTTTCCTCTTTTCGGCATCAGCAAAACGTATTCTTGAGCAGCCAAAATCTACAATAGACTTCGATGAGATTCTTGATGGCAAAATACTAATCTGTAACTTGTCGAAAGGTTTACTAGGCGAGGATACTTCCGAGCTATTTGGAATCTCTATATTGGCAAAGCTGCAAATGGCGTCCTTGCGCCGTGCTCGCCAAAAACAGGTAGACCGCAAGCCATTTTACTTGTATGTTGATGAGTTTCAGAACTTTGCAACTCCCTCATTTGTACAAATGCTTTCTGAAGCTAGAAAATATAAGCTTTTTCTCACAATGGCCGAGCAATCAACTTCACAACAGGACGACCAACAAATGGTAAATATCATACTGGCAAATGTAGGAACTGTAATATGCTTTAGATCTGGCAACCCTTCTGACGAACGCCTAGTACTTCCCCTTTTCAACCCTTATGTTAAAGAGGGCGAAATTGCCAATCTATCCTCATATCATTTTTATATTCGTGTGGCAGCCGTGAACTCACAAGAGCCTTTCTCTGGTGAGACATTGCTCTTAGAGCACAAAGGCGGTCCTGAAACCGCCGAGAAAATACGCACCGCTTCGCGTAAAAATCATGCTACTAAATACGCTGTGCCCAACGAAGCGAAACCTACAAAAGACGCTATTGCTCCGAAGAAAGATAATCCAGGCAAACAAACAACACCAAACAGGGGCAGATTATTATGATCAAGCTTTTGCAACGGGTCATAAAGTGATAAAGTTTTATGATGAAATCAAGAGCTCTACTTATTCGCGGTCATCAAGGTGTTGGTAAGACGGAAATATCCCAGGCTCTCTCTGAAAACCATAACTTTTGTAGAATTTCGAAAGATGATTACTACGACCCAATAATGACTGAATTGGGCGACCATAAGACTTCAAGCAAGCTGGCCTACATCGCTATGCATTCTACTCTTCGTGCAAATGCGCGCTCGGGCAATAGTTTTGTTCTTGATGCACCTTTCAATGGTGCTCTTGCCGCTCCTGCTCTCATGCAAGATCTTGAAACATGGGGTTTTGCTGCTAAAAGCGTCCTGGTAGTCTGCTCAGACCACGAAGAATGGGCTCGCCGTTTAAAGCTCCGAGAAAATGAAGATAATCCTAGCCATCAACTGACAACGCTAGAAGAAATAAAACATTATAGGGGCACTTTAGAAGCAGAGCCTTTTAAAGGTGAATTCGTAATAGATTCTTCGGGCTTTGCCGTCGACGCGCTCGCCCAGCAATGCGTTGATCACTTTAACGCAATTACTAATTGCTGATTATAAACTCCGTCGCTTCGAGAAGGTTTTCTGCTACAAAAGTAGCATCTGCTCCATCTACTGGAAAGTCGCCGGTTTTGACTAAAACTGCTTTTGCACCAGAATTCTTTGCTATATCAATATCATCCTGTCGGTCACCAACCATAAAGCAATCTTTTGGATCAAAGCCAAATTCTTTGGCAGCTTCGAGAATCATTGTAGGCTTTGGCTTACGACATTCGCAATTATCTGCTCGGCGATGAGGACAAGTACATACTTTTAGGATTTCGATTCCACTTGGGGCTAAAAGATCAACAAAATGCTGATTTATTTTAGAGTACTCTTCGGATGTAAATCGGCCTTCTGATATGCCAGATTGATTCGTGACAATAATAACCTTGTAGCCATTGTTGGCTAGCAGCTTCATCGCTTCTAAAGTGTCAGGAAATAGCTTAACCTTTTCAGGCGAGTCCACGCGGCGATCTTCCGGCGGAACAATAAGCGTTCCGTCTCTATCCATTAGTACAATTTTCATACAATTATTCCGGCCTCTCGTGCAGATTGATATATCCGCTGTTCCGCATAAGTCTTGCTGCTTGCAAAATCCTTAATATTAATAAATGCTGCCTCTTTCGTTGAGATACCGTTACTAGTGGTGTGATATTTAGGGAGTTCTACGCTATATAGAAGCCACATGCGCCAGACATTTTTCACTGGTGCAAAATAGGTAAAAACACCTGCTAAACCTACTATCTTACATTCAACTATATTTAGTTCCTCTTGAAGCTCTCGGCGTAGCGCGGCTTCAGCAGACTCTCCCTGTTCAATCCCACCGCCGGGCAGCGCCCAGTTATCCGAATGCTCTTTTACGAGGAGAAGCTCACTGTTGGCATTTTTTATGAGCGCTTTTGCGGAAACACTATAGATTGTCTTTTGATTGAGGTCCATAACTGTAAGCTTATCGTAAGGTATACATTCCGTCTAGCTTTGCGGGTAGTCAAGGCTTTGGAGTGTCAGTTTTTGATCTTCAATGATTCGACCCTTAAATTCTCTAGTTATACTGCCCCATTCTTCAAGCGGCCTCTCGCAGACCGAACCAACCAATGTCTTGAGCACACTACCATGCGTTATGACAATCGGATTCCCCAATGTCTCATAAAATAACTCATTTCTTATAACGCTCATTCGTTCGTAGGTGCTTTTCACCGACTCGCCGCCCGGAGCCTCATCATAGAAAAGTCTCTCTGGTGGTAAATTACTGTGCAAATGTCTAGCCAGACCCTCATCTCGCTCAATCTCCTCCTTTGTTTTACCTTCTAGGACACCGAAATGCTGCGCACGGAGCTCTTCCCTAACTACGATGTCAAAGCCTAACGTATGGCCCACAATTTCCGCCGTTGCAACTGCTCGTTTTAATGGGCTAGAGAATATAGTGCCTGATGCATTCTTGATTACACCAGCCTCTATTAAATGCAGCATTCCACTGCCTATCTGATGTGCGCGCCTTATGCCAATCTCTGTGAGTTCTCTGTCTGTGCCGGATCCCACCAATTCCATTGGCCTTCGTTCTATAGGGGCGTGTTGTGACCAGTAAATATGCTTTGCCATACTCTACACTTTACATTTTTATCCTAATCAGGCTAAGGCTCATTGGGTCACCTTTGATCTGGAATAACTTTGTTTCGTCATCAACTGAACGTTGCTGTAATACTTTTGCTTCTGATGCACCGAGTAAGTATAGGCATTCATCACTCAGTACGGCTCCGGCTGCGCCAAATATCCGCAGGCCGTCATCATCTATCTCTCCAAAGGAAGTTTTTTCGCCCGATTCCTTATCAAATACCATGATTTCCGTAAATCTCTTCAAGTTATCAGAGCGGCAGTAATCGAACATGCCATCTGCTGGCGCATATATAATTTTCTTGGAGTCCGAAACCATAGTCAGTGTGGGATATACAGCTTCCGCCGAGGCAAAGCCAGCTGGGGTCAGCTGATCATATATTTCTAGCTCCAGAGTTTCGCAATCAATCTTGAATAGCCTCGATGAAGCCGCGTATATACCGTATAGCGAATTCCGTTGCTCATCATAGTTCACGCATCGCCATAAGTTACGGCCTATTTTATTAACCCCTCCCCTTGTGGCGTCGTCCCACTCTTCAATCTGCTCTTCAGGGAAGAAATTTTCTTCGAATTGCAACTTGTCTGTACTAGGATCGTAAATAAACAGGCCGTTGGGCTCAAAAGACCCATAAACCTTTCCCGCCCTATCTACGGTAATAGTCCTGCAAATACTTCCTTTAGAGGGAATCACTCCAAGTCGTCTGCTTTTTCTGCTTGATATATCAGTTTCAGCCAACACCCCACCTGGGACAGTGAGACTGTATATTTTGCCACTTTCCTTGTTTAGGGCAATCGTAAGAATACCCTCACCTTCACTCACAATACCCAGGTCGTCAACTTGGTCTGTCGCCGGGTCATAGGCCATTACGTGGCCACCCTCGTAATCGACTTGGTTACTGGGGTTGCCGTAAGGGTATGCAAAATGGGTGCCAAAATAAAGCTTTTGGTCATATGCCTCTAAGATCGGGGTGTGAATCTTGCCATGCGCGGTTCCGAGAATTTCATCAATGTTAAATAAGCACTCGGTCTTATCCGTTTTGGGGTCGAACCTGAAGAATCCTGCGCTCTTGCCAGGTATATGACTACAGAGACCAAAGTAGATATTTCCATCAGAACAAGTACCAAGTCCCCAGTACGCACTATCAAAGTTCTTGTATGCATCAAGCGGGAATATTTTAGAGTTCATATCTTTCCTTATTTTGCGGATAATTTTGTATAAATAGCTCCCACGACAAGCTCTATAGATTCAGGATTCTGACCGGTAATAAGATTTCCGTCAATGACGAGACGCGGTTGTCGTTTTTCTGACTTGCCAAACAGCGCTCCCTGCTCCTCTAGCTTAGATTGCAGAAGGAATGGCATATCGTTGAAGAAAGGTGTACCTTTCTCTTCGTCATTAGTAAAACTGGTAAGATGCTTGCCCTTTACGAAGTAGTTGCCAGTTCGATCCTTCAAGCCTATGAGGCTGGCAGGTCCGTGACACACTGATGCTATAACACCCCCTCGCTCAGCCGTCGTGTTAATGATCCCTTCTAGCTCTATATTATTTGCAAGATCGAACATAGCTCCATGGCCACCCGCCACATAAACTGCATCAAATGCTTCGTCAATAAGGCGGTTGAGCGCAGTAGTATGACTTAGAAGTTCCATGCGTTTTGGGTTTTCTTTAAACTCTGCGTTGATTTTATCTCCAGGATAGTCAGAGGTTATAGTACATGAGCCTCCAAGCGGGCTTCCAATTGTCACTTCATAGCCATGAGCCAGAAAGAATTCATAGGCATGACTAAACTCTGCAAAATGAAAGCCAGTCTCCAGACCACTCTTTGGAGTTTTTGAAACATTTGTAATTACTAATAAGATTTTCATGATTATCCCTACTTAATTTGAATCCAGTGATTTGCATAGTTGGTGAGCAATAGAGCTTCCTTGCCATTCATTTTGATTAAATTCCCCGAGACACGCACTTCATCCCCATCACTTACTGGGCTGCTAAATTTCCACCACATTGAGTACGCTTCAATTTCGGTACCATCAGCCTCAACACTAAACATTCTTGGATAAAGATTACCGCGTACGGCGTTCTTTACCCTGCCCGTTACAATATAATTCGTCTTTACAATGTTTTCTGGATCAATGAGGTCCAACGGGGTCAAAATAGAAGTGTCTCGGAAGCGAAAAGTATTCAAGACTTTACCAATGCTTGTATTTAATTGCATGCCACTCCAGCGGCGGTCAATGATCTTTTCAAAGGAGTTATTTTCATTCCGAAAAACTTTTGCCCAACCTTTGCATATCTCTTGCTGGGTAGGCTGGTCGTAGTCGATGAAGCCTAGGTCTTCCCTGACTTCTTTTAGATGTGCTGCTAGTTTCGGAACATTATCTACTCCTTGGATGAAAAAATCGACATCGTTCTTAATGTCGCCAATTGCGTTTAGATGAAGACCAGGCAATGCTGAGCCAAAAATACCGATTGAGTCTTTACCGAACAATTCGCCTAGCTTTTCATAAAGCTCAAACCATACAGTACCCTTGAAGCTGTCTTTCTTCGATTGTGCAGCCGCGATAGGATCGAAGAACTCTACAACATCAGCTTTCTTTACTAGATCATAGGTTGAGAGTACGTCATCCGGTAATGTAGACTCTTCGGTGTAATTCTTAGTGTAAGGCTGCCCCCTAAATAGCCTGTCGCCGTCCTTAGCAGGAGAGTAAAGCTTATAGCCTAGGAAAAATTCATCACTAATAAAGTTCCCCAGCACACGGTAGATGTTGCCGTCCGGCATAAGTGCGTGGTCCATATCAAAATATTGCTGTTTTTGGTTCATATATTTCTTCTCCAATAAATTTCAAATTATGTCCGTGCTAAGGTATCGCTTTTACTACCTCACGTAAGTTATCCTCTGTAATGTATTTAGTGATTGTGCTCGCCACTTCTTTGGGAATAGCACCTAAGAAATGTTCAATATCGGCGATACTCTGGGAGAGAAGAAACTTGCACATTCTTACGTTCGGTATAAATCCAGGCTTCTGCGCAAGCTCCAAAACGTCTTCTATACTTCGGACAGAATTGATATTAATAACAGCCTCCGTTTGAGGATATTTTCTACCTTCCGGAGCATCTAAAATGTAATAGAAGGAAGTGTGGGCCACCCCTGCATTTTCAAGTAATAGTTTTAGTGCCGCCTCACGTAAGCCCGTTACCCTAATGTCATCGAGAACTACGACCTTCTTTCCTTCGAGATCCAAGTCTTTAGGTAAAGCCAAATCGTTCTGTATAGTCATACTCCGCTCCTCGAACGACATTGCGGCGTAGTTGTCGGTTGCCATTCGAGCCTTGCTGATCTTAAGGCGCTCGAAATGAGCAAGTGATCCGGCTTCCCTAGCGGCTGCATTAGCAGACTCCACAAACGGGTAAACAAGTGTTTCGGAAGCTGGCGGAGCGACTCTATACGCAGAGGACGCGATATAGATCCGACTTTCATCGAACAGTGCCTCTGGTTGGTTACCTTGGAGTACAAGCCGACCTAGCATTGAGCCATACTTTTCACCAACTTCACCATTACCAAATTTGAATTCACTGTATTCATCAAGGTCTGTAAAATTGTCTGGAATATAAGGATGTACTTCTTCACCTGAAGCGTCTACTAAAAGTTCGCCTAAAGAAAGTCTGTCGTATGTCATAGATCTCCTACTTGTATTAGTAATCAAGAGCTTCTACCTGGTAACTAAAAGTCATGTCCACGGGAAGCTGAAGCATCTTTTGGTAGCGTTCTTTATTTTTGGCAAATTCCGCCCACTTTTTTGATGTCCTGCCTGATCTTGGCGCATGCTCAACGTGGCAGACTGAAGCGTTCTGGACCGGGATAACAGCTCGATCTAGAGAAATTACCTTTGCAGCCATGGCAGTGTCATTAAATCCCCATCCGACAAAATTTTCTGGACATCCTTTAACTTTTATCAGATCAGAGCGCTTATATGTAACCGCGCACGTTAAGCACATCTCAGGAAGTGAGTGTGATTCGGAAAACTCATAAGGTGCATCTTGAAGATCACCGTACCTGTTGATTAAATCTTCCCTGAAGTCACCTTTGGCACTGGCTATAGGGAACTTAGCCTCAGAGCTATCTGATATGTTGCCCCTCAGGGAAAAAGTAATACATTCGTTAATGGCGTGGAATTGCATGTGCTCCAGAAGATAGTTGGTGGGTAAAACTATGTCTGAATCTATAAAACAAACTAAATCCCCTGTAGCCTGCTCAAGGCCTCTGTTGCGTGAATAAGCAGCGTAGCTTCGCTCTTTATTTTTGACAACTACAATCTTCAGAGCTGAGCTTTTGGCTATACCTCTTATAACTTCTTCCGTATTATCCGTAGAGCCATCATTTACTAGGATGACTTCATTTATGCGCTCCAAGCCTTGTTGTTGCTCGATGGAGTTGACGGCCGCCGCAATACTTTCTGCGGAGTTATATACAGGGATAACGAATGATGCCGTTAGGCCTTTTGGCTTCGTCTGATTTTCGGGATAGATGTATTTATTTTGGTGTAGCTTCAGTTTGTCGTAAAGTTTTTCAGTCATATACCCTCACAATTTCGCAGCATTATATGCAATGTTCCCCAAAATTTAAACTTATTTTTGAGCATCTCTGTTTCCGTGCTTTAACTCGAAAACTTCGACAGTAACTGTTCTTATGCCGTAGTTATCAAGCAGGAGTACGAGTTCATACTGTTTGGATTTTTCCTTCAAGAGACTGACTATTGTTGTTGTCAATGATTCCTCTGGATCAGGATCGGGATGAATTTCGATAGCAAAACCCCTAGGAGGTTCGACTTCGCTATAAAAGCCTAGTGGTATCTTAGAAGCCTCGTGCGGCTTAACTTCAATAATAGCGATGGGGCTATACCCTCTTGCTTTATTGGACTTTTGTATTAAGTGAGAAGCATCGGTTCCTGGAGGCAAACTTCCAGAGTTTCCTGAATTTGCAGCTTCATTATTCATAGGCAACACGTCCTTTCTTCGGCATACTCATAAAATATGCCGAAACTTTATGGACCTTAAATGCAGCTTAAGTGCCTGCTTAAGAGCCAGATTTTTAAAATCACAAGAACTCTTTCACAAATTTAGAATGTTGAACTATAATACACAGGTGTAGAGGATGTGTAGCATAGTTATTTACGTCCAAGCCAAGTGTTAATTGAGGGTTTTCTCTTATTTGAAGAAAACCAGAATAGATGGTACTATTAGTACCGAGCAACTCGATGAGCAAGCGCTTACTCAATTACTATGCTACACGTTTTTATTTCGGCATACAAATTAATTTCCTAGGATACTTATAAATACATGCTCTATTTTAAGCACACTGAACTCAGCGAGAAGTTTAAAGTCTCAATAAGTACAGTTCATAACTGGATTGCCCTTACAAAAGAAGGAAAACTTGACCTTCAGCTACATGAAGAAGGAAAGGTCATCCGAATTGCCAACACGCCAGCAAATCTTTTGAAGATAGAAGAACTAGTAGAGCAAAATAAGAAGTTTAGAAACGTGCGATATCATAAGGTTGCCGAACCTACTAAAGAGTTCTATGAGCTTTATACTCGTAAGCAAATTCTCGATATTATTACAAACCTCGATACGCATAGAGAAATTCCTCGCCAGTATAACTACTTTGATGAAGGGGCAGTCAACTGGGATCAGTATTCGCAGAACAGATGGACAGAGGAAGCACCTAACCTTCTTAAAAGCACTGTTGAGTTAATGGGTTCTAATATGGCTGCGCTTGATAAGCTACTTCAAGGACACAGTCAGGTAAATGTTATTGACATCGGTCCCGGCAATGCACTGCCAGTTAAAGAACTCCTCGAGCACTTGGTTGAAAGTGGAACACTCCATCGTTATATTGCGATTGATATTAGCGAAGAAATGCTCCACATCGCAAAGCGCAATATAAAAGAATGGTTTGGCGAAAAGGTTAAATTTGAGGGCTATGTTCGTGATATTACATACGAACGTTTTGATGACATTATAGTTGACGACATGCTTGATAAGTGTGCCGACCAAACGATAAACTTAGCCCTGCTTTTAGGTGCCACGCCAATGAACTTTCGGGCCCCTAAAGATATCCTGAAGTCCATATGCGGTAGTTTAGGTAAGAATGACCTACTTGTTTATACTGACAAACCAGACTCTGAAGCCGAGCGCCGAAGCTTCAATTTTAACCAACCAGCAACAGCAAGTCTTTCGCCCAATCATCGATTCATTTTTGACCTGCTCAACATAGACGATTCCTTATACGACGTTGAGATGGGCTTTAACGATCAGAAGAAAGTAAGATACATACAAGTTAGGCTCAAGGTAAATCTAACCATCCGCTTTAGCTTCAATGGTAGTGAACGTAACGTCAACCTGAAAAAGGGTGACGCCATCTTGCTGTGGCGCGTCTGGCACATGTCTGCCCTAGAGATAATCTCATGCTTCGAGGAGGCTGGTTTTGGACTTCTCCAATCTAGCCTGACCAAAGATCGTGAGTATATCCTTACTATCTCAGGTGTCGATACTAATAGCGATATAGGCGTTTAAGCACAGCTGATAGTTAACAATTTTTTAATATTGACAGGTCGTCATATAATATTAGCCAGCTATACGAGTGACGAGGTGGACCTGTCCTACCCGTAAGCTTCTCAACATTTCAAGCAATCAAACTCCGGTCCCTGTGCGCTTTCTTCCAATCTAGTTTCCTGTCACGGCAGATGCACCGAGCGGTCGCGATCACCTATCAGGCAACTCACTTTTAAATCCGCTCACAACTGTAAAACATCAGTTGTTTCTTTTGTGTTTGTTTGAAATGAGGAGCCTAAACTATGCAACTTACTTTTTCTAGCTCCGTAGATCCGAAGCTTTTATGGGCGTTTGCCGTGGATACACGACCGCCCAAAACTAAAATGACACCTCGCGCACCTAAGCGTGATTTGTCGCGATATATCATTACCTCTTGTTCGAATCAGGTGAAAGCCCTTGGAGTCAGCGCTGGTATGCGTTATAGCGAAGCCAAGAAACTAATTCCGAATATTCGTGTTATCACTTACGGTCGTTAGAGGTTTAAATATGAATCCTGAAATTGAGCTCAATGAGCGCGTTGAAGTTGCCGTGCTCTACAGAGCTAAAGGAAATACTTCGCAGATTTGTATGCCGGCAAAGATGCGTTATAAAGGCCAAGAAATAATCTTTACTGAACTTGGCTTACGGCACCCCACATCAAAGGGTCATCGTATGATCCACGTCTTTGATATGTCAGATGGCTGTTCAGACTACCGCTTAGAGTTTGATGCTGAAAGACTTACCTGGACGCTAACTAAAATCCTGGAGGTACAATCGTGAACCTCGGTTTAAATACCGAAGATCCTAATGTAATGCATATTGATCTAAACAGTTGCTTTGCCACGGTAGAGCAGCAGGCTCATCCGAGTCTCCGCGGAAAGCCAGTTGGCATAACGAATCGCGTATCACCAAATTGCTGCATCATTACCTGCTCCTACGAGGCCAAGGCCTTGGGAGTGAAAGTTGGTACAAGATGGAAAGATGCCAAAGTGATAGCACCCAATATGATTTTGCTTGAATCCGATCCGCCAAAGTACACCTTCGCGTATGAGAAATTGCTTCACATCATGAAGAGCTACTCACCTAATGTAAAAATGAAGAGCATCGACGAAGGCATTATTGACTTTCATGGCACGCGAGAAAACATCAATACGCGCTCGCTAGAAGAGATTGGCTATGAAATTAAGCGTCGTCTAAAAGAAGATATGGGCATTTGGATGAAATGCAATGTCGGCATAGCACCTAATCAATTCTTGGCGAAACTTGCTGCCGGGTTGCATAAGCCTGACGGCCTTGATTATATAGATTACCGCAATCTTCGGGATGTGTACGCCAAACTGACATTGCTAGACCTGCCAGGAATAAATGTTCATTATGAAGCCCGACTTAACGCATGTGGCATTTTTACGCCGCTTCAGTTTCTTGATGCTTCGGAAGATTTATTGCACAAACATGTCTTCAAGAGCATTGTTGGCAGTCAATGGTACAAACGTTTGCGTGGCTATGAAGTTGATGGAAAACCGACAAAGATGTCATTGGTTGGCCGTCAGCACGTATTGCATCAGTCAAGCAAAGATGACGATTACCTGTTGCCGCGTTTGCAGTTCCTTGCACAAACTACAGCCATGAAGCTTCGCTATCGTAATGTCGAGGCGCGCGGATTAATCGTATGGGCGCGCATGGACACCGGGGAGGCCTTTGTGCAACGAAAAATGTTCAAGAGTACCTTTTACTCGGATCAAGCAATTTGGGAGCGTACATTGTTCTTATTTAACCAACGACCTCGCCATATGAAGATTCGCTGCTTTGGACTCAGCTGCTACCAGCTCACTCCATCAACCCGCAACCAGATGAGCTTTTTGGACTCTGTAAATCGAGAGTCCTGGCTTACCGAAGCTGTTGACGAAATAAATGATCGTTACGGCGGCTTCGCTATCACTTACGCCAATGTTGGAAAGGAAGGTCAAACTGTAAAGCAGAAGATTCCATTCGGTGGCACAGAGTATTTCAATCTTCTGTGCAAGCGAGCTTAGAACGTCTGTTTTTATAAAAACAGACCAACTCCCATTTGCTTCACAAATAGGAGTTACGAAAGTTGCACAAGCGATCGAACATGTTCAGGCTCGTCGATGGTTTGCCATGCCTGATATTCGCCGCGCAATTTACTCAGAGATGTATGTGCAAATATTACGCTGGTCATTCTGCCTAAATTACTCTTCTGATATACATTAGATGCCTTTTTAGCTATTGCCTCATTGGCGCCGACAACAAGTAGTACTGGAGTTACAAAATCGGCATCATATTCGTTTTCATCAATCCAGTTAGCGTATGCGCGCAATTTGTTGCGAATAGCTGCGACTTGCCCTGATGAACAGAAATCAAGAAAGAATGGAACACCATTTAATTCCAAGTATGCGTCGGGCTTTACGGCTGGTAGATAATCTAACTCCCCCATGTCATTCTTGGCAAAGAACTTGAGATTGTCACCGTACTGTTTCTTGAACGTATTGTAGAGCTTAAATAATGCTAGGCAGTGCGCCATGTGTTCATCAGAAACACGTAATGATTTATAAGCGAGCGGCACTTTGGAGTCTTCTTTGTATAACTCTTGAATAACTCGGTAGCCGTCTGGAGTTAAGTAGTAAGCCACGGGCCAACCCTTTAGCCTATAGCTTGCCTCATGCCGTTTACCGACTAGTCCACGATCTACCAAAATGTTTAGACGCTTGTACATATAAACACCCTTTGGTTTCTCAAAGTATTCTGCAATTAAATCACTACTACCAAATCGAAATTTATATAGTAATCCTAATACCGTAAGCTGATCATTATTCAGTGTTTTTCTATGTGTCTGCATATACCCGTCCAACTCGCTCTGCCCTATATTTATATATAAGAAGAGGAAGAAAATATAAGAGTAAATAAGATATAGAAGTAGTATAAAAGGTTTATTATCGTTATTAAATATTTATTGCACATAAAACAACATTTTGCAGCACCCTACCCATTGATCTATTGTACTCATAGTACTACAATGAGTACATAAGGAATTAGCACTTTAACAATTCGGCTAAACAACTAATTGGAGGGTAGATTATGAAACTCATGACTAAAGCTCTGGCAAAGAAGATGCCCAAATTATATGGAACCGAGCATATACCTACGGAAGATAAAGTAGTAGTTGCTAAACTCTTTCACCCTGCCTCGGACTGGACCTGGTATATTATCGAATACGACGGAAATGATGTATGCTGGGGTCTTGTAAGCGGAAATGAAAAAGAGTTTGGATACTTCTCTATCTCAGAGCTGGAGGCGATTCATGGTCCATTCGGTCTTAGTGTCGAACGAGATATCTTCTTCCGGCCAATTCGCGTGGTAGAGCTTGCGGCCTTCAACCAAGGAGGGGTGGTTTTCTAACCTCCCCTCCCTATCGGAGGATATACATACGCTCTATCTGTAGTACAATGAGTACATGACAGAATCACGTGTACGATTTCAGGTAGCATCTAGCGCAGCTACACTTAACCGCGCTAAGGCAGTTGCATACGGTCGCGGCTTGACTCTTACTGAGTTCGTATTGCAATCTATTGCAAAAGAAAGCAACGACGATGAGCTTAAAAAGCTTGTCGCAGAAGACCTTGCAACACGCAAGAAAACTGGCGCTCAGCCTACCAAGTCTGAAGATTAAATATCCAAACAGTTTAGCCGATTGTTAAAGTTTCGCAGTTCCTGCTGAAGCTTATTTTGCTTTGGGGAATAATAACTAATCGGGGGATCGCAGCATGGGACGGGTTGAGGGATCGCTTAATAAGCCCAAATTACCTATCGGGCTTGATATGTCTGAAGATGAGAGGCTTGTTCTGATTGCCAACCTAATCCTAGAGATTATCACCGAAGAACAACTTTTATAGCCGAGGTAACAATGTCTCCACAGATGCTCAATCTTAACGCTGTAGCAGCCATTCGTGTGTCAACAGAAAAGCAAGGGCGTGACGGTGATTCGCCGGAAGCCCAAAAAGAGCAGATAGACCGCTGGGCTGAAGCTCGCGGCATTTCCATAAAGCAATACTTCACATTTCTAGAGTCTGCCTCAAAAGATCAGCAGCCAGTGCAGCCAGCCATTGATTATTGCAAAGACAAAAAGAACAATGTTCAGTTATTTATCATTAAATCCATCGACCGTTTTACTCGCGGCGGTTCCGATGTCTACAGTCCTCTTAAGTCTCAACTTGAGCAATGTAATGTAAAGCTAGTTGATATTTATGGCGTGATCAGCGCAGAGGAAGTTAATACCCTTGACCACCTAGGCTTTGAGTACAACTGGAGTAAATACTCACCGAGTAAGAAATCCGAGATCCTTGAGGCAGAGCGCGCTAAGGACGAATTGCGCGACATTATGAGCCGCATGATTGGAGCCGAGATTAGGTATACCCAACTTGGCTACTGGATGCGCCAGCCACCATATGGATTTGTGAGCGAAAAGATAGAAACAAAGCATGGTAAGCGCTGTATTTTAAAGCCCCACCCAACAGAAGGTAAATACATCAAGATGATGTATGAGCTCCGAGCTCGTGGCGATCTGCTAGATGAAGAGATTGTAAAGAAAGTCAATGAGCTGGGTTGCCGTACACGAGTACGTTATGTACGAGACAAGTCTGACCGTACCAAGGTCATCTCAAGAGCTGGTGGGCAGCCGATGACAGCTAAAGCTATGCAAAAGTATTTGAGTAATCCCATTTATGCGGGAGTAATCAAAGAGCGCTGGACAAACGACGTTGCCATTGAGGCGGCGTTCAAGGGTCTGGTAGACTTTGATATTTTCAACAGAGCGAACCTAAATAAGAAAGTAATTGTCAAAGATGACGAGGGTATTATTACAATACACACCAAAAGACCGCCCGAGCACTTGGTCAACAAAGGTAAACGAAATGCAGATTTTGCATATCGCAAATACGTCCTCTGCCCTACTTGCCGAAACCCTTTGAGTGGTAGTGCCTCGCGTGGAAAGTCCGGCAAACATTACCCCGCATACCATTGCAGTAATCACGGCCATTACTATCGCATACCAAAACAAGAGCTCGAAGATCGGGTTACATCTTTTATCAAGCACGTTACTGTGCCTCAGGAGAACATACAGACCATTTTAGACGTTATATCCGCAGAATGGCATATTCGTAATCAAAGTCAGGTCCAAGAGCTTGAGGACATTGATATGCGCATTAGTGAGCTGCGGAACGATGCTGTTAAAACTATGGATAGAATCCGCGCAGTTACGTCAGCTACAGCAATTAAGTTTTTGGAGGAAGATATTTTGAGAATAGACCAACAGATCGAAGAGCTACAGCAGCAGCGCACTAAGAAAGCCGAGCAAATGCCCGCCAATTTTGAGCGTATCATTGCTCGGGTCAAATATTTTTTGGAACACCTCGACGAACTGCTTGTAAAACAGATTGACCCAGTCAAAAAAGCCAAGCTTTTTGCAGCAATTTTCACTCAGCCACCAACATACGATGATTTAAAAATTGGAACACAAAAAACACCCCTTTTTACAGGGGTGAATCAGATCTTCGCGTTAGCAAAGATGGAAAAATCTCTTATGGTGACCTCACGGAGAATCGAACTCCGATTGCCGGGATGAAAACCCGGTGTCCTGACCGTTAGACGATGAGGCCGTACGGAGAGAATCTCTATTTTCATAAAAATTCTCTCCGAGCATTTGATCCATATGCCAAGCATATAAGACCAAGCTGTTTGGCAACTCGCTTATTCTAACACATATAGGCGAAAAAATAAATCCCTTTCGTCGGACAAAAACCTGCATTGTAAGGAGGGCAAAAGTCACATACACTAATCTAATGTCTGAGTCTTCTTCTCTTGAGGTGCTGCTGCGCCATAAAATGGCCCTGCGGAAGGGCGAGATTGCCCGTATCGAAGGCAGTGCCCAGGTCATCGAAGAGCTTAAAACCGCGGCCGATCCAATAACTCTCCTGAACGAAACTGAGCAAACGTACCGCTATTACGTCGCGCAAGAGCTGGGCGACAACGCCCAAAATACACTGGCGGTGTATGGCGAAAGAGCGCTCGCATGGACACATCTTAACTATAGCGACAAAGACTCCCCAAGTTACAAGGCCGCCATAGACCAAACGAGCTATGGCGCGTCACGGCTGCAATGTGCCACCTCTTGGGCTTGGATACGCAACCGCGGTAATCTGCCTTTTGCCGAAGCACAATACAATCTTATGGCGGGGTTTGAGGCCGCTGTGCAAGCGGTGCCTATTCAAGAAATTGTAGCCAACACGCTGCAGCCTGGCGTGCGATGCTCGCCGCAAAAACTAGGTGCCTACTCACTCCGCAGCCTCGAAATAGACAGGTCAGATGGATTTGTGTGGGGCGCACCGCATCCGTTTGCAAATGATATTTACCTGGACGCGCCGCTTGGCTTTGCTCTTTATTATAGAGATGTGCCCCAGATTGTAGGTGGCGTCAGCCTCTCATATCCTACCGAATTGATGCTGTATCAAATGCAGCGTTTGAGCGTAGACCATAGCCAATCGGGGCGCGGCTGGCCGCGGCTCAACTGGCAGGCTACACTTGTACAAACGGCCGAACATATCGCCATCCAAAATGGCCTTGCGTTTACCGGCATACAACACAGCAAACGCAATCGCTGGGCTCGTCGCCACAAAAAGCATTTTACGCCCAAGATTGCTCGCAAACTTTACGACGATACAGCACGGAGTCAAGGCTATTGGCTTGGCAAAGACGGTGACTGGCACTTACAGATGCCTACACCAGATTGTTAGCCACTTTTGCCGCGCGCCCGTCGGGCAGCAGCTCTTTGAGCCTCGGAGCGAGCCAAGCGCTCATCTTCCATAGCTCGTCTGATAATACGTTCGGCAAGAGATTTACTGTAGATAATGTCAGTTTTATGGCCTTTATGCGGCTCCCGGCCCACAAGCATATCCTCTCTAACTTCCGAAAAGGTAGGGATACTGACATACTTACGATCAATGCCCTTTGAGGTCACCCGGCCCACAACGTGATTATGGCTTCGCCAGCCCGCCGAAAAGCTTAGCTGAGGCGCTGCCATAACTGCCCTAAACGCGGGGACGAGCGCCTTAAAATGCACAATTGGTATCTTGCGGCGACGCGACATCCGCATCAATTCAGGGTTTTCTCGCACAGGATAGCTCTGGCAAAACGCATCAATAACACTCTGAAAACTGTGCATGGCCAAAGCCGCTTCGTCCATGCTGTGCCAGCTATCCTGTTCATACCACGGCATAAGCGTTGCTTGCAGCAAACGGGCATATAGCTGATCGGCCCGCGCCATGTCTTCGTCATCCGAAAATTCAAAAAGGTCACTACGAAGACGCTCAAAATTAAGATTGCTAAAGGCTGTCCGGAGCGGAAGCCGGCCGGCAGCAGCACGCACCGCGTCCCACCTGACATACGTAGTAATGGTGCGGTTGCCGGTAAAGCGCCCTTTGTGCTCGTATTCGGGTGCGCTTACTTGCACAAGCTCGGCAAAGATTCTGCTGCGTGGCGCGTCAAACAAAGCCGTCAGCGCCGGCCGGGCAACAAGATAATTCGGAAGGGGCACCAGTTTTTCGCGTTCGATTATCACCTCGGCATGCTCGTTGGCAATGTATCGTCCGAGCCTGCTAACCCCTTGCCCCGAAGCGCGGCGGTACACCACAGCACTCTCTTCTTCTGGCTCCAGCGACGATTCAATAACAGATACGGTGTTGCCGGTTCGCTTAGCAATCTCTTTAAGGCTTGTGAGGCCGCTGCGCTCATCCCGAACAGCATGCAGCGCCAGCATTTCTTCAGCTTGGCTGTGGGTTAAAAAGTAGCCGTAGCCTTGCATTTCGGACTCTTCGGCAAAGCGCATAATGCGAGGCGTAACCGAAAAATGGCGCATATATTCATGGGCAAACATGCGGCCGACCTCGTCAATAATAGCGTCAAGGTGAACATCTTTGTCAATTTCGGCATAGGGCAGCTCATACAGCGCTTCAACTAACTGGTTCACCGCTTCGTCGGAAAGACATTTTTGCTGCGCCAATTGTTCGATAAGTTTATCTTCGCGCTGGATGTTGTTGCTGTCGCATATATGCTGAATGAGCCACTCCGGAATATCAAGCATCTCAGACACTTCGCTAAAGGTTTGAAACGTATCGCCACAAACTTCCATAGGCGGATTTTGGTCCAGGTACTCCACAGCCTCAGGCCCGTACCAAAACGCGCGTTTTACGCCCGGTCGCCCCGGTTTCTTCCGGTAATACACTCCGGCCTCGTCGAGCACCTTACGGATATATTCTTCGGTGGAGTTATAACGCCGCATTACCCCCACGCCGTTCAAGTATCCTTCGGGCATGGCTTCGTCTTTTGCTCCGGCAGTGTTCCCCACAAAATAGGAACGGATCTCCTGGGGCGTCATAGGCGGAAGGGCCGAAAGCTCTATTTGTGTATCGGTCGCTTCCTGTACACGCTGCCGCCCGGTCTGGGGAGTAAGGCGAGCCTCCTCCGGATTGGTTCCTATCAACATGCCTTGACGATAGTTTTCTATGCCAAAGAGCATTGCGAGTGTTACCATTTGCCTCTCGGGAGATACATGCGGCCAGATTTCGGCCAGAATAGTTTCTTTGTCGGTAGGGCGCATCGCCCGGCCCACCCTTTGCATGTAAGCGGTCTCAGAAAATGCCGGGCCGCACAATACCAGCGTGTCGGCCTCCACATTAGAACCCACGCTAATCATATTAACGGTGACAATGCCCTGAAGGCGCTTTTTGCGAAAATGCTGCACTGTTTCTTGCGCTGCCGCACCCATAATACTACGGGCCGCACCCACTACCTCCCGTCCCATTTGGCGGTTAATTTCGTTAGCAATGCGGTCGGTAGCATGGTCTTCTCGTGCTTCGCGTTGCCGCGGTGCGTACACCACCACTCGCCGCCCCTGTCGCAACCATTGCACAGCGAGCGTGGCAGCGGACTGCTCCATACCCAACTCGCCTTCGGGCGCCCGATATGTCAACAATCTGGCACTGTTTAAAATGCCCAGCTCGGTGAACTTGCGCAAACTACCAACCTCCACATGGGGGAAGTGCCGCCGGATATCACGCATTTGACTCCGCGCTGGTGTGGCCGTTAGACCAACAAGCGCTCCGCTCATTTCTTTAAGAGCAGTCATATTTTTAGGTGAGGTACCGTGGTGCACTTCGTCAAACAGAATAACCCCGGTCCGCCCCAATCTCGTGCCACTTTCTAGAACGTTGCGAAGTGACGCTTCGGTAATAATTGTTACAGGCTGGATATTCTTTTCTTGGCCGTAATAGAGGCCAACCGGAACATCCATGCCTATGATTTTGCGAAATATGTTGGACTCGTCTTCTTCGCCATATTCGTATAGCCGGTCAATAGACGGTACCACTACCAGCCCTTGCACCGGCGCCGAGTCTTGTGGGTGCAAGCGGCGTCCTACCCCCGCAGCTGCCATAGCGTGAGCACCAACCCAGGTTTTGCCAAAACCGCAGGGAGCGACTACAACGACCCCTGTTTGCAGCGCTTCTTCCACGGGCGGAAGTTTAGGGTTGCCCGCCTGAACACGCACCATCTGAAGATCATCCAAGATAGTTTTTGTAGTAGCATATTGATATTCGGCCCGCGCTTGCAGCCCCTGGCTCTCGTAAACTTCGCATTGCAAGCGGTGTGATGCCTCGGCCATGTTATGCGCCATGCCCACGTAATTGCGCAAAAGCTGGAGCGCCGGATGGCCGATGTGCTGTTGGATGGCGGCTACATCAGCCTGGCCAGGCAATGTATCCGGGCGGCATACAGCCGGAAACTCCTGAGCCAGATATTTCTGGGCAAAGATTTGAACCGGTAAAAGGCGATGAGGCGGCCGTAAAGCTTCGGGTTGGTAAAGTGCCGGGTTAAATGGTGTTTCTAGCACGGCCTCAGCCCACGTCTCCAACCCAAATCCCGGCCTCTGGTCCACGTAGCCACCCCCTGTTATCTTACCTGCATTATACAGATACCTCTGCGTATCAGCCAAAAATACAAAAAAAGAAATCCCCTTCGGATGATGGGGATTTGATTTAGGAGCGGTCAGTCATGCTCGTTACGACCAACTGTACCATATAGTTGAAGATGGTGCCAGCACTTATCCACACCTTTTTGCATGCACGCTGCTATAAGTCTTACAGTTACGCTTTATTATAGCATTCTGGGCGTCTTTTGTCAACGCTCGTTCTTATCCTGTGCTTGTTGTGTTAGGTGTTCTTTACTAAAGAGAAAGCCAAAGGTGCTTCCCTTGTTTTCGCGGCTTCGAAACACCACCGAACCGCCCTGCGCAACAATAACTTTTTTGGCCATAAATAGACCTAAACCAGTACCATCCGGACGTGCCCGCTTAGCATTTGGCGCACGATAGAATTTAGAAAACAAGTGATGCTGTTCGTTTTTGGGCACACCAATGCCCGTATCAGTCACCGTGAATTCAATTGCCTGCGGTCGCTCCACCAGCGAAACTTTAATACTACCGCCACTTGGCGTGTAATATATTGCGTTGTCAATAAAGTTCATAATAACCTGGCGCATCTTTGTTTCGTCAAGCAAGTAGGTAGGGAAATGCTCCGGCTTGGAATAGATAAGCTCCAACTCCCGCCCGGCAGCCGTTTCGGACAGCTGCTTAACTTCGTCCTGCACTACAGCCGCCAGATTGACTGGTGTTGTTTCGATAATAAATTTACCCGTTCGCAGCCGAGAAACGTTAAGCAGGTCAGAAATAAGGTACACCATGCGCTGCGAGCTTATAAACGCCTGCGTTAAAAGCTTGCGCTGCATCGAGCTGATCTTTCCAGCATCACCTTCAATTACCATGCTCACGTAACCTTTAATACTAGTGAGCGGTGTCCGCAACTGGTGCGAAGCCATACTAATAAAATCGTCTTTAGTAGCATCAAGCTGGCGCAGTTTGTTGTTACTGGCACGTAGTTTGCGCGTTGCATCTTCTACTTTTTGTTGCAGTGTTTCGTTAAAGCGCGAGATCTCTTCAAAGCGCAGCGCGTTTTGGATCGCCACCGAAAGCGCCGTTCCCGCCAGGCTCAACATCTGAATGTCTTGCTGCTGAAATGCCATGCCGTTTTGCTTACTGCCAAACACCATAAAGCCCATAAGAGTGTCTTTAGTGTAAAGCGGGATAACCACCTCGATACCATGCTTGCGCAGAAGAGGCGCTGGCGGCATAAGCCCCAGTACCTCGGTAATCACCGGTTGCCGCGGCGACAACAAAGGCTGCAATTGCTGATACAACTGTTCGCTAGGTAATGATACATGCATAAACTCCGCCGAACGGCGCACTTTGCCACCCTCTACTAAAATAAAGTTGCAAAAAGTACTTTTGACTGTTTGCGTTAAGAGGCCCGAGGCGTTCTTCATAAGCTCATTTACTTCAATAGTGTTGGTTGTAACGTCGCTGAGGCGGTTAAGAACATCTTGCACTTCATATGAGTCCCTAAAGAAAATACGCTTTGTGGTGCGGTTAAAACTGCGTTGCAAATACTGGAACGTCATAGCCACAAACAAAGCAACGCCGGAGCTAACCATAAGCTGCGGAATGCTCACGCCATTACCGTTATCAAGCAAAATGTAGCCCGCCAAAAAGACCGCGCCAATATACAGCGCCGTTACCGTTGCCAATAAGAGGGCATACATGAGGCTGCGGATAATTGCCACGCGCAAATCAAACAGTTTACGCATGGTTATCGCCAAGTAGATACAAAACGCCACAAAGAAAATGCCCAAGTAACCCAGCACATTTAGCACGCCAATAACCGACCTGCTCTCTATAAATACCGGAAAGACGAGGTTGGTGAGGACGTTAGTTATTGTAGCACCGGCAAAACCGAGCAAGATAAAGCTCAAGCGGCGGCGATCGCTATGCGAAGAATTTTTGTAAGCAGTCATGAGCAGCACAATGCCGAGCGTTGGCGTGGCTACGACGGGAATGCTGTAAGGAATCATCCCCCAATGTAGCTCCAGAACAAGCGACGCTTCCCGAGTAATGGGGGTAAAGACCTGGCCAAAAAGCGCGAGCGCAGCGGCCAGCGCCGTACTGCCAAAAAGTACCACCTGCATCCGGGCGCTCGTAACCACATCGAGCATGCGCTGCACGCGCTTACCTGGATTGTAGATAATATAGGTTGTAAACCGCAAAAAACTATAGCCGATAAAGGGTGCGAGCACAAAGTCAAAAGTAGCAAAAAGCGCAGTGGTCTTTGGGGAGAAGATGGTGTTGCTGTCTATATAGTTACAAACGGCCCACACACCCAAAAAAACCGCGAACAGCAAGAACCATTTGTTCTCCAGCCGCTCCGAGTTGCGCAACCATGCTGCCACACCCGCTAAGATAATGGCGCTAACCCCCAGTAGAACAATCGCGAGCAGAACTAACATAATCTCTATTGTACGGCTGACGTTTACCTTTTTACAACCACGACTCTAGCTTACGGTAGCCGTCAACACCGTAGGCACACTGTAGAAAATGTTTTCGATGTTCTGCAACTGTACCGCATACGGGCTATGGGCAATAAGCTCTGCAGCCCGCCGTTCCACGTCCCTATAGTGCTCCGGCAGAATGTTGACAAGCTTTTGTGCCGACACAAAGTCCTTTGCACTTTCTGCGGCATATATCGGCGCTTTCAGTACGCCAAGACGCACCAAATACCACGCCGCTGCCAATAATGAGCACGGCAATTTACTGTGTGTATCAATATATTTCTGGTAACTCCGCTGTAGGTGAGGCTTTGTGACGCTTGCCAGCAGTTGTCGGCCTGCTGCCACCATATCAGCCTCGTAGGCATAAAAATCCGGCACCACGGCTTGTTGCTCCAAAAAATGCAGTATTTCATCAATTGTCAGTATATGGCGCTTCGGATTATAGTTGTCCACCAAAATAATAGTAGACGCCTCGGGAGCCTGCCGTTGCATGCGTCTCAAATGAGGAATACTAGCCGTGTGCTCATTGCCAATAGCTTCATCGGTATAAATGTGAAAGAACTCAATGTTTTGCCCACTCATGTAGTGTTTAGAATACTTTCTTCATGAGCCGCTTAGAACGAGAAGCAAATCGCAAGGCATTGCCGATTGCTTTGCGCACAAAACGCGGCTTATTAACAGCTATGATGTCCATATCGCAGACTACACCGTAATTGAGCGATTGTTCGTCTTGGAAAAGATTAGGCAAGGCATTACCTAGCCGCGCACCTGCTTTTACGTACATCTTCAGGAGCGGGTCGTATGGTACTGGCCGGCCTTTTTTATCGTGCCGTGTGGCGTCACGGTAATCTTGTGCATACGCCGTTAGCTGTTCTTCGCTCAGATCGCTTATGTTCACACCGTCCCCGCTTTTTTCCAGACGGCGCCTCAGCCATGGCTGGAATCCTGGAATACGCGACTCGAAATAAATGACACCCTTAGCATCAGAGGCAATAATATTGCCAAACATGCGGCCTTCCATTTGCTCGCGGCAGCTACCGGGGTCACCACCGAGGTTACAGATGTAAACATTCTCTCCCTTGGGGTCAACACAGCCATTCAGTGTGCCATCGTTCGTAGATTCTTCCCAGGTTGTGAATTCCTCCGGACTTTTGTTCGTCCGAAAGGCAGTCATAAAACCTACAATTGGGCTAGGCTCTTCGCCTTCTTTGGTCGCAAACTCCTGCACTAACGCCCAGCCGCCCCCCATAGCGATATTACCAAGCCGTTGGCGCATCATAGTGGCCGATTCTTCTTTAGTAGGAAGGTTCTCGCCGTACGCTCCGCCAAACATGCGCAAATCGTGGTCGGCAATGCGATCTACATCGTCTAATGTTGCCGCGCGAGTAATAAGCTTACGCGTCTCTCCTTTTGCGGTGGCTTTATCGCGCAATCCACCCCATACTGCCCTACGCGTCCCAACCGTTGCGGCCACATCAGCAGCCGCTAGGGCTGCCATTGGCCATGCACTGGGCATTTCTATGGCTACACCAGCGGCAATAGTGCCGGAGGTTAAAACCGAGCCAACGGCATTTACAAAAAAACCCGCTTTAAAACGCGGGTCATTCGCAAGGCGTCCAGGCAGATCCTGGAGCCTCTCCCGCAGTCGCAACGGATTACCGATACGCTGCCCAGCAGCGGCAAGCATACACGCCGCACCACCTATGAATCCTGTTTCACCAGCAACCACACCTACACCAGCCCATACCCCAGCGCTCTCAAGCTGCTGTATAGTCTCTGCAAATGGCTGTGCCGCAACAGACCAAGCCGTAATGCCTGTAGCCGCAGCCGCACCTAAACCCAGCTTGTGACGCACAATCCATGGATCGCCTTTTTCCGCAGTTTCTTGCGAACCAAGGGCGGCAAACATATTGATTGGTGGCATTCCTTCATGACGTTCTGTCATATACTCTCTCCAAAAATAGAACAAAAAAACGACACCCCAGAAGATACTGTGGGTGCCGATATTGTTCTGCTAAACTTCTACCTACTATCTATAGGTTATATCACTAAAATACG
The DNA here is from genome assembly GCA_035690865.1 of Saccharimonadales bacterium (SeqCode). Classification (GTDB taxonomy): domain Bacteria; phylum Patescibacteriota; class Saccharimonadia; order Saccharimonadales; family UBA4665; genus CAMLQK01. The sequence goes on from DASSKE010000005.1 coordinate 159,071, forward strand.
CTATGTTATCAAAATTGTCAATACAAAAACCCGTTTCATGATATACACATGTTATACACATATATGGTTTATTGCAGACTCTTTGCTTTGTAATACCATATAGGTTATATCAGCACTGACATATTAGCCAAGACTATTGCAACTGCTACGCAAGATATGGTACTACTAAAATAGATATGAAAGTTTTAGCTAGCTAATGCACCCGCCTACATATAAAGCCATCATTGTCGAAGATGACCATGATTTGCTTTTTATGTACAAGCACCGCCTCAAAAGGGAAGGTTACGAGGTTGAAACCGCTGTTAACGGCGAAGAAGGTCTTTCTAAGATCAAAGACTTTAAGCCGGACATTATTCTTCTCGACTTGCGCATGCCAGTAATGGACGGTGCCGAAATGCTCGCTCGGCTACGTTCCCACGATTGGGGAAGCAACGCCCGCGTTGTTATTCTTACTAACATCAGCAAAGATGAAGCCCCAGCGTCACTTCGTTTTTTGCATGTCGACAGATATGTCGTAAAAGCCCACCATACCCCATCGCAAGTAGTGTCTATCGTGAATGAGATACTTGGCAAGCCTACAAAATAATGTCATTATGGATGAACCTAAAGCCACATAATAATGGTACAGTAAGGGTAAGAGGGATAGTAAAATGGCAACCAAAATAGCAATTATCGAAGACGACCAAGCGATTTCGCAAATGTATCGTATTAAGTTCGAGGCCGAGGGCTACGAGGTTGAAACCGCCGAGAACGGCAAACTGGGCTTGGCACTTGTTGAACAAATGAAGCCAACCATTATCTTGCTCGATCTTATGATGCCGGTGATGGACGGCGAAGAAATGCTTCGTAAATTGCGTAAAACCTCTTGGGGCAAAAAGATTCGGGTTATTATTCTGACGAACAGGGGCGAGCAGGAGATTCCGGAAGAGATTCGGGCGCTTGATATCACCGCGCTTATCCTTAAAGCTAACATGACACCACGCCAAGTGGCTGAGCTGGTTAAAAACAAGCTGGCGCAAGAAGGACACGCCGAGTAATATGGCCAAAACAGTTGCTATTGTAGGATTTGCCGTAGAGGGCGAGGCTGCGCTGCACTATTTTCAGCAAGCGGGATACGAGGTAACGGTATGTGATCAAGACGTACATAAACAGATTCCCGCCGGCGTCGCAAGTCAGTTAGGTTCCGATTATCTTGCCAACCTCGACCGATTTGACGTTGTATTTCGTTCCGCAGGTATTCATCCAGACATTATTCTGAGCAAGAACCCGGCAATTGCCCAAAAGCTTACCACAACTATGAATGAGTTTTTGCAGGTCTGCCCTACTAAAAATGTCATAGGCATTACTGGCACAAAAGGAAAAGGCACAACCTCTACCCTTACTGCCAAGATGCTTGAGGCGGCTGGCAAAAAAGTATTCCTGGGCGGCAATATCGGCCTCTCCCCTTTTAGCTTTTTGTCAGAGATCACCGCTGATTCCTGGGTTGTTTTGGAGCTTTCTAGTTTTCAGCTGAGCGATATACACCATAGCCCACATATTGCGGTATGCCTCATGGTTGTGCCAGAGCACCTTAACTGGCACAGTGACATGCAAGACTACACAGCCGCCAAAGCACAGCTTTTTGCGCACCAAACCGAACAAGATATAGCTATTTACTTCGATGGCAGCGAAGAATCAAAACGCATTGCCAGCGCAAGCCCCGGCCAGAAGCTTCCTTTTTTTGCTCCCCCTGGCGCATTTGTGCAGGACGACGAAATTGTCATAGATGGACAGCATGTTTGCAAAACCAGCGACATTAAATTGCTTGGCAAGCACAATTGGCAGAATGCCTGTGCCGCGGTAACTGCGGTATGGCAGATTACGCAGTCGGTAGAAGCAATGCGTAGTGTGCTTACCAGCTTTACAGGGTTGCCGCATCATCTTGAGTTCTTGCGTACCCTTGATGACGTAGATTACTACGACGACTCATTCGGCACTACGCCGGAAACTGCCATTGTAGCTCTGCAAGCTTTTACAAAACCGAAAGTTATAATTTTAGGTGGCTCCAGCAAGGGTGTGCCATTTAACGAACTAGCCAAGGCCGTTACGGCCAACAATGTACGCCAAGCAATTGTTATTGGTGACACGGCACCGGACATTACCGAGGCACTTACGGCTCAAGGGTTTACTAATATCACCCAGGGCGGTTCTACTATGCACGATATTGTAGCCACTGCTCGTAAGGCAGCCCAGCCTGGTGATATTATTCTGCTTTCGACTGGCTGTGCAAGCTTTGGTCTTTTTAAAAACTACAAAGACCGTGGCCAGCAATTTCAAGCCGAAGTGTCGGCCCTCGCCTAGTTTGTTTGTTGGGCTTCGGCAACCCGACGAGCCGAACGGATAACATTCTCAAATAAAGCGCTTACCGTAAGCGGCCCAACCCCACCCTTGGTAGGAGTAATGCGGATATCTTCACGGTTGTACACATCTGGCGCTACATCGCCAACCGTTTTGCCGTCTTCGCTGGCAACACCCGCGTCTACAATGGTTGCGCCATACTTAATCATTTCGGGGTGCAAAATAGCCGGACTGCCTGTTGCGGTTATGATAATATCCGCCTCAGCAGTCATACTTTTAAGATCTTCGGTCTCGCGGTCGGCCACCGATACATGCAAGCCAGAGGCTTTAAGCATCTTCTCAAGGGGGGCGCCTACTAACTTTCCCCGCCCGATAAGCAAAATATTTTTATCACGGAGTTCTACATTGTAGCCAGCCAACAACCACAAGATAGCCATCGGGGTTGCTGGGTCAAACGCCGCATCGCGACCCAGGGCATCTACGTCTTTTTGCGGTGCCACCATATTAACCAGTTCTTCTGTTTGAGCTGGATCCTGCAAAGGCAACTGCACAATTACACCGTGCACACTCACATCACTGTTCAGGTCTTCAATAAGTTGCGGCACGGCGGATTGCTCTACGCGATGCACATCAACTTCTACACCCAAATCAGCGCCGTAGCGCTGCTTGACCCGCACATATACATCTATAACGGGGTGGTCTATGGTAACGATAATGGCCAGCTTAGGCGTAATATGCCAAGCCTGGCGCAAAGCACGCACATCGTGGGCCTGGCGCTGTTTAATATATCCGGCTAGTTCTTTACCGTTTAGCAATTTCATGGTATCGTCACTCATTATACCAGAAGACAACCTATTCACGCACGAAAACTCGCCCGCCCTTTCTGTCTGTCACAAACCGACAGACGTAGGGTATGTCGGCATGACCTTCGACACCTTCCGCACAGAACAATCCGCCTATTATATGGGCCGTCATTTGGGGCCTCGAGTATTCGCTAATGAATGCTTTAAGTGGCTGGCCATGCAGGATGTTGCCATGCGTAACGACGCGGTAGCAGAAGAAGAGGTGTGTACGTACATGTACGAAACTATGCAAGACATCGCCCGCATGCAGTATGCGTGCGAAGAAAAAGTCTCGACCTGCGATGTTACCGCTACCTATCTCCACATGGCCCACACACTGGCCTTATCTAAACTTGTAGGCATTTTGATGCATCACGAAGCTGGTTATATGCGTATCAATTACGATAGCGAACACACGCAGGTAGCAAGCGTCCATATGGCAACTGACTCCTCTATTGGGAATTATCTTGCGGGCCAATCACAGCAAACAGTGTACCTTGAAGGAGCAGAGCTTTATGTACAAGCCACCACGCCAGCTGTTTTACAGGCATACGAAGTTGCCGATTTAATGGACGCCCATCAAAGCTTTGATACGAGCCGGTTTGTAACGCTGACCCCTCGAGTTAAGACCTCTGCCTGGGGCAAGGGTTATATCGGCCATAATGCACGGTGGAACTAGGGAGTAGCTATGCCTGAATTCGCCCCTACCGATAAACCATCTCTGCAACATTTTGCCGGCCAGGACTTTGATCCGGATAATCTTGATCTACTCGTCTTCCCCGTTGGGCCACACGTGATAACGAATGAGCGTCGCTTTTGGCGCAAGGACCTTGAACAAGTACCCGCGGGAACTGCACGCCACCGTGCTGCTCATTTCCTTGCCAAAGAATTGGACCTTTGTGCAACTATGCAATATGTGCAGTCAATGAGCAAGGACCCTCAAAGGGTAGTAGGATCATATATTGCCATGACTGGATTAGTGGCTACGTCGCGGCTCGTGCGTATCTTGACCGACATTGACCCTACCAAAAAGTACATTATTGACCATGATATAGCCGCTGAGGATCCCCCAGGAATGCACATACAGCGAGAGGATTTGGAAGATTTTGGGCTCTACGTGCAAGAAAGCGGTGCGCGGAGCTACTTCGAGAATCGCACGCTATATGTGGCAACATCGGCACCCGCCAACATCAGCGAAAGCCTTGAAGCCATATTTCCGCCACATCTTGACTCTGCAAGTTTTGTAACGGTTACACCCAGGCTTAAGCTTGCAGCATGGACGGAAGGGTTCAAAGAGGCCAGGCTGAGGGTAAACTAGCCCAGAGAAGAGCCGGTTAGACCCTTGCAAAAAGCACCGTAATGGTGTACAATTTCCTCTGTTCGATTGTACGATGTGTGCCTTCAGGTATGCACAAACAGATCGGGCCATTAGCTCAGCTGGTTAGAGCAGCGGCCTCTTAAGCCGCGTGTCCTGGGTTCGAGTCCCAGATGGCCCTCCAAATTTGAACTTTTTATCAAGGCTTCTTCGGAAGTCTTTTTTCATGATACGATTCACCTATGACTATTATTGCTCAAGGGGCTCAATACAAAGTTATCGATACTCACGACGGCAGAGTTAAAAAGATTCCTCTTACCGCAGCCGAATCCCGTAAAGTAATAGCAGGCTGGTATGCTCCCAATCCTGCACCTCGCAAAGACCTAGCAATCGATTACAGAGCGCAGGCTTTAGATTCTTGTAAAAAGATTCGTGCATTGCTTATCAGTCATCCAGAGCTTAGGCCAAGCTTTGGAAATCCAGCGTTCGAGGAGGCGGGCATTTATACCCAGGATGCGCTCCAAACGCTCGGGGCGGCGCTCGAAGATTCTTCCAAAGAGCAAGCTAAAGAACTCATCAGGGGCTACCTAGACCTTATTCTGCTCCACTGGCAATACGGACTATCCGAAAAAGTTTTTAATTGCACCGTAAACAATGCCCTTAGCCATAGCGGCAAAGTAGTGCTCCTTGATTTTGGTGAGGTTACTTTTGATAAGGAAGAAGTGTTGAAAAGCATAATTTCCAAAAGATGGTTGCACTCCTTCTCCTACAAAAAACAGATACCGGGCAACCTAAAAGAATACTACGCCCATTGTTTGTCGGAGCGGCTTACGCCGGCAGTTCTCAACGCTACGTGGGGTATACTAAAAACATGAGCACGCATATCCCCCAACATATCAAGGCTGTATTCTTTGACCATGACGACACATTAGTAGGCACGATTGGCCCCAAATGGGCGCACCACAAGCATGTTGCCCGTACGCATTACGGCAAAGAGCTGACTGATGAGGATATTACTCCGCACTGGGGCAAACCCCTAGAAGAGCTTGTATGCCTTTTATACGGCACGAGCGATGTTAAGCAAGCTATGGCGCACAATACCGCCTGCCACGAAGATTTTCCAAAAACGCTGTTTACCGCGACAATCGCCACGCTCGAACGTGTCAAAAAAGCAGGTAAGCTTATTGGCATCATTACGGCAACGAGTCGTTTTAGTTTTGAACACGACCTGGACCTACACCAGATACCGCGACAATACCTCAGTTACACGCAAACCGCGGACGACACATCGTATCACAAACCCGATCCAAAGGTCTTTGAGCCGGCCATAGCCTGGCTAAAACAGCGGGGCATCGCGCCAGACGAGGTATTGTACATAGGCGATGGCCTGCACGATATGCGCGCCGCACTTGGTGCGGGGTTTGCATTTTTGGGCGTAGAAACAGGCCTGGTTACCGCCGACCAATTTGCTGCCGCAGGCGTAGCCAGCATTCCGGATATCAGCCAGCTCAGGCTTGCATCAGCAGCCTAACAAAAACGTACTGTTTATGTTTTGTCTGGTAGAATAAGAGAAACATAAGCAAGGATTACCTGTGTTGCATAGCAAACTTAAGCGTACACTGTTCACGTTTCTATCGGTTATTTCATTATTAGTATCTGCTTTTGGGCCGGCTGCCGCCGTCTACGCTCAAGGGCCGCAATTTTCACTGTCTACCAGCTCAGGCTGGCCCGGTCTGCGCATAGAGGTTGATCAGGTTAACCCTTGTCCGGCGTTGCCGAGCGGGTGGGACTACCAGCAGGTCAACTTTACCTTTACCGACGCCAATGGCGTTCAAACGCCCTCAACCTATTCAGCGCAAGTATCGTCTGATGGCAACTGGACAGACGGCACCATTTTGATTATTCCGTGGCGCGATATTCGCATTATTAATGGCACGGCCACCACCATTAAACAAGCCGCGGCTATTGGCGAAGCTACCGTTAGTGCACAGTGTGTTATTGGGCAATCCACCGGCGACGAAATGGACCCTAGCGATGACGTAACCCAAGTAGCGCAAACATATGACCCTCAAACGTTTACCGTCACACGCAATTCGCTAGAATTCAATATGTCGGTGGCTACGGCTGCGCCCGGCACCAGCGTAACGGTAAGCTCCGTAGACCCATGCCCGGGATCGGAGGTACATGGTAGCTTTATTAACGATCAAGCTGTTTCAAACTTTAGTGTGCAAACCGACGCTAACGGCAATTGGTCAGCAAACGTTCCCACTGCCTCTACCGACAGCATGTCCGGCGAAACAACCAACTTCCCGGCTGGTCAGTACGAGGTGAATGCTTTCTGTATGACAACGAGCGGCTTCGCCACCACTTTTTACGGCGAGAAGACCCTGACCGTTATGGACACTCCGGCATCCCAACCTAATTACGTGGCAATGGGCGACTCATATTCTTCGGGCGAAGGTGTGGAGCCATTTGAAACAGGCACATACGAACAAGGAAGTAACATGTGCCACCGGAGCACTAACGCCTATGCTCGAATCCTAGAGAATGACTCCAGCCTTAATGTAGACCTTGGCGACAACGGCTTTGCCGCTTGTTCGGGCGCTACCACGAGCGCCATTGAAGTTAGCTACAACGGCGAAGAGCCGCAAATCAATAAGATTACGGCGAATACTAAGCTTATAACCATGACGCTCGGCGGCAACGATATGAAATTTGCCGACTACGCCCGGCAATGTATCACGCACGACTGCAGCGGCGCCGACAGTGCGGCCGCCATCAAGCGGATCGTTACCGATGTTATCCCCAACATGAATGCCAAGCTCAACCTAATCAATGCCCGACTCCAGCAACTGGGCAACACCAACGCCACCGTATTGGTCGTGGGCTACCCTCAATTGTTGCCAAAGAGTACGTTTAATACGGTTATTGCCGGTTGTGCCTGGCTTGATGGCGGCCGCGAACTACGCGCCATCCGCACCACCACAACACTCCTTAATACCGCCATTAAAAACGAGGCAGAGAATGTTGCACCTAACTTCCATTTTGTTTCGGCAACAGAGGCAAATTCGCCCTTTGCTGGACATGAGATATGCCAGACCGGCAACACCTGGGACTTTTACAACGTTGTAGCCCTTCCGCTCGAGAAACAAATATACACTTTTCACCCAAACGCGTTAGGTCAGCAAGCCTATGCAACGCTTATCAAGAATTACCTCGTTGAGCACAACCTAACCAACTAGCACACCAGAGGCACTAGAGCTTTAAAATGCATTTACTGCTATTATGATGATATGGACGAGTCAACGAACACAACCAAAACAGCATCTCCTTTAACCAAAAAGCCCGGTAAGGCGCTTCGTGTTGCACTGGCTGCAATAGCCATCCTTGTAGCCCTTGCCGCCCTTGCTTATGGCTATTTATACGTTTCAACTCCGGCGGCAATTCGCAAGCCAGGCGTTGAGCATTTTCATTTTAGGACCCAGATTATTGTTGATGGTAAAGCGGTAGACTTCTCGCAGGACAAGTTTCAGCAAGAAAAGCCAGGCGCCTGTGTAGCTGCCATAACGGCGGCGCCCTTCCATTTTCATGACCACGAAGATCAAATGGCCCATATACATTGGGACGGCATGACGGGCGGCCAATTCCTCAAGTATTACGGCTGGAACTTTATTGGTGGCTCAGACAGCTCACTCGGTTGGCGTTTTGATAGTTTCCCTGCCGTGCACAATGTACAACGACTGGGCGCCCTCCTTCCTACAGCTCAGAGCGACGACCAGTACTACGTATATATTGGTGACGAGAATAGCTACAAACAAAAATCCTGGGATGACTTTTTACATCAAAACCTCGAGGATTTCTTTGGCACTAAAAGTAAGCTCAAAAGCTCGCAAAGCGCATTCCTTGATAAGATCTTCCCTAAGGCCTATGCGCATGGCTCCGAGCATACGAGCACAAACGGTAAAAGCGAAGAAGAGCTTACCCGTATCAACAATCTCATAGGCAACGTAGTTATCTTTGCACAAAAAAGCAAGCCGACTGACGCACAAGTCAAAGCCCGCTTTGACCATCTTGTGCCGCTCAGTGATAGTACCTGCGGGGGCTAGACATGCGCCCTTTTGAATCTGGTTTGGGTCTCGAGTCTATCGCCGAAGCCGAAGCTACGTGCGCTGCACTTAGATATACTGCCTCCCAGCTCGTTGCCACTTCCTGTGCGGATTTTGCCAGCCACTACCAATGGCTCGAAGAAGAAACACAAGATCTCATTAACCAGTTTAGGAGAGGCGGAAAAAACTACGACCTTCTGTACGTATGTTATACCGATGACCTCGATGTCGGCTTGGTGCTGAGCGCTCTCAATGTATATCTAGGTAGCCCCAAGATTGAGGACCACCATGCGCAAACCATATTAACCATGCAGGACAGCTACATTGCTGCCATGCTGGAGCCATAACATCGTGGCAGACCGCTTTACCTATTTAGTACTTGACCTTGGCATACTTGCAGCACTTGGCTTGCTCGTATACCGTCGGCGTGATCTGTGGCGTATGTGCCTTAAGCTGGGCATCATTGGTGGACTGGCAGGCTTTGCCGGTGAAATATTTTACTTCCGAGACTATTGGCGACCACCATCGAGCATGGGAATAGCCATACTTTCGCCTGAGGATTTTTTATTCGGAGCTGGTATTATTGCCCTGGCAGCGGTGTTGTATCCCGCTCTAGCCGGATATCAGCTTTCGCGTGGTACAGCTAAAAGGCGACTCAGACAGCTCTATATCTTGTTTGCTCTTGGTACAGCTACTTTGCTCATTGGTACGCTGCTGTTGGAAATAAACTCGATTCTGGTTACTTCAGCATACTTTATCTTTGCGCTTGTAGTGATGCTCTGGCAGCGCCGCGACCTCATTCCGGCTGCTACCTTTGCTACTCTGACCGGAGTAGGCTTTATTACTGCTTGGTATGCATTACTTTTTGACAAACTGTCTCCGCATTTTTGGCAACAGCATTGGCTTTTGTATCATACGCATCTGGGTGGTATGATATTGGGCAATATCCCACTTACGGAACTCTTGTGGTATACAAGTTGGATAGCTTTAGCAAGCGTATGCTACCCCTATGCTGAGGGTGGCGTATTTGTCAGATACAAGAAAGAACATGCGAAATAACACCTTCTATATAATGCGACACGGCCACAGCCGTCCAAACCAAAAAGAACTTATCATCAGTGACCCTACCCTCGGGGTGCTTCCCGAGAATGGCCTCACCGAACTTGGCCAGACTCAGGCTGCCGAAGCGGCAAACGAAGCACCGCTTGACGCTGACTGCCTCATTTACAGCTCTGACTTTTCGCGGGCACACGAGACCGCCGAGATTGTACGTAAAACTATCGGTGCAGATGCCGTGCACCTGACCGCCGCATTACGCGAGCGTTATTTTGGCGATCTGGATAAACAGCATAAAAGCGTCTACGACACTGTTTGGCAAAATGATCAGATTGACCCTACGCACACCTATAAGAATGTTGAGGCAGTCACTGCAGTCGCAGAGCGCATGCAGACTACTGTTAGCGCGCTTGATACACAGCACGTGGGCCGGACTATCCTTCTTGTGTCACATGGCGACCCGCTTTCCATTCTGCAGGCAGCCTTATGGGGCGAAACTATCGGTTCGCATAGTTTTTACCATTTGCGCAACGCTCAAATTGTCAGCCTACCGTTTACTCAGCAATAGTAAGTACAACCTTGCCCTTGGCACCTCCGCTCTCTTGGTATTGAAATGCCTCAACAATAGCCTCAAGCGAGAAAGTCTTGTCTACCTTGGGCGTGACTGCACCTGCCTCAACAAGTTCGCGCAGCACAGTAAGACGCTCTGTGGTCACTTTAGTTGATTGGGTACGTGCCGTTATGTGAGCGGATTCCGCAGCTACTTCATATCCCTGAGCCACCATACTAACGGCGTTGGCCTGCGGTTTAAGCACCGCGAAGAGCCGTGCAAAATCCTCACCACCCACAAGATCATAGAGGGCATCAAAGTCGTGAGCCGTCTGAAGCGGATCAGACGTATTTGTATCAATAATTTCGTCAGCTCCCAGTGATCGGACAAAATCCGCCGCTTCACTGCCGCGCACAGTAGCCGCAACGTAGGCGCCAACATGCTTAGCAATTTGTACAGCTACTGAGCCAATGCCCCCAGACGCGCCATGGATAAAAATCTTTTGGCCGGGAGCAAGCTGCAAATGCTCTGTAATGGCTTGCACTGCGCTTACGCCAACAAGCGGCAAGGCGGCGGCTTGCACAAAGTCGCAGTTAGTCGGCATAGCAGCCACCTGTCCGGCTTTAGTGGCTGCATATTCAGCAAATGCCCCACTGTTACCGGCCACAACAATCGCTTGGCCGTATACTTTATCGCCTTCTGCAATATGAGCAACGCCCGGTCCCACAGCCACCACAACACCCGCAATGTCACCGCCCATTGTAATTGGCAACTCAAGTGGGATCATCTCTTTCATCATGCCGCTACGAATTTTTATGTCAAATGGATTAATACTTGCCGCATGCACTTCGACGAGTACCTGCCCCTCCCCCGGCTGAGGCTTGGCTATATCTACCACCTCCATAACTTCTGGTCCACCATAGTCTTTCATCTGTGCTGCCCGCATATTCATCCCCTTTTTGCTTTACTTAGTATAGCATAAATATAAGCTACCTTTACTAGTACCATTAAATCACAAAGTGGCCGCTTGACAGTACTCTATATAATAGATACATTAACGGTTCAATCTTACAGAAAGCGACAGAAACATCTTGAATAGCAAACGTGTATTTGAGCATTTTAACGCAGCCCACCCCGGCGGATATTACCTGCTCGACAATGGACGGTTAGGCGGTGGCGGTCAAGCCGAGGTTTTTGCCGGCCACAAAAAAGGAGCCGACGACCCGTTGGCCATCAAGATTCTTTCCCCCGGCCAAGGAAATGACATTGATGTTACGCTCTTTAAGTCTGAGGCAAACATTATGCACGAACTGAGTGCCCACCCTAATATCGCGGCGGTGCATTTTAGCGGTGAGTTTGAAGCGCGCACCAAGCAGGAAAGAGCGGGCAACATACCTGGCACTCGTTATCTCTTTACGGTCATGGATCGTGCCCATGGTACACTAGCTGACGAAATTCAAGCCGGCAAGCAAACTCAGCTGGGACGTATCCCAACGCTTGTAGCCACACAATACGTTCTGGATGTCATTGCCGGAGTTGGCCATGCCCACGGTGAACGGCAAGGCGGTCAGCGCGAAAGTGATGGCGTATTGCACCGCGACATTAAGCCAGCTAATGCCCTGCTTTTTGCACCCGCTAGTGCGGGGCGACCGCCCCATGTGCAGCTAGCCGATTTTGGCATATCACGGCGAGGCTACACTAGCGCCTCGGCCATAACACAAACGCACCTCGGTGCTGGCACTTGGCTTTACGCTGACCCTCGTCAATTCTATCCAGGCGGCGCTATCTACGCCCACGATCAGTACATGGCTGCCACCACGGCATGGCACGTCATTACCGGTAATCCTCTCTTTGAAGAATATTCAGGTGACCCTGTTAATTTGCAGGCCGCGCACTTACAGATTGCGCCTCAAATACGTCCACTTATGACAGCACAAGGAAGGGTAGACCAGATTGCCGAGGCAGCACAACACGCCCTCCTGCCCGCTCTTAACAAGAACCCCGAGCAGCGTTATGCAACCATGGCTGAATTTGGCGACGCCCTTTTGGAGGCAAGCACCAAAGCAGCCGAGATTCAGGGCAAGAACCGCACCATCCATCCTGTCGGTTCATTCTTGGGTTGGCAAGTACCCCTCAGTAGCGAACAAACATATCTGCAGGAAGCGAGTAAACGGTACGGCCTGGAAAACGGTAAGCCCCACTCGCGGCGCAAAATACTAGCCTTGGTTGGTTTGTCCCTTGGCGCAGTCACTGGGGTTGGTTATTTGCTTTCTGATAAAGGAGGCGATAGGCAACCAAATGGCAAACCGAGTGGCGAATCCAAATCACCGCAAGAGCGTTTAGATGATGCTTTTAATAGCGACCCTCCTAAGCTTCCCGAGCTAAGCAGCGCCGAAAAAGCTGCCGTAAAAGAAAGTATTAAAGCAGTTAATGGCGTTATTGTTAAGTGGCTTAAAAAACAGGCAACAATGGCCGGGAGCAACCATTACAGCTTAGAACGACTCATCACGGCAATGGCAAATCATGATGCTCAGGCAGCCTATGATTTGTGGAATTGGCTCGATGCGCTAACCACTTCGGCGAGTGACATCGGCGGAAAAGCCGACACTAAAGCCTGGGCCGCAGCTTCCTTGGTTAAGACAAACACCGAGCAAATGGACCAAGTACTCCGTAGCAAGGCATGGGCAGACGGCGGTCTGCTAACCGACGGCAGCTACACCGATGCCGACACAGTTAATGCTTGCAACCGAGGCGTGTTAGGGTGCGCACTTGCGCGCTTTAAACCCGGCAGTGTAAGCAAAGTTGTCGACACCTACAGCGGCGAAGACACCATCGCCGCTGAGTACGATGATGCCCTCAGGTTAGCACTATCACCAAAACAATCAGCGGCTGCCCGCAAACTCGAACTTTTAGGCTTCGAGCAATCTGCGGCCGTTGCCCTTGATTTGGCCTATGAAAATCCCGACCTACTTACTAATAGTATGACCGCTCAAGAAAGCGACTGGAAGCTAGACGTTACCCTGTATAGCCGCGCGCTTAAGGCTCTGGCAGATACTCGACCAGACTATGTGCAAAGCGTGCTGCTGCGCGGCGACCTCGACAGCAAAGTAGTGCCTTTTAACGAAGGTGTGACGCTTGAAGTTGCCCTGCAACGCGCCTTTAAGAATCCCGAAATCACTCAAAATGTCCTAAAGCAACGGCGAAGTGATGCTCCCAAAGGCGGTCAAAGCATGTTGGCAATGGCCTTGGCCGGATACAAGCCGGAAATTGCGCGCGCTATACTTACCGAACAGCCTACCGATAAACTACTCGCGCTGTCACTCGACCCAACCAACAGCACTTTGCGCAATGCTGTGGTAAGTCAGCTCGATGCCACGCTTTCCAAAGAGTATAAAGACATGGCAGGCGAACAATCAACCCTCGGACATGCCAGCCACCTTGCTATTGCTTTTATGCTCGGCCAACAACGACGGTTATAAAGATACGTTAGTGACTACGGTCGCCTTTCTTGTAGTTGTTGTTCGGCCATAATCTAGTACAGTAAAAGTTATGAAACTTATTCTATCATCAGCCGGCTTTACTACGGAAGAGATCGTTAAAACGTGCGAACGGCTTGCGGGCATACCACGCCAACGCCTTAATGTTGCAATCATTAACGAAGCATATGCCGTTGAGCATGACAATAATTTGCGATGGGTACTCGATGACCTTAACCGTGTGCGTGACACTTTTGGCGGCAACTTGGAGCTTGTAAATATTCTTGCTTTGGATAAACAAACCGTCATGCAGCGCCTAAACCTGGCAGACATGATCTTCGTGACTGGTGGTAATACTGATTATTTAATGGACGTCCTTTCTAGGCAGGGCATTTTCGACATACTTCCCGAACTTTTAAAGACAAAGCTGTACGTTGGCAGTAGTGCCGGAGCTATGGTTATGGGCAAGCGCCTGAGCAGCGAAGGCTACCGCACCATATATGGCGAGGACAGCTCCTACCCCGTAAAAGACTATGCCGGATATATTGATGTCAGTATTCTGCCACATTTAGATTCCCCGCACTTTCACAATCGCCGGGCCAAGATAGATGAGCTAGCACAAAATTACCATGGTACTTTATACGGCCTACGTGATGACAGCGCAATTGTTGTCGAAGATGACATATTAACCACTATTGGCAGTGAACCATATATAGTTAGAGCATGAATAGCTCAGATATAGCCCACCTCCGTCTTATTAGCCAAGGTATCGCTCACCCCACGGCATCATCTCCAGGAGAGGTTGTGTCACACCTGGGAGCACTACAAGCTCAAGATTATCCTGGAGCATTATGGACACTGGGGTTGCGCATCCCAGGGAGCACGCAATCCACTATCGAACAGGCCATCGATGCGCGCCGCATTGTCCGTACGTGGGCAATGCGCGGCACTCTCCACTTTGTGCCGCCCGATGATGTGCGTTGGATGCTCGATCTATTTGCACCTCGACTTATTTCCGGTGCCGCGGCACGTCGACGCGCTCTAGAGATCGACGACGAAGTTATCGAGCAAGCACGCTCAGTCATTGTTCCTGAGTTACAACAACATTCAGTCCGTACACGTAGTGAGCTTTGCGCTCTTCTGGAACGTAGCGGCATTGCTACTGCTGGCCAGCGTGGTATTCATATACTGCGTCATTTATCTTTGCAGAAAGTACTTTGTTTTGGACCACACCAACAAAAACAACCTACTTTTGTCTTACTAGACGAGTGGGTACCACACCACTCCTCATTAACAGAGCAAGAAGCTCTGCACCTTCTTGCGCTACGCTACTTTACCAGCCACGGGCCAGCAACCCTCCAAGACTTTGCGAGCTGGAGTGGGTTAGCCCTCGGCCGCGCAAAGATAGGCCTTAGCAGTGCTCTGCAAGAATTGCAAGAAATAAGCTGCAGCGGAGAAGCCTACTACCTCAGCAAACAGACCAAACAATACACGAACAACGCCCAGGGCTTTCTATTGCCAGGGTTTGACGAGTTCATGCTCGGCTACCGCAACCGAAGCGCGGCGCTGCCCAACGCCTACGCTAATCGCATCTGCCCGGGCGGCAATGGGATGTTCCTGCCCACTATCGTCTTTGACGGCCAGGTTATTGGCACCTGGAAAAAGCGAACCCGAACACATGACGTTGTGATTGCGCCCGAACTATTTATGACCATCCCCGTAGGGCAACGTCAAGCGTTTTCGGACGCAACCACACAGTACGGAAAGTTCCTTCAAAAATCAATCGAAATTGCCTGGTAACTCCCTCTTTACACAACAAAATACGAACATGATATATATGTTGGTCTTTTGCAGGAGCATCCGGTATAGTAGTGAATCATGAAAAGCACTATTGTTCGTATTTTGCACAATCTGTGGCAGGCAACTCTTCGTCGTAAATGGAGCGTGCTAGGCTTTGTGGCTGCCCTAACGCTACTCCCCGTTATAGCTATAGTCGTATCTTCAGCAATCATTGGGCGCAATAAAATATACATCCTGCCGCAGGATACACATACCACTGCACGAGTGGGTCTTGTGCTCGGCGCTGGCATCACCCCCGATGGAACACCCTATAAAGAGTTACGCAGCCGGCTCGACACGGCTGCAGCCGCCCTGCAATCAGGTACTGTACAAAAGCTACTGCTCTCGGGAGATAACCGATTCAAGAATTACAACGAGCCAGAAGCTATGAAAGAATATTTAGTAACACAAAAACATATCTCGGCCAGCCAATTGCAACTTGACTATGCAGGCCGGAGCACCTATGAGTCGTGCCAGCGTGCAAAACAGATATTTGGATTGGACAGGACTATTATTTTTAGCGCACAGTCACATCTACCCAGAGCTATCTTTTTATGTCGGCACTTTGGCGTAACCGCCTATGGCATAGCCAGCCACATAGAGGCTAATAACCATGTTCGCCGTGAGGCACTTGCTGGCGTCAAGGCTTTTATAAACGCATACATTAAAGGAGAGCCGACGGTGCTCGGCCCGCCCATACCCACATAAATTGCTAAGTAAATATTAGTAGTTTTGGGGTAGTATTTGGTACTATACCTGTATGCGTCCACTATGGAATGGTTCTATTAGTTTCGGACTTGTGAACATCCCCGTTCGATTATTTAGCGGGGCCACGACTCGTGAGGGGCTTGACCTCGATATGTTACATAAAGAAGATAAAGGGCCTATCCGATATGCCCGCATTTGTCGCAAAGATGGCGATGAAGTGCCATGGGATGACATTGTTAAAGGCTACGAGTATCGCGACGGCGATTATGTAGTACTGACGCAAAAAGATTTTGAAAAGGCCAACCCGGAGCGCACGCAAACAATTGATATTCAATCTTTTGTAGACACTTCCGAAATTGACATCCGGTATTTTGAAAAGCCTTACTATCTGGAGCCAGTAAAGGGTGGCGAAAAAGCCTACGCCTTGCTCCGCGATGCGCTCGCTGCAACCGACAAGCTGGCACTGACTACTTATGTATTGCATGAACGGGAACACCTTGGAGTAGTGCAGACCATTGGTAAAGCACTCGTGCTTGTGCAAATGCGTTTTCCTGCCGATTTACGCGAGGCGACACAGCTTAAATTCCCCGAAGGTGCAGCCAGCAAAAAAGAACTTGATGTGGCCAAGGCGTTTATCACTCAAGAGACCCGACATTTTGTTCCCGAAGATTACCACGACACATATACTGAAGAGCTTGAATCAATTATTAAAGCCAAGGTTAAGGGCGCAAAGCCGTCGCCCGCCAAGCATCAGGCCCACAAGGCCACTGAGGCGAGTGAC
Organism: Saccharimonadales bacterium (SeqCode); assembly: GCA_035690865.1. GTDB lineage: Bacteria > Patescibacteriota > Saccharimonadia > Saccharimonadales > UBA4665 > CAMLQK01. The sequence continues at coordinate 176,081 of DASSKE010000005.1, forward strand.
CTAATGGCCAGCCTCAAAGCCAGCTTAAAGGCTAAGGGATAACGCTGGTCCATGGGGCTTAAGCGATATCTGGCTAAACGACGTTTCAATCAAACCCCTGAGCCTGCGGGCCGCAAAACCCCCACCTCCAAGAGTACGGCAGGCAAAACGCTTCAGTTTGTCATACAAGAGCATCACGCCTCACGACTCCACTACGACTTCCGGCTCGAAATGGACGGGGTACTTAAAAGCTGGGCGGTGCCAAAAGGCCCAAGCCTCGATCCGCATGAACACCACCTAGCCATTCAGGTCGAAGATCATCCATACGAATACCGTACCTTTGAAGGAGTCATTCCCGAAGGGAACTACGGCGCCGGCAATGTCATTATTTGGGATGCTGGCACCTACGAACCGCGTACCGAAACCGATCAGCCCGAAAAAACATTGCTCAAAGAGCTAAAAGACGGCCACATAACCTTTGTACTGCACGGCAAAAAGCTACAAGGCGAGTTTGCACTGATAAAGATGCCCCATGCGCGCGAAGAAAATGCCTGGCTATTAATCAAAAAAGGCGACTCTTTTGCCTCAACCAAAGATGTCACTAAGCAAGATACCTCCATAAAGAGCGGCAAGCGGGTGGATGAAGTTGGCGAAACTCCTCATCTGGGCAATGCTCCCAAAAGCCCCATACCCAAACACGTACAACCGATGCTTTGCACGCTTGTAGATGCCCCGTTCGACGGCGACGATTGGCTATTCGAGATAAAATGGGATGGCTACCGCGCCATTGGCAGCCACAATGGCAATGAACTGGAGCTGTACTCACGTAATGGTCTCGACTTTCGCGAAAAGTACTCGCCCGTAGTTGAAGCATTGCGCAGCCTTAAACACGATGTCGTTCTCGACGGCGAAATTACTGCCATAGACAGCAACGGATCGCCTCATTTTGAGTGGCTTCAGGGGTGGCATACCCACCCACAGGGAACGTTGCGCTATTTTGTATTCGATATTTTGTGGTGTGATGGGCAAGATGTTCGCCATCTGCCACTTTTAGAACGCAAAAAACTCCTCAAAAGCATCCTACCCAAACACCCGGCTATCGCTTTTAGCGACCACATCGTGCATGATGGCAAAAAGCTCTTTGCCGAAATGCAGCGTCGCGGCCTCGAAGGTGTCGTCGCTAAAAAAGTTACCAGCACCTACAAAGAGCATGAGCGCGGCAATGATTGGCTAAAAATTAAAACACATTTGCGACAAGAAGTAGTAATTGGCGGCTTTACCGAGCCACGCGGCAGCCGAGAATACCTTGGTGCCCTTATTACCGGTGTGTACCGCAAGGGTGAGTTGCACTACGTTGGCCATTCCGGCGGCGGCATTCCCGATGAACAGCGTAAGCTCCTCCGTCATAAACTTGATAAACTCGAACGCAAAACGTCACCATTTGCAACAGAGCCAAAGCCTAACGCACCAGTACATTGGGTCAAACCGGAACTACTCTGCGAAATGGAATTTAGTGAATGGACAAGCGAAGGTATGATGCGTCACCCCCGTTTTGTGGGCTTGCGCGAAGATAAATCAGCTCGTCAAGTTATACAAGAAAGGCCCAAACACACTATGCCCGCCAAAACTCCTAAGCCTCCATCAACCGCCGAACGTGCCGGCGTACCCCTGCCCGAGCTAACCCACCTCGAGAAGGTTTTCTTCCCTAAGCACAAGTACACCAAGGGTGATCTCATTACATATTACACAACAATCGCCCCCTACATCCTCCCATACCTTAAAGACCGTCCGCACTCTATGCTTCGCCAGCCCGGTGGCAGCACCGACCACGGCTTCTTCCAAAAGAACAACGAACATTTGCCCGAAGGCGTGCCTTTTGCTGATCTGTACTCGGAGTCAAATAAGGGCAATATTCGCTGGATTACTGGCGGGCATTTGGAAACACTTTTGTACATGGTGCAGCTCGGATGCATCGAAATCAATCCATGGAGCAGTCGTATCGGCCACCTCGATAAGCCAGATTGGGCGGTTATTGACCTCGACCCCGAAGGTGTGCCTTTCGAGACCGTCATTACCGTAGCTCAAACTGTGCACAGCTTGTGTGAACAGATCCACCTCAAAAGCTATCCAAAAACCTCAGGCAAAACCGGTATTCATATCTTTATACCAATGGGCGCCAAATATACCTATGAGCAGGTAAAGAACTTTGCGCATCTTATTGTTATGGAGGTGAACCGGCGGCTGCCCGACATTACCAGCCTGGAGCGTATGCCCGAAAAGCGCCGCCACAAAGTGTATCTCGACTTTTTGCAGAACCGCGAAGGTCAGACCCTGGCTGCGCCGTATTCTGTTCGACCCACCCCCGATGCCTCTGTGTCTACACCGCTTCACTGGGACGAAGTCCGCCACGGTCTGCGCCCCGAACAATTTACGATTAAGAATATACAAAAGCGGCTCGAGCAAGTAGGCGATTTGTGGAAGCCGGTACTCGGAAAAGGCATTGCCATGCACACCACCCTGGAACACCTTGAAAAGATCCAGGGGCATGAATGAAGTTAGCTTTTGCGGACGAAGGTCTGCTACTATTGCACTCTGGATGTGGCTATTTTATGTGTAAATCGGTTCCCGCCGAAGAAAGATAGAGGCATCCGCCCATGTTACCGAGCTGGTTTGTCTACGTTGCAATAGGAATTCGCGTGTATGGTGGATTCGATTATTTCCGTAGCGTACTGACTGGCAGATCAAAGCCAAATCCTATAACCTGGTTTATTTGGGGGCTTACCCCCATGGTGGCCTTTGCGGCGCAAATTCATGAGCATGTTGGCATTCAAGCCTGGGTAACGTTTGCTTTAGGCTTTACTCCCCTGATGATCTGTGTGGCTGCGCTCTACAAAGACCGTTCCCGATCACACTTTACGACATTTAACGTCGGTTGTGGCATGCTTGCCATAATCGGCGTTATTTTATGGCAGCTTACCGAACAGCCGATATTGGCTATTGTGTTTAGCATTTTGGCTGACATCTTTGGGAGCATCCCCACTCTCATAAAGTCATACTACCGCCCGCACACCGAATATCTGGCCCCCTACCTCTTATCGATACTCAGTATGGCCCTCACACTTGCAACATTTAAGGTGTGGCACTTTACCGGTTACGCCTTTACCGTGTATATTCTGCTCATAAATACTGCCATAAGCGGCACTATTCTAGTTGGTCATAGCCTCCAAAGAAAGCAAAAAGCCGCCCGAAGGCGACGAAAAAAGCAATAACACGCTAAAGGAAATTGCCAAAACGCTATATAATAGGTAAGTATTATGGATCCTTACGTTTCTCACCCTCTGTTGCCCCTGTTGCAGCAACAACTTCAAGCCGCGCAAGAGCGCAACGCAGCCACCAAAGCATATAATCAGCAAGGCGAGCTTATTAAAGTACCCGGAACCGGCAAAGCGCTAAGCAGCGCCTACGAACAGCTCCGCAACGCAGCCGAGTACACTGAAGAACATCTGTTACTACAACGTGCCATCCGCCGTTTTTACTACCGTGGTCTGTCACTTTTTACCAAGCGAAGCGTTAGTGTAACTCTTGGCGAAGAGCTTATTGTTGAACTTACACAAGCTGGCTACCTGCAGAATAACTCCTACGGTACGCACGTTGCGGCCCAATTACAGCAAATGGTAGAAACCCACATGCAAACCTATCAAGCTATGCGCGACCATCATGTTTCGCGCGAGAAGGCTGTAGACTGGACCCTAGACGTCTTGTCGGTCGCCACCGAAGAGCTTCTTAACCCCCATTTTCAGCTTGATGCAATTGCCACAACTGCATATCAGCATTATTTGGAGGTCGTGCCAAAAGCCGCCTACGTCGAAGATGCAGCCGACGATGCTCATTACCAACTTTGTCTTTATATTGCCACACAAACTGCGCTGTTAAAGTTTGACATTGCCTCTACCCGCCACCATCTACTCCAAATGTATCAGCAATCAGTTACCGATTTAAGCCAGTACATCTCGCTCAATCGCCAGGTTGACGACCTATACAACCACCGACTGACCCAGAGGCTCAAACGCGCCATAAGTCGTCATGGCGCCCCTTTTCGTGTTCTTAAGAGTCTATCGAGCGCCCATCCAACGCTGCACGAACTACTGGCCGACAAAGACAGTTTTTTGCAAGCCTACCGACAGCAACTCAATAAAGAATATAAGGACCTTAAAAAGCGCCTCAATAAAGGGCTTATTAAAAGTGTTGTCTTTTTGCTTATTACTAAGACAGTAATCGGTCTTGGTGTTGAAGTACCATACGATTTGGTCTTTGTGGGCAGCGTTGCGCTATTGCCTCTTTTTGTAAACCTTCTATTTCCGCCGCTTTACATGGCCAGCCTTAAATTAGGCCTGCACATGCCGTCCAAAGCCAATGCCGAAGCGCTCACCACCTACATGGAGCAACTACTCTACCCCACCGAAGCTTCGCATTTGCCTGCCCACTTGCCGATTGGTGCTAAAAAGATGTCTGGTGCAACAAAATCACTCTACGGCATTTTATTCCTAGTGCCGCTCAGTATTATGTTTTATGTTCTGCATTTACTGCACTTTAATATCGTGCAAGGCGTTATCTTCTTTGTATTCCTTTCTACCGCCAGCTTCTTGGGCTTCCGCTTATCGCGTTTAATACGTGAGCTAGAACTGGTCGTCAAGCAACAAAATGCTATTGCCAATTTGCGCGACTTCTTTTACTTGCCTTTCATTTTGGTAGGCCAATGGATATCCGCTAAATATGCCCGCGTTAATGCTGTGGCATTCTTTTTGGATGTAGCTATCGAGCTACCCATGAAGTCTGTACTGCGCCTTATACGTCAATGGACTCGCTTCCTAAACGAAAAACACGAAGAACTCTACTAGCACACTCTAGCGCGCTCATAAAACTTGACGTACCTGGGCTTTGGCCTGACAATATATAAGAGCAGCTTACATAAGGAGCGGCTCATGCATCGAATTCTTAAACTTGCTACTGCTATCGTTGTGATCGCGGTAGTTGGATTTGGTGCTTTTTTTGTATGGCGCCACACGCATGATGCCGAACGACTCGGCGAACGAGGTGCGCCATCGGTAGGACAGGTTGATTCTATCACCTACGATGGCACTGGATTTGAGCCACAATCATTGCATGTCAGAAAGGGCGAGCGCGTCCGCATCATAAATCAATCTTCAAGCAACCTGCTCATTGTTGGCAGTTCTTCCAAAAGCACCGACCTTGAGGTGGGCACTATTGACCCTGGCGTGAGCAAGAGTATTACCATGACACACGCTGGCACCTGGAGCTACTACAACCAACGTGCCTCCAGCCAGCAAGGCAGTATTACCGTAAGCGAAAACTAATTATCAAACAGCCAAAAGGCGATCTTGTCGTCATTCAGCTGGCCGATAAAGTCAGTGATAACGGGGGCGGCAGGCGAGCTGAACGGCTGACTATTACTCCAGTACGACCAGTCAGTTGCTTCGGCAGTCTTACTCTTATCCTGGGCAAAGATGTTAACAGAAATGTCGTAGCCCTGTTTTTGCAGCGCTTTAGCCTGTGTATGAATGGTGTTGATAACTGACTTGCGGCGCTCGGGCGTCATCTGAACCGTATCTGCTACGTCCAACGTGTACTTGCGGCCAAAGGTACCGGTATTAAACCAGATCTTCTTGGTGTGCAAGGCGTCAGCCATTTCGGTGAGCAAATCAGGGTTTAGGAACTCAGCTGCGTTCAAAATAGCAGCGGCACTTCCCTGCTTGCCCACCCAAGGGAAGCCCTGAATACCTGCGTATTCCACCAGGCCAGGCTGGATATCCTTAACATATGGCAAGAGGCTCTGGTATTCACCATTCTCCCAGTTAAAGTCAGCCGTGTCATAGGTGGCAGAGTTAAGCAGAATACTCGTATGTGCCCCTGGGAAGTGCGCTTTTAGAATACCCAGATAATTGTTAACTGCCGGTGCAAAGAATGCTACCTGGTTATTGTCCCAATATGGCAGGTTTGCTTCGGGGAATGGATTCCAGATACCCATCTGTTCATCTGTTAATCCTTGATTTTTAAGCTCAGTAAAGTAGGCATCGAGTGCAGTATTGTAAGTGCCGTTGGCAAAGAGTTCAAAGTCGAGATTGTTACCCGCCTTACTGGTTGGCTCAGCCACAACCAGCGGTCGAATGCCATGCTTGGCAAAATCTTTGAGGGTTTTTGCGTCAGCCTGAGCATAGGTAACAGCCTCAGTCTGGTCAGAAGGCATGCTTACAAACACCATCATCGTATTCGTTGCATAAGAATGGCAGGCCTGCTGATACACCGCAAGCTTCTGCAGCGGACGACTCTGGGCATCTTTGAGTTCAATTGCCGCTTTGTTAGAGCACTTATCAGTAGTGATAGTTTGTGCTTTTTGGTGGTGACCAAAATTGCGCACAATATCAAGCGGCTTGTTGCCAGTCATAAATTGATACACCATACTGGCCGAAAAGATCATTAAACCGGCAAAGACCGCGTTGATATATACAATGTGCCGGGGTTTCATGCTAAATACCCTCCCGTTGCCATTTTTGCCACTCCAGGTTGTCGCCACGGAGCACCATGTGTGAACTGCGTAATAGAGCATGGAACTCAATCCACACTACCATGTAAAACAGCGGCCAGGTAATAGGCCACAGCAGCAGCAAGCGCAGCCGCTCCTTAAGGCTCAAATCGGAGCCAAATACCGCAAGCACAAAGTACGAGATACCTACAAACAGCATACTCAATGCCAGCGACACAAACTCACCCGATACGACGCTGTAGGTAATAAGCAATGTTGCCCCGATTGGTTCGAGCAAGAGCTGCACCTCGGCAAACAACGACAGCGGCAGTACAAACCAGCTCAATGCCCGGTTGTGCCCCTTATCTACAGAGAAGAACATGCGACGATACTGTAAAAAAGTGTCAAAACGGCCCTTCTTCCAGCGCAAGCGCTGACTGATAAGACCAAAATAGTTAGCCGCACCTTCGGTGTAACAAATAACATCTTCGGCATAAATTGATTTAAGGCCGTGAAACTTAGTGCGCATAGACATCTCGATATCTTCGGTCTTGTTCTTTTCGTCGAACATACCGAAGTAATCAAAGGTCGCCTTACGGCGGAATGCGGCGCAAGCGCCACCGTAAATATATTCAGCGCCCATCATGCAGTGGGCACGCTTAAAGTAAAACCCAAACAGATATTCAAGCTGCTGCATTAAGCTAATCATGCGACCCTTAATATTCGCCACGCGAACCTGGCCAACAACAGCAGAGACTTCAGGGTCGCGGAAGTGTTCAACTAATTTCTCAAGAGCATCAGGCGCCATTGCCGAGTCTGCGTCCATAGTCAAAATAATCTCGCCGCGGCTCTTTTTAATGCCAAAGTTCAATGCCTTACCCTTGCCGCCGTTTGGCATATAGAACTGACGCAGTACGCGCTTCTTTTTAGTTTGGGCGAGCTCAGCAATATATGCGTCAACCAGCTCACGCGAACGGTCGGTAGAACCATCATTAACCACAATAATCTCATAGTGGGTGTAGCTGCTGGCCAGAACCGACTTAATAGTGCGCAAAATACCAACTTCTTCATTCCAGGCAGGGATAATAATTGACACCAGTGGGCGATGTTGGCGGACACGGTGATAGCGCTTTACGTCACGTTTGAGCACGCGATATCGCCTTAAAGCTTGGCCAACCGGAAAATACGCCGAAAGCATCAAAAAGACAAAATACTTAACTACCATAATAGTTGCCAAAAAGATGGTCATATTACGGAAGAACATAAAAAGCGATTCGTTAGTCATTATTCAATCCCCTGTACAGAAAGCAGCGTTGCCTCAACCACCAAGTTGGTACCCGCTTGCACATCATTGCAACTAATAAGTAGCTTGCTGGTGCGGCCGGCGTCGCTTACCACATACGGAACAGCGTCGTTATACACCTTGGCTGAGGTTACTTTATACACATAACGCCAGTTTTCGTCTGTGTCTACGAACACATTACTACCAACCGCCGGAGCATTCTGGCTATTGACCGTACGGAAGCTCTCGCGACAGTAAAGCAACATCAACCCAATATTACCTTCCCGCGGTTCAGTCGGAATCAACAGGTGGAGTACGTTTGAACGAGCAAGCCAGGCACCATTACTATTAATGGCCGGACCAATATCTAAACGTGCAGCGCGTTCTGGCAATTTAACGTTGGTTGGTTTGCCAAAATCACCGTAACGCTCGCTATTGCGGCCGGCGTCCCGCAAGTCATAGCTCTGGCTGTAAGCAGTAAGATCTACTGGGTCAACAGTGTGTACAAAGGGCAACGAGCGGTTGTAAGCAGATTCGTAACCAGCCATAAGCAAGAAAATGCTTAAAAGCCCGCAGGCAATAAATACCGCTATGCGGGCCGGCCAGGCAAAAAGCTTCTTGAGCCTAAGGTGCTTCACTTTTTACCCCTGTTCAGTGCCGTAGATTCCAAGCGCTTTGTTCGCCACTGGATGAGTAGCTTTGCAAGCAAGGCAAGAATATTCGCAGCAATAACAAGCGCCAAAAAACCAAGAAAGAAATACCAAAACAGTAAAAAGGGGCTACCGCTTGAATCGAAGAAAAACATCGTCCTTGCCTTACTCTAGGACGCTACCGCGCCCAACTTAACACACAATTCTGAATTTCATTATACCATAATGTCGCTAGATTATCAAATATAGTATGTCAGGAACAGTTACGAAGATGCTGTGATGGGCTGAGGGTTGCAAAAATATTGCCAGCCAACTACAACCTGACCATCTTGATACCCCTTATACGTAACCGCTAGGGAGAGCTGATGTAAAGTGCCCGCACTACCATAGGCGGCCGGATCGTCGCGGCCGTAAACCGTGCGGGAATCACCAAAGGTGGCCAGCTCATCTAAAGGGATTTCAACTGAATAATCAGGATCAGCCTGCTCTTCCTGCAGTGACATGGTTAGATACGGTGGCGATTGCTCCGGGTTCTTAACAGCTATCCTTACTTCTGTGGTGGCGTCCAAGCTCAGATAGTCTTCTTGTTCGGGCCAGAACTTGTCGGTCCCCTGGGTGCACGGCTCGTGCTTTGGTGCGCTTCGCACACCGTCATTGCCATATAAAACATAGCCTCCGGTTGTCAACAGAGTAAGCGCTGCTGCGCTGCCTACTAGCAGCCGGCCTTTTGCTGACCTATGTTCGGTTTGCTTTCTTGCTACAATCTCAGACACTACTTTTACCTCTTCTTTCGTAGGCATTCTAACAGCAACGTAAAATCATGAGCAAGTAAACTTGGCACACTTTATTGCAAAGATACCGGCTGGCCGCTGCGGTCAACGTGCTCCCAGCTGGCGTGCTGCACTTCTCTACGAAAGAGCTGGCGCCCTTTGACTATCGACTGCGCTAAAGCAGCAAACTCCACAGCCGTAAGAATATACATTAATATATATGTCGCCGGGAGCGCGGCAGCCAATGTAAGTTTCGTTTTGGTTGTTTCTGTGTCTTCGCCCAGCAGCATTAAGAACACAAAAGAAGTCACAATAATGTACACACTGAGCAGCGAAGTTGTATCGGCAAAAACAAGCAGCACAAACATAATGTAGCCAACTAGCAACGGCTCAAGCAGCAGCACAATCTCACCGACAATAGCATACGGCAGTTGATACCAGGTAAGGCGCTTGTCATATTTTTGGCTCCTGCTAAAGAACAGTTCAGGATTCTTAAGCAACGTTTGCATACGGCCGTATTTCCAGCGGAAACGCTGGCGAACGAGCTGCTTGAACGTTAAAACATGCTCTGTGTAAGCCACCGTATCAGCTGCATAGTTAATCTTGTAAGCTTTATTGCCATACTCGCGGATCAATTTTACCGTCAGGTCGATATCCTCTGTCATAGTATCTGTGTCGTACAGGCCTGTTTTAAGAAGCACCGACTTACGAAATGTGGAACCAACGCCGCCCACGATATACTCCATATTGGCGGTGGTAAGCGCCCTCTTCATACGGTACGAAATAAGATATTCAAAGCGCTGGGCAATGCCCAAAAGCTTCGTGGTAGGAATGATTTTAACGTTTGCTGCCGAAGCAATAACACGGCGGTCTCTAAAATGCGCTACCATGCTCGCGATTGCGTCAGGCTTTAAGAGGGAGTCAGCGTCCACAACCATAATGAGCGAACCTTTGGCCCACTTACTCACTGCGCGGTTGATTGCTGCTGCCTTACCGGCATTCTGTTGATGCACAACGGTAAATTGTCCGGGAAATCTACGTTGATACTGACGCACAATGGCCAAGGTTTTGTCTTTTGATCCATCGTCCACCACTATAATCTGCTTATTTGTATAAGTATTAGCCATGACCGACTCGAGTGTGCGGATCACTCCGGTCTCTTCATTGTATGCGGGGATTACTACCGTAATGAGCGGACGGTAGGCCCGCTTAGCCCTACCAGATTGCCGGCGACGCAACTGGCGGATGTCATATATATCCGCACCAATCAACATCACCAGCACGCGCACAAAGTTCAGCAAGCTCAAAAAAGCAATCAGGTAATACATGGCGTGTGAAAGTGTCATGACACATCCCCTTGCCCAATATAATCAAACTGCATAATACGCCGCTGCTCAAAGTGGCCGCCCGTACAGGTCATAATAAAGATTGCGTTGTCAACTTTACGAAGCAGTGCCGCACTATCGGTTGGGTTTACAGCAGTATCACCACTGTAACGGAACCACAATTCGCGTCCATCCTGCGTTTGGACCTTGAGCAGCTCGTCTTGCGCCGCCCCATTTAAGCCTCTAAAGACACCCGGGATTGAGTGCGCATATATCACTGGCGTGCCGGGGGAAAAGTTCTTCGTTGGCTGCATATAAAATGCATGACTTCGGTCCAGAGTCCAGGCTTGGGTACGCTTATTATAGGTACCCGCAAGAATGTCGAGAGCAATCTGCAAACGAGGAAACTGTAGCGACGCTGGCTCTGACCAATGCAGGTCAAGTGAAGCTGTTTGTGCAACTTGCTTTTGGACCTGCTGTGCCCGAACGGCATTCTGGGCCTGCCCCTGTTGCTTCGTGCGATAGGTTTGAGCAAGCGGCCACACCAAAGCGCCTGCACCTGCAAGCAGCAAAGAACACGCTATAACACTTAGCATGTTACGCTTTAAAAAAGCATTGGTAATACTTGCCCAACCCATACGCATCTCTAGGGGTAAAAAGAAAGGTATTACGCACCAAGCTTGCGGCGCATAACACGCACCACAATCTGGCTGACTAGCGCAGTTGCGCCAATTGCTATAGCTGAGTAGGCCAAAATGGTACCCAGGGTGTTACCACCTGTAGCGGGCAGTAAAACTGCGCCCGTACCAGTTACCACACTACTCCCAACGATATCGCCGCCTTTACCGTACATAGCATCTCCTTATAAAACAAAAAGGACCCCGCCTAAATAAAGGCGTGGACCCTCCTGTTGTTTATACTACAGCCCATTATACACCTCGCCCCTTCCCCTGTAAACAATGATTTGCAGTGATTTTGCGCACATTTTGGCGTTGACAGGGCGGTAAAGCGTTGGGTACTATGGCTACGTTATTTAAATAGCAGTTGAACGCGAACTAGCTATTTTTTATTTGTTTCAACTTTAAGGAGGGTACGTATGGCTCGCTTGCCGCAGCCGGGCAAAAACGCTGGCAACTGGGGTGATATGCTCAATGATTTCTTGTTGGTAGAGCATGAAGAAGATGGTTCACTACGCCTAAGCGGCTCGCTTAGCGCCAAGTACACCAAGCCGAGTGCCGGAATTCCTTTCTCCGACCTCAGCTCCGAGATTCAAACGCGCTTTTCTGATATCGATTCAGAATTGCAGGCTCTTTTGCAAGAAATTGAGACACCAACAAAGCTGGTTGCGTCCGTTAACGGTCGAAGTGGAAGCGTAACGCTTACCGCGTCTGATGTGGGCCTGTCCAATGTGACCGACGACGCCCAACTTAAGGCGGCCGATTTAGATACAGACAACACCCTCGCTGGTGACAGCAATGCCAAGGTCCCCTCTCAAAAGGCCGTCAAAAGCTATGTTGACACCAAAATTGCCAGCGTTCCCTCCCCTCAAGATGCCTCAAGTGTCACCAAAGGTCAGCTCAAGCTCACTGGTGACCTTGGTGGCACCGCCGATAATCCAACCGTAAAATTCAGCAACGATACGCTGCATGTGCTTAAAGCCGGCGATACCATAACCGGCAGTTTGACCTTTTCTGATTCGACCGCATCGACCAAAACTATTATTGATCTTCAAAACAACGGCACATCGCGTTTTAATGCCACCAACTTGGGAACAGTGACCATTACCGCAGCTAGCGGCGATGCGTTGACCATAGACAGCAGCAACCCTGCAAATACTATCGTGCGCCTCAAGAATAAGGGCGCCGAAAAAGGAGCGTTGTATAACATATCCGGAAGCACTGACGTAACGCTGCGCAGCCAGGGAGATTTAGTGCTCGTAGCCAACAACGCCGCTACTGCCTCGTCGTTCAGGCTCAGCAGCACCAGCGTAGGCTTTTCTGACGGATTAAACTTTGCCGTCGGCACCACAACCGGCACCAAGTTTGGCACCACATCTACCCAAAAACTCGGCTTCTTCGGCGCTACGCCAGTCGTTCGACCAACAGTGAGCGGCTCACGCTCAAGCGGAGCAGCCTTAACTTCACTGCTCAGCACGTTGGCGACCCTCGGCATCATCACTGACGCCACCACCGCATAACGAATCAACAAGGAAAGATCACAATGGATATTACAACCATTAAAGACCTCAAAGAATTAAAAGCTATGGCTTACGACCAGCTCACTATTTTAGAGCAAACCAAGGCCAACCTTAAACTTATAACCGCTCGAATCAACGAAGTTGAGCTGCAACCAGTGCAGCCAAAAGCCAACACGAAAGAATAGTCGAAAAAACACTTGCGCTTTAGGACGAACGTAGTGTACCTTAAGCCAAGATTAGATATATAATAGGAGGCATATGGTAAGACTTCCAGTATCAGGCAGTGATAGCGGTGATTGGGGCGATCTCTTAAATGAGTTCTTGCTTGTTGAGCATACAACAGATGGGAGAAATAAGGCTCGGACCGTCTATACCGTGGGAGTCGACGCAGATTATAATTTCAGCGACTACAGCTCGCCCCAGGCAGCTATCCAGGCCGCAATAGACAGTCATAGCCCAACAGGCGCAGATCTTATTATCAATGCATCGTGTACGATCACAGGAAGCGTTGCTATTAAGTCAAACATCCATCTCAGTAGTTTGTCTGGTGTCGTGATAACCTTTAACTCAGGGCACATTGGTGGGGTGCCGGCCAGCCCAAATAGTGGGTTTCACGCCATCACTACGACCGCAACGGCTAACAACTTTTCCTTGGCTAATCTGCAATTCAATGGGGGGCTAACCACACTAATGACCGGGGTGGACGGCGCAGAGTACCACGCTATATACATCCGCCATGGGTCATACGACTTCACCATTGAGAATATCTACGGCACAAGAACTGCCTCAGGTGTCGTTCGTTTTCGTGACACATGTTATTCATTTACTGTTCGCAACATATCCGCCTTTGAGGCCGATGCAGCTGTCGTCTGCACAGTTGGCTGTAAAGAATTCACTCTCGAGCAGATTAAGGCTGTCGACTGCTTTGCTGAGGGACTTTATCTTGGCTCAGGGATTAACAACTTTAACATCTCCAATATATACACTGAAAATTGCGGTACGCGCGGTCTCTCAATAAACAACGACGCAACACCATTAACTCGTGGTGGTATACAGGGGAACATTAGCAATGTTCAGGCTTTGAACTGTAGCCTTCAGGGTGTTTACCTTGTTGGGTGTGACGAGCTAAACCTGAGCAATATATACTGTCGTGGGAATAAACGATCGGGAATATCTATCTCAGGTTGCAATAATATCACTCTCACGGGAGCACAATGCTGGAATAATAACCAGGCGCGCTCGACCGATAATGTCAGCCAGTATAGTAGCATTATCATATATGATTCAAAATATATCAGGCTGAGCCAACCAATATGTGATGATGATGGAAGTGTTGTGTATCAATATCGGGGCGTCGATACACAACAAAGTGTTGCGGGTGCAACTGACTATGTGCAAGTTATAGGTGGGCGCAGCCAGAACACCATATCAAGCTCACAAGCCGTAGTAATCGGCAACAACTCGACTGCTATTAGCCATGGTGGCTACAATCCACGACGATATCGAGACAATGGCAATGTATCAGCTTCGCCAAGTGTCTTACTAAAAAATGGGGATGTCCAAAGACTTAGTATTACCCAGAATACAACACTTGGAAGCCTTGACACTAATGTCATACCTGGTCAAGAGCTAACGCTTATTATTCAACAGAATACAACTGGGGGATACACGTTCACACTTCCGTCAAATGTCACACTTTTAAATGGAGCGTTTGTTGTTAATCGATCTGCAAGTGCAGTTACGGAGATTAAGCTAGTTTATGTTAGCTCTACTGCTGGATGGTATGAGATAGCTCGAACAGGTACTGGCTGGACAACTCCACCGGCTACCGCGACCAGCACGGGCACAAGCGGTCAGATAGCATACGACGCAAGCTACTTCTATATCTGCATCGCAACCAACACCTGGCGGCGGGTGGCTATAAGCAGTTGGTAAAAATAAAGAACCCCGCTTTTGGGCGGGGTTCTTGTGTATCAGTAGGGTTAGAGAACGAGACTGTTAGAAGCGTTCGTTAGGGTCGCCGGCGTAACCGCTACCACCGTGCATTACTACCCAGTTTGCGCACTGATTCCAGCTGTTAAAGCCGTATACATACCACCAACCGTGGTTGCACTCTGCCTTGGCTGCTGGAGCCTTAGTAGAAACGTAACGCAAGCAGTGGTCAAGGTTCTTGAAGCCTAGAGCCTGCCAACCAGCACCACCGTACTGAGAGTAACAAACCTTTTGAGGACTGTTTTTGTCAACGTTAAAGTAGCTTGGGCTAGCGGCTGCAACACCAGATGTACTAACAACTGCTACCGTAGCGATAGCAACAAAAGCTGCTACTAATTTAGACGAACGAACGATCTGTGCTAGTGAGCTAACGAATTGCTTCATACCTAACTCCTTCTTACTAACCTTATTCTTAACCCTTAAATATTTTGCAAACAACAGATCTTAGCTTACTACAGGCTGCCCTTGCTTGCAAGGTAAATTTACCCCTTGATGCTTATTTGACTACGCTTAAGAGTCTCATTCCCTATTCTCTACCCGGTATATCTTAACAGAAGGCGTATTCTTAACGAGCACTATGCCCTCCTGGCGCTCTATAAAGGCATAGTCGTCATCGATATCATTGGTCAGCACTATATACTGCACGTTTAAAGTGGCCAGGTCACGTGCAAAAGTGTGGCCGCCTTGCCTGGCGCTTGGCAAAACCTCTGCCCCAATACGTTGCTGGATGTACGTCCAAGTATATGGTGTGGCTCCTTTTATCTCAGGGTCGGTGCTCGCGATGACATTCCCACCAAAGAACTTAGGCGCAGGATTAGCAATAATCCGCTCAGCAAAATCATAGTGCATGTACAGATGCCAAGGCAGGAAAAGTACCCTACATTCTCCTGAACAGCGCTCTTTAATATAAGACCTAGATTCATACCAACCCCTGGGATAGTCATGCGTCTTTAGTTGGCTGGCAAATCCCCACGGCATAAGCGGCGCTAGCATACATGGCAGCGCCAGAGCAGCTGTTATCAGTATATCCCGCCCTTGTTTTGCCAAGGCTAGTAGTCGCTGCAATCCGAGGGCACCAAAGAGTGCATAGCCAATACAAAGCAACGCAACAAACTTTTGCGGCTCACGGTATCCGGCAAAGAAAGGTACATGTTGCACCATCCATCCATTAAGGCTAGCAAATATAGTTGCCGATGTGCCGATAGCAAATATGCATCCGACTGCCATGACAACAAGCAATGGGCTTAGCACAGGTAGGGCTTGCCTTTTTGCCTGGCGTGCCCCAATAATTGCCATTGCCCAAAGTGCACCAACCGGGAGCATCCACCACCAAAATACATTTCGTGACGTTTGGTAGAGGTTCTGCGTGTCTGCCCAGAACCCCTGTAAACTAAGCACATTGCCGATAACGCCCCACCACGTGCCGGCAGTTGCAAAGGCTGCGGCATCGATCTTACTAAAGCCCTGGGTCGTCTGTTGGAGAGCGCTTGATCCAAGTACTACAGGGAGCCACCAATATACTGTGGCCGTAGCAGTTACGCCAATATACAAAGCAATAGCTTGTAGCAGCAGTCTTTTTTGGCTGTGTTTAACATACTCAAAAACAGCAAATACCGTTACGGCCATGAGAGCAATGCCGAACATGTGAACCGAGAAAATTGCGACAGCAGATAACCAAAACCCTGCAATGGTAGCCTGTATTGCTTTTGGCTTTTGTGTTAGTTTCCAGAAGCTGCTTATACACCACGGCAATAAAGCGTAGCCAGCTACTATTAAGTACTGGCCAATCATGTACCGCGAGTAAACAAACGGATTCACCATATATAGCAAGCCCGCAAACAGATAGATTGCTCTGCTATCTGCCTTGGGTATCCGCAACCGTGTAAGGCGATGCATCCCGAGGCCAGCCAACAAAAGCGTTGCAAATAAAATGCTTTTTTGAAGGATATCCGCCGGAATATGAGTACTTAAAACGTGTAGAAGCAATTCGTATGGATAGCTTGGCAACAACTCATGCGGCATTGGCGGCCATGGTACAAAAACCATATCAGCGGCAAAAACAAACCCACGCCTGAGCAGAGGACCAAGTATAAGCAGCGCGGCAGCGCCATAAACAAATACTTCAGCATGTCTCCGTATCCAAGTATGAATTGTATGTGTCACTGCCCGCAACATAACGCAGCTCCTCTTAAGCGAAACCTACTGGTTCTTCTTTAGATGAACCGTGTACTGACCATCTTTGTTAGGATGAATCGTGAGTCCTGGTAAGGTAACGTCGTCGAATTGCTTAGGTATATCGCTTGTTTTTAGCACGCTCAAATCCTCCACAACGACAGTATTCTTTACTCCATCTATAGTAGCAGTATGCTTACCTTTTGCGAGCTTTGTATCAGCAACAAAGTAGGTAAAATCAATGCTATCCTTTTCGTTATGAGCCTTATCGTCAGCAATCTTATGGAAGGCGACTTTGCGGCCATCTATATGAACAGTTAAGTCATCACTCCTAGAAGCCGCCCGCAAAAGCAACCG
Organism: Saccharimonadales bacterium (SeqCode); assembly: GCA_035690865.1. Taxonomy (GTDB): domain Bacteria; phylum Patescibacteriota; class Saccharimonadia; order Saccharimonadales; family UBA4665; genus CAMLQK01. Next base: position 193,346 of record DASSKE010000005.1, read on the forward strand.
CTGTCCCGAGTTGTCAGTAGCCCTGAAGCCGATTCTAACAACCCCGCCATCACGTCCGGTAGCGACAAATTGCGTCCCTCCCAGGTTAACAAGTGACGGCACTCTTTCTTCTAAGCTGTTATTAACGCCGTTAGCCGCATTTAATGCAAATATTGACAGAGGATTTTCTAGGTAGTTAGAACCGGGAGTGATATTGTCCATAAAAGGCAGTAGCTGGTAGTCAGGCTTAAATATAGACCTATCATCTTTTGCAGTATATAAGTCATAGAAGCTGCGCTCGCTGCTGTCAGTTTTAAGGACAAACTGCTGAGGTAGGGATGCCTTCTGAACCGGATAATAAAGCTTCTTATGTGATTCCCGCTTCGATAGATACGCTTCGAGGCTTTTCCATCGCATATCAACAAGAGTCTCTGGGTTCTTTGCGGCCGTCGGTTTAGCCCTATAGAGCGCATAGTTCGGTCCGTCGTAAACCTGTTCGAACCTATCAGAATGTCTTAGCGCGCTATCGATCTTTTTCTCTATATCAGGCATATAGGTGATACCAATGGGCCTGTCTTTTATATTCTTTGGCTCAAGAACATACTTAACACCCATGTTGTCAATAACCGAGTCTTGCCACCAGGCATTTCCATCGTAAATAGAACGGTATACTTGGAAAGCTTTGATTTTCTGTTCTGAGTCTGCGCCTGAACCATAATACACTGTTGGCTTATTCAAGTAGAAGATAAAGAATTTATCAATGAAGTTAAATCTTTCCGTGCCACTTTGCCCTATAATCTCTTTCCCGCTCTCCATCGTCGGCAAGATCATCATAGAACCCGTCTTATCTTTAGCTAAGATACTCCTGATCTCTTTTAGGTCAGAGTTAATCGAATAAACTTTTAAGAAATTGTCGAAATTTCCTGACAAAAGGACCTGCCTGTAGTCTTGTGTTAATAAAATAGGAACTATTACCAAGACCGAAAGAAGAAGACTAGCAACAGGCCAGCTCAAATGCTTTTTCGATCGCAGCCAATCGTAGACCCTTAGCAAGGTTATGGTCAGCAGTACGCCGCCCGCATAAAAGTACGTGAATTCAAATCGGTGCGGAAAACGTAGGATGTTAATAAATACACCCATTAGCTGCGTAACCTTATCTGTTAAGGTCGTATCCATATAAGAAAGGCTTACTGCTATATGAGCTAGCAGTGAGTGAAACGAGAATGTATTACTGTAGCCAATAGACATCCATGCTGATACAACCATTAATGCCAGCATCCCCAGTAAGAACGTCTTATTCTTAACGGATGTTATGCGCCACTTGCCAGTAATGAATAATCCAGCTATAACGAGTCCTAGGATCATCATAAAATAACGTGGGACAAGCAAGAGGTAGTTTCCATATCTAAACATATCCACTTGTGCTGCAATGTCAAATGCGAATAAAGAGCCGAATGGAACTGACGTATGAAAAATCATATAGTAATTCACCGGAATATTCTGTGCTGCAGAGGTTGCCGAAGTGGCCAAAAGTATGAATAATGCATAAGGTATGAGGCTGAGCGCTGTTACGATAGCAGCATAAGCTATATCCTTTTTAAGCTGTGTCATAAAGGATATATGACGTGTAATACCCGCGGTAACAACGTGGATAGTGACAATAATCGCTAACACGGTGTAAAAGATCACATGATAGTGGATTGCCGGGTTGGCAAGGGCCAGCATGCTGGCGATTATGGCGTTGCGCCATGAGAACTTTGCATGGAAGAAAAGCTGCTCGATAACATAGGTCAAGCTAAGAGCCAGCATGCTAAAGCCCAATATCAGCGTGTAGAAGTGCGTAATCTTTGCATATAGCAGAATAAAATGGATTGGAATTGTTGCAAGCAAAGCTGCTAGGATGACCGCATTGCGCGATTTCCCGGCGTACATCTTGCCTATCCGATAAAAAGCATAGAACAAGATAAACGCCGATATTGCGTTAAGAATCACGATGGCAAACGGCAATACTGCATAATACCGAACCCAGGACGACCAAAACGAATAAGCTACGCGAATCTCGTCGGAGCCTGTCAGCGCCGAGGTATCATCGGGCCAATACTGATGAGCGTTAAAGAACGGCACAAGTTCTTCGCGAACCAACACAGCATGACCAGACAGGATATCTGGTATCTGCGCGACAATTCCTCTAAATATGAAAAGGTGAGCAACAAGGAAAAGTCCAAAAATAAGAAGAAATGTACGTCGTTGGTTCTTGAGAATCCACATGTTAAAAGTCGAGGCTTTTAAGCCATGCTCCCGCTATCTTGTAATTGCTATTAGTAACTTTTTGCAGTCGGGGCTTTACTGTATCGTCTTTAAGCGCCTGACTGTACATATTGTATAACGCATCTTCAGTAAATTCTTCAAGTTTAAGTACATACGGATGGTCAATTTCCTGAGCATAACGCACACATTTTGTGTCGTATGCCAAGGCTACAAATGGCGTTCCGGCAGTAGCAGCCAACTCGAGCGAATGTAGCCGCATTCCAACCAAAATATCTATTTGCTGCAAGCCAGATATTATGTTGTCCAAGGTGAGGTCATCAGATACGTGATACGCCCTGCCTTTGAGCTTTGGCAGGATTTCCTTTTGCAGGAACACGAGGTCATTGTGCTTGTTAAAGTCGGTCTGAAAGGGCATGAAAACAAGGTAATCGCCCTGCTTCATAAGCCGGTCCAAAAAGCTCACCATATCTTTGATGTATTTTTTACGATCAACCCAGTCTGGAATGTCGTGTAGCACATTTACGCCCACTACGCGCTTGGCGTTTTTAGGACGTTCAATTGCCAGGGTATTCCACGGCTTCTTCCACTCTTCGTTTATAAACAGACCGTCAGTAGAGTGGCTGATCTTTTTAGCGGGCAACTTTAGAACGTCACGGGCATAGGTAAATGATTTTTCATCACGAAATGTTGTGTGCGTCGACGCGAGCAACGCCATGCGGCTCATAAAACGGCCGAAGCCTGTTTTAATAGAACCGATGCCCAAGTGGCAACCATACACTGGTTTTCCCATGATGCGTGCCATGATGTTAAATAGCGCCACGTTAACAATTACTGCATAACGTGAGCGGCCGGTAGTGGCATACAGCTCTTTGTACACCGTGCCGCCGCCGTACACTACGCAATCAGCCTGCATCAGGCGCTTGATCAACGCCAGAGGCGAAGTGTTGTATGTTTCAAACACTTTCATGTTGTCGAATGCTTCCGTAATGCTCTTGGGGATATATTTAGCTTCGCTGGCGTTGACTTCGATTTCTTTAAAGCCCTTTTCGTGCAAGAACTTGAGGTAGTTGTACAAAAGCAGATCGTCACCCAGATTGGTCTGCCCGTAGGCGCCCAGTAATAGTACTTTGCCGTATTTCATCTACTTACTTCCTTCGTAAACTGTTTTGGTCCGCTGGCCAATAGTAGACCACAAACGCTCTTTTTTCATTTCTTTAGAGATTTTTTGATACTCTTTTGGCTCTGCAAAAAACTCGGTGAGCTTACGCGATACATCCGCAGGCGTGCGCTTAAAGAGCACTTGCTTGGGCAATACTTCGTTAAATACGTCGCTTCCCAAAAAGGCGCGCTCATACCCTACAGAGAATGACATCGGCCCGGAGCTGGACATAGAAATAGTATAGGTGTAAAGCGAAACATCACAGGCCGAATAATATGCTGGCAGATTTTCTTCGGGGATAAAGCCAATCCAGCGGTATTTTTCGGGGCCAATGAGCATTTCGGCCTTAGCCTGCATATCGGCGTACTCCTGCTGATACGCTGGGTCGTTTTTGAACTTAGGGTGCATACCAGAGCCAATTACCAAATACGCTTTTGGATCTTTTTGGGCATACTTGGCAAAGCCTTCGAGTAATAAGTCAAAGCCCTTGTAGCCCGCCAGGTACCCCATATTAAGTACCATATGCTTATCTTTTGGAATGTTGAGCATTTTGCGGGCATCAGCTTTGGTGAGCGGCGTAAAATCTTCGACTCCATGGTGCACAACAGTAATCTTTTTAGCCGAAGCTCCATATTGCTTTACTAAAATGTCTTTAAAATACTTTTCGTGCACAATTAAGTGGTCGGCCCAGCGAGTAAGCGGCTTGAAGATTGCCGGAAAAGCCATTTTTACTGCCCACACTGGTGCCTTTGATTTGTTCTCGGCCACAAACTCTTTGGTGATCTTTTGCAGATTCACAACATGATGCAGCGTAACTACCGTGCGGAAGGCGCGCAGCGAACGGACCAGCCATTGCACACGGTAAGCACTTACTATACCGCCATATAGCGATACTTCGTGTTGGATATGTACAACGTCCGGCTGTACCTGATTAACAGCTGTCCGAATTTGACTGGCAAAGCTCCAGCTACCGCGGTCAAAAGCGCGCACGATGGTAAAACCATCTTCCTTGTACTGCTGACTCTTGCCATTCTTGCGGTCGCAAATAACGTACACTTCATCGCCTTTTTGCAAAGGAATATTCTTGAGCAGGTTCTTAGTATAGCCAGCAACACCACTGGCGTTATCAATATGCTTAGCAGCTTTTTCGGGATATACAGAAACGACGGCTATTTTCAAAGCGATTCCTCCTGGTTCTTCAGGGCAGCACGACTTGGTCGTTTGCGTACGATGTACAACGGACGGTTGATGACTTCGGCGTGAATGTGCGCAATGTACAGCGAGATCAAACCAAGGCAAGCCAGAACTACACCAATAAGAAAGAGGTTCATAACCGCCAGCATTGTGGTGCCGTTAATGCCCCAGTGCATTGGATCGTGAAAAACATAGCGCTCAATATATAGGAACAGTCCGCCAGGAATGCTCAAGCTTAGAATGACGACGCCGAGATATCCAGCTAATTTTAATGGGAACAAGCTATAGGCCGTAAAGCTGTTAATAGCCAGTTCAACAAGCTTTTTAAAGCTGTACGTCGGCTCACCATGCTGGCGAGGAGCCTGCTTAAAGTACACATAATCGCGCTTAAATCCGAGCCAGTCAATAAGGCCGCGGGTGATGCGGTTGCGTTCGGTAAGATCGTTAAAAACGTCAACAACTTCGCGGTCGAGCAAGCGGAAGTCGGTTGCGTTAGGGGTAATTTTAGTGTGGCCAATTGCTTGCATGATGCGATAGAACCAGCGGGCGCCAAAGGCGCGAAGTGCGCTCATGTTGCGTTCGGCAAACACACCCACAACCACCTCAGCGCCAGCTTGCCACTTGGCAATAAACTGGCCCATATGCGATGGCGGCATTTGCAGATCCGCGTCCATAATAATAACCGCGTCACCTTTTGCTTCAGCTAAACCGGCACTCACTGCCTGCTCTTTACCAAAGTTACGGGCAAGTTGCACTAGGCGCAAACGCTTTTCATGCTTACCTGCCTCTAAGATAGCTTCGACCGACTGATCACGACTACCGTCGTCTACCAACACAAATTCAAAATCATGTGGCAACTTATCTGTTTCTTTAGCCAGCGCTTCAACCAATACCGGAATATTCCGGGCTTCGTTATACACTGGAATGACCACCGAAATAAAGCTGCGACCGTGCCCGGGTCGCGTACTGGTGGACGTACTATTCTGTTGTTTGGCGTTATGTCTCTCGCTCATAACCCTTTCCGCATCTGTTTAGTTACTATTCTCCCTGCAAACCACACCACAAACAGGCCGAGCATGCTTGCGCTGCCGTATAGCAAACTATTTACCACCATCGCAAGGGTTTGATGATCAGCAATCAGCAAACCCCCTGTTATGATGGCACCCAAAGCTACGATAGCACTTATCTGATATCTTCGCAAAGCGATGTAATAAGATACTATGAGATTTAGGATCGAAATGATAAACATTGCCAGGCTCAAGGCTGGCAGCAAATGAGTGTACGTACTAAAGGAATTACCCATCAAAAAGCGAACGATGTTGGCGGAGAAAACAGTAAATACTAAAAGGACCGTGCCGCCTAAAACCGTTACAAGCGCCAACGACTTAAGTAGGTACTGGCGGTTCTCTTTTTGGCTCAGCTCAATACGAACCGACGGAAGCAGAACTTGCGCTACAGACATAGTAAGGAAAAATATCATGCGCGCCACGGTGGAGATTCCGGCGTATTGGCCAGCCGTTTCGGCATCAAAATAATGCTTAACAATAAATATATCCACACTTGCGAGCACCGTAATGGTAAGTGAACCTACAAGCACAAACAGCCCATACTTCATCTCGGGGCGAAGAACGCTCCAGCTCGGCAAACTTTTAAATGTAACCCCTTCGGGTTTTTCAAAGCCAATCTTTTTAGCACAATACGCCGCGTAGCCAAAGGCCAAAAGTTGCGCAATAACAATACCGATAACCGCACCGAATGTGCTCCATCCGATCCAAACTAAAATGGTAGAGAATAAAATCTTACCGGCTGCGCCCAACAGATTAGCCAGAGCGGTCATGCCAAATCGACGGCGACCACGAAGGTAAGCGCTCCTAAATGTCAACGGCACCGACGCCGCCAATGCTGCCATCACCGCAATAAACGGCCAAGTAGAGTCAAATTGAAAGAAAGTTCGCAGCTTAACGGCAAAGATCGCCACAATGACTAGCATTGCCAACGCAATGACAAGGGCGAGCTTTTCGAGCTCATATACCACGCGACGTTTTTTATCTTCGTCGGTGTAATTAGCGACCACATTAATGGTTACCTGGCTCATTACGACCAAAAAAACCAACATCTGCAAAAAGAGCGACACAAGAGCCTGTACTTCGCCATAGGCTTCCACGCTCAACATGCGGCCCAAGATTGGGTAATACACATAATTAAGAACACCAACCGCCACAGACCCGAAGAAAAAGATAGCGTTATGACGCACAAAGCTACTAGACCTCACTGCTGTAAGAACGGACCGGAACATACTTTACTAAGCTAGCAGATCGTTTACAGAATAGCTAGCGAAATCTACACATTATGTGCACATACTCGGCGTTATATAGCTTGAATATCTTATCCCAACAGGGGCGTTCGGGTATGATTCAAGAGGTAGAAGGACCCTGTGACAACTACAACACTTTCCGGCCCACCGAGCGCATGTTGTAATGCCTGCCACGGATCGGATACCGTTTCTACATGTGCAATATGTTCCGTTTTTGCTACGGCCGCAACGATATCGGCACTAACTGACGCAAAGGGCGTATCTATTTCTCCGCCAAACTGCGTAGCAATAAAACTATGTACAAAAGGCTTCATTTCTTTAATACAGCCCTCTACGCGATCTAATGTGTCGTGATTGTCTTTTTCGATAAATGCTACCACGGCCGCAACCTTGGCGTCAGGATACTTTTGAGCAACACTTTGCATGAGCGCATCTATTTTTTGCGGGTTATGCGCCCCGTCAAAAATGATATTCTTGCCGGCATAACGATATTCTTCCATGCGGCCCGGAACCTCGATAGTGGCAGCTTTCTTAACCATATCTGACGTAAGTTCTTTGCCATCACGCGCAAGAAGCTCGCTTACGGCATATTTTGCCAGGGTAAAATTGCGCTGCTGAAAAAGTGGCAGCTCAGCTGCTTCGGGCGATGGCGCATCGTTCTCAATAACATGCAGGTCGGCCTGCTTTTGTTGACTGCGTTTTTTGATTTGGTCGAGAATCACGTCGTCTTGACGGTAACATGCCACCGTATTATGCAACTGGATGATACCCGCTTTTTGGTCGGCAATCTCTGGTAAGGTGTTGCCCAGCAAATGCATGTGGTCAAAGCCAATGTCGGTAATGATGCAAAATTTATCGGCCCGGTCCACAACATTTGTAGAATCGAGCAAACCGCCAACGCCCACCTCAACAACGGCATAATCAACTTTTTGACGGGCAAATTCCCATAACGCAAAAGCCGTCAGCACCAGCGGATAGGCTGGTGATAGGCCGCTCTGCTCTACCAGCGCTAAAAACTGCTCCAGATCGGCACAGAACCGCTTGGGATGCATCGGCTTGCCGTTCATTTGCACTCTGTCGGTAAGGGCCTCCACATGCGGCGAAACAGTAAGCCCCACGGTAAAGCCAGCGCTCTTTAAAAGAGCCGCCGTATAGTAGGCCGTAGATGTCTTGCCAGAAGTTCCGGCAATATGCACCACCTGCAAAGTGTTTTGCGGATCACCTAAAAAAGCCATGAGCGCACGCATGGTATCAAGCCCATAACCAGCCTGGCGGCTAGAGCCTGAAGTGCTGCGGTAATACTTAGCGAGCGCCTGCTCTGCCTCTTTTAATGTCGTGATCTTGCTCATATTTTCTATTGTACCGCTTTTGCTCACTGCCCACTATTCAATCGTGATGTTGACGAGCGTCTGCTGTATGCGGAATGCATCCCAACCCGCAGCCTGTTTAGACGATGCCGTGGTCTGGGCGTTCGGGTCGATCAATTGCCATGTTTCCCAGTGCGTCTGGTATTGACCCTCTGGCCCGGCCTGGATCACTTCAAAGTCATGTGGCATAAAAACATGGGCGAAACCGGCTTGCTCATATAAAGAGTGCCCGTTATTACTGGCCGTTATCTCAGCCTGAACCGTGCTTTTACCAAGCTTTTGCGTAGCATACGTTGCCAGCGAAACAATAGTCGGCAGAATAATATTGCCGGCGCGCTTGCCAGGGTCGAGCATATGAATTGTTACGTCGGCCTTGTTGGGTGTGGCTTCTTCGGTACGAATGCCACAGAGGCCGATTGCTCTTTCTGCAGCACGTTTTTTGGTCATATCAAAGATACCGGCTTGCTCAAAAGATGCTTCTTTAAGTGCATGCATAAGTGCTGACGCGCTTGCAAAGCTTATACATTCTTCTGTAGGAACTGACTCCAAAAAGTCAGGACTCAACGGCCACAAATGTCGTAACTGGTAAGGCATTACAGAATGCAGAACTACGTCTGGGCTGCTTGCACGCTTTAGGGTAGTAATGTCTGTTTGTATTTCTACACGATTCAAGAACATCGTTTTATGGTACGACAAGTTCTGGTCTAGGCGCAAGCCGCACTATGGCCTAATCTAGATAACGCTCTTAATATTTACCATTGTGCGGAGTAGGACTATTCGCAAGATCCTTGTCTGATCGTTTGACACTTTATTCATCTCTATGCTGCCTGCAAACTGTATTTTTATGCGCCAAATACTGATTGGCTGTTAATAAAAGAAAGGACAGGCATGTAAAGAATAGTTAGCGCGATAACCACAGCTAAAAGAAAAAGTGTTTTACGGTTGGCAAGCTGGCGAAGCCTTTTCTTTACGATCCCAAAGATAATAAGAGTTATTGCTAGAGCCCCGAGGAGTAAGAACGCTCCGATTGTCATGAATAAAACTACTGTCACACTCCCCAAATCTTTATCCCTGAGGTAGTACAGAACACTGACCAGAGCAATATAGATCACTATTTGAGTAGTAAGGATAGTATTAAGCATCTTCATAATCATCAACCTATGGGTGCCATTGAGTAAGCTTATAATCGTTAACTGGGACGCAGCTCATATTCCGTTCCTTAACTACCCATGACAGCTTTCGCCAGATTTCTTCATGTTCCATGTAATTATAATCGCATATTTTGACTTGATTTTCCGCCTGTGGCACATTCCAAAGTTGAGCTAGATACGAACTCCATAGTCCTTTAAAGGTTGACTTTGAGTTTTCGTCGTTATCATCCTGCTTCTCCTCGGTCGTTCGACCAGATAGTATAGTCAGTCTATGTGAAGAGTCGCCCAGGATCCAGTTTGCAAGCAATTTATTTATATCAAAATTGTCATCGCATCGCTTGTTTACGGGAACACCTAGTACTTCACGAGCTTTGAAGCTATCTGTATTGCCCGGATCTATGAGAATAATATTCTTGATTCGCTTCTTTTGTTCTTCTGTTGCTCGTGCGAGGAAATAGATAGGCCCCAGCCTACCGATGCTCCAGCCCGCTAGAGTATCGACTGACTCCGGTACACCCTGTACGGCTTTATCAGGAGAGCAATTACCACTCGACCATTCTTCAATAGACCTATTTATATCACCAGCGACTGTAATATCTCGCAGACCAGTGGGAGGCTTAAGAGGAGAATAGAACACTGAAGCGGGCTGGGGGTTCCGTTGCACCTGCTGGTCAGGTAACTGCTCAAAATGCTGTTGCTCTGATGGCCCGCTCTCGCCGCAGATTGGCAAGCCTTGCTGTTGCAAGGTGTTACTTCGGCCCCAGTGGCTACTGGAATAAAAATCAGTAAAGTAACCGGCGTTGCCCTGTTGGTCGTGGCCATGGAGCCATACTGGGTTGCTGCGTGGACCGACGGGCGTGCCATATGCAAAGCAGTCTGCATAAAAGGTGGCGCCTTCGGGCATGGTCAAGATGAGGTCGCCCGGGCCGTTGTTCAGTCCGGGTTGGCGATGCAACCAAACGCCATCTCCACCGGTGTTTGCTACATTATATATGTGACTACTCTCCGCAGCTGGCGCTGCCTCAAAGGCGCTGCTGCCCGTCACTAAGCCCAGGGCGACTAGCCCTCCGGCTGCCGAGCGCACCATTCGGCTCCGCATAGTGGATCGCGCAGGCTCAGACGTATTAGCTAAGGTTAGTTCCGTGAATAAATTACGGGGTGGTGTGATGCCCACAGGATCTATGTCAGGCATCTCCACTGGCCCTGGGTGGCGTAGTGGCTCTTCGATGATGGGTGGCTGTGAACGCTCCGAACTATACGGCGAAAATCTCATAAGATCCCTCAGTTATATTTTCTGCATCTTGCCAGAAAGTACCAATAGTTCGTTACATATGTCAATACATTTTAGCTGTGTTTTACTTGCGAAACCGTAAGCATATATTCTTGGCTTCTCGTTTGCGTGGTCTGCAAGATATCAAACCCGTTCCGATCCAGCTTGCTTACTATGTCGATAGCACTATTCTGCCATGCACGCCAAAGTAGAACCTTATGACCTTTGTCGAGAGTTACTCTGTAGGTCCCATGTTGTGACCTAAACTCAATCTCAAGCGGTAAGATTAAATTCAGCTGGATATACCTAACCCTGGCAGTCTCGTCATAGTTCCGCTCAATCTCATAACAATCTTTGCTTAGTCCGACCAGATCTGCCATATCCTTCATTGGCAGAACATACGATTGACCTTTAGTGGAGAAGTTAAAATGCCCTCGACTATGTAAGGTGTCGAGCTTTTGAGCATAAAGCAAGATGTCGTTAAGGCCCATACTACTATTAATTACTCGGAAGACGTCATCTTGACTTCTGAAGTTCTGAGCCGTTCCGCCAAAGAAAAGAACTATATTACATAGCTTTTTATCTGGCTTCTCGATGTGATGTTGGGCCAAGATATCGCCGAAGTAATCTCGCGAGAAATCAAGCTCATGAGGTTCGAAGATTACCGTATCACCAAACCAATCGACAATATTCTTCTGAGCGATGTTTAGCATGTCGCGGCTAATATCAACCCCAATATATCTGCCTAGTTTGCCCGCACTTTTTAGCTTGCTTAGTAAATCTTTAGCCGGAAGTCCATTACCGACTCCCAAGTCCACAACATTCACTAAATCATACGTTTCGAGCAATTCATCTAGGTACTTCTCGTCCAATGCAAGTAGTTTTCGCGTCATATTAATGTTGTTTGGGGCTTCTTCGCCTTCGAGCTTCCAGGTATAGTCATTCCAAATCTCAGCCCCTTTGTCGAAGTATCCGTATTGGCAAGGGATTTCGTGGTGAACTTCGAGGCTCGTAATGATATCGCGGATTTGATAGTCGTTGAAGAGCTTGTAGAATTCGGGCTTCGGGGTAACAGTTTTGACGGTGTGATGCGGGCGGTATTTTTTGCCTTGAGCAACAAGTTTTTCGATGAGGGCGAGGTTTCCGGAAGTGTTGGAAACATAGTGGCGTCCGGCGTGTTCGTGCAGGGTCAAGTCGTTCTTGCCCTGACGGGCCGACTCTATCCAGTTACGCACGGTTCTAACAGATACGTGATAGGTAGAAGCCAACTCGGCGTTCTTATAATAAAGCATAATAAATTACTGCCCCTTTGTTCATTTTCTTGTTGACAAGTTTCCCCAAACGGAGATAACATTAGTGTGAGCAGCTGCTTAGATAACTTTGCTTCGGTGTCTTAACCGTAGCACCTATGTTTTGTTTCTTCAAGTAAAAGAGAGGAACGCTTGTTGTTATATCTTTGCCACAAGGATACGACACATGCGGTATGTCGGTAGTATACTGCCTACAAACCCATAAAACAACCCGTTTCTTATATAGTAATTGCCACCTCTGGCTCCGGCTTTTATAAGCCTGATGCGGGACAACCAGCATGGCGGCTCCTTAAGGAAGGAAGCCTATGTCATATACTTTTTGCCCGCCAATTGCACACGTTCCAGAATGTGCGCCCGTAACCTGCCCCCGCCGGACAGGAGAAAGGTGTGCGAAAACCGCATAAAATAACAACAAAGAGCTATGGGGATAACACATTTTCCTGATGGTATGCGACGGCCAAAAACCGCCACATGCATCATTTGCCAACAGATAAAACCAATAAACGAAATGAGTGCGGGCTTAAGCGATAAATACGCAAATCAAGCGTTCGCCTGCGAAAGCCACATCCAAGAGAATTCGCGTCTGTTTGTACGAGGTTGGACTGATTTTGCAATCAACCAACAGCCACAGCCAGCCGTCCAAAGTAAAGAGGTGTTGCATGGGTAAATTTTACGTCGAGCAGCGCCTACCTAAAACTTCTATCTCGTGGGACATCGCACACCATCTATATGCTCGATATTTGCAGGGTGTATGCGTTGTCGTTTGCTCACGGCCGATCGTCGTCTTGTCGGCTGTTAGCAAACAGTGGCAAAAAGTACTTGGCGCTGCACAAAAGGAGCGCTCCAGTGTGCTTGGTTCGCCGCGTATTCAGGAGTTAAGCCAGCGCATCTTATATATGCAACACATACAAATGAGCGTTGAATCGCCTGATGATGCGCCTTTTGAAGACGTATATTTTATGACTGCCGAACAAGCCTTGGGCCATCCACCGCTATGCCACACTTTATACTGTATGGAAGAAGTAAGTGACGCCAGCTTTGCGACACTGTGTGCGGGCTTAAGCGATAATGGTCTTGCCGTACGCTATATTCTGCCAGAATAAACTATCTTATTCGTAACGCAGAGCAGCTTGGGGTATAACCGTGTCCGAAGTTTGGCCGGGAGTGCGCCAGAAGAGACGCATTATGGCATTACCATAATTCTCATAGTATGAGACTTTAATGGTATATGCCTGGTTGGCCTGCAAGTTAACTACAGCCTGATCACGTCGTTGACTGTGGTCGCTCCAGTCATCAATAAGCAACGAATCGTTCAGCCAAAGCCGCACACCGTCATCGCTGAGGGTTGCCAAGGTATACTGGCCGGTTGTGGGAGCAACAAGCTTGCCGGTCCACGTTGCACCAAAGCGATCGTTACCAGCTGAGCCACCCGGCCCTGCATTACCCCAGTTGTTGTCAATTGATGAGGCTACCTCCGAAAAGAGCGCATCACCCAGTGCACCGGCACCTTTGTATTGATAGTAGGTTACCTTAAGACCATTGGCTGAGCTGGAGAATGCCGACGCCGGAACAACTTGTTTGGCAAAGGCTTGACTGCTCCATTGCAACTTGGCAACTGCGTCAACATAATTCTCGTAATACTCGACACGGATCTCGTGCGTTTTATCAGCTCCGAGCCAAACGCTCGCCTGATATTCACGTGAGCTTTGGTCACGCCAACCATTTATAATCTGCTGGCCGTCTATCCACATCCGCACACCGTCATCGCCGGTTAAATAGAACGTGTATGTACCCGTTTTAGGCACTGCGAGGCCGCCCGTCCAACGAACGCTAAAGCCATCGGCAGGTATGCCGCTCATGGGCGAACCCTTGCCCCAGCTAAAGTCAATGTTCTTATCTGTTCTGGTATGTGGAGTGCCGCTTAGGTTCTTATTAGCGTAATACTCGCCGCGAAGTCCTGCGGCTTGCTCACTTCCGCCACCGCCAGTAGTTGGAGGAGGTGTTGTAGTGTCGGCCGCCAAAATCTCTATTGCCGAGACTTGGGGTGAACCAACCACACCACTAAAACCTAAGTCAAGGTCGTCATCGGTTAATGTGACAGTCTTTTCTTCCATTAAGGCTGTGTTGGCGCCTCCCTTGGCGACGATATCAAAATTGGTCAGCCAATTTGCGCCTTCGGCAGAAACATTAAACACTCGGCAGCCGGCTGTGGTACACGGATTATAAATCTCGGCAAAGTGTAGCCGCACTTTGTACGTGCCTTTTGCGACTGGAATGTGGTAGCTAAAGTTGCCCCAACGCTCATCCTGATACAGTGCCTGCTTGTCGGTGTTATTTATAGTGCGGCCTGCAGCTTGATTATCGGTGTTGCCGCCGTCGTAGTAACTGTCGGCCCGCCAAACCGCTCCGCTCGGGTCTGTATATTGGCCGCCGCCAGCATTAATGCGTACAGGAACCTGCTGCAATGAGGTATCGGTTGCAGGTGGAGTCGTTGGAGCAGGCGTGGTTGGTGTTGGCTGCTCGGTTGCAGGTGGCTCTGTTGTGGTAGTACCAGCGTTAAGGACAAATGTTGTCACAGAATACGGTGGCAGATCGTAAGCAAGGGTGTCGCCAGCGGCAATAGTTGCCCGCTTTACTGGTGCACTGAACGGTGCATCTTTGTTCGTTTGCCAAACATCGGCTGTGCCATTGGTAAACCCAGTCACTTTAGCAGCAAAAGTTTGTGTTGCGGTGGCACTCTTATTAATTACCACGACATTCTTATTGCTAGAAGCATATACTTCCACATCTTTGAGGTCGGTGCTGGCCTCTACCATAGACGTGCCAAAACCTCTAAATAAGTTACCGCCCGTAAACATTTGCAAGCCGTAGTATATAGGCATCGGATCGGCGAGCTTACGACCATACTGCGTGGCCGCATCGTTCTTTTCAAACGTTATGCCCAATGCACCGTTAAGGTCGGCGTACTGGTGGCCACGGCCGCCGGCTCGAGCAATATGGCCGGCCACGCTGGCGCCCCAAACCGTGTTTATCGATTGGTAAAAACGATCGTCACCCTGCCAACCGTTATATCCGTCATCGGATCGCCATGACCAGTTATACTCCCCTACCTGCACCTCAATCTGACTGGCGCGTGAAGGAACAATCTCGGTTATTGCTTGGCGTGTTTGCCGTACTTCACTTTCCCACACATCGGTCTGGCTTAAGGCAGTTGCGGTATCTAAAGACTTTTCGCCCATAGCGTAGTGATGAAAGTCGATGCTATCAACTTTACTGCCTGCGCACTGCAAAAAGCTTCGCACTGTTCCAATATCAAAGTATGCCCACGCAGGACCGGCAACTTTAATAGTCGGGTCTACTGCCTTCATAGCATCGGCGGTTGCGGTGAACAGATTACAATAGGTGGCAATGTCCATGCCGCCATTGCCTGGCTCATTGCCGATGACCCAAACGTTTACTCTATTGGCGCCGCCTTGGTCTTTATTAAAATGTCGGACCATATTAGCTGCATCTGCCGGAGAGAAGTTATTATCAGCCGACCCTCCCACTACAATTTGCGGCTCAGCTCCGATGGCTTTAATGCTGCTTACCCAGGCGTCACCCGATCCACCAGGATGGCCACCAGCGCTTGAAATAATGTTGCCACCATTCCATTGCAACGGTACACGGTAATACCCCAGCCCAAGATGCGCCAGTGCTGTTCGCTGCGCATCGCTGGTGATGATACCTGTTCCGCCCTCGGCGTAAGTAGAGATAGTGCCCGAGAATGGTTTTGACGCTAATGTAGTGGTTGTTTTAGTGAAGTCTACGGCACTGTTAGTAGTCGCTGCCAAAGATAGAATTGTAGCTATCAATCCAATACCCGCTACAACCCCGGCAACTATTACAAATGGCCAGTATTGGCGTAAGCGCTGTCTCCAAACAAAATTCATTTTGTCCCCTACCTGCACCTTTTTAGGTCAGCTTGTTTAATGATAGCTTAAGAATAGCATTAGAATTTTAAAAGAGCTATAGGCCATCGCGGGTTGCAGATTGCAAAAAGCTCAGCATCTTAACAAAAGCCGTTTCTCCATCGCTGTTGAATGTAAATTGATACTCGTGGGGCAGCTGCGGCGAATGGTTTTTGGGGTAGAAAAGCGTCGTTACGTTCACATTACGCGTCTGCAGCATTTGGGCAAGCGGCTTAGATTGACCATTAGTTAAGGGATCGCCGTTACCTCCGCTGATAAATGTCTGCGGAAAGGCACTTGTTACATGATAAAAAGGCGACATCTGACGGAGCAGATCAGATGATGGGTGCCGGCTGCCAGCATAGGCCCACACCGTTGTGTTATCTCCCCAGTCAATAATTTTAGGTAAGCTTGGTGATGGCTCGGCAAGTCCTTGGAGCTCGTAAATACCACAGTACAAGACGACCCCCGCAATCTGATCTGGCAGCAGTGCCGGCCGCACGCCAACCTGCTTTGCATACGAAGCATTAGTTACGAGAGCGGCCATTTGCGCCGTTAGCTGTGCACCTGCCGAATCACCAGCTAACACAATACGCTGCATATCAGCATGGTATTTACCGGCGTTTTTGGAAAGATACGTAAACGCATCATTAATCTGGTGTACCTGATAGGGGTAATGCTTGCTCGGTGCTAATGTATAGTTAAGCGACACCACTATATAACCCTGTTGGCTCAAACGCTTTAAATAAGGCGCTATGCCCGTTTTGTCGCCCGAAAGCCATGCGCCGCCGTGCGTCCAAACTACCACCGGCAATCTTGCTTGCTCCCCAAGCCCGTTTTGGGGCATGTAAACATCGAGCTTGGCATCTTTGTCGCCAGCCCGGTATTGCTCATTAGCAACCGTAACGACCGGATAATCGGGCAGGGTCTGCTCCATGGCAACGAGCGTTTTATGCCCACCTTTATTAAAAACATATCTAATGACGAGTGCTCCCGGCCAAGGGCTAACCTGAAAGCTCACGTAGAGCAACAACAACGCAACCGTTACGCCCACTCCAAGGCGAATTGCCCATTGCCGCAAACTCTTTAGGGTACTTTTTTGTACATACTTTTTCATGTATTACGCCGAGAACATAAACGTGTGCGTCATAAGCAATGTAAAATCACTTAAAGCATCAGGATACGAAGGTTGTTGCACGTAGCTAGCAATATAGGTGCGGCCGCCGGTGACAAATATATAGCGAACCAGGGTTGTGCCGTCTGGATATCCGCCAACGGCTACTGCCGCCTCCATCCCCATTACTGTGGCCGTAAGTTTATGGCCAGATACGCCATTAATGGTTACTGCCGTGTCTGTGGAGGCAGTGTAGTAGGCCTCGCCAAATTGGTACTCTGCACTTACATCGCCTGCGGCAGAAGAGAACTGCATCTGGCCGCCATCTTCTGAAGCGCAATGTCCCACTGTATCAGCAGTTGGTGCAAATAGCGCCAAGCCCTCGCTGCAAAGCTCAGGATGTGCAGCCTGCACCCAACTTGCTGGATGCTTAAACGAGAAATTACCTTCAGCATTCGAATACGTAACCCAGTCATCGGTAGGATCAACGGTTTTGCTGCCCGTTTTACCACTATCTTTTTTGGACGATTCAGAAGTTGAAGTGTGCTTGCCCGAGTCTTTTGAGTCATGCTTCTTCTTCCATACCCACCAGCCGGCAAAAATGAGCATCAGTATTATTAAAAGAATAATAAGTAACTCGACTATGCCGAAACCAGATTGACGCTTATGCATATCTTCATAATAGCACATGCTTTTTTCGCGTATTAAAAGCCGTGAATATTGTATCCGTAGCCAAAAAGTGCGCCTACTACCGTCTGCCGATCATCAGCCGTGGCTATATATATTCCTGCTGCATTGAGCACGTCTTTTTGGCCGTCAGAAAGAGTAAGTGACAGGTTAAATATTTCCAGAATCCGCTCTTCGCTGTCGTCGGCTGCTATGCGGTTAATTGATATTTTGTCACACCCCATGCAGTCATGAACCAACATAAGCTCACCACTGCGTAAACTCCCCTCAATACGAAAGGTCAGGCCAATTGGCTGCATGCCAGCCTGACAAACAGCTTTTCGGTCGCCTTTTTTAACATCCACGTGCTTCGACCATAAACACTGGCAACAATGGTTACGATTGCTCGTACCCATATATTGCCCAACTACCACCCATTGCTTGCAATGGGAGCACTTAAAACCACCTTCTTTTTCTTGCCGGATTTTACGGGCGATATAACGATCACTGCGGCGATTTTGCCAATCGTCGCGCTTTTGACGCTTATGAGCGCGTTTCATACACTTCTCCAAATAGAAAAACCAGCCACGACGGCTGGCCTTTTATCGAACTGGATAGACGCGCATGAACGCTGCTATTTTAAGACATATCTAAATAAAGTGTTGGCCAGCCTTAACCTGCCCCGTTGCAGGGGCCACGACTATTGCCGGGTGGTTACTCTTATTAGAATATGTATTCACGAGGGTTATTTTAGCCTAAATGCTTCTGTTTTGCAAGTTGTGCACAATCCTACACTTCAATATTACTTATGCTAAAATTACTACATAGTTTAATGCAAAGGTTGTTGATATGAATCGAAGTAGCCTTGATAAATTAATATCTTCAGCAGGTCTGATTGTCGCGGTTGTTTTGCTAGCGGCATCCGGTGGACTCTTTTACGCCCACGCGTTTATTCACAATCAGGTGCACGATCAGTTGGCAGCTCAAAGAATCACATTCCCTGCCAAGGAGAGCGAGAGTCTTAACGCCCTGCCCGCCGCAGACAAAGATGCCGTAAGCCCATACGCCGGCATGCAATTAACAAACGGCAAGCAGGCAAAAGTATTTGCTGATAATTATATTGCTGTCCATTTGCAGAAGATAGGTGGCGGCAAAACATATGCGCAGCTAAGCGCAGCGTCGTTGGCTGACCCTAGCAATACGCAGCTCGCCGCTCAGGTTAATACCGTTTTCAAGGGTGAAACGTTACGTGGATTGCTGCTTAACGCCTACGCGTTTGATACTATGGCAACTGTTGCCTATATTGCGGCAATCGGCGCGCTCGCAGCCAGCGCCGTACTTTTTATACTGGTGATTTTGGGCTTCAACCACGCTCGATACGCAAAGAAAACTTCTAAAAAACGAAAATAGCCGCCTGCCTTATGGCGCAAGCAGATACTGCTGCTTGGGCGCGTTAGGAAAATTAACTTCGTCCCAAAAAGAAATAGCACTGGGTTTAAAGACCCAGTAAGCCCGACCTTTTGGCTCATGTTTTTTCATATCTTCAATGCTGTAGTCTTTAGGTCCAAATTTAGCCGTGTAGAGTGTATGAACGCGCTCCAGGTCATCGTCGGCTACCTCAAACGCCTCGCCTACAATTTGTAAAGCCTGCTTTTGTTCGGTGTCGCGCACGACGGTTACGGCTGCCTTGGAGCTGGCCAGTATTTCTATAGAATGCTGTCGATCACGGCTTGAGGTCCAGTAAAGGTTATTATCTTTATCGGCCACAAAATACACTGTACAGAGCCACGGCTGGCCAGCCGCCACTGTTGCCAATTGCATGTGTTTATTCTCTGTAAGATAGGTGGTGATAAGCGCTTGTAAGTCCATAATACGATGATAACAAAAAAGCCGCACAGCTTGCGACTCTTTTGTTGGTACACCCGGAGGGATTCGAACCCCCGACCCTCTGTTCCGAAGACAGATGCTCTAATCCGCTGAGCTACGGGTGCGTGTGAACATATTATATCCTATTTGCCAGAGATATAACAGTGGTCGTTTGAAAATGTTATAATAGCCATAAGCGTCTTACGAGATATGGTACAATGGCGGTAAGGAAGCGAGGATCTCATGCAACCCAATGAACCGAAACGCTCAGGCGTAATGCCTAATACACCGAGCGCACGACGACGAGCACCACTGAGTGGCCGATCGAGCCAGCCTGCCGTTAGCGGCTATGTTGGAAGTCAGCCTGGTGCAACGGTGTCGTATAATTCCGGCGGACAAAGAAGCGGCGGGCGTCGTATGCGCCGCGTTCTTATACTTGCCGTTGTTCTGATTGTTGTCTTGGGATTGGTAGCTTTATACTTGCAGTTCTTTGCAAAGCCGGGCTCGCCTAAGAGCCTCTCCACAGCAACGGGCGTATCGTTTGCGTCAGTAAATACGCCTAACAATTTTACCGCAAGCACCAATAATTCTATGCATACGTTCAATACAAAAGATGGAACCTGTTTTGTTAGTTACGGCATTCTGCCCAGCAAAACATTTAAGGCCACTAAGATCGACGATATCATGACGGAGGTCATCAATCCTATCCGTATTTCTGGTTCTGATGTATCCGATGCGATTACCGTCGATGATATATCACTTGCCAACGCACGGGGCGATGTTACATACAGTCTGCCGACACGCCAATTTACCGCCGCAGATGGTCAGATTATAACCACTACTCGTTATAGCGTAGCCCAAATAGCCGATAAAAAATTTGTGATTATCTCTGAGGGCTGCACTGCCTACGACGGCACCGATCCCAGCGACGTTTTGGACCAAAAGCTTAAGAGTGTCGTACAGTCGCTGCAAATACAAACCGACCCAGCTAGTTCTAAGTAGGTTTTACTTATCGCGCGACAGCGCAAAGAGCACGAGCATTTGTAGATTCTTTTTTGCTTGCGGCTGCATTTGCACATCGTCAAGCGCGGCAAGAGCGTCATGCATATACTCCTGAGCCTGTGCCTGAACAACCTCTTCTACGCCCAGCTGATGCAGTAATGCCCGCAGATGTGCAATTGAACTTGCGTCTTGCCTACCTAGCAACTCATCAATATCCTTCTTTTGCTCGGCAGAAGCCAAAGTATAAGCCTTTTGCATGAGCATAGTCCGTTTGCCCTCAGCAAGATCGCTGGTTGTTGATTTGCCGGTTACGGATTCCTGGCCAAATACACCCAAGATATCATCGTGAAGCTGATAACCGATACCCATTGCCACACCAAAACGACGCAGCGATTTAAGCGCATCTTCGCTGGCACCTGCTAATAGAGCGCCTGTTAACAGCGGCCCGACAATTGAGTAACTCGCTGTTTTTAAGTCGGCAATTTGTATCGTATCTACGTCGGCTATCTTTTTAAATGCCGACTCTGTGTCAAGAAGTTCACCACCTACTACCGAAAAGATTGCTTCGTCGAGCACATCAAGCACTTGATCTGATTGCTCAGGAAAGGCCCGGCAAACGGTAAATCCCAGTAAGCGGCAGGCGTCGCCAATTAAAGCGTCACCTGCCAGGAGGGCACTACTGTCGGCCTGGTGAGCCACCTCTTTTGCAGGAACACCAGCGGCGGCATACACCTCCGCCATGCGCCCGGCGACGTTTAACTGCCCATGCCGAGTGGTATCACGGTCGATTATGTCGTCGTGTATCAGCATGCCAGCGTGCAGTAGCTCCCATGCCATAGCCACATCGTACACCGCCGGCTGCTGGGCCGGATCACCGCCGAATCCCTCAAAGGCCTGCACCGTTAAATAGGGACGGAGCCGTTTACCACCCGCATCGATAACATCGCGGACGGTTTCCCAAAAGGAGCCATATCCCGCATGCATATACTGCGCGCGCGAAATACGCCTTTGGCAATATTCCGCAAGACGGGCATCCATTTGCTGCTGGAAAGCATGCAAACTGGTAGTAAAGCTGGTGACATCTTCTGGCTTTGGTCGCAACTCCATGGTATGTCTAACTGTATCATAGTTAGACCTTAGCCGACAGTTTGAGCTGGTTAGCTGATACCCACGAGCTGATGCGGCAGCTTGTTACGTAAGCCGCTTGGAAGCATGACAAAGTCTTTTATCTTGCGACCAATCAGCGAGCGCCCTATCGGGCTTTCGTCGGATATTTTATGCTGGAATGGATCTGCCTCCAACGAGGTTACGATAGTATAGGTAATTTCGCTGCCGCCCCGGCTGCGCAGACGCACATGGGAGCCAATTTGCACAGCTGGAGCTTGATCTGGGCTGGCTTGTTCTTCGATGACCTCGGAGTTTCGCAAGGTATTTTCGAGCTGCTCAATAGCCATTTCAGTCGTGCGCAGCATGCTTAGTGTTTGGATGGCCATTGAATCCTCGGCAAACATACGTGTCGAAGATTGCTGGGTGCGTAAGCTTCGCAAGTGTGCAATAAGCTTCTTTCGGTCGCGCCGCAAACTCTGGAGCTTGCCCTGCAAACGGCCGATCCCGCTCTTGGTTAGTCGATACTTTTTACGTAACGATTGTTGTAATGATTTCATAGTTCCCCCTTGATTTATTAACCAAAGTACTACTAGTATCGCGCAAGAATCGTAATGTTAGCTGTATGTTTTTTTACAAAAAGCTATGGTGTTATTGTAGCTTGAAAGATTCGGTAGTCACCCGTAACGGTTCCCGCCGTAATGTTAGCTGGGAGATCTGTTTGCCCTGTTACTAATCCGTTTAGGCGCGGCGGAGTGGCCGAGTCAATTCCCGCCGGAGATATAATTGCAGAGATGCTTGGCATACCGGTGCCCACAACCAGCACGGCCACCGCGTATCTGGTGCCTTTAACTTTATTAAACGACGTGGTGAGCGCTCGCTGATTGGCCGAGAATGTGCCACTGAATAGCGTTGTATCGTTGGCCGTTGCGGCAACAAGCGTCAAGTCGCCAGTGTTGGCGTTGACGCTATAGATGCCCATGCGAGCAAGGGTTGTCCCGGTGGCCGCAGTAGCATCTGTGACCATCTGTATATTATTTATCGTCTCCGTTTTACGGGCGGTAAAGTATGTGAGGTGCAACGAGCCGGAGGCATTAAGGCCTTGTGCGCCGTTAACCGCCAAACGAGGCAGTATTTCTTCGCCAGTTGCAATGGCGTTGCCATTGTAGATATCCGTAGAAGGCGTGTTGGTAGCAGTGACCTCACCAACAACCGTAATTGGATTTGCAAATGTCGTCGCGTCGAGGCGACTATACTGGTACGTTCCTTGCAAAGTGCCACTGTACGGAGTGATGGATGTTTCGAGCATGGCCGTTACCTGGTTGATGCCCGTGTTGCCCGTTCCGTACACAACACCAGTCGTAATAGGCAATGACGCGCCAGAGGGGAACTGCGAGTTCGAGGCCAGAATATCAATACTTGACTCCTGCGCGTAGGCCATAGAGAGTACGTTTCCGCCCGTATTGTTCGCCTGAATCTTAAGGGAGATATCTTTGTTGACATTTGTGGTAGTAGGGCCAATGGCCACAACGTTATCGAGTGTGTGTGTCGTACCTGTCACTTCAAAGGCCTGGATAACCATCGAAATATTCGACGCGGCGTTATCAATAATAACACCATTGGCACCACCACCGCTGGGGCCACAAGTATCCATAAACAAGTGGGGGTAAGCAATTTGATTACCGGCATTAATCTCGACCGCCGTATATGCCCCAATTGCGTACGCGTAGTTGATTAAGGCGTCTGTTCCGGGATTGTGGTACACCGTACGGACACCTCCTTTAGAGAAGAGATTTCCTACCTCAAAGTGATAGCCAAGCAACGCTAAGCCATCTTGGCTGCGCAATAATCCACTGCCTTCGGTGCTTTGTCCGACGTGCCACAAACGAATATTGCCCATGTAAATGTGCGCTTGCGCCGCACCACTTGTTCCAGCTTGCATGCCCGTACCGAACATGCATTCCAGCGTTATATTGCTACAGACGGCATACGGGTTTAGTAGAATTGCCGGGTTGTAGCGGTCGGCCTGCACATTAAAAAGCATTGCTGGACTATCAAGGTTTACGCCGCTCGGTACCGACAACTGCGAAGCAAGCATATAGCCGCCGCCCGCATCGGGCACAGGTGCAAGAACACGGGCAATTCCCAGCCCAATCGAGTGATTTGGGCCAATGCTGGTATCAATGCCGTCAGGAGTGGCTGCTGTCATGGCCGAAGCAAAGGCTGTCGAATCGTCGGTGCCGTACACGATAAACGCCGTACTGCCGCTTGCCGTAATACCGGCGGTACCGCTCAGCGTAATCTGTGTGCCGGAGTTAACCGAGGCAATGGTTCGTATAGTTCCCGCTCCGTCTTCGGTATAGACTACTGCTATCTTGCCCACATCGCCAGCAACAAAGCTGGCTCCAGTTACGGTAACCGTAGCACTGGCTGATGTTGCCGAGGCATTATTAAGACGAATAACGTCACCTTTGGCTCCATAATCACGAACATCAAAAACTTGCGCACCTTTGCTGACTTTATTATCCAGCGAAGGGATGCTGTGCGTGCCGTCAGCATTATGCTCAACTTCAAGAAAGGTATTGAGGATATTTCCCCATTGCCCGGCATCATTATCTGGAACTGGCAAACGCGCCATATACAGCCCCCTTATATATCCCCAACTATACCATAAGCATAAGCATGCTATCTAGTGCCGTCGCTAAACCAGGGATTATCCCCTAAACTCCATACCGATAAGCGCTCGATACCCGCTTGTTTAACCTGATCAAGGCGTTGCTGCATTGTTTTTTCGTCTGAATAGGCATAGAATGTGTCACCCTTTTGGGCAACAAGTTCTCCATCTTCGGTACGCTGTACTTGGGCATCACTAACAGCCTGTTCGATAATGTTACTGGGCTGCACTTTTATATTCCATTCGCCTTTGGTGCCAGAGTAGCCATAGGCCGCCAAACCGGCAATACCTTTGCCGCCAGCTTTCTCTTTGAGCCAATGCATACATGCAAGCGACCAATCTTGGGGGGCGACTGCCGCACCCGCACCGTAGTCATATTGGTAATCATAAATCATCATTACCACTGAGTCGGCTAAGGGAGCAATTTCTTCATACTTCCATTGGTACCAGCTTTGGCTGCTGTCGTCATAAATCGCCGGGCCATCAACCATTAGCTGATGGCCATGAGCTGCCAGGGCCGCGTCTAAGTCCCGCACAAATGCCTTAAATTGCTCATAATATTCAGGGGACCATTGGCCAAATTCTTCCCAGTCGAGTTCGACGCCAATGTTTGCTTTTGTGGCAAAATCAACAATTCGTGGAATAGTTAGCGGATCCCGCATTGCCGCCTCAGTACCTTGCATACGGCCTGAAATGGTTACATATTGTCGCTGGCTATGAGCTTTGAGCAAGGCTATATTCTCTGGGGAATAACCATTCGGCGCCGCAGCACTTTGATTGATCTGCTCTACCTGGCCTTCATCGGTAATCCGCAAGAACTCAGCCTTAACTGCAAACAGTTGCAGCCCGCCGCGCAGCATATCGAGTGCGCCATGCGCCTCAGGATATATCCAAGCATCCCGCACTGGTTCGCGGGGGTGTACGAGCAAGGTTTGCACATTTTGCACAGGATCGCTAGAAAGCTCCGGTTGTGCAAACACCTTCTTTACAATCACCGTTGCAAGAATACCGCATAATAAAAGACCCACACCAATACCAAGCCAAACTCGATTTGTGATGTGGGACCTTCTAGCAGTAGTTATCATCATGTTACCCTCCACGCTGACTACAGCTCGTTATAGAATACAGCAAAAAGGGGTAATTCGTCTGTAATGTTTTTTACATTACATCCTTTATGATGCGAAGGAGCTATCAGTCGGCGCACCAAAGGCAATTAAGCCCGGGAAGTCCACCTCTACAACTGATAGCTGTGGAGAGCGCACCAGTCCCTCTTTTTGCAAGCTGCGAATAGCTACTGTAATACTTTCTCTGGTAATGCCGGTCATATCGGCAAGTAGCTGATGGCTTACCGGAAATGTAATGCGGTGCCAGCCTCCGCCAATTTCGGTAGAGTGCTGCACCACCAAAAACTTAAGGGCAGCGATAAGTTTAGCCTTGGTAGTAGACTTACCCATACTATCAAGCCGCACAAATAGCTCATGCACCTCGCGGGCGCAGTGTATCATAACTTCCCGTAGAATGTCGGGATTAGTCGTCATTGCCTCTTTAAGAGCCTTAAATGGCATAACGGTTACTTCAACATCGGTTATAGCTGCGTAGAACCAACTCAACAGTGGTTTTTCTGCCATATGGTGAAAAATAGGAAAAGCAGCCATTGTTTCAATAATGTGCAGAATCTTCTCGTTGCCCTGCTCATCTATATTGAATAACTTTATGGCGCCATGGCGCAACACAAAAACATCTTCGGTGGATTCTCCTTGGTGGAGAAGTATTTGCCCCTTTGGAAACCGTTTAGTCCGATATGTGCTGAGGAACGATGCAAACGGTGTTTCAGTCTGCATAATCTATACCCTCCTTCTTCCCCTATGGATAGATAACGATTTCGCGTGTATTTGCTCCGTCAAGCTCAACAAGAACCAGGCGCTGCCAGGTGCCAAGATGCAGCTTACCCCCTACATACGGTACAGACAGGCTCGGGCCAATGATCTGCGCCCACAGGTGATCTGGAAAATGTTCCGGCTCATGAGGATGGCGCCAATGCATACGAGGCGTCATGGCATCCAATGCGTCAAGCGTATCAAGGTCGGTGCCCAAATCAAGGTCGGCAGTGGTAAGAGCCGCCGTGGTATGACGCACGAAGACATGAGCCAATCCATCGCCCCTCAGAACTTCTTCAACTTTTTCTGTAATATCTACGAGTTGTCTTTTGCGATCAGTTGCAACAGATATGGTGGTCATACAGCTATGATACCACTAAACAAACTAAAGTAAGGCGCCTTACTGACGTTTTGCGTACATATTCTACAACAGAACGCTATTTTCTGCGGCGTTTTTTACTACTATTGGGGCTTCTGCCAGTGACTCGTTTTGCCTGGGGTGATTGCCATCCGGTAACGACATGCCCAATAATTTCCTGTTGACCTTTAAGCCCTCGCTGATGACCCCTTACAAAGGTCTTGCCAGGCGGCAAGATATAGTCAGGATCGTCGTAATATTCGCGCGCCAGCTGGAGAGCCTCCCTACTCGGCCCTTTTGCACCCTTTGGTAGGTTTCGCTCAAATCCTGGCACAGAATGTTTCTTTTTGCGCGTATACTCTTTTTGAGCTTCGGCTTCACTTTGAGCTTGTTCTTCGGCGAGCGCCTGCTGAAAATCCTTCCCTATCTGCCCCATTGTCCGCTCGCGCAGATACGTAATGCGGGGGAGCGCTTTGCGTCCGAGTACTTCGCCGATCGCGGGCTGCTCTTGCGGCGGGACAGCTGGAGATGTCGCACCTTCTTGAGGCTGAGCCTGAGGAGATTGCTCGTCTTTTGCTTCGGCAATGATTTTATTGACGATCCTGGCTGGCATTGATGCGTCAAAACAGGCAGCCAATACTGTTTCGCGTAACACTTCGTACTTATCGGCCATGCCACGGCGCTCAAAAAAAGTACGTAAGTTCATGGAGTTATCTGTTAGGTTCATGCCAAGGCGTAATTCACCTTTTGTGTCTACAGTTATCGGAAGCTCACCTTCAATCAGTTTCATGACCTGGCTTGTCTTTAACGAATCAGCTGCTTGTTTTTGTGGTGCCTTAACTTTAGCCGCGTCTTCTGCACCACTGGGCACAATACGTACCAAGGCAAGAGGTTGCTCACCATTTACCGTAAAATTAAGTTCCGAGAAATCATGCGTCACCAGATCAGTACCGGGCATAACGTCGTCGTTAGGGAATACGAGGGGCACTGCGTTGTACTTTTTTATACGCTGCATTTGGCCGGCCAGCAGGTTGTTGTTGTGGCGCATGGTTTGTACTTCTTCGGCGCTCAGCTCAGTCTCGGGCATTTGACGGATCTTTTCATCAGCACTCACTGCAATATTGACGTTATAGCGATAGGCCATAATTTTGGCGGCAATAAATTCCGAAGATACTGGCGAGCCATTAAGTACATCCAAAAATTGTCGATATGTTCTTGCCAGGTTCATAGCGTGAGCACCCATTGAGACACCTTCGGGCGGCAATATAATGCTTCGACACAAAAGGTTGGGGTCGGTACGGGCGAGCAGCTCGTTAGAGAATTGATTGATGATACCATTTCTTACCCTGTAGTCTGCCTCCGTAGGTTCCTTGCGCCCTTTGCGGGCCGGGCCACCTTCAAGCCCCATACTTACCCCCATAGCAAAAAAGAGTGTGTGCTTTTCGGCGTTCACTACGTCAATCGGCGTGTCCTCGCCCAAGGCTTGCTCCAAGCCATCGGCAAACATTTCGCTCAGGTGATTAACTTCCGATGTTTTCCGTGCTCGCAATGTAGCTTGCGCAGGGCCGCGCAGCGACTCTTCTAGCAGCCATTCGTTAGCCATCGCACGCTTTGCGACAGCTAAGCCCTCCTGCCCGTATTGAGCGGCAGCGGCCATAGGATCTTCGGCATCAGCCAAAAGAGGCGCAATTTCCGCCTCTTTGCGGGCCATATCAGCGTAGTACTCACCATGCTGAGCGCAGGTCTGCCTGATATGCTCATACGCTTCGGCCAGATTGGTAGGTTTTTGTTGATTAAAAGACGTTGGTTCCATATTCAATTCCATACCATACCATGTAAGCACATCTTTTACAATAATTGCCGTATTGTCAGATATACATATGCTAGCTTACAATCTTACTAGAGAAAGAGGGGATATGTCAGAAATCTTATCGAGTCATCCAAATTTACTAGTAGCTGCTGGTTTGCGAAATCGCGATTCGCTGTCTTGGGCAGCGATTGAACCCTGGCTGCAAGCAGACCCCACAAACCAGGCGCTTGTTACCTATCGCAACGAAAAAGCTAAGTTCTTTATTGATGGTCAAAACAGTGATTACGACTACCGCATTGTCCCGGTTCGTATCGACTGGAAAGCGGAGCGTGATACTGCCCCTGACATCCTTAACGAAACTCTTACTAAAGAGTACGGCCAGGAACGGGTGGTGGCCGGCGTGCTGCATTCGGTTGCTCGTGCTCACCCTGATAGCTTTCGGCTCGCCGCACATGAGGTGCCGCTGGAAATGTACGAGCAAGCTATGGCGGTAAGCACCCTGTCCCTGCTTGGACTCGTGCAAGGCGTGCGCGACCATCTTAAGCCCCATGCCGGTATTGTTACCTTTGGGTACGGCAATCCAGAGCTTATCGATGCCGAATACGGCGGGCCGATGGCCCTTGCTAAAGCCGGCTTAAGTCACCTGGTAAAAAGCTTGGCGCAATCGCTGGGCCAGGAGGCACCGCACCACGCACGGGTAGCCGAGATTGCCACTGGCTTTATCCCAACTAATTCCGGAAGAGGAGTTGCCGCGCGGTTAGATCAATCTTCGGAGAAAACCATTCTGCCACATTTTAACCAGGCAGCCTTTATCCCTACGGACCCTTACGAGCAACGGAAGAACGCCGGAAAGCTCGCGATCAGCTTTATGACCGACCCTGTATACAGCCAGACCACCGGCATACGCTTTGATATAGATGGCGGCCGCCTCTTTCGCGGGCAAGGGCTTACGCCACGTCCTTAGCTTTGGTGCGAGGAGGCAAGTCTAGGCCGATAACGCCACCCGCCACCGCAAAACCTGCACCAATCGAAATAAGCATCGCTTTTTGCTTGCCTTGTAGCTGTCCCCGTTTGTAAGCCGTATCAATAGCCAACGGGATAGAGGCAGCCGAGGTATTGCCATGCTCCTGAACAGTTAAAATGAGTTTCTCGTCTGGTATTGCGAGCGCATCAGCGGCAGACTCAATAAGCCGCAGGTTGGCCTGATGAAAAACTACCGTGTCTACTCCGCTCCAATCAATCTCGCCATCCACAACCATTCCTGCGTGCAAAGCTAGTGATTCAGCACAATACGGAAGCCATTCTTTGGCGTATTTTGCCACCGTGCGGCCGTCCATCTTAATAAATGCCTCCGGATCGTCTTCGCCCTGACGCCTTGCGACAACACCGCCATGAGGGATATAAATTGCCTGCTCATCTGGTACGGTAAACGACTGGAATACTGGCGCAATATCACTCTGGCGGTTCTCGACAAGCAAGGCACCGGCGCCGTCACCAAAGATCACACTTGTCGCGCGGTTGGATGGATCCACAACTGATGTCATCACCTCTGCACCAACAATAAGCGAACGCCTGAAGCGGCCCGTTTGCAGCCCTTGCGCTGCAATATCCAGAGCGGCTACACTTCCCGCGCAAGCAGCAACAATATCCAACGATTGGCATGCAGAAGAGAGGCCCAGTTTATTATGTACATCAATACTTGTAGCCGGCAGTGGCCTATCAGGCGTTAGCGTGGCCAGCAGTAGCTGGTCAATACCGTCCTTGCTCACGCCTGCGCGCTGCAAGGCTTGCGTCGCCGCCAAGGTCGCCATTTGGGCTGTTGTTTCGCCCGGCCCTGCCATATATCTCGTTTCGATTCCGGTTCGTTCTGTAATCCACTCCGGCGTTGAGTCAATACCTGTCGTGGTAATAAGTTCCTGGTTGGACACACGGTGCAGCGGCGTATATCCGCCCACAGAGGTAATAACTGGCTGTAGTTCTGTCATATCTTCCCCTTTGAAATTGGTAGTTTTTACTCACCAATCCAGGTCCAGGTAGGTGCCGATGAATAGGTGAGTGTAATGCTCTGGCCCGGGCCAAGCCGGAAAGCACCGCTGGTAAGACCGGTAGCATTGCCATTAATGGCGACATTCGTAACTGTTCCCCCGGTAACGTAAACCGTTGCCGGCACGCCCCAGGGATTAGTAACCGCCACGCCTGATGTGCCGACACTTGGCCCCGAGAGTAATCCCACCGGATTAAATCCGGGGTTATTGGTAACATAGTCGCTTTGGCCAAAGCCATTTATGACTGAGTTAGAAGGTGACCATGTAGCCTGCGAGCCGGCAAATCCCACGTTGTTTCCCACAATAGTGCAGTATTGGTGAAACGATCCTAAATTAATTGCGTGGGCTTGCGTGGTGCCGCCGCTAAAGAGATACGGATAAATAAAGCAGCTCTCAACCATTACGCCGCTTACCGACGAGCCGCTAACTCCGTTAATTGTAATGCCATCGTATAGATTGCTGCCAGCCGTAGAATTGTCATATACCTTACAGCCGGTAATTAATGTATAGGAGCCGTATTGATTTACGACAATACCATCCTGAGAATGGCCCTCTATGTTGCAATTGGTAATTTGGTTTGACTCACCGCCAACTACCAAGCCAGGGCCGCCCGTTGTGCCCCATAAAACAGCATTGCGGATAGAACCTGAGCCGGATTGCAACGTTACCGCTGACGCACCGTTAAAACCGTAATCGCCGCCTAAAATATGAATGTCAGCCGCAAAGCTGGTAAAGACAGCACCATTATTTACGTTTCCGTATGCCCAACAGTTTTCGAGCTGAACGGTCGAAGAAGTATTAGCAAAGCCGCCAGACGTACCGTCAAGACGAAAACCATCACCGTTCACTTGCTGGACGCGTACATTACGCAGCGTAGAGTACTGCAAGGCAAAGGCATACAGACCATATGTTGTGGCAGAACCATTGTTAGTGCGGTTCCCATCAATCATAATGTCCGACATTAAGCAGTTGCTGTTTGTGCCACTCGGCCATTGCACCAAGCGAGTCTGATTAGCGCCATCTTTCTGCTTGATAATTGTTGACCAGCCCGCTCCAATGTACGTACCCCCAGAAACCAGGTTCAATGGGCTGCTAATTATGTACGTGCCAGCCGGAAAAAAACAAACGCTTGTGGCGCCAGCAGCGGTAATTGCCGCTTGTAGTGCCGTGGTATCATCGGTTGTGCCGTCGCCTTTTGCGCCATATGTATCATCTTTTACCGATATAATTTGAGCGCCTTGTAAAACAGCATTATCGGCATTGTCTAACGAGCTTTGAACGGCTGTGGCGAGACTCGACTTTGCAATAGTTTTAAGCGTGCCGTCGCTATTATGAGCGGTGGCCAGGAAATCGTTGAGAATTGTTCCCCAACTGCCCGTATCGCCGCCAACGCTCGGAAGTCTCGCCATGCCTTACATCCCTACGGCTTAGGATTTGTCTTAATACTATACGGGTCGCCGTACACTGACCAGCTCAGGGGCACATCAAGATTAAGATTGCCATTCTTGAGGAATGCACGCTGGGCATTCTCGATACGCGTTACATCCTCATGCGCCGCCTCGGCCTTCATGGCCTTGACTCGGACGTCCATAAAGGCGTTGAGATACGTGGTCTCGTTGCCACCTTGGGCAGGAGTTTTGGCTATTCTCATAGCAGCGGCACGAATGCCTCCAAAACTTTGCGAGTCGCTACCCGGACCGTGCACCACCATAGCATCATAGTAAATAAACTGACCAAGCGCGTGAAGCCCATCGGCAATCCCCTGGTTCACTGCCGGATTAAAGTAAGCCCTGTCTCGTTCGTCATTTTGTGCCTGCTGAAACTTAGGATCCTGAGCAGCTGTTTTCCAATCTTTTGTAAAGGTAGGGTCTAGACCAGCGTGTGTAGGATTGAAGGAGCCTATCTTTTTCAGGGCTGGAATGTATTTTTCCAGTACATTGCCAGGATGTAATTGTGTGTAGTACTGCACCAGCTTGAGCAAGTCGCCGCAGCCCGTACAAAAACCGATGATGCCGGCGGTGTAGCCACGGCTGTCACCGATATCCTCGATGTAACCGTACTGCGCCTTCCAATTGAGCGAAGAGTTCTCGGCGCTCGAAACTAACTCGTTGGCAATCTCTTTTTTGACTGGATCAA
Source organism: Saccharimonadales bacterium (SeqCode) (assembly GCA_035690865.1). Taxonomy (GTDB): domain Bacteria; phylum Patescibacteriota; class Saccharimonadia; order Saccharimonadales; family UBA4665; genus CAMLQK01. The sequence continues at coordinate 225,960 of DASSKE010000005.1, forward strand.
ACAGGCTAACTGTTGTGCCGCTGCTTGTTGAGGTCTGTGTATTGGTTTGGGTAGTCGTTGAGCCGTTTACGGTAGTTGTGCTCGTAGCGGTCGAAGTAGCCGTAGAATTTGTAGACGAAGTATTCTTGGCTGTTACGGCGGTATCTAATGTCCACTTTTGGGCCTTAGTGCCGTTGCATGGCCAAATCCAGATCTGAGTACCGTCGGCCGTACCCGCATATTTATCGTCCAGGCAAAGTCCTGAGTTAGGATTTACTAAAGATCCATTCGATTTAATAACCCATTTTTGAGCTGGAGTACCGTTACATTGATACAGCTGCACGAGCGTTTTAGGCGCCTTGCCAGCCGATTTTACGTCAAGACAATAACCGTTGGCGTTCACAAAAGCCTGATCGGTGGTATAACGCCATTTTTGAGCTGGCGTACCGTTACAGCCCCAAAGACGGATCTTGTTGCCATTGGCCTTAACGTTACTGGCATTGTCGATACATTTGCCCGCAGTAACAGCCGTGAGCATTTGGCCGCCATTTGTAGCCGCCAAGGAGAGATAGGTAGCAATCACACCGCCAATAATTGCAAATGCCGCAAACGCAAGAATTGGTCCGCGGCGACCACTAAAAATACCTTTCTTTTTTACACTTGATGATGCACCAACCACCGCCCTCCCACGCTTTGCGCCGGATGAAGAGCGAGTCGTCTTTTTTGCAGCCATAATTGTTTCTCTATTTATATTTATGCTTATGTTTGTATAGTAAGTCACGGTCGGTTAAGTTGCAAGTTTTTCAACACTTTCCTGAAGGCTTTTAACCTCATCCTACTTACGGTGACCGCCTATCTAATTGTTCTTTAATAGGCGCTGGAGCCGTCTGCCGACTTCTGATGCTTGCGAAGCTACGAGCGGTGTTGCGCCACCGCTATAATTTATAACCATGGTTCGCAAAGCCTCGTAGTGGCCAAAGTCTCCTTCGGAGATGCCCAATGTCGTGCCGTCGGCAATGATCACGTTGGGCGTTTTTGTTTCGAGTTCGGCTTGCGGTATAAGAATGCCATTCTCACGCCAGCCATTTGGAGTGTTTTTGAGAGCGCTTAAACTCCACCTTACCCGTGTGCGGCGTTCTTCGGCGGTAACGCCGGGTGTAGTGGCCATTTCTTGGCGCATTGTGGCTGGAACTGTTACCAAGGGTGCATCTGGGCTCCGGGTATCACCTGCGCGCATGCCAAGGCCCAATATGGCAATTATTTTGTCTGCTATCAAGGTCATGGCTGGTTCATTGAGTCGAGGCGCAAGAGGATCATGATCATAAAACTCCAGCATTCGGCGGCCGATCTCGCTGGTGGCATCTAGTGCCGCAGCCTTTATCTCCCGGCTAATGGGCGTGTCCTCGGCGTACAAAGCATATTCTTCAAGATGGGCGTGGACTAACTGAAGCCTAAACTGACCTGCCGCATCATCTGCTTCTTGGTACTGATCGTATGCGCGGCCAAACGCCTCGTGTGATAATTCGCGAACCATTTCTGCCTCTGAATCGTCACGAGCTACAAAATATCGCTCAACATTTATCCATCCACACATTTCCTGGCCTAAGCCCTGAGGCAAATTTACCGAAAAATCGTGGGCACGGGCTAAGGCGTAGGGGTCCATATCGTATGGCAGCTGCTCTGCTCCGGGAGCAAAATATCTTCTTTGTGCTTCTACAAAAGCGGGATCGCTAAAAGTTCGTATTCCTCTCATACGAGTATACTAACACAACTAGCATAAGCGTAGTGAATGATAGGTGCATTCACTCTGATAGCATGGTACAGTATGATTTACTTATGACTGAATTTTATACTCCTGGAATCGCAGCCGAGCCCGACCCGCGCGGTGCTTTTTACGACGGAATAGTTGACGTATCACAAATTGCTTATCCGTCAGGATTAGCGCCCGATGTACCCCGGATACCCGTTGATATCATCAGAAAAAATACCATTAAAATTGGCAGCACTTCGCTCGCGCTTACCAGCCACACCCTCTTTGCCATGAATGCCCTCCTCGTTTCAGGTGAACCAGCAACACCGAGCATGCTTATGGAACACGGTTTTGACGAAACCGCGCCGGTGTCCGAACTCACTAAAGCTCTTGGCAGGCTGGGTACCCGTTTGCAAAAAGCAAGCGGAACCGAACTACTTATAGCCACATACTCGGGGAGTAAAGAGCCATTCTTTAATCTGAATCCGGCAATTATCGTCGAGGATAAGCGCAAGACCGATGCAGAAAAAGAAGCCGAGGAAGCTGCACGCCGGCGTCAAAATATTGTCTCTGATTTGGTCGGGCGTTATGGGCAAGATCCAGAAGTCCAGCAACACGTTGAGCGCCTCAAGGTCCGCCCCACAAATGCTCGAGCGGACACGACAAGCTTTAACGAGTTTCTGCGCTATGCAGGCCAATTTGACCTACTTACGGCCGAAGATGAGCAGTCGCTCTTTGGCGTTCTTGAGCGGGGCATCACCGCCTACGAAGCACTCGTAGACCCCACTAAACACACCGATACTGACAGAGAAATCTTTATTGAGTGCGTTAAGGCACAACGCACGCTTATCGTCTCTAACCTGCGCTTAGTTGCATCAATTGCCAAAGGCTACTTTAATAAGTCCTCCCTAAGCGAAATGGAACTGGTGCAAGAGGGCACTATCGGGCTTATTAAGTCGATTCCGCGTTTTGACCACCAAAGAGGTTTTAAGCTTTCCACCTACGCCACCTGGTGGATTCGTCAAGCCTCCACTCGGGCTATTGCTGATACCGGGCGTGCTATCCGCCTGCCAGTGGCCATGCATGATACCTGGCTGCGTGTTCAGCGCATTAAGCGGGATCTCGCGGCCGAGCTGGAGCGGGAGCCGACCCAAAAAGAGCTGATGGCGGCAACTGACTTGTCTGCAAAGACTATTGAATACTGCGAGAACTTTGGGAGTTTTGAGCTTCCCTCGCTGGATGCACCAATCGAAGGCGAACACGACGATCCCACCCTCACCTTAAGCGACCAAATAGCCAGCACCGTTGTTGACCCCAAAGATCACTTTGAGCATATCGCTAACCAAGCGGAGGTAGAAAAATTGTTTTCTAGCCCCGAGCTAAATGACAGCGAAAAAGTTGTGTTAGCCTTACGATTTGGCCTGCACCAAACAATGCCCCGTTCCCTTAAGCCTATCGGCAAGAATAAAGCGCCAGTGCCATATCTTACTTTTATTGACGAGCTACCACCAGAAGCTATGCTCACACTGACCGAAGTTGGCACACTTTTTGGTGTAACGCGCGAGCGCGTCAGGCAAATCGAAGCTGTCGCTATGCGCACGGCTAAACGTGTTCTTAGCCCGTAACCGAATCTTTTAGCTGGCAAAAAGTGGATGGGCTGTGGAGCCACCTAAATATGCTTGGCGAAGCGTTGCGGGCAGTCTGAGAGTTTCGGTAGCATGCGGGTAAGTATCGGTAACGCCTACCGTTTCTTTAGCCTTCATAGTATATCCGTACTCAAAAGCCAATTGAGCGCCAGTACTAATGCGTCCTATGCCTACTGAGCGGCCCACCATTGAGCGCACTTTTGGCGGCAGCAATTCGCTTGGAGCGATGGACGTTACTTCGAGCGTTGGAGTAGGTGCAACCTGGCGATCGCCAGTATAATCGCTATCGTCGTAACGGTAGCCAGTAACTCTTCCGGTGGCATCTTTAACTTGGTATACCTGCCTATACTGCCGTACAGGTTGCCAGTTAATAACTATGGGTGCCAGTTTAACCGTTATGAGCTGGCCGGCAGGAAGCGCATTGCGCTTTCGGCGCATGCCGTAGCTTATTGAGTCAGTGGTAACGTATTCCAAGCGAACCGATCGCTGGCTATTATTTAAGATGTCACGGCTCAAATAGCCGTGCCGGGCAATATCCGCTCGCAGTTTGGCTGCTTCTTCGACCTCGGCACGCTCAACTTCGGCAAAGTGCTCAGCCCCTCGAGGCAGACCCGGCGCGGACACCGGTGACCTGTTCATATAAAGAGGGTGTGGAAGCTATAAGCCGTAACGCCTCTTTAACGCCCTCGCTCCGCTCTTCGGCCGTTGCACCCTGTTTAAGTTCAACGCCAGCAATATGCATTGCTAGTGAGCCAAATAAAATCGACGGATAACTCTCACCTGCTGTTTGCATGGCATTGTCGCGGTCTGTTGCTGTGCCCAGCTCACCCATAAGGTGATTGTGTATATCTGTTGCAAGCTGACGAACGGCATCGCCGACTGGCTCATCCGAAAAGTCAGGCCTGGATCTATCTTTAGTCATTAGACGGTCAGTATAAAATAACCGTTCGGTATTGTCAAATTGGTACACGGTCGCATAGAAAATTGGAAAGCAAATACAAATGAAAAACCTAGCGCAGTTGTTCCTTGAAAGCAATAAGCTTTTCCCGGTCTGTTTCTGGCATAGGTGTATTTTCGTACGTTCCAGGAGCTTCCGGTAATGATATCGGCTTTCCCCATGAGTCCGTTTTGTTCCTGCCAAGGATGTGGACATGGAAAGATGGCGTTTTTCCAGGCAATAACCCCCAATTTCCATCAGCTTGGATATTGAACCAGGGCGCAAGCCCTTGCTCTTCCATAATCTTGCAGGCTTGAGCTGTAAGCCTAAACATATCTGTAGCAAGGTCAATGTCTTCCCACGCGTTCGGGACGTCTCGTTTCGGTGAGACGATTACATGCGGCCCTTCGCGATATGCGATGTGCGGGTTACGCGGCGTGCTGATAATAAATGAGTCATTCTCCCATAAAATAAAGAAATCCATCTTCAAAGTATACCAAATTAAAAGCCTCCGCGGTTGGAGGCTTTTTGTAAGTACAGGTCCAGCTTCTCTTTGAGTGCCGCCCAAGTATTCTCTTCTTCCTTCATCTCCTGCGGTGTCAGATCGAAGAAGTCTTTATTGCGGTTTGGAAGGTACCATAACGACAAAAGCCATGCTCCGGGCTTCATACGGCCGTCCCATGATTTTTTAATGCGGCCAACCGGGCTGTTAATCTCAAATTCAAGTAATGTCTCACCATCCTTGCAAAGTGCGTAAGCTTCGGTAAACCATACACGACGGTCAGTCTTGCCGTCCATCATTTCCAGCATTTTGTGCACTCGGTCTTCATCAGTCTTGTTTTCGCCAATGAACCGACGGGTGTGTAAGATATTCCACGAGTCGCCAAGAGCCGGTATGCTTGCACCGCCATCAGTCGCTATGACGGTAGTATGCAGCTGCTTCGACAAATCGAGAGCTTTAAGGTTGGCATTCTCGGCAAATGTCTCGCCGTTTTCTTCGACAGGCTTAATATCAGGAAAGTCTAGAAGTGATTTCACATCATCAAAATGCGACTCAAGTATCTCTTTAATCTTGCCAATTTTATGAGGGTTGGTGGAAGCTATAACTATTTGGGACATATATCAGTTACCATTGTAGCAAGTATTAGCGAGGATGCGTCAGTATTCCCTAGATTATTCTCAATAATCTGGCATCGAGCGCCAAGCAATACGGCCATTCTCTCAGCAGTCTGGATGGTGAAGTCTTGATGGTAGGCGATCTCATCTACTGTTTCCTGCTCTCTACGGCGGTTTGCGTCACTGCTGGCACGCCACTCAGCAATATCACTTGGATCGGCAACTACGACCGCATAAGCCACTGGATTAATTTCAGCGTCTACATCAGGATTTGAGACGAGCTCTCCCTGCTGTCTATAGGTAATGTGGCCATTCAAGACGGCTGCCGGGTAAGCCGCTACTAGGTCGGAAACAATCTCACACACCACACCACGCATAACGTCGTTAGATACTGCGTGCTTCATCTTGTCCCTGTCGAGCGACTCGCCGCCGAGCTGAGCCAGCTTCAACAAAATGGTGCTACCCATGCTGACAATTGGAACTTCTGCGCCAAGCCTCGGCTCATGATCTTTGGCACGGTTCAGTAAGTAGTCTTTACCACTGGCCGAAACGCCGGTAACGAGCAGGATTTCCCGGCTCACTTCGTGTCAGACCTAATCATCATAGACCTATTGATGTCTACATAAGGCTTGAATCGTGGCTTCTTCATCTCTGAAAGCAGCTCGACTACAGGCAGCAAGATTTGCTTATTGGTGATTACTTGCTGGTTGCCAGCCCGACGGTTTGTGAGCTGTTCGTATACCCCCTCACCTAAATCTGCACGTTCAGTAAAGTTGTGGCGGTTACGCTTCAACAAAAAGACTTTATCGAAGCCGCAAGCAAACATTGAGTTGCTGTTCGCATACGTAGGCATGAATGTGGAGATGGCTGCTTGCATGTTGGGGCGTTCGCCGAGGAGTTGTTGCTTGATCATTCTTGAGATCGTGCTGGATGCCAGCTTAGGAGCACCCGGCAGACTGTAGAGGCGAGTAAAGTCTACGCAGTTCTCATAGTCGTAGCCAAGAAGCAGTAATGCTTCTTTCTTGTAGTCCCGGTCTACGTCGTCAATGCCAGCAATGGTGAATGGTGTGTCGGAGCCTTCTAAAAATAGTCCAAAAGATCGCTTGGCGCGTGGCGCATGGATGTAGTGATAGGTGGCATGATAGTCACGAGCTAGTTCCGGCTCGATCTCACGGAAGTTAACTCCAATAATGCCATCTTCGTCATCATGAGTACAGAATATTCGGCCGTCTTCATTAATGATGTACCAGCCATCCTGACCCAAGATGCCCCGGCGGCCAAGAACTTCGCTGACATCGGTGTTTGTCTGGCGGTAGCGCTCACCGACTAAGAGAAGTTGTTCCTGTATGAGACCGTCAATCAGCTCATTATTCAGAGTGTACTCGCCCCACTTAGCGCCAGTAAACTGGCGTACCAAGTTGTAATCATGTAAGGCCGTCATGCCTGCCATCATCCGGGCGTCGGGTTCGACGTAGCCGCCACGATAGTCAGAGAAAATCTCGCCTAGCTCGTAGCAGGTCAATCGGAACGAAACCTGATACAACAAGTCCATCGGGTCAAACTCGATGTCAGCTCCATGACCGAAGATGCGTGGCTCAAGCTGATGTTTAATAGCTGAGAAAACTGGATGATGCGGCATGTTCTTGGCGCTCAGCGTGTTAGCAATAAGAAACTCAGATGTTCTTGGTGCAGCCTCTCTACGTACAAGCTTTTCTTTGAAGTCGCCGACCAGCTCGGCAACCTTCGGAGCCGTAAGTTCTTCCGCAGTCAAAAGAGCATCGCTATAGGCACGGCTGCTGGTAGGCTCGGCGTTGTCATTCTCAACATCTAACGTCAGGCTGTTTCTATCGAGTGGCGAGTGTGTAATAACAGAGAAAATGCGACGGCCTTCCTGCTGCACCGTCCGGGCACATTCGTTGCTGTAACGAATTACTAACTGCAACCTTGAGACGCTATCGGCAATCGCACGTAGCTTAGGATTGCCCAAATATTCATCAAGTAAGTTAACCCGTCCAACATGCTGTCGAAACTCGGCGTATGGCTTGCCTTCGGCCAGATGCAAATCAAACTCGCCATTAAGGCGGTCGCTTACTTCTGCATACTGGTCATTGACAACTCTACGATCACGAGAAGACACTTTAAGTTCATCAGTGTCCACGACTTCGTGCTGAACCAGCTTGGCGACGCCGTAAGCAAAATATTGCGGCAATAGCAGTGTATAGCCTAGCTCTGTGCTAACTCTCTGGAATTGGCCGAAAGCCGGACTGTCTGGCGTAATGCCATTGCGATCTTCTTCCCGATAATACGCCTGGATATTCGGCTCGTCCGAGACGACTAATTCATCGGCGACAACCGTTAGGTCTTCCGCAGGAAAAGGTCGCAGTTCGGGGATGTCCTCAAACTTCTCTCGTCTCTCGTAAAACTGGCTCATCTCTAGTCCTTCGAATAATATTGCAATAATACGCCTAAAAACGCTACCTGCTGGACTTCATACTTTCGAGTGCTACTTTAGAGGGCAAAAACCTGCGGTTTACTCTTAAGGAACCGTTTGAAGCTATCATTAACATATAAGAATTTCAGAATTGGTACACCCGAAGGGATTCGAACCCCCGACCTTTGGTACCGGAAACCAACGCTCTATCCAGCTGAGCTACGGGTGCATACCGCCGGTATTATACAATACTTTTGCCATAAGTGACATGTTATAGTAGGCGAATGTCCGAGAACCTAGCCCTATATCGCGAAATAATTTCCGCGCCACAAAAACTCCCCGCATACGCACGAGAAAGCCTGTACTTTTCTGCCTGGAGACACGGCTTTGCCGACGCCAGTGACGGCGTACGTAACCTTGGAACGCTTGAGATCCGCACTCCTGAAGAGCAAGAGATCTGCAAGCGGCCTTTTACCTCAACCTTAAGGCGCCTGGTTGGCCAGGACTTACCCGATGGTATTGCGAGTCCACTGAAAATTAAAGCGGCATGTGGCGGCCTGAACCATACCGAGGCAGCATACGCTCTTTTTGGCTTTGCGGAAGAAACCGGCATACGCGACGCCATATTGCCGCAGTTCAAAGAGCAGCGTTCCTTTAGACAGGGCGTATTCAAAACAGCGCATCATCTTGATCTTATAAAACTCACAACAGAAAATCGTTTCCTGCGCAAGATCAGACAGTATAACGCTCGCTCAACAATCACCTGGCATGGCCAGACTATTAGCAAGCAAGCAAAGCGGTCAGACCAAGCAATCGCACTTAGCGACGCCTGCCTTAAGGCATACGCGGGGTTGGCCGACATTCAAGTTGCCACCATACCAGCTTACAACCCAGTGCTAAGCCCGGTGCATGCTTTGCACACGTACGTCGCAGAATATGGAGGCAGAATGCCTACGACCCCTACCGAACACACCGCCCGTGAGCATCTAGCACGCTATTACGAGCAAGATTTACGGGGCAAAATATTTTATCCCAATCCGTCCGCAGCTCTTTCGGATCTATACGCTAACCATGAGCTTTTGTGGCGCCACACCGAAGAAGACGGTCGTTGCATTGCAACGGAGATGCGGGTACAGCGCCACCGCAAAAAGACAGACGAAGTTGATATCTACACCCTATGGGTAGAAGGCCCCAGTCAGCACGCGGCACAGCAGGCCGCTTCACGTCTTATCCTTGAACATGTTGGAGCAACCGACCCTACGCTGCTACAACGTAGATAAAACAACGAATATCTCACGGAGCTTCTGCTACGCTAGCATGATGAAAACACCCAGTCCACGTAGTTACACCTCTGCACTCAATGCACTTGCCAGCCCTTTTACTGATAAACGAGTACACCTCAACCACTATACGGTCATGGCACCCGACGAAATAGCCGTGCAAGAATCAGACTTAAGCGCCGAGTGGGCGGTAGCCGCCAAGCCCAGCCAGGAGTTATTGCAGAAGTTAGCACTCAAAGCTGTTTCAGGAACTATGAAAGCTCCTGAACGGGCCCAAATAATCTTTAATAAACGGCTAAAGCCAACCACGTCTGAGGCAGCTATACTATACGGTGCGGTAAGCAATAGTGTACGCAATCGGCGCAACAGTCATACAACTTTTCAAGCTGCCGAGGAAGCGGGCTTTATCGACAATTTGACGATTACAGGCGAAGCTACAGATAGCGAAAGCTCTTTCAGTTTTACCCGCAATGGCCATAACATTACGCTTAAAGGCAAACGACACCATAGTGCCGCCGGATTCTTGTGGGCAATGTCAGACGCACTGGTAGATATCTCGGGGCTTGGACTTACTCAGCTTCCGCAAGAGTCTGCACAGCCCAATTTAGCACGCCCTACGGTAGCCGTGAGTGCTTTTTTGAGGTCTCGAGGCCTCCCCTATCAGCCCGTTGCGCAGCTCCACATCAATAACCCCCAGCAGCTAGAAGACACCGCTTATAACCATGCCCTACTCCTCAGTGGAAACGGCCATAAGATACAGTAAGAGAGTACCAAAAATGAAGGCATTTCAACCCCAGGAACTAGCAACTACCCTAGATGATTTAGCGACGCCCTATACCGTCGAACGTCGTATCATAAATAATTGCGTGGTTCCCTGTGCCCAGGAAGTCGTTGTCCACGAAACAAATCTCGCCGACGGTAATCGTTCAAAAGATTTATTTACAGAGGGACTGCGGCAAAAGATCGCCGTAAAAGCAATTTCTGGCACCCTCCGGCCCCCAGAGTGCGCTCGACTGCTCTTTGAGTCATACCCCGAGCCCGATAATATCACCAAAGAAGATGCTGCACTTATTTACGGCGCCATGCGGCATACCTTAATGAATCAACCTACGGCTCGGTCGGTGTTTGCCAGCGCCAGGCGATTAAAACTACTCGATGAAGTTGCTGTAAGCAATAATCGGGAAGATCCCGGTGGCATTATGTTCTCTAAGCAAGGCAAAACATACGAGTATATGCGGCCGTCTCAGCCAGGAGTGCCCGGCAAATGGCTTGCCGTGCAGGAGGCCGTACTCGATGCTGCACCAATATCTCTTACCGCCAAGCCGCTCCACATTCCGCTGCCGGCGTTAAAATGGGAGTAGGATGCTATTCAGCTTTTTTGGAAGAGTCTTTTGGCTCTTCTTGTGGCTCTTCAATCGTTGTACCAGCCTGTAACTGACGAGGCTCAGTACGGTCAAGCGCCGCTTGCAATGTACTAATAACGCTGCGCGCCTGTTCGCGGCTCATGCCGATGCGTGAAGTTACAATTTGCTGGGGTGAACCAGCCATCTGGGCAAAATGCAATACTACACCATTCTTGGTTGCATTAACCTGTACACCATCAGTGTAGATAACCCGTGGGTCAATAGCTACCACCAGTACATTAGAACGACCGGCAGGTTCTTCGATATCGTCGTCGCGATTGTCGGGACGGGGCGGCTCGTAACCGGCAAGCTTCCAAAGTTGTAACGCATCTTCGTCTTGAATATCAAAATGGCTAATCAGTAGGCTGAGGATGTCTTTGCTGGGACGTTCCCGGCCTGATTCATATTCGCCAAGGGTTTTTTCTTCAATTTCAACGGCGCCCGAAACATCGGCGGGGCTTTCGTTTAGCTTTTGCCGCAAGCGGCGCAATCGTTGTCCAAGTGCTTCAAATGGGAGGCTATTTTGGGATTCACTCATAACTCATATACTACTGGTCTTGCCCCTGATACGCAAGCGCAAGCGGCTTAGCTGCGGTATACTAGGTATATGAATATCTTGCAGAATGTTTCTTTACGTGACTACTCAACGATGCGTCTAGGCGGTAGCGCTGCTTTTGCCGTAGCCGTAAGCAGCCGCATCGAGCTAGAAGAAGCACTTGCCTGGGCGGAACAGCAAAATGTGCCAGTCATAATGATTGGCAGTGGCAGCAACATAGTTTGGCGCGATGAAGGTTTTAACGGCCTGCTTATTATCAATCAAATCTTACGCTTTGAGGAGAGTATCGACGGCGACGACTACTACGTAACCATCGGCGCGGGCGAAAACTGGGACAACGTGGTTGAACGCGTGGTAGAAAAAGGTGTCACTGGCCTTGAATACTTATCGCTTATTCCCGGCACAGCTGGCGCAACCCCCGTACAAAACGTGGGCGCTTACGGTCAGGAAATAAGTAATGTTTTGGTAAGTGTTGAAGCTTACGATTCACACACGCGGCAATTTATCAGTATTCCCGGCTTTGAGTGCTCCTTTGGCTACCGCACCAGTCGCTTCAAAGAAGCCGATCGTGGACGATTCTTTATAACAGCCATCACCCTACACTTGCGCCGCGGCAATCCGGAACCACCTTTTTATCGCGCTCTTCAGCAATATCTTACCGACAACGACATAACAGAGTTCACGCCGAGCAGTATCCGCCAAGCCGTTATCCACATTCGTCAAAGTAAACTTCCCGACCCGGCAATTGTCGCCAATAACGGCTCATTCTTTGGCAACCCAATTGTGGACGAAGCCCAATTGGTACAATTGCAGGCAGCATATCCGGATATACCTCATTGGCCCACCAGTGATGGGCGCGTTAAACTTTCGGCTGCTTGGTTACTAGAAACCGCCGGGTTCAAAAACATTCACGACGCCGAAACGGGTATGGCAACATGGCCTAAGCAGCCCTTGGTACTCGTAAACGAACGAGCACAGTCTACGGCACAATTGCTGGCCTTTCGCAAAAAGATACTCGACACTATTAAGACAAAATTTGACATAACGCTAGAGCAAGAACCGGAGCTTTTACCGCTTGCTACGACTTAGTAAAGTCAAATTCTGAATAGACTTTGTCTTGTTGTATGCACTGTAAAGCGTAGCGTACTTCGGGGATTGTTTTGTCCGGTAGCTCATTCCACGCCGCCCATTGCAATGCGTCGTATTTTTCAGGCACTTTATCCACAGCTTCGCCGGGAAAATTCTGTACCAAAAAATAAAAGTCAATGTTGTCATCAGGCGTACCCGATGCTTCAGAACGGTGCATAACGTGCGCCAAGCTAAGCTCCGGCATAGAAACTTTTAGCCCCAAAAGATCACGCGCTTCTCGCAATGCCGCGGCAGAAGCCGGCTCGCCCGTCTCGATATGGCCACCAGGCAATCCGAACTCACCATCACGATATCCAGTGTGGGCATGTCGCACCAACAGAATCTTTTTGGCACGTTCAAGCACCAAATATACCCCTGCACGAACTTTTTGTTTTTCGGTACCCATATGTTTACTATACCGCAAATGCTTATTGATGTTAATTCTACGTTTAGGAGCCTCGGGCAACTCGCGCTATACTGCCATTTTGTCACGTAAAAGGAGGGTTTGACATGTCATTTGAAACAGGAGGGAGTCCACTTTTTAGAGGACTCATGCGTGAACGCTATGGCGCTTCACCTGATCTGGCAAGCCCGGCGCTCCAAGCAGCCCTTTACGAAGAAGAACTCGCCATATCGGGGCAGCAACCAGATCAGCACCAGCCAGAAGAGCAGCCAATGCCCCCAATTGCATTTCAGCCGGCTCCAGGCCAGTTGGGGTGGCAAGAAGCCCCAGGCGGCGGCTGGGCACCACTACATCGTGATGCTCCGACGCTATCCACCGAGGCAATACAAGAAATGATGCCTTTTCGGGGGATGCTTCGGCTACTAAGCCTCTCTGACCATCCACAACATCGGTCATTTGGCGTGCTTCATACTTTTCAGGAGAACAAAATGCCCCCACTTGTAGCAGAGCGCTCAGGCACTTATACGCACCTCATCCAAGAACCTAGCTGGTAAACCCGGCGAACAAATACCGCACCACCGATGTGGTGTAATTTTGACTCTTGCACTCCTAGTCAGCTAGGGTTATACAAAGTAGGTCAATGTACATCACGTGCAAGGTATACTGTAACGCGTGATGTATTCATTTTTGTAACGACCTTCTGAAGGAGGAGGGGAATATGCCGTATCCAGAAGCCCCAAGAATGCCCGATCATACCAGTCAAGTCCGTCCTTTACATCAAGTAAAGCTACTTACTGCGCCGCATCGTATTGAACAAGCTGTAAGCGCCGGTGACTTCACCGGAGAGGCCTCCTTTACGTTTGTGGCCCGAACCGACGAAGAGTATTCCCAACAAAAAGAGATGCTTCGGGCCGCCGCGCCGCAAAGCGATCTGCCAAGCAGCACTATAGAAAGGGTTCTAAATAAGCTTGTTCTCCAGCACCAAGAGGAGCAGCGGCAAGCCACTAAAAGCGCTGATGTTGCTCTTATAGAACGCGTGTTGTCTGGCTTGCGCAGACTCGATGTAAGCGGTCCGTCGGCGATGGACCTCGCCCGCGGGACAGCCGTAGCCGAAGAGCCAGTCGCCCCGCCCCCCGCTCACGTCACCCTACTTGACCGCGTAGTACATGGCGTCGGTCAGCCTGTGGCTTCTGTAGAGGAACCGCCCAAGCAAGTAGTTAAGTCAAGTTATCTACCCGTGCTTTTTAGCACCCGTGAAGAACTTGTTGACACCGTTATGACCAAACGAGCCAAGAGACTCGGCGCATCAGAAGAAATAATTCGCTCCCGGGCCGACTTTAGCAGCATCAAACATGCTGAAGGTGTTAATCCCCTTGCCCAGCACGAACATTACCAGCCCGTACTTAACCAGGCGCCCGAAACTACGAGCTACCTCGGCGAAGCCGACTGGCGTTTTAGGCTTACGGCGCAGGCTCGCGAAAGGCTCTACGCGCGGCCTGAAACAAGTGATTTCTTTAAAGACCTCCCCTACTACAATCCAGTGCGGCACGACCTAAAAGCACCGCTCACCAAAACTGATAGCGACCCGCTCACCGGCCCCAAGCCGCACAAGAGCTACAATGGACCCACTCTGTACGATGAAATCGTTATCGGCCGCGGCCGCGACCCAATAACTGGCGAAGAAAAGATTGACCCGCTCACTACAAGCTTCGACACTGTTCAGCAGGCATACGAATCCTCACCCCGCTATGCATACCCAGAAGCTTCGGCAGAAACCGACGACACAAAAAGTGCTGAGTCATTGGCTGATGCCGAAGTATCGGCAAGCGCGTTAGCTTCCGAAATGGTCGTTCGGCCCTTAGGTCTGCCCGCCGTTAAAGGGCCAGAAAAAGAAGACGTCGTTGACATGACACGCGTGCGGGCCGCCGAACTAGCTATCGAACAACGGCGAGTGCCGCTGGCACAAGTAGGTTCGCTGGCTCTGGATAGCGAAGGCCGGAGGGATAGTTCTTTTAGCACCGTTTCAGATGAAGACGGAACCGGGACGCGCGTTCTTAATGGACGAATCTTTGCGAAAAGTGATGGTCTCACAGCAGTATCTGGCCCTGACCTTAGAATTGTGGAGCCGAAGAAGATACCAGATATGACTAGAGCACGTAATCAGGCAACCTCCGGCACATACCATGTTTCCGGTTGGAACGTAGGAGGCCGGGGCGTATGGGTAAGCCCCCTGCATCATCCTAAAGCGCTCCACTCAGCCACCGCAGCCGAGGCGGCAACAGAAACAGTTACAATAGCTGAAGATGCTCTAGTACCTCTAACGGCGAGCGAGCGTCCGGCAGTGCCTGCGCTTGAACCCGCAGACTCATCGCCTTCGTCTGAAGTGGCTGTGCCAGCTGCCAAACGCTCACTTGCAGCTTTTGTCGTTCAGGCGTTTAAACACCGGCATTCCTCAGATACACGACAAGCAAAAAGCGATCACCATGAAAGAAAAGAAAAATCGCCAAGAGTAGCTGGGGCAGTTCTTGCCGGGCTAGGAGCGCTAGGCGCTCGGGCTGCCTTGCGCGCATGGAACGATAGAAGGAAAAGATAAACATGACACACTCACCACAAAACGAACAACCACCAATCCGTCCCGATTTTGAGCCACGCCAGCTCCCCTGGCATGCAGAGGGGCGAACACCAACCGATCAAGAATTAGATAAGTTTTTTGGCGACCCACAACAAGCGGATTCGCTGCGGCCCTTAATACGAAGCCCTTACACCGCTTGGGCAGCCGTGCAAGAAGCCGAGCAAAACCTGACCCTTCTTCCGCAAGAGCAGACGCACGAATTCGAGGACGTTCCGATTATCCTCATGCAGGTCGCTTCAATCATGGGCGAAGCTAAACAAGCACCCGATGGAAGTGGACTCATTATGCCAAGCAAGCTCCCCCCAGAGCTAACGGCAGGATCGTGGCGGCCACCGCTTGAGTCAACAGGGCCCGCCATAGCTGTGGGTATGGCTGAGGAGCCAGAGCAGCAAGCCCTGGCCGATGCGGCTTCTTTTGGCCAGCCTCAACAGCCAACCGCGCCAGCAACTTACCCCAAACAAGCCGCACCCGAGGCGGCAGAGGTCCCAACCTGGGCTCAGCCAACTAGCACTCCCGCCAACCCGCTTGCGCTCGAGGGAGCACGCGTTGTTCAACGGCTTCCCGCCGAAGAACGGCGTCCTTCGTGGTCACGCGAAGCCCAAACAGAAGAACTGCCAAAAAGACACGGGCACTTCTTGGCACTTTTGGAGCGATGGGGTCTTATTGTCACTGAAGACAGCGACGACTTTGAAGCGGCAGCAGCACCTGCAGAAGAAGTATTCGAGGCACACCAAGAAGAGGCCACCGCGCGCCGCGGCCTCTTTAGGTGGATTAGACGTCGCCGCTAAGACGGCAGCGGGAACTGTTGAGAGAACTTCTGTACTGTATTGCAAATCTGCGCTAATCGGGCATCGTCATTACGATGTTCGATAGCTTCTTGCATCCACAGCACAATCTGTTCCATGTCGGACTCTTTTAAGCCGCGCGTCGTTATTGCAGGCGTTCCCAAACGGATGCCACTTGGCTTGGTTGCCGCAAGCGGATCGTCTGGAATCACGTTCATGTTTACGTTCAAACCTACCTTATCGAGCGCATCTTGCACTTCTCTGCCGGTCAGGCCAAAACTCTTGTACACGTCAGCTACAACCATGTGGTTGTCTGTTCCGTTTGTCACCAATTTAAAGCCGTGTTGCATCATGGCCTTAGCTAGAGCCTGCGCGTTGGCCAATACCTGCCGAGCATACAGCTGGAACGCCGGCTGTGCTGCTTCATAAAAACAGATTGCTTTACCGGCGATAATATGTTCAAGCGGGCCGCCCTGTAAACCAGGGAAAACCTTACGATCAACAAGTGTCGGCAAGTTCTCCATCGTTTTCTCGGGTGCACGCCACGAGCTGCTCACCTTACCTTTAGTAAGAATCATGCCGCCGCGTGGGCCGCGCAAGGTTTTATGCGTCGTGGTAGTCATCATATGAAATCCATAATCAAACGGATTCTTGAGAGCTTTACCGGCAATAAGACCGGCAATGTGTGCCATATCCATGACTAAAAGTGCGCCTACCTCGTCGGCAATCTCGTGAAACTTAGCATAGTCAAGCTCTCTCGGAAAAGAAGAGAATCCAGCCAGAACCAACTTGGGCTTGTGCTTGAGTGCCAGTGATCGAAGCTGCTGGTAGTCAATCTCGCCCGTCTCAACGTCCTTCATGCCATATCGAACATAGTTAAACTGTTCAGCCAAAACCGTACCCGGGCGGCCATGCGTCAAGTGCCCACCGTGGCTTAGCTCCATAGCCAGAATCGTGTCGCCGTAGTCACACCAGGCATGAAAAGCGGCCGCATTTGCCAGTGCGCCAGAGTGCGGTTGAACATTGGCGTGATCAGCGCCAAACAATGCCTTGGCACGGTCAATTGCCAACTGCTCCACTTGATCTGTGTTTTCTTGCCCGCCGTAATAGCGCTTCTTTGGATACCCTTCTGAGTATTTATTAGTAAAGACACTGCCGGCCGCTATTTGTATGTCGCGGCTAACATAGTTTTCAGAAGGAATTAACTCCAAGCCATTTTGCTGGCGTTTTTCTTCAGCAACAATCAGCCGAGCGATTTCTTTGTCTTTCATCTGTGCTACAACATCATCCATTTTCTTCTTCCCCTTAATGGTTTTTACTTCTGTAAATGGTGCGTAGGTGTAGCTAAATCATGGTTTATAGTATAGCACAACCCACCGAGTATGCCCTGCGAACTAGTTTTATTTTTTACAATATAGTGAAATATGACGCCATATGTGGTATAGTATATAAACTATGAGTACAACAAACGAGAAAATCGGACACCTAATAACTCAGATACGTCAAGAGCGTGGTTTAACGCAAGCGGAATTTGCCAAAAAGCTTGGCACCTCCCAGTCTGCTGTTAACCGCATCGAGCACGGTAAGCAGAACTTGAGCCTCGAAACGCTCGGTCGCATCAGTGATGTGCTAGATAAGCAGCTCATTAGCCTTAGCGGCTCTTCGGTTAACCTGCGTATTGAAGGCGGCCATGAACTTAAGGGCGACATCACTCTTAAAACAAGCAAGAACGCTGCGGTTGCTTTGCTCTGCGCCAGCTTGCTCAACCATGGTGTTACGCGTTTTAAATCGTTTCCACGTATCGAAGAAGTCTACCGTATTATCGAAGTACTCGAAAGTATCGGCGTGCAGGTTAAATGGGTCAATACGAGTGACCTCGAGATCCGGCGCCCCGAAAGACTTTCCCTTAGTAAGATAGATGCAGCTGCTGCCCGTAAAACCCGTTCCGTGCTTATGATGATCGGCTCCCTTATGCATGATCACAAACGCTTCGAGATTCCGTATGCCGGCGGCTGTAAGCTTGGCGCCCGTACGGTAGCTCCACACTTGTTTGCCCTAGAGGAGTTTGGCGTAAGCATTGCTTCTCCAAGCGGCCACTACGACGTAAAAGTCAATAAAAAACCCGCTGGTCGCGTTACGTTGTACGAAGCCGGTGATACCGTTACCGAAAACGCCCTTCTGGCTGCTGCGGGCACCCCCGAAGAAACAATTATTGAATTCGGAACCGCCAACTACATGGTTCAGGACCTTTGCGGTTTCCTTATAAAACTCGGGGTAAAAATTGAAGGCATGGGCACTACTACCCTGCGCGTTCGCGGACTCAAAAGTATCAAAAAGAACCTCACCTACTCGCCAGCCGAGGACCCTATTGAGGCAATGTTCTTTACGGCCGCCGCTGTTACCACCAATTCCTCAATTACTATCCACCGCGTACCAATCGCCTTTATGTCGGTTGAGCTGATGAAGCTGCGCAAAATGGGTCTTAAGTTTGAAACAACCGAGCGCTATAAGGCTGCCAACGGCATCACCGAGCTGGTTGACCTTAAAATCCACAAACACAACGGCAAGCTTACCGCTCCGGCCGAAAAAGTTCACCCCGCCGCCTATCCCGGCCTTAACGCTGATAATCTGCCGTACTTTGTACCGATTGCCGGCGTAGCGCACGGCCGCACCCTTATTCATGACTGGATGTACGAGAATCGGGCCATCTACTACACCGAGATGACTCGGGTTGGAATGCAAGTTGAGCTGGCTGATCCGCACCGCTTATACGTCGAAGGCCCCACCCACTTCCGCGCCGCCGATGTCGTATGTCCGCCGGCACTGCGTCCTGCCAGTCTACTTTTAATTGGCATGCTCGCTGCCGATGGCATCTCTACCCTGCGCAACATTTACACAATCCAACGCGGATACGAAGACCTCGCCCAACGCCTTAACAGCCTTGGCGCTCATATTTCGGTACTCAGCGAGATCTAACCGTATCAAAACAGCGTAGAATCTGGTATACTATCCCTTGCCTACCAAAAGAGCAAGGGATATGCGGGTGTCGTATAGTGGCTAATATGCCAGCCTTCCAAGCTGGAGACGCGAGTTCGATTCTCGCTACCCGCACCATTTTGTAAATCCCTGCCTAGGCCCCGGTAGCTCAGGTGGATAGAGCAAGAGACTTCTAAGCTCAAGGTCGGGGGTTCGAATCCCTCCCGGGGTACCAGATTGTAATAGGCAGACATCGCTAAAAGCGGTGTCTTTTTGTATACTCAGAGAATGAATCACGCCCAACCCCGCATCGGCACTGCAGTATTTATCTTCAAGAATGGAGCTTTTTTGATGATGCAGCGCCACGGCGCTCATGGCGCAGGCACGTGGTCAGTACCAGGTGGCAACCTTGAATTTGGCGAAGCATTTCAAGATACAGCCCGGCGGGAAGTACAGGAAGAAACCGGCCTTACCATTACCAATATCCGCTTTGGCGGCATCACCAACGATTTCTTTGAGGCAGACGGCAAACATTACATTACCATATGGCTTACCAGCGATTGGGTACGCGGCGAGCCAACCATCATGGAGCCGGAAAAATGTCTCAAACAGGAGTGGCGCACCTTCGACACCCTTGCCAGTCCCTTGTTTATGCCTTGCTGGAACAATCTACTTACTTCAGAGTTCATAGACACAATTAAGAGTCGGGCAATCGCCTCACTTGCAACAAAAAACTAAAAACGTTCCCAGGACAGTCCAAGGAACGTTTTTTCGTCTCTTTGGCTGGCTATCTTTGCAGATACCAGCCTTTTAATGGTACACGGTTTTTTACTTGCCGTAAAGAATGTTCCGATTCCTGCCTGTATCATCAGAGGTCAGCCTCGATTGCAAAAGGGCTGGCATATTTTGACAAAAAATGTTACTGTAGATGTGATATATTTGGCGGATGTAGCTCAGCTGGTTAGAGCGCTGGATTGTGGCTCCGGAGGCCGTGGGTTCGAACCCCATCATTCGCCCCAAATTAGCATCTAAAGACTTCTTCGGAAGTCTTTTATTTTTATGGTAGTATCAAATCATGCATGTAGATGATCTGTTGCAGCAAGGACGGGAAATCTGGGGAGACGATACGCTCACATTACATGAAATAATTATTCGTCTTTGTGTCGTTCAAGGAGACCTCAGCCGTTTGGAACGTGACCGGTCAGAGAATAAACCTCTCAACGAAACAGAACTACAAAAAGAGCTAGGCAATGTTATCTTCTCAATGATCCGCTGGTGCAACGACCTGGGCTATGACCCTAAGGAATGCGTTAATCTGGCAATACAAGCCCAAATTGCCTATCAAAAACGACAAGAGAACCACAAAAGCTAACCACATGACAGAGCAGCTTTTTCAAATTGGCATTAAAGCACTCGCCCGTAACGAGCATGGCCACATCTTGATGGTTAAGATTCCCGCCTGGAAAGGTAACCCAGGCTACTGGGACCTGCCTGGCGGACGAGTAGACTCCGGCGAAACCTTTTTACAAACGCTGCAGCGCGAGCTACACGAAGAAATTGGCGTAGGCTATAGTGGTACACCCCAACAGGTCATGAGCCTCACTACCCCTATTACTATACCCGTGGGAACTGAGCGCATTCCTCTGGCGCTGATTATTTACGAGGTGCAGCTCTCCGACATCGACGCCGTGGCCATCCAGCTTGGCAACCACGAGACAGGATTTGAGTGGGTTTCGCCTCAAGAGGCCGCCCGCCGACTAGCCATTAAGTTCAGCGACGAGTTCTGTCAGTACGTTGCCGCGTTGCAGAGCTAATCATGGATCCAAAAAGCATACTAAAGCAAACCGGCTGTGCCGTTATTGCAACAGTCGGATCGACCGGCGAGCCATGGAACACACCGGTATTTTTTGCGGCTCAAGAGGGCACCCTTTATTGGTCGTCTTCGCCACGCAGTGTTCATTCACGTAATATTGCAGAAAATGGCGCGGTTTTTATCGTAGTCTTCGACAAAAACATCGGTGTGTATATACAAGGTCAGGCAAGTGTGGTCAACCATGAAGCCGAGGTACGCAATGCGCTCGATCTGCTCGGCCAAAAACGCGGCAAACCGTTTGACACCATCACAAAGTTCTTGCCCGGTGGCCAGCAGCGGATTTATAAAGCCGTCGTCGAGCAAGCTTGGATCAACGGTGCCACTAAAGACGATGATGGCGACTTTATTGCCGACTACAGAATTGCCGCATCTCTGTAACTTTGCGGTATACTATAGGTAACGAGTTTGCAAAGATCTACGAGGAGTTACATGTGAAGAAGATTGTCCACTTTTTTAAAGAATACGCCGCCTTTGGCTTTGCGTTATTAGCCGCGATTATCGCCCTCGCGCTCGACCTTGCCGGTAAAGATGTAGCCGCCCACTGGGTCCTGGGCATTACCGCCGGGCTAGAGCTTATTCCCCTTTTGCGCGGCATGTGGGAAGACCTGCAATCGGGCACGTATGGCGTGGATATCCTAGCTGCCACCGCTATTATCACCTCTATCGTAATGCACGAATATTGGGCGGCAATTGTTATTGTTCTGATGCTGAGCGGAGGTGAAAGTCTCGAAGATTATGCCGATAAGCGTGCTTCGCGTGAGCTGGATGCCCTCCTCGACCGCGCTCCGCAAAAGGCGCACGTTTTGCGCGGCCGCAAGGTAGTTGATGTGCGCGTTAAAGAAGTAACCGTAGGGGATAAGATTCTTATAAAGCCCGGCGAGATCGTTCCGGTGGATGCCGAGATAATCGAAGGGGCAGCCAGTTTTGACGAATCAAGCCTTACCGGCGAAAGCCTGCCGCGCAGCTTGAGCGTCGGCGATTCCTTGCTCAGCGGGTCGGTCAACCTCGATGGTGCCATTACCGCCAGGGCTATTCACAGTGCTGCCGACAGCCAGTACGAGCAGATCATCAAGTTAGTACAGGCTGCTAGCAATGCGCAAACGCCTTTTGTGCGTCTTGCCGATCGCTACAGCGTGCCATTTACCGCCATCTCGTTTGCAATTGCCGGCCTGGCATGGTGGCTCAGTGGTGACTCGTTACGCTTTTTGCAGGTACTGGTTGTAGCCACTCCCTGCCCACTCATTCTGGCTGCGCCTATCGCCGTTATCTCGGGCATGAGCCGGAGTGCTAAGCAGGGGGTTATTGTCAAAACCGGTTCCAGCCTAGAGCGATTAGCCGAGGCCAAAACGTTTGCCTTTGATAAAACAGGTACGCTTACTTCAGGCGAGCTGGTAGTAGACTCAGTTAAAACTTTTCACGGCTACGATAAAGAAACCGTTTTGGGCTTGGCTACCAGCATTGAGCAGAATTCCACCCACGTACTCGCTCAGGCCATTGTGGCATATGGTACCAAAAAGAACGTTAAAACACCCAAGGCCAAGAATGTAAAAGAAGTCTCTGGCAAGGGGGCGCTGGCAACCATTGGCGGTAAGCAGGTGCTTGTCGGCCGCGCCGCACTACTCCAAGAAAATGACATCGTCTTTCCATCTTCATTTAAGGCAAACGAGGTGGACAAAACTGCCGCCTACATTGCTATTGACGGTAAGCTCGCCGGAGTTATCACCTGTCGCGACGAGATCCGCGCAGAAGCTGCCGGCACTATTAAGCGGCTTAAAAAACTGGGCATTTCTAACTTCTTAATGGTTACAGGGGACAATAAAACCATTGCCCACAGCATTGGTAAAGAGCTAGGCATCAAGGACATCACCGCCGAGGCCTTACCCGCCGATAAGCTGCAAACCATTGAGAACCTGCCCGAAAAGCCCGTGGCGTTCGTGGGCGACGGCGTAAACGACGCGCCAGTGCTAACCGCAAGTGATGTCGGCATCGCCCTTGGTGCCCGTGGCTCAACAGCTGCAAGCGAATCAGCTGATGTTGTCATCATGAAGGACGACCTAAGCCAGGTTGCCGTAGGCACTGCCATTGCAAAACGCACTTTCTTTATTGCCAAACAAAGTATTTTCATTGGCATCGGCATGAGCATTGGACTTATGGCTCTGTATTCTACCGGTAAGTTCTCGCCCGTTTCAGGTGCGCTGGTTCAAGAGCTGGTAGATGTTGTTGTTATCTTTAACGCTCTGCGTGCACATGCGATAAAAGTGTAGTTAAAGTTACATAAAATCAGTTATGCTTGCGTTCGGCGATACGCTCCTCCATAATAGTATGTATGGGAGAAATAAGTAATTCCCTGGCCGAGATGGTACGCAGTCGCGTCGCATCCGCGACCATAGGAACCTACTTGTTCTTTTGGTCAGCATTCCACTGGGAGGGACTGTATACCGGCCTCTTTGTTGACGAACATCTTATCTACGCAAAATATCACCTCTTAAAAAATGAATATCTCAATCATTACTTCTTTGGCTGGCACGGCTTAAGCCATGCCAGCACGCCTTTTGTAGAAGGTCTCCTCTGGCCCATTCTTCTGACCTTCTTATTTATATGGATTCTGCCTGAGCTGCTCCTAATTCACTTTTATCGCAAAGAGCAACGCTTTAGGGTAGCTAAGCATAACGTAAAAATTGAGGAAGAGAAACGTCTGATGCAAAAGAAGGAGTCACTGGCAAGGCAAACAAGCCGCACCCTTCAGGCTCAAGTACAGGTTGAGACTGAGCGGCAGAATATAGCCAAAAAGGACCCCCGTGTGCTCTGGAACCAGGAGTTTGTAGAGTTTGCCCATCTTAAAGACTTTAAATGGTTCCCCGATATACTAAAATCAGTCTACAAATATAACGGGCAGACGCATGTAGAAAAGTATGGCTTTACTGAATTTCAGCTCGACCCGCACGCCCGCCGCGTCGGCGATGTGCATGGCATCATTAAGTCAGCAGGCACCACGGCAAAGATATCACTCACTACTAAAGGCAAAGAATTTGCTAAGCTCTACGACGGCGATTTTTAATTCTCTGGCGGTGTCCAGGGCGTAACGCGGCTTTGGTCGTTGTCGTAAGAACTTTGCGGCGTATAGCCAGTATAATCTGTACGCCCTGTTGCACGCGGCGAAGCGGAGTTTTGAGCAGCAGGTGTTTGCGGTGGCTGGTCGTCATAGCCGCCGCCAGCCGTCGGCTGACCTTCTTGACCCAAGGCTGATTGCACATCCTGTAAGCTTACGACAATCTGCTCGCCAGGCATAACCTGACCACCCAGCATTCGTTTAGCCACAACATTCTCCACAGCACGCTGCACAACGCGGCGCATCGGGCGGGCGCCCATACGCGGGTCGTAACCTGCTTGTACCAAAAAGCGCTTGGCGTCATCGTCTACCAACAAAGAAACTTTTTGCTGCGCCAAGGTTTTATTAACACCTTTTAGTATCAGATCAATCACCTGTAAAAGTTCGTCTTGGTTAAGCGGCCTAAAGAGTACTACTTCATCAAAGCGGTTCAAGAACTCCGGCCTAAACTGGTTGCTATTAATAAGCTCATCCATAAACCGCTGCTCAAAATCTTTTACCTGCCAGCCAGCTTCAATATATTGGCGAATCCGGTCGGCCCCAGCGTTGCTCGTAGCAATAATAATTGCATCACGGAACGAAACCTGGCGGTTATTTATGTCGCGCAAAATGCCTTCATCCAAGAGCTGTAGGAGCGTATTGAGCACGTTAGGATGCGCTTTTTCAATCTCATCAAGCAACACGACACTAAAGGGCTGTTGGGCAATTTGGGCGGTTAAGCTATGTGGGTCAGTAGCCGCGTCGGCAATGAGACGGTTCACGTCACCTGGCTGGCTGTACTCGTTTAGGTCAAGTCGCACCAGGCGCTCTTCGCCGCCAAAAAACACCGCAGCCAGTGCCTTAGAAAGCTCAGTTTTACCTACACCCGTTGGCCCCAGAAACAAGAACGTACCAATTGGTCGGTCGGGGTTGCGAACTCCGGCTCGAGCCCGGCGCAGCGCGTCACTTACCACCTGCACTGCTCTTGTTTGGTTGATCATGCGTTGGTGAAGTAGATCTTCCAAATTGAGAAGCGTTTGGCGCTCATCAGTATTGTTGGCAGTGCCCACTTTAATGCCGGTTGTTTTCTCTACGGCATCGCTCACCGACTCGGCAGTAACGAGCTTATCGGGGGCAAAACCGGCTGCTGTTTCTAGCAGCTGTAATGCTTTGCCTGGCATTGCCTGATCTTGCATGTAGCGGTCACTGAGGCGATACGCTTCCTGCAAAGCCTGATACATGTACACCACATTTTGACGATGCTCCATAATAATAAGTTGGTCTTCAAGAATGAGCATCGTTTCCTGCTCATTTGTTGGCGCAACTGGCACTCGGTTAAGATACTGCGCCAAAGCCGGGTTACGCTGGGCAATCCGCAACCAGTTCTGCTCATCCATAGCTAAAATAATGCGCAGCGCGCCACCTTCTAAAATAGGCAGCAGCACATTACTTAGATCAACAGAGCCGGTGCCATCTTCAAAGAACAAATGTGCATCGTCCAGGAACAAAATAATATTTTTGGCGGCAAATGCTTCGTAAAAAAGCTGCTGAATAAGCCCCTCAAGCTCGCCCCGTCCGTGTGCCTGCGATATGAGCGTCGAAGGGTCAAGCGCAAATACCTGCTGAAACTTAAGTTTTTGGGGAACCTTGCTGTCGGCATCAAGCAACCGCTCTGCCAAGGCATGAATAAGCGTTGTTTTACCCGTTCCGAGCGGACCGATGAGTGCTGCATTCTGCCGGCCGCCCTGACTAAACAACGTTACCAATCTATCCAGAACTGCTTGGTGCGAAGGCACATCGCGCGTCAACAGGCCGCCATATTGAACCTGCTGGCTAATATTGGTAGCAAAATGACTCAACTGAGGCGTAAATCCGAACGACCAGTCCCGGCCAATTCCACCGTCATTTTTACGCTTACCATGCTCGGAAATAACATCCTGGATGTGATGATACCAACCCACACCAGCCACCAGGTCGTCGGCATCAATCTTGGCGTGCGCGAGCTCCTGATTAATATTCGGAACAAGCCGCAAAATAGCCGCCAATACCGCCGCACTGCTTATCTTTGGTTGGCCGAGGCCTTGGCGGATCCGGTCAGCTTCCTGCCAAACGGCTGGCAAGGCTGCTGGATCATTACTGGCAATAGCCTCGTAAAGCTGAGCTGTGACAGCAAAACGGTAATACATAAATTTACCACCAGGTGTTTCTAGCGCGATTTTAGCAAGCTGCTGGGGGTTAAAATCTTTTGGTAGACGACCTAGCAGATTAGAGCTGAGCAAGCCATCAACGCTTTGTGCGCCTGGCTGCGGTGGAATGTCGTTCAGTTCCCATCGAGCCCATACTGCCAACATGATAATCGGCGAGGCCACTAGCAAGAGCAACCACCCTAAGGCGACTTGCAAAAAGAGCAGGCTCAGCGCTGCAATAACAAGTGCAATCGCAATAAACGGCAAGAAAAGCTTCATAGCCTGAGAGGTGACTATTACCGCAAAACGGGCTTTGCGGGCGCGGATGCTATTGTAGTCAAAGTTCATAACGTCCACCCCAGTGCTACACCAAGTAATGCAATAAGAGGCAGCACTGGCACTATTGGCCACAGCAAGAACTGCACCGTCCCAATAATAAGCACCAAAAAGCTCGTCAGGATACCAGTAACAATAAAAATAGAGCGCATAACAGCACCTATCATCCGTGAGAAGCTGCGATCGGCCCATGCGCGAAACTGTGCGTCAAGCGACCCGTGCCCCTTTACGGCTGCTATCTGACGGAATGGGTTGAACAATGTTCTCGCCAGCAAACCTACCGAAAAGAATTCCAGAGTGCGACGCAATCGCTGTTCTATCCGGCGGCCAAGAGCCATCCAGCCTGCGGTATACCACCAGGAGAAAAGTGCCAGTGCTAACATGGGCTTATTATATCATTGATAGCCAAAAAGCCTGGCTTGTTTGCGCTTCTATGTTGCGCCGCCCAAAATAAACGCTACCAGCAGAGGCATTATGAGGTTGTCAGTGCCGTTAATAGCAAGATTCTCCGTAACAGTGGCCATGATTGGCACTAAGGCGAGGGTAATGACTCCGCCTGGCCCGCCCGAAAATACTACGTACCCGATCATTATCATTAAAGAAGTGACAAAAAAGGCGCTGGTACCGGCGATACTCTTCGTCTTTCCCAACACCTTATATTGATTCTTGTCGCCATATAACAAGCCAATAATAGCGGCAGCGCCGTCGCCCAGGCTCAAGTGCAGCATTGCTGCCATAAAGATCCACTCGCTACTGCTAATAAGCGCCAAAAAGCCAATGACCATGGCAAACAATAGCTCACCAACCGCTTGGCGCGGCACCGTATGTATAGAACGGAAGAACGTAAATTTAACAGACAGGGCGATAACGATAAAAAAGAGTAGGCTCATTATTTCAATTTGACGCCACGACATGAAAAAAGGCCAAAAGGCCACAAATGTACCCACTAGCATGTGCACAAATTTACGCGTCACTTCCGCGTGCAAGTCAGTGTTGTGAGCCAGATGCTCCGCAATCATCAGAATAATACCGACAACTACCAAGGCAAGAATGAATGCCACCATGAACCTTATAATACCTCCCCTTGCAAGATGGTACAATGGCAAGTATGAAAAACGACTGGCAACTCTACGACGAACAAGGTCTACCCATTGCAGGCAGTTCAGCCTCTGCGACCGATATCATTGAAAAAGGTTTACTGCACGCCGCAGCGCATGTATGGGTATGGCGCAGAACCAGTCATGGTGTCGAGATATTGCTTCAAAAGCGAGCCGGGGGCAAACGCACATGGCCTGGCCGCTTCGATGTTTCGGCAGCAGGCCATGTTGATATCAGCGAACAGCCCATCGAGGCTGCCCTGCGCGAGACTAAAGAGGAGATTGGCCTTAACCTAACCAAACAGCAACTGTCTTTTGTTGGTGTCTACCGCACAAAAATGGAGACCGACATGGGATTAGAGAACGAGCTGCAATGGTTATATTTGTTTGAAATGACCAACGAGATGGCTATGGTCCGTGAAGAAAACGAGGTTAGTGAACTACTCTGGAAGCCGTTAGAAGCATTCATTGCTGAAGTAACCGACGCTTCGCTGCAAACATACGTCCCCCATGGCCAGCATTATTTTGAAACTATCACCCAGGCAATAGCCCGCACCACTCAACAGGACTCATTCAGTGATCAGCGATAGCCTTTTGGTGACGCTTTTGGGGTTATCTGCAGCAATAGC
Source organism: Saccharimonadales bacterium (SeqCode) (assembly GCA_035690865.1). Classification (GTDB taxonomy): domain Bacteria; phylum Patescibacteriota; class Saccharimonadia; order Saccharimonadales; family UBA4665; genus CAMLQK01. The sequence continues at coordinate 254,191 of DASSKE010000005.1, forward strand.
ATGGGGATTCTCGGACTTCTTGTGTGCTAAGGCATCTAAGAATCTCGGCCCCATAACTGCTTCGCTGCTCGTAAACCTCGTAGGCGCCGCTGGCTTCGGCATCCTTTACCTGGTATTTATGCATCCGCAGCTACACCTTACCGCGGCTGGATTCTGGTATGCTTTTGGCGCGGGCATGGTGCTCACCCTCGGCTCACTGTGCTTCTTTAAGTCGTTAGCCATTGGGCCGGTGAGTCTAGTGAGCCCGATTGGCGGAGCCTACCCTCTGGTCACCACGGCACTGGCGCTCTTTGCCTTTCATGCCACCCTTTCTCGCCAACAACTCATTGGTATTGCCTGTATTATGATCGGCCTGTTGCTTGCCGCCGAAATCATTAGTAACGAAAAGATTTTCAAAAGAGTAGGTGCCGGCCCTGCCTGGGGCCTCATGACAGCACTCGTGTGGGGAACTGGCTTTGCCTTGTTGGCACAAGGCATACAGCGGCTGGGCTGGCAGGTGGCAAGCCTTATCGAGTTTGGTGGCGTGCTTGTGCTGTTGGCTGTGATTATTCCCTTTGTGCGCTCAAGCGAGGCAATCACCTTTACCAAGCTCCGACGGCTCAGCACTAACAAGTATATCGTTGGAGCCGGCCTTATTCAGTTACTGGGCGTCATCGCTCTTAACAACGGTATTAGCGTGGAAGCAAGTTCAGGGGCCATTGTAACAGCCATTTCCGCCTGCTACCCGGTACTTACTGTTTTTCTGGCTCTGCGTAACTTTAAAGAAAACGTCAAACTCATTCCGTTGCTTGGCGGCTTTATAAGTATTTTTGGTGTAGTAGTACTAACCCTTGGCTAGCCCGAAGCAATGAGTGGTTATTATTTGGCCTTTTTTGCCATAAAGAACAGCACGACGCCAGCAATGACAGCAGCCAACGATATGTAGCTCACGCCCAAAGCAATATGTGAAAGTGTTTGTTCAAAGCCAAAGCTCATATCGCTGCAGTTATGTTGACAGCCAGCCTTGCCATAAATGCGCCATAGGGTGAGCAAACTGAGGAGTGCGCTTAGCCCATAGCCTATTCCGCCCCATATCATAAGCTTGCGCGCCTGGGTTTTTGTTGCTCTTTTCATAATTCTTATACCTTACACTATATCTTTGGATGGTCGAGCAGATGATACATCTTTTGAACCACTACTAGCCAGTATAGCCGACTACTTTATTGATAATCCAGCACCAGCATGGAGCCGTCAGCTGCGTGAGGCTCAAAATCGGCAGTTATCAGTGGCATACACCTACTAGCAGCATAGCCAAGCGACCTTTGAACCGAATAGTTATATCTTGAATGTTGTAATCACTGGATAGTGGTCAGTGAGTACCGTATCCCTCACACTACTGCCTTCGAGCTGTATGCCCCTGAAAATTACATGGTCTAGCTTCCTGCCCTTGGGAGTGGTCGGGGCGTCTTGTGTTACCTCTTGTACGTCATCTGTCAGTATGGTTGGCAGTACAGCTCGCAAAGTGGAATAGTCCAGATTGAAATCTCCCTGAATGAGCAACCTTACAGCGTCACCAGCCACCTTGGTTTGCACATCAGACAAAACATCCGCAGCCTTGTCAGATTCTGGGTCGATGTCGAAGCGTCGGAATGGTATAAGATGTAACGTCTTTACGACAAGCTCACCATCACCAGTATCAACATTACAGGCGGTCACTCCCTTGTCGTGAGAGATAGCAGTACTGCCATCCTCCCATATCACTTCGTAATGGGGGTTTTGGAATTGAGCATATTGATGGTCGGAAATCGGATACCGAGAGATGATACCTTGCCCAAGTCGCTGACCCTCCTCAATGTGTGAATCGGCATAAAAATCACTAATGTAGTAGGGTAAGCCAACAGCGTTTGCAATAACCTCGACTTGATTCTGCTGGTCGTTCGAATGTATCTCTTGGAGCGTGATAATATCGGGGTTTACCTCTTTGATTAGAGCGATGATACTATCCAAACCGTCGGTATTGTAGGATGCAAGAACACTCACATCGCCATCGGCTTGTCGTACCTTACCGCCGCCAATGTTCCACTGTAATGTTTTGATAGTTTTAGTCATAAGAATCCCTTTCTTAGTAAATGCGTCGCCACCGCTTGAAGGTCTTTACGTCGGCTGCCGTCAGCTTGAACCATTCGCCCTTCATCCGCTTATCTGCAAACCGCCTGTGCCAATAAGCCTCAATGCCAGCAGGGTCATCAGTCTTGATTTCGTGAATCAGTGTCTGCTCGATGCTGGCGGTCGCTCCAAGCTCCGACAATCTTCTATCAACCAGGTTGGTGCGACCGATTTTGTACTCACCTGGATGACCTTTTACCAGGTACACAAAGCCATAGCTGTCTACGACCGCATCGTTCGAGCCATCATCAATAGAGTCGCCGCCAGGTGCAACTAGCGGCGTAAGAATCGGCACAATATCGGCATATTCTTCATTGGCCTGGCTAAAAGCCAGGAGCTTTTGCACGAGGCTTTGCTTACTGCCAAACCGTTCGAAAACTTTGGAGTTTGGAAAATCGGGGTCGCTGTATCGTTTGAGCCGCATCTCCTTGTTCGTCGGGTACTTTTGCAACTCCCTTGTAAGTGCCGCCATCCTTATTAGTAAATGCTCATCCGTAAAGGAGCCGACTAATGTGTTTGGCTCGTAATCTGCTTCTTTTTGTGCGTCGCTAAACCTAGCCCAGAACTTACCCCAATCGTAGGGTCGGATTCCAGTAACTTGCTCGAACCGAGCTACACCGAGCGGTTTGCCATCATTTTCGGTAGCAGTACGCTTGATTTCAGCAAGGATATCATCTTTATGCATGTTGCCCTCATTTATAGCACACTGCAACAGATAAGCATACGCCTGGGTCTTTGCAAGGGACGTATATTGGATTACAATAGCTGGCAAGAGGCGAATCCCAAGGATTCGTCATGCCTTCTACTAAAAAACGCACACCAGGACGCCCCAAAGTCACTGACAAGCCCGATGTTGTCAGTTTATTAGTTAGTGCCTTTCGAGACGGTTTGTCGGTTCGGCAGGCATGTATTCAATCTGGTATTAGCCATGAGGCTTACTATCGCCGCTGTCGGGATGACAGCGATTTTGCTGACAAAATGTACTTCGCACAGCAGTCGGTCGCTATCACCGCTCGTAAGAACGTCATAAAGGCAATAAGGGGCGGTGATATGCGAGCCTCGCAATGGTGGCTCGAAAAGCATGACTTCGCTCATCAGGTCGAAGAACCACCCAAAATCGACCCAGAGTCACGCCCAGGCAGCGTCATGGAACGGTTCAAGGCATACGAGCAAGAAGTGCTGGCTTATCAGAGGGAGTATCCGCATGGCGTTGGTGTTGCGTAAACTCCCACCGACAATAGAACCTCCGCATGAGGATGACGGCCTTATTGAACTTGTAGAAGCATTGCAGCAGGTCGATACCAGCTCGCCGCTCGCCAAACTCAATGAAACTAGTATCGCTGACAATAATGGTGGCCGCATCGAACTGTAACAGAGGTAGAACGGCTCAAAATATGGTATAATAACAGATTATGGCTCGCCAGAACCAACCAGTTGAACTGACCAAATTGCGGTACGTTTTGTATGCTCGCAAATCGACCGAGGATGAAAACCGCCAAGTGCGGTCAATCGAAGACCAAATCCGTGACTGTAAAGCCCTAGCAGAGCGTGAAGGCTTGCGAATCGTCGCCATAATCAAGGAGAAAAAGTCAGCCAAGAAGCCAGGTCAGCGACCACAGTTTACGCAGATGCTTGCTGACATCGGCAAGAAGTACGATGCCATCCTTTCATGGCATCCTGACCGTTTGTGCCGTAACATGCTGGAAGGTGGTCAGATTATCAATATGCTCGACGAAAATGAGCTGAAAGACATCCGATTCAACAGCCATCAATTCAGCAATGATGCCAACGGCAAGATGCTGTTAGGGATGCTATTTGTGTTCTCCAAGCAGTATTCTGATGACCTCTCAGCCAAAGTCAGTCGAGGTGTGAGCGGCAACCTTGACGAAGGTAAATCATCTGGTACGCCTAAGTGGGGATACGACCGTAGCGAAGAAACTGGCCTGTATGAGCCAAACCAGCATTTTGAGATTATCCAGCAAGCATGGCAGAAGCGTGCCACTGGCGAGAGCGTAGAAAAGATTACCAACTTCCTTATTGAGCAAGGCGTACACCGCCAAACAAAACCTCGAAAAGGTGCAGCACGCAACATCCTGCCCAGGGTCAGCGGCATCGCTCGCATGTTCCGTGACCCGTTCAATTACGGCCTGCTTGTGCAGGCTAATCAGAATGTCGATTTGCGGCAAATACAGCCCAGCTTCTTACCTGTGACCGACGAAGCAACATTCAACCAGGTACAAGCCCTCGGATACAGCCGAACCAAGGATACAGCACCGAAGAAGCGTACCGCCTTCTATCCGCTGCGTGGCATGGTGTACTGTGCTGTCTGCGAAGACAGCAATCACATGCAGGTCGGCAAAAATAAGACTGGCAGCGGCACGTATGTGCTGACGTATCGCTGCGACAATCCAGCCTGTACCAGGAAACCGAAGTCGCTGCGTGCAAAGCATGTGTTCAACTCGATTTATCAGAAGCTCGATACATTAGAGTTGACCGATGAAGCCTACGAACGATACAGCAGGCGGCTAGATGCTATGACCGACACTAAGATTATTGCCATCAAAGAACAAGTGCAGAGCCTGCGTGGTGCATTGTCACATGTCAAAAGCGAGCTGAACCAGCGAGCATTAGATATTACCAGCTTCGACAAATCATCGGCTGTTTACAAGGCCAACGACAAGCGTATTACCGAACTCGCCGAGCAGCAGGCCGACTACGAAGACCGCATCACCAAGTTGGAAGCCAAAATCGTTGACCCTCGGCAAATCAAGCTATCCAAGGCCGAGTTTTTGAACGTCATAAAAACAGCCGCCTCCAAGATGCGTGCAGGTTCAGCCGTCGAAAAAGACGTGCTATGCCGCATTTTGTTTTTGAACCTGCGTGTTGATAACGAAAAAGTGGCCTCCTACCTCTGGAAAGAACCCTTTGCCAGCCTGGTGAAAGCCACTGAATTATCGTATGGTCGGGGTGACAGGATTTGAACCTGCGACCTCAGCGTCCCGAACGCTGCGCGCTACCAAGCTGCGCCACACCCCGAATAAACCAATAGTATCACAGCGTGCAATACTCTACGCAAGCTGGGAATAATGCGCCACGAGCCGACGCTGGGGCCGTGGCAATAAAAAGGTCAGCTCTTGCCCCTCTCCCAATAGCGTTTGCCGGGTAAATTCGGCGGCACCATGAACAATATGGCACGACAGTGCTGTACCACGCCATGAAAGAGCACGATGCAAAACCCGCACCGTGCCGTCAACACTAAATGGCCAAAGCCGCGGAAGCAGCCCAAGCACCAACAGAACCTCATTAGGGTCGCCACTACTGGCAAATGTCTCATATATAGTAACAGAGCGACCTATTCGTCGCTCGTCAACATCTTCCGGGTAAAGCCCGAGGGCTTCGTAAAAGTCTACATACATCCCCCGCCACTCACCATCGGGGTTGGTGCGCGCTTTTTCATGCAGCAAGCCGTGAAAGGCAATTACTTCCTCTGGCGGGCGCACGTTAATAAAGTCAAGATAATTAAGAACCCGGTAGCCGACATTTGAGTAGCTGGGGTCATGCTCCATATAGTTAGTATAGCTTATATACAGCGGTTCGCTAGTAAAAATATCACCGCTTCCAAATACCAGAAAGCAATAGTAGCAAAAGCGCCGTGAGCACAATTGCTCCACCCGCAGCAATACCCGCGTAAAACGCGATACATAACCCGCCTACCACGGCAATAAGCGCTGCAAAGGTAGCCCATACCATAGTCGCGCCAAAACTTCGTGCTAACCGGCTGGCAGTAACCACCGGAATTACCAGCAAGGCACTAATGAGCAAACCACCCACTATCCGTAGGCTGAGCACAACCATGGCCGCCGCCAATGCTGTGAGCAAATAATTAAGCCCTGTAACTCTATATCCAGCAATGCGCGCACTATCTTCATCAAAAGAAATATGCAAAAGTGCCCTAAAATTATAGGCGATACAGCCCAACGTTATGAGGCCGATAATCGCAAGGAGGTACAAGTCTGAAGAAGTAACGGTGGTAATGCTCCCAAATAAGAAACTAGTAAAGTCAACGTTGCTCCCGCTAGAAAGATTCGCCAGAACCACTGCCAAGGCCAAGCCGCCGCTCATTAGAATCGCCAGGCTTACATCGCCGCTTAACCGCTGCCGCTGCCTGAGCCACTCCAAGAATAGCCCACCGGCAACAGTAACCGGAACCGCAACCAGTACTGGCGCAAAACCCAGCAACAGCCCCGCTCCCACTCCCGCCAGGCTTACATGCGCTAAACTGTCCGCTATAAGAGAGTAGCGGCGAGCCACTAAAAAGCTACCTAGCATTGGCACCACAACTGCAACAATTGCTCCCGCTAAAAGTGCACGAACCATAAAGGAATACTGTAGTAGCTCAGGCATGCTCGCCTCCCGTATGGTGATGGTGCAAACGGCGATGATGCGCTTTGTATACTTGCGGCAAATAGGCATCTGACTCAAAGTGTTCGGGCGGCCCATCGTACAAAATAGAGGTGTTGATACAGAGTACACGCGTTACCAAAGTAAGGACAGATTCAACTTCGTGCGAAACCATAATTAAGGTTACGCCCCGTTGTTGTAGATTACGTAGGAGCGCATAAAATTCACGTTGGGAGGCATCGTCAATGCCGGTTGTCGGCTCGTCCAGAATAAGCACGTCGGCATGTGCCGCCAGTGCTTTTGCGATAATAACCCGCTGCTGTTGGCCGCCCGATAGTTCGCTAAAACGTTTGTCGGCCAGATGTTCCATTGCAACAAGCTCAAGAGCAGTCCGCGCTTCTTTTTGAGATCCGCGACTCCCCAGGCTCACAACTTCGATCACACTAATCGGCACGATACCGTGATACAAGTTGCCCCGCTGGGGCACATAGCCAATGGAATGCACCGAACGGTTTATGTGCCCTGCAGAAGGCTGGATCAGCCCGAGCACTACTTTGAGTAATGTGGTCTTCCCCGCACCATTTGGTCCGATAAGACCGATAAACTCTCCGCGATGCACGCAAAACGAGACATTCTCCAAAGCCGTTTCAGTGGCATAACGAACAGCTACGTTGTCTACGTCAAGCAACAATTCTTTATCGGCATGCAAGCGCTGTTGCGAGATTTTGGAGGTTTTGTTTCTGGATAGAAACGTAGTTTTTTCCTTCTTTTTGATCTGCATCACTCACCCCTTCAAGTGGGTCAAATACGAGGGTTTTTGCCCCGGTTTCTGTGGCTATAGTATCAGCTAAGCGTGGACTCACCAAGCTTTCAAAAAAGATGTACCGGATGTTTTTCTGGCGGACGATATCTGCAACATTGGCCAGATGTGCAGCGCTAGGCTCTTCTTCTGGGCTCAAGCCCGCAAGAGGAATCACCGAAAAGTTGTAGCGCTGTGCCAGATACTCAAAAGCATCATGGGAGGTTACTACCGTACGCAGTTGGCAGTGCTGTAAGGCTTGATGGTACGCCGCGTCCAATTGGGCAAGTTGGTCGCTGTAAGCCTGTGCGTTTTGGGCATACAGCGCACTGTGACTCGGATCTGCTTTTGAAAAAGCATCGCGCAGTGACGTAACTATATGCTGCGCGGCCACCGGATCAAGCCAAAAGTGCGGATCCTTGTGGCCTTCTTCACCGCCACGGAGCGTCAAGCCATCACTTGCCTTAATGGCGGTTCCGGCATAGGTCTGTACAAAACCAGCCGCCCAGGGCTCCATACCTGTTCCGTTGTATATAAAGATGTCAGACGATTCTGCTTGTGCCAGTACATTGGCCGCAGGCTCAAAATCATGCGGTTCACTCCCGGCTGGCGTAATATTACGCACCGTAACTGCGTCGCCGCCTACCTGGCGGGCAAATTCATACAACGGATAATAACTAGCCGTCACCTGAAGGCCATGCGCAGATTTGGTAGAAGGTTGCTGCCGTGACACCGCCCACCAGATACCACCAACCACCGCTATTAAGCACGCCATCGTGACACCAATCTTCATTGCAAAATACTTCATAGTATCTTTAGCATAGTTGCGTCTGCCATTAAATGCAAAACAGTCGCAATTATCTTATGCCCTGCAACAAATAGCCATAGCGGACCGCACCAAAGTACGCTATACTCCTCAGGTCAGCAAAATACATTACCTATGCCAGAGATAACCCATGCCCTTCGAGAAAGAACGCCCCTCATGCTTTGGGGCGTTGTTGGCACAGGCGTCGGCCTGATAGCTGTTACAGTAGCCACCATGCCTACCAAACCGCCCGAAAGCTTTACCCTCCAACCCGGCGACAATATTACGGTGTGCGACAACAGCTACGTCGTGCCAACCGAGATTACTCCCGGCCGCGCCATAAAGAACTCCTTTGACATTATCGTCCGCCCCGTTATTTATAAAGATGAGGTCTACGGCTACAGCAGCAGCCCAGACCAAGAGGTACGATTACGGCGTATAGATACGCCCAATGGCTACTGGCTCAGTGGCGACGGTAAGCGGACCGCACAGAGTACCTGTCACAAAGCCCAAAACATCGGTCGTATCTTTACGCACGGAATGATCTTTTTAAGCACAGAAGCGCAAACAGCCCGCCAGATAGGGCGCATTACCGGCGAAGGGAGCGCCTGTGAAGCCGGAGCATACGCGCTTTGGTATGGCATGAAATCGCAAAAAGAAGTGCAGCAAATTAACAGCTACTGCCCACACCCAAACAGACCATAGTTAAACGTCAGCAATATAAAAAGAAGCCCTTAGAAAAAGAGCTTCTTAAAAAACAAGTTGGTCGGGGATAAAGGACTCGAACCTTCGACCTCGCGGTCCCAAACCGCGCGCGCTAGCCAACTGCGCCAATCCCCGAAAACGGTAACAAACCAGATTATACCAGATAACGCTGGCGAATACCACCCCTAAAGCGAGGTTTGCATCCGCCAGTCGTTACAGGTTATTCGCGCTGCTTTAGGCAATATGGCGGCGCATTTCAAGAATGCCGCGCGCAACTGATCCTAACGCTGCGTTCGGGTCTTGCGCCTGACTCCTTGGCTCCGAACCGTCACCGACCGCGATATCTTTATAGGTACCGTCTGGCTGCTTAATTTGGCTTGCAGCAAGTACGCTTAATCGGTCGCCGCGTGCATCATAATCGGTGTCAAAGCGCCCCCTCAAGGCACGACGCATCTGGCCGGCAGCCTGTTGCCACGCACCAGCATTGCTCACCACAAGGACCCTGCTGCTGTCGCTTTCAACCTCTTGGGCAACGGCGGCAGCAACCTCTTCTCCGTTTGCAACCGCTTTGCCGCGCTCACCTACTGCAACAAGCCGCGGCACGACCAGATTTGATACCTGGGGGACAATGACTTGCTCCATGTAATCATACGCTGTCATGCCTTCTTCAACGTCATCGCGCTCAGCTGTCTTCATTGGCCGGTAATTTGCGGCCATAATAACAGGGGTACCGACAGCAATATCGCCCTGCTCAACACCATGCACGATATTGGTTGCGCGCCATTGCATCCAGTTTGCCATGCCATCGGTCATCGCCACCACATCGGGTTGCTGCTCAGGCATTTCAGCATTCATATACGAACGGTGAACAGGAGTTAAAAGCCCCGATCGGTTAACCCAGCTTTGAGCAATCTCAAGTGCGTTCTGGTCTGTACCAAGTACTTCCTGAACATGTGCAACGTTATCTCGCAAGGTTGCAGCAGAGCCGACTGCGCCCACAAGGCTCTTTAACTCATTTTCGGTTGGCTGTGCCGACAACGATGCTCCAAAAGCATCCGCCATCTCCACGGCAACACCCATTCCTATACGGCGTAAATCCGCAGGCTGCGCCTGATTAAGATCAATGTTTGTAAATGTTAGCTCCGGGTTAATCCTCATATTTGTTCCTTTTACTCATCTAGAAGTTCTTATCGTAAGTCTATCTAGATATATTTGTCAAGCGTGTTTCACTGAATTTTTTCTCCTGATATCTGTTACACTGTGTTATGTGAACATAGTATTCACAAATATTTACATGTATGGTATGCTGTAGGCATGGATATAAAAAGTCTTGAAACTGTTGGACTCAGCCCATTGCAAGCAGCAGCATATGCCCTGCTGCTCGAAAAAGGAGCTATTAACCCTGCGGATAGTTTTGAAACACTTGGTACGACACGCTCGAACGCCTATAAAGTATTTGACCGGCTTTGTGAGATTGGCCTTGCCCGCAAAGAAAAGCAAGGCACGCGGACGCAATATCACCTCGAAAGCCCGACAGCGCTTGCAGAACACGTCGCATTTTTACGGAACCAGGCTACGGCACGCGAAGAGATTGTTAGTTCTATGATGCACAACCTGCTCAACACGTACCACAAGCACACCAGCCAACCGGATACAGCCACATTTACCGGCAAAGAGCAGGTCCGGGAAGCCTTTGTCAGACAGTTGAACTTGCGCGAGGACGTGTATTTTGTACGATCGTATAGTGATTTACCGGTAATGGGTTTTGATACGATGCATGAGATTCGCATGACCCCGTCAACACACGGCCTTAAGCGGCGAGCCATCATGGGTGCGCCTACCCAAGGCACGCACATAGATTACGCCCCCCATAAACGGAGCAATTTGGATATAACCTGGGCCGAAACAAATGACTACACAGCTCCGGTAGAATGGAGCGCTACCGAGTCTTCGCTGCTTATTGTTCTGTATAGCCAGCAGCCACATGCCATACTTATTACAAACCCCCTTATCGCTGGCGCCTTTTTGCAACTGTGGCACATGCTCAATAATCTGCTACAGCAACAGGATCTTCATAAGCGGTTGCGGTCTTAAGGCCTTTCGTCAGCGTAAATGCGCCTAATTGGCTCACAATCTTTGGCTAAGCCATTGCTTTGTATGTTTACCAACAGCCCGTTAATTTGGCGCGGCCCTGCTGTTTCTAAGTGGTTTCGGGTCTGTTTACCGTCTCGCCAACGGGGAATAATACTATCAAAAGAAACACCGAGGCTCGAGTGTAGCACGCCACACATCCCAACATCAGTCATATGAGCTGTTCCCTTTGGAAGAACGCTGGCGTCTGCGGTTGGCACATGCCAATGGTCGCCAACAACCATGCTGGCTCGGCCGTCCAGATAATGTCCGATAACTACTTTTTCACTACTAAAATCGCCATGGAAGTTCACCACAATTGCGGCGGGCGTATTATTTGCAAGCTCTGTAGCCAAAATGGTATCAATTGTTCTCAGCGGATTCTGAACAGGCACATCAGCATCTTTGCCTACAATTTGGCCGAGTAAGCTCACAACAAGCACGCGCCCGTGTGGCGTCGTAAGATATTTATAGCCCAGACCGGCGGTTCCTTTAGGGTAGTTTGCCGGGCGGATGATAGGGCTTTGCGGATCGTTTAGGTCGTCATATATTTCTGGCCGAAAGCCAGAATGATTGCCGCCGGTGCAAAAATCAATGCCTGCCGCACGCAGCCGGGCAAAGTCTTTTTTTGTAATTCCCTTGCCCTGACTCACATTCTCGGCCTGTGCAATCACAACATCAGCATGCAGTTCTTGGCGCAGCTTGGGCAGTTGGCGTTCAATAAGCGTAATGCCCGGCTCAGCCATAATATCGCCAAGATATAACACACGCATGGTAACCCTACAGCTCTTGCCACTGCGTAATGGTACGCACAGGGTTAAACCTTTGGACAAGATCATCTTTGTCGTAAAAGATTGCATGTTCGGCAGGATTAAAGAAAATACAATCAATGCCGGCATTTTGAGCCGCACCCAGGTCTTTATCAGAATCCCCCACTAATACGGTGCTTGCAGCCTGGCTACCCAATTTGTGCAGGGCCAGTTCAATACTTTCTGGATGGGGCTTATGATTTGCGACATCTTCTGCAGCGATTACTACATCAAAAAGAGAAGCCAGGCCAGTATGTTCCACAGCATGCATCAATAAATCACGCGACGAGGAAGAAACAAGGGCAAGCTTTTTGCCATCGCTATGTAACTCTTCAAGCTTGTCTTTTGTGCCAGGATAAAGGGTAGGTGTCATGCATAGCTCAAGCGCCGAAGCAACAACATCTTTTTTAAAAACCGAAATATCTTTGACGCCAAGGCTTACAGAATGGTTCCAATCACCAAAGCCAGCAGCAAGTTCTCTGTCGGTGGAGTATAGTCCACGTTTTGCGTGAGCTTGCTGTAATGCGCCTAACCATATAGCTAGTGTACAGGCTGCTGTTCCGTCCCAATCAATAAGATAGGTGTCATATTGTTTCTTCTCGGGCATAGGTACTCTATTTAGCAAATTCTACGGCTCGCGTTTCGCGGATAACATTTACTTTGATGGTACCAGGATATTGCATTGTAGATTCGATTTTAGTGGCAATATCGCGAGAAAGCTTAATGGCACCGAGGTCGTCGACGTGTTGTGGCTTTACAAATACACGCACTTCGCGTCCAGCTGAGATAGCAAATGCCTTGTCAATGCCCTCAAAGCTCGTAGCAACGTTTTCCAGCTCCTTCATACGCTCTACAAAGTTCTCGGCACTGATGTTGCGAGCGCCCGGGCGGGCTGCTGAAATAGCATCAACCACACGGATTATAAGCGCCTCAACAGAGGTAGCTTCGACATCATCATGGTGCTGCTCAGCTGCTAAAGCGACTGCCTCTGGCGCACCGTATTTGCGCAAGATCTCACCAGAGATGTGGTGATGCTTGCCTTCCATTTTGTGCGTAAGTGCTTTGCCAAGATCGTGAACAAGAGCAGCATATTTTGCGATTTTAATATTAGCGCCCAGCTCTTCGGCAATAATACCCGCAATGTGCGCCATTTCGGTGCTGTGCTTAAGTACATTTTGGCCGTAGCTCGTACGATATTTAAGCTCGCCTAGGAGGTGCAATATTTCTTTAGGAATGCCGATAACGCCAACTTCGCGAGCAGCATCTTCGCCGGCGCGAACAACTTCTTTTTCAACGTTACGCTGCGCTTTATCAACAACCTCCTCGATACGTCCGGGATGAATTCGACCATCCTTCATGAGCATTTCGAGCGCCTGACGGGCAACCTCACGGCGCACAGGATCAAACGAACTCAGCACGATGTAGCCTGGAGTGTCATCGACCATAATGTCTACACCGGTAGCCCGTTGCAAAGCCTGAATATTGCGGCCTTCTTTACCAATAATACGGCCCTTCATTTCGTCGTCGCCCAGCTTTACTGACGTAACTGTGCGTTCGGCGGTCACTTCTGACGCCATTCGCTCCATTGCAGTCACGATAATAAGCGAGGCCTTTTCTTCAGCCTGATCTTTGGCCTCGTCCTGCAACTTGGCGACCAAACCCGTAAGGTCATTACGGATGTCACGCTCGGTCATTTTCATAAGCTTGTCAGCCGCTTCTTCGCGAGTAAGTTTAGCGACTTTTTCTAGCTTGTCCTGCTGTTTTTTGCGGATGTCGCGGATCTCGTCCTTGAGCTGCTCAACCTCTGACTCGCTTCGGCGCAGTTTTTCGGCGCGCTTATCAAGCTCGTCCAGTTTCTTATCAAGTGCTTCTTCGCGGGTTACTAACCGCTGCTCTAAATCTTTTAATTCATTTCGGCGCGCTTTTTCTTCTCTACGGGTTTGATCTGATATTTTGCCCGCTTCTTGACGAGCGTCATCAAGCACCTTGTGCGCCTCACGCTTAGCCTTTGAAATTTCTTTATTTGCTCTCTCTTGTGCAGAGCCAAGTTTCTGTTTAGTAACGACGCTATTTGCGCCAAAACCAACAGCAAGCCCAGCCACAGCGAGCACTATGGTAATTGGGTCCATGTTTGGTCCTTTCTTTTCATACAGGATGTCTCAAACAAGCAGTCTTGGCAGCGTTGCTTTCAGGTCACTAGCTACAGCTATCTGCAGGTAAGAAGCATCGAGTTTCTATCTGATGTTTAGTGATTTGGCGGATTCTGTTGTCGAAAATAAGACTAATCCTGCCCTTACTATACGCTGCAACTAAAATGTAGGTCAATATAGAGACGTATATTTACGTTTGTTGTTACTTCTTCTGCGTTGTAATATGTGCACCACGTCCGTACTCAGGGAGGGCCAACGCGTCGTGATCACCTTTTTGCAAACGCTCTATGCCCTGTGCGATCCACGATTCGCCGCCACCGGCCACCACAGGAATCCCCTCGGCATACCCTATTGCGTTAACAACGGTTAGACCTATACGCAATCCCGTAAAGCTTCCCGGCCCGGAAAAGGCCACAATGCCCTGCAGGTCTTTCCAGCTTTTTCCTTTATCTCGCAACAAATCTTCGATTTGATGATGGATAACTTTAGAAAGCTCGCGATGTGCCTGCCAAGTGTGGTAAGCCAGCTGCTTTTGACCGTCGTAAAGGCCAAGCTCAGCCTCAGGGCTATCGGTCCGTACAGTAAGAACTAGCATGACAAAGCCTCTTTAATGTGCGCTAAACGTTTAGGAACCTTAAATGTAATAATACGGGAATCTTCTGGTGTTTTCTCGATAGTGATGGTGAGACGTTCCGTTGGCAAAACATCCTGAACCACATCTGCCCATTCCACGACCACAATAGCTTGGTTATCTTCAAGCACTTCGGCCAACTCTTCGGCAATAATACCTGCTTCGTGCAAACGATAAAAGTCAAAATGATGAATATGCAGGCTGCCTGCTTCATAAACACGGCTTATGGTAAAGGTTGGGCTGGCCACTGTTTCAAGACTGCCGAGGCCGCGTGCCAATCCCCGTGTAAAGGTTGTTTTGCCGCCGCCCAAATCACTGATAAGCTCAAGAACCTCGCCGCCGCGAAGTTGACTGGCGAGCTGCTCGGCGAGCTGCTCGGTACAGTCGGAACTGGTGGATTTTATTTGCCACGTCACGTCGGTACTCATATGCTCCATATAGTAGCGCGAATCCTCCTATAACCGCAAGTACACCTCCATGAAGAGGGGTCTGCTCAATATTAGAAACAGGCGCAGTAGCAGTAATGTCCTTAGAAGCAGGTGCGCTGACTCGTTTGTTCTTTACTTTGCTGCTTGACGTCGCTTTTTTTGTTGCCTTTTTTTGGGCCTTTGATACTGGTGCTTTGATAACATTTGTCGCATTGGGTGTTGGCACCGTAGTCCATTGCCAAATACCCGAAGCCTTCACCCACGCCTGGCCCTCCTTTGCTGTTTGGTATGCTTCGGAGGTATCTAAAATAGTGTCTTGCGGGTCAAGAAGCCGTACCTGCCCGTTCGTATTGCTCAGGCTCAAATGGGTCTCGCCCGAAAAGAATGCCTTAAAGCTTCCCGCCGGTAGCATTGCACCTTCCGGAAATGTATACACTTTTGTCTTTGTAGCTCCCGTCATAAGCTTAAAGCCCGATAGGTCAAAGGCAGTTTGATTGGGGTTATACAGCTCTATAAATTCGTCCGCGGCATCGGTTTGAGGCTTTGCAGGATTAGGCAGAAGTTCACTGAGCTGAGGGCGCTTAAGACCCTTATCGCCTGCAGGTATACTTCTTGTTTGCGCCGCACTGCCAACAGAAGAAGCTTCTCCAGGTATTAATACAGAAGGAGGGTCACTATCTGCTTGTTCGAGTGGCGTATCTGTGTCACTCTGCTCATCGGCTGGCTCACAAAGTGGATCGTCTATATCTATATCAGTGGCGATGGCTTCCGGCAGAAGCTCAGGATCGTCAGATTGCCATGCTTGCTCTAACGTATTAGTAGCGGTCGGGCTAGGGCAATGTGAAACTGCAAAGTCCTTAGCTGCATCGCCCGTTGCCATAAACATACTATGCACATCTATTTTTCGCTTGATACTTTCGTCGGGCTCTAGGGCAGCATCGAGCAAAAACGCATGTCCTTCAATTGGCTTATTGATCGCCGACCCTTTTGCATCATGCGTTGTCCACTCTAAGCTATCGTGCGTTTGGCGGGAGCCATCTTGGTTTACGGTCACCAGACGGACATGGCCAGCCTGATAGGTAAGTCCACTAGTAAAGCTGGCCGAGGCATATTGCGCAAGATAGGCTGATGTATCTCCACTTGCGATATAGTTACTGGCAATGAGTATATATGTTCCCGGGTAAAATGTACCTGTGAGCGCAACTTTTTTGGCACGCGACCAGTCCGAAGCCGTTGAACTTGCAATTTCAAGCTGCCACCGATCGTCAGCAAGCGTAATAGCATGGGGCGAACGGTTATATAGCTCTATAAATTCTTGTGAGGCGCTTTGGGTTGTGCCTGCCTGCATCTCTGTAATAAGAATTGGCGATACGAGGGCGTTATTCTCCGCCGCCCAGCTATATGCTGGCAGCCAGAGGATTATAAGAGCTAAACCGAATGATAGTAATCTTTGCATGGGACTTCCTTTTTCCGTCGCGGATTGTATAGACAGTTCCCCTCAAAATGCAATGTAAAATCTGTAGTGAAAAATACCCCTCCACTTATACCTAGCGCTGGGCCAGCGAGGGCGCTATACTAAAGATATGCTTCAGCTGAAACAAGCGTTTCTCAACCAGCCCATCTTGAGCCTTAGGTCTGGTACCCAAGTAGCAACAGCTCTTCGTCCGATTATTAATCCGCACAATCTTAAGATTGAAGGTTTTTACTGCCAGGATAGCATTAGCCGTGATGAGCTCATCCTTTTACCGCAAGATATTCGCGAGGCGCTTCCCCAAGGATTTGTCGTAAATGATCATGATGTGCTTGTGCACGCCGAGGATGTTGTACGCCTCCAAAAGATTATTCCTCTGCACTATGAGCTAGTTGGTAAAGTTGTTTCTACAGACACCAAGCAGCGACTAGGTAAAGTTGATGATTACGCCACTGATATTGAATCGATGTTCATCCAAAAGATATATGTAAGCCAGTCATTACTTAGGGGCTTAGGCAGTGGAAACATTGGCGTTGATCGATCGCAAATTGTAGAAGTTACCGATCGCAAAGTCATTGTGCGTGACACGCATGCACGTATACCTGCCAACGCACGGGCACTCGCCTAACGGCAACCATATGGAGCATTCCCCCCAGACTACAGAACAACCACCAAAGATTCTGCGTCGTATCGGCGGAGCAGCGCTCCACCATAATTGCTCATGTCCGCTAAGTTGGCGGCGAGTGGTCATACCTCTGGAAGATGGCCGATTCGCGTTCACTGGCCGCCACCACGCCGAACTCGAGAGCAAAATCACCGAACAAATGCTTGAACTAGACCCAGACGGAGGCGGTGGCGTTGCTCCATATGAGAACACACTCATCAATCATCGGCGAGATGTCACACAGTCGCTAAAGCTAGCACTATGGATGAGTGGCATCCGCGAACTACCAGACGCTAGCATACAGGACGGGCTTTTTGCCTATCCGCTGGAGCCTATTCCGGCTCGTGTGCCAGAGCGTTTTTGATTGCATCATAGCCAAAGCCTTGGCGAGCAAGATACTGCATTAGCTTTGCCTGATCTGGATACTTGCTGCGTTTCTTTACAATCATAGCCCGCAGCGCTTGCTCTTCATCTGCATCCTCTTCAAGCGCGGCCGTAATATGGCTATCATTGATGTGTTTTTGCATGAGTTCTTGGCGCAGCTTACGGTTGCTCGTAGGTTTAAGGAGCCTGCGATTCGCCACCCAGTTGTGAGCAAATTGTGCATCATTAAGAAGGCCCTGGTCGCTCAGATGGGCCACTACATCATCTACAACCTCCGGTGCTATCTCCTTGCGACGGCGCAAATAGTCGTGCATTTCCCACTCACTTCGGGACCTATACGACAGGTAATTAATGGCGGCCGTGAGCGCCTTATCTGTCTGAACGTGAGCAGCCAGATCTGCTGCTTCTTCTTGGCTTAGCTCCTTGCCGACATACAAGCCACTTTTAAGCAGCCCTGACTCACTGAGGCCAAACGCAAACTTCTCATCGAGGTACACCGAGTAGCGATCTTGTCTTTTGACCTGACGCGATATAGCGGTAACTCTCATGTCGCTGTTACGCCTTTTGCAGACTATTCCTTGGTAGCAGCCTCGCGTACTTTAACAGCAATCTCTTCCATTACCTCGGGGTGCTCCATAAAGTATGTCTTGGCAGCTTCACGACCTTGGCCGATCTTTTGATCGCCATAAGCGAACCAGGCACCAGATTTATCAACAATATTGTGCACAACCGCCAAGTCAAGTACATCACCTGCGCGTGAGATGCCTTGGTTGTACATAATGTCGAACTCCGCCTCACGGAACGGTGGAGCAATCTTGTTCTTAACCACCTTTACCCTGGTACGGTTACCAATAACCGCGTCGGCTTGCTTAATTTGGGAGATGCGGCGGATGTCCATGCGCACCGAGGCGTAAAACTTTAGAGCATTACCACCGGTAGTAGTTTCGGGGTTACCAAACATTACACCAATCTTCATACGGATCTGGTTAATAAAGATCACTGTGGCCTTAGACTTATTAATAACACCGGTGAGCTTGCGTAACGCCTGACTCATTAAGCGCGCCTGCAAACCGGGCAATGAGTCGCCCATGTCACCTTCTATTTCGGCTCGGGGCACCAATGCAGCTACAGAGTCAACAACAATGAGATCCACGGCATTAGAGCGAACTAATGTTTCGGTAATTTCAAGTGCCTGCTCTCCGTTATCTGGCTGGCTAAGAAGCAGATTCTCCACATCAACGCCAATCCGCTTAGCGTACGATGGGTCAAGCGCATGCTCGGCGTCAATAAAGGCAGCTGTCCCGCCTCGGCGCTGCACCTCAGCAATGGCATGAAGTGTCAGAGTAGTCTTACCCGAGCTTTCGGGGCCATAAATTTCAATAATACGGCCGCGAGGAATACCACCGCCCAGGGCCAGGTCAAGCGAGATACTGCCGGTAGGATAGCATTCTACCTTCTGAACCTGTGACTCACCCAGCTTCATAATGGCACCTTTGCCGTACTGCTTTTCAATTTGGTCCATAGCAAGGCCCAACGCCTTAACTTTGCCCTCGTTTTGCACTTCTTTTGCTGGTTTTTTATCAGATTTAGAATCAGCCATGTATATATCCCTCCAAGATTTAGCGCGTCCACCATTTCGCGTCTTGATTCTTACCTATAGTATATCAGTTTTTTAAACTCTTTGCGATAGTCGCTGGCGCGAGCATACCGTACGCTGCCCGGCTTTGCAACAAAAAATAAGAATCAGCATAAAAATCGCAAAATACCTCCACAATGGTAATGCTTTTGATATAATGGGTAGAAATGGATGGGAAAGAGTCTTTATTGGGACGTTTAATGGGGAACGCCGAAAAGTTTACCCGTAAGCAAGTTGCGCAAACCGTGCAGCTATTGCTTGAGCACGGCGCCCGATGGCAGGCCAGCGACATCCACATTGAACCCCATGAGCAATACGTTCTTGTACGCTACCGCATTGACGGCCACCTGCGAAGTGCGCATAAAATTCCCCGTAAAGCTTTGCCGGCTCTTCTTGAACAATGCAAAGAAATGGCCCTGCTCGACCCCAAAGAAGTTTTAGCGCCTCAGCAAGGCAATTTTCAAACTACCGTCAAAGACACTTCGTATACCGTACAGATAACAACTATGCCAGTATACGGCGGCGAAAAACTCGTATTGCATTTAACAGCCCAGGCCAAAGCTCCGGTTCCACTCGCAGCGCTTGGCTACTGGGGCAAGAATCTTGAATCTATGCAAACTGCTTTAGCCCGCAGCTTTGGCACGATTATTGTAACCGCTCCTAAACACCATGGGCGGCCCACCACCCAAGCCAGCATGGTTGCCGCTCTTAACAATCCTGCTCTTAGTATTGCCACTATTGAGGAACATCTCAGTTACCGAATCCCCCACGCCAACCAAACAGCTGTTAATCCTCGGAGTGGCCTTTCGATGCTCAAAGGCCTTCAGGCTGTTTTACACCAAGACCCCAACGTGGTTGTTGTAGGTAGTATCACCGACAAAGACGTAGCCGACCTGACTATAGAAACAGGAATGAGCGGTCATCTGGTTGTAGCCGGAATGCACAGCGATTCGGCAGTGTCTTCTCTTTTGCATCTGCGAGCACTCGGCGTCCCCGACTACCTTATGGCATCAAGCATCAAAATTGTTTGCGCACAGCGACTCGTACGAAAATTATGCGAACACTGTCGTATGCGCACAGCTATTACCGAGAGCCAGCTCGAACAGCTCAAAAAGTCTTTTAATATAAGCGGTCCGGCTGCCTTTAAGCGTATTCACGAACTAGAAATAGAAGCGATTGAATCTGGCATCGGCGAGGATAAACGTCCGAGCACTTCAAGCAAAACTATTACCCACTTGTGGCGGCCAAATCGTGAAGGCTGTGAGGCATGCGGCCACACTGGTTACAATGGCCGCACCGCTCTCACTGAAGTTCTCACGTTTAGCGACCGTGTTCACAAGGCATTACTCGACCCCAAAACAACCAGCGCGAGTCTTCAGGCCAGCCTCATTAAGAACGAGGGTTTCGTACCGCTCGCGCTCGATGGCATTACTAAGTCGCTCCGTGGTCACGTCGCTATGCACGATGTACTGCGGGTTACGCATACGGCTTGATTTACCAGGCCTAAAAGTTATAATCTATAGCTAATGCGTACACAAAAAACTTCTGCCGGATTTACCATTATCGAAATGGTTGTCGTGGTAATTATCATTGGCATTCTTTCAACACTTGTTATTACAACCTACAGTGGTGTACAAGCCCAAAATCGCAATAAAGATCGCCAAGCAGATATCGACACCTTGCAGAGCCAGCTTGAGGTGTATTATGCCCAGTATAGTCGCTACCCAACCTTGGCAAATATCAACGATAGCGCGTGGCGCCAAGCAAATCTCAAGAACCTGTCCACTGACACACTTAAAGATCCCCGCTGGAGCGACAAAAACAATAATTGCGCTCCCGCTAAGCAAGTTGCCGTCATTAATACCGTGAAAACTGGGTGCTACACCTATCAACCTGTTGGCCCAGACGGAGCAGCCTGCAATAACGATGCCGTGGAATGCACACAGTACACGCTTACCGCCCAGCTCGAAGGCACAGGTAAATACGTCAAAGGTAGCTTAAACTAAGTAATAAGCCGCAAGAGTAAGCCGATGAACCCCCCTCACATGAGGGGTTTTTCTTAGCTTACTGCAGGTTTGGGGGCAACGTTGTGCCACGACCGTTAGGTCGGGGTGGCTGTGGAGTTCGGCCGGATATGCCACCAAAGACCGGGTCTTCGGGGTGCTCATCTGTGGTTTGGCTGGTTACAAACTTGCCAGCAATTGGTGCCACCGAACTGCGTGATTGCGCCCGCGGATTACCAACTGGCATTACCGGATTAACAGGCTGCGGCTGGTGACGAGTCTGGTGGATAAAAGTCTCATGCACTTCAAGAATAAGGCGGGCATACTTGTTAGGATTCGGGCAATATTGGAACACGAACTTGGAGCGCTCACCAGCGGTTTCGGCCTTGAGCGTTCCAAAACCAAACATCGTCTGAAGAATTCCGTTCTGGTCTACCGTAACATCTTCTAGATTCTCCATTGAAAGCTGGCTCACCTGGCGGTTAAAGAGGCTCACCTGACTAATTTGCGTGATACTATCGTCGGTAACTACCCAGCGATTCTGCCAGTAGACAACCGTTGCCACTACCAGTATCAGTGCAATCATGACCAAGAATAAAATACCACCGATAATTGCGTAGGTCATAAAGTTGGTGTCGTATGAATATTGGTCGATAAGATTTGGCAACGAAAAAGCCAAGGCCAAAACGGCAACAACCGCAGCCAAACCCGCCGCATACATGCTGGTAATCCCAAATGGGTGACGCTTAATCTCGCAAATCACCCGCTCACCAGGCTGTAGTACAACCATAGGGTGCAGCTTATTATTGTCTTTTTTGGAATTACCTAAGAGTGCCATTATTCTTCTATTATAACAGATAAAGCTTCAGGGGCGGGCGCTTTTCGGCCAAGGTGTCGATAAGCCTTGTGGGTCACTTTACGACCCCTGGATGTGCGCTCTAAAAGGCCAATCTGCATAAGATACGGTTCGTAAAAATCTTCGATTGTACTTCGTTCTTCGGCAGTCAAAGCGGCGAGTGTCTCAACACCTACCGGGCCGCCTTTGTAGTTGTCAATAATAGCCAACAAAAGCATACGATCGGCCGGGTCAAGCCCTAATTCGTCAACTTCTAACAGGCCCAGCGCCTTACGGCTTATAACCGTGTCAATGATGCCATCGCCATTTACATCAGCGTAGTCGCGCACTCGCTTAAGCAGCCTGTTGGCGATACGCGGCGTTAAGCGCGCTCTTGTTGCCAGCTCTTTTGCCGCATCAGGATGAATAGTAACGTTTAATATCTCTGCGGCACGCTGGATAATTTTTTGTACTTCCTCGGGAGTATAGAATTCCAGCCGGTGGAGCATGCCAAAACGATCACGTAAAGGTGCCGCTAAACTGCCCGTGCGTGTCGTAGCACCAATCAGCGTAAAGTGCGGCAGGTCCAGACGCAAGCTACGCGCGCTGGGTCCTTTGCCAAGAATAATATCAAGTTTGTAATCTTCCATCGCGGAATACAATACTTCTTCGACACTACGGTTTAAGCGATGAATCTCATCAATAAACAGTACGTCGCCGTCCTGCAAGTTGGTAAGAAGGCTAGCCAGATCACCGGCGCGATCTATAGCCGGGCCGCTGGTTATGCGGATTTGAGCACCCATTTCGTTGGCGATAACACTCGCCATTGTCGTTTTGCCCAGCCCGGGCGGCCCGTAGAGGAGTACATGATCGAGCGGTTCGGAACGCTTTTTTGCAGCCTTAATAGCCAGTTGCAAGTTCTTTTTAAGGCGTTCCTGACCGACATAATTAGCAAAGTCCTTGGGGCGCAAAGTGTTTTCAAGCTCTTGCTCTTGCTCGTCATCCGGTTCGCTGGTTGTATTTACGATACGGTCAATAGCCATGGCTAGAATCCGCCTTTCAAGGCTTGCGTAATTCGTTGCTCCACAGACAGCGCTACGTCAATGCCCTGCAACGCCGCTTGCGCATCGGCCACTGTGTAGCCCAGCGAGACCAGTCCTTCTACCGCTTCATCTTTAGCGGCAGGCGTGTTGCCTGTAAATGCCACTACATCGCCTAGAGCCACACCTTCTAAGCCCACCTTATCCTTTAGCTCAACAACTATACGCTCCGCCACCCGCTTGCCCACCCCTTGGGCAGCCTGGATAAACTTAAGATCACCTCCGGCAATGGCAGCACGCACCTGGCTGGCTGTACCAATACTTAAAACACTCAGTGCCATCTTAGGACCCACTCCGTTTACCCCTAAGAGCTGCTCAAAAAGCTGCATTCCCTCGAGGCTTGTAAAGCCAAATAAATCATGAGACTGCTCGCGGATGTGCTCGTGAACATATACCTTTACGTCCTGACCGATGCCCAAAGCGCCGTAATCTTCTCCGGTCATCAGTAAACCGTACCCCACCCCCCGCACGTCGAGCACAACTACGTCAGCAATCTTTTCGGCAATCTTGCCAGTTAATGTCGCAATCATTTAAGTATAGTATGACACAGTTTAGGTAAGCTGAGCAACGGCGGCATGCGTCAGTGCTGCTGCAAGTGCGTCGGCACAGTCATCAGGCTGAGGAACCGTTTGCAAACCCAGCTGCAGCTTTACCATCTCTTGAATCTGCTTCTTTTCGGCTTTGCCATACCCGGTGACCGCCTGCTTAATTTGCATTGGTGTATATTCAAAAATTTGAAGGCCCGCCATACGCGCGCACAAAAGTACAACGCCTCGAGCCTGTGCTACAGTCATTGCCGTTGTTACATTACGCGCAAAGAAGAGCTTTTCTACCGACATAATTTGCGGCTTATTGGAGGCGATGATGTCGGTCAATTCCTCAAAGATAGTTTCCAAACGGACCGCGTCATCCTCCTTAACAGGGGTCCGAATAACACCAGCGTCAACCATTTGTGCTTTGCGGCCAGTAAAGTCAATAACACCAAAGCCCAAAATACCCGTTCCCGGATCGATACCAATAATTCTCATAGGTATAGTATAGAATAGAGGCATGGCCGATGCACTCCCTCATTGCAAAATACACACGTCAGGACCTTTTACGGTATTTGCGACGCGCGAATATTACGAACAGCTGACTCACGACATAATGGCCACGAAGGCAGGCGACCGAGTCGCACTAGCCACCATGGCTTTTTTGCCCCATAGTTCTATTGCCAAACCTCTTATAGAAGCACTTGCTGAGGCCGCCCGACGCGGCGTAACAACCAGCCTACAAGTAGATTCCTACATTTTCATGATCGGCAGCCAACGCATTCCCGGACCTCTCTTTTGGAGCGCTACTCCGCTTTCTACCGGACGTTCTATGGCGCCCCTCTTTCGTAAAAAATGGAACGTTGTTCAATTATTGCGCGATGCTGGCGTTACCGTAACTATTACCAACCCTCCCCACCAGCGCTACACCTCACCGTTTGCCGGACGTTCACATATTAAATACAGTGTTGTTAATAACACCGTGTATTTGGGTGGATGCAACATCGGCCAGGAACACCTTGACGTAATGGTTCGTTTTGAAAGCCGGCAAACAGCTGACTGGATTATTACGCTGAATAATCAGCGCCAGATACAGCCGCAAACCAGACAAGCTTGGGGTGATGCCGATTTTGTACGTCGCGTTGACCATGCCAGCTCGATTATCATTGACGCCGGGGTCAAGAATCAATCGGCAATTTACGATGAGGCACTGGCAATTATTGACCGCGCTAAGGAATGGGTAGTTATAACTTGCCAGTACTTTCCGCACAGTATTACCGGCCAACACCTTAAACGTGCTCATGAGCGTGGCGTTAAAGTTTATCCCATCTTTAACCATTATAGTTCTCATAAAGTACCGCACACCCTCTTGCAATGGTCAGTCACGCGCCGGGAGCGACAACGATTGCCGACGACGTTCTTCGATAGTGAATTACCGCCGCACTCACGCTATTTGCACGCCAAAATACTAGCCACCGACCAGGAGGTGCTGGTAGGAAGTCACAATTATGTGCCAGCTGGCGTTCGCTTTGGAACCGCAGAGATTGCACTGCACACGATCGACCCCAATCTTAGCAAGGCTTGTGCGCGGCTCATAACAGAGGAGACGGCTCTGGCCGCTAAATCAGCATTTAGCTTTCTTGCTGCCGAGAATCAATAACCGCACGTATCACTTTGGCATAGCCTTTAAGCAAGTACTCTGCATGTTGTTCAGGCGAAGAACTAAGTACAAAGTTTCCCATCCGGTCGTTTCTTTCGATGCGGATAGATTGCCTATTCTGTTCTGTGTGCACTTCTACGGCCAAACTCGTACTTTGCATTCCCGCCGGTAACGCTGGCTGAAGCTGTGCCGCGAACCCCATATACAAAGCTGGTCTATCAGTCGATTGGCTAGGAACCCGCAGCATTGTCTCCACCGTAGCAGGCAGATACGAGTTAAGGTGCTGAGCTGCCGTTGTGCGAAGTGACGGCGGCACTTCTATATTTGCACTCCTAAAGATCCAGGGCATACCACCAGCGCTATAATCTCCCTTGCTCACTTTTACTGTCTCAAAAAGACGGCTGGCCGCCAGTGCTCCAGCGGCGATATTCAGGCCTATTGTTGCTGCATTACTTATTTGTGCATGCTCGCAATAGGTTGAATCGCATGTGCAACGCATTCCCCACATTTCATCCTGGACGTATGGCGTTTCGTCAGCCATAACAGCTTGACTCGCCTCCAACAAATGCTCGCGTAATGCACTCTGGTTAGACTCGGGAGCGTATTCAATAGTAGCAGCAACCAGATTCAAGCCGGTCTGTGCTATATCGTCAAAACCATCTAAGCATTTTTGAGGCAATGCCGGACATAGCGCGTCAGTAGCGGGCATAATGGGGATATTCTGCAGGTGATTAGGGCTAACTTTTATACTCATGCAACTACCGTACTGGCTTCTGCCTATATGTGTCAATAAATCTACGAGATAAGATCGTCGGCAATATCAAAGTTGACATGGGTGTTTGTGACATCATCAATGGCATCCAGCGCATCCATAAGGCGCATGATCTTGCCTGCCGTCGCTTCGTCAGTCACTTCTACGGTGTTGTTCGGCACAAAGCTCAGCTCGGCATCCGTAATGGTACTTCCGGCATCTTCGAGGTTCTGACGTACTGTGGCCAACTCTTTAGGATCGGTGTAGATAACTGATTCTTCGCCCTCCTCCTGGACATCCTCAGCGCCTGCATCAAGCGCTTGCATCACAAGCTCATCACCACTACCTTTTACGCGAATCACACCCTTACGTTCAAATTGAAACGCAACAGCGCCTTTTTCGGCAATATTGCCCCCGTGCTTACTAAAGGCAAGGCGAACTTCAGGATATGTGCGATTCACGTTGTCAGTAGCAGCCTCTACCAATATGGCAACGCCACCAGGACCATACCCTTCGTACATTACCTCTTGAATCTGTTCGCCACCCAATTTGCCCGATCCCCGATCTATGGACCGTTGAATATTAGCGGTAGGCATATTGGCAGCTTTAGCCTTATCAATTGCTAAACGAAGGGCAAAATTCATGCTCGGATCAGCACCACCGCGGGCGGCAATTGCAATTGCATTGCCTAATTTAGTAAATAATGCACCGCGGGCGGCATCTTTAGCGCCCTTTTCACGCTTGATAGTAGACCATTTGGAATGTCCAGACATAGTAGGCAGCTCCTTTTTTATGAAGTGTCGTTGTTATCTGTTATTATACCATTTTGCCGCCCCTTATGCCAGGCTATAGCCGCTATTGCCCCTAAAGCAGCATACGAGACGCCGAAAGCCAATGGGGTAAAAGGTATGTTCTCGAGGAATGCGTGAGGAATACTCGCTAAAATATGTGTCATATCCAGCATATACGTCGTAACTGCCGTGGCAGGCCATGAGAACCAGCCACCTATCGCTGGTGCAGCCATCCCGGCCACTCCAGCAAGCGCACTTGTTGCCATAGCCAGAGGCACAAAAGCTGCCACAAGTACATTAGCAGGCAGAGACACTACCGATAGCTGCCCAAATATAAGTAGTACATACGGCAAAGTCATCACTTCTGCACAAAGAGTTTCCACAACCATCGCTCCGACAAAGCCCGGCTGACGCGAACCATATAGACGCCTGATAAAAATCGGGCCAAGTACTAGCACACCAAAGAATGCCAAAAAGGAGAGCATCCAGCTCACATTACCCCAGGCATAGAGCGGATTCCCGGCGACAGTAATTGCAGCTGCCAATAACAAAAGTGCCACCGTGTTCATAGACCGTCCATACCACCATAAAGCCAAGCTAAGCCCACAAACAACGCTCGCTCGTACAATTGGCGGGCTAAACCCTGTCATAAGCAAGAATGCCATCATAAGCCCCACACTTCCGGCCACATACTGAAATTTGGAGCGCTTTTGCAATAGTCGTCCGGCTCCTTTAAGAATAATGGTCAGATTATAGCCGCTTACGGCGATGATATGGGTCAGTCCAACTATTTTTAGCTCTTCTGATGTCTGCTGGGGTAACGTGTTACGTTGCCCGATAAGTAAGCCCATACCAAAAGAAGCCATTGGCTCAGGTACTGTAGATTGCAATCCAGCGGCAAATTTGCGACGTATACTGTCAATCCACGATGCATGTTGGCTCTTAAGTATCGTTATTTGGGCGTAACTTATACGTCCTTGACTGTTACCCCGCGACTTAAATAATTTGCCCTTTAGCTCTACAATATCTCCTTTATAAAGCATCGGCTCACCATAGCCACTAGCCTGTATGCTTCCCACAAGGGGTATGTGCGCATCACTTACAAAAGCTATGGCGTCACGCACATCAAAGCTCAGCTGCGCGCTTCGCCCATATATTGCATCACTATCCACTCGGGCTACGAGTGTCACTTTTTGGCCATCAAGCATAGTGTATATGTCCCTTGCATCAGCGCGCGGCGAACCTCGTATGCATCCGATAAAAGCCGCCAGCAGACATACAGCCACCAGCGTGGCCAAACCATGCGACCGCCAGCTCAACCACACAAAAGGTATGAATATAAACAGGGGCCATAATGCATAAAGCCGGATTCGCTGCGCGCCACAAACACCCAGCATAAATGCTATGCTTGCGGCCGCAACCAGCACGGCACGAGGCAGTCTTTTATGAAGTATTCTGTCGAGCACGCGCGCATTGTACCAAAGGTTCCCCTGCCTGCAACAGCTATTTGCTACAATATAAACGAATCATGGGCCGCCAAAGTACAGAGCCAACATTTATCGGATGCGAATTACTCGTCATAAAGAATGGGCGTATTCTACTAGGCTTGCGAAAAAACTGCTTTGGGGCTGGCACTTGGGGCCTACCTAGTGGTCACCTAGAGTTCCAGGAACGCCTTATTGACTGTATATGCCGGGAAGCAAAAGAGGAGCTTGGAGCCGATATCCAGCCAACCGACCTACGTCTTGCCACCATTGTGGACCTGGTTCGCCAAGGGGAAGAGCATCACGTGCACTTTGGATTTGAGCTGCTAAACCCTTCTTGGGAACCCAAGAATATGGAGTCAGAGCGCTGCACTGAGTGGCGCTACTTCTCACTTAATAAGCTCCCGAAGGTACTGCACACCCACCTACCAATTATCGAGAACTACCGCAGCAAACAACTCTATGCCCTCTAGGCTGCCAATGCTACACTGAGGGTATGGCTCCATTGCCGCAAACATTTAATGCAACTCTACAAAAGAGTCCCGCAAAAGGGGGTCATACCTACGTCATTTGGCCGCCATCAGCGGCATTCTTCGGTACACATGGCCTCGTTAAAGTACGTGGCACCGTTGATGGCATTCCCTTTCAAAGTTCTTTCATGGCCTTGGGCAATGGTCAACACAAATTACCCATTAAAGCCTCAATCCGCCAACAAATTGACAAAGAAGCGGGCGCCGAAGTAAAAATCATCATTAAAGAGCGCTTAAACTAAAACTCATGGCAAGTAAAAAAGACCCCGAGAGAGGTCCTTATATATCTTTATGGAGGGCCCACTGGGATTCGAACCCAGGACACGTGGCTTAAAAGGCCACTGCTCTAACCAACTGAGCTATGGGCCCAACTATTGGGCTAACAGATTATATTATCCGTATTTTCGCAAAAAAGTCAATCCCCTTGCTTTAGGTAACTCTTCTGATACGCTCTATAGACATAAAAGCATAAGTATGTTATAATATACAAATGAGTCACTTTTCTTCGGGTGCTGCTGAAGCACTCGACACACAACGTGCAGATTACTTACAAAACGTTCAGGCCGCTGGCTACTTAGAGCCAGATATCCTGGCTACACCGCTCGCATCTAGAAGGAACCGCATCGTACGAGGTACTGCAAAGGTGGTGGGAGCTATCGGCCTGGCGAGTGCCGCCTTAGGTGTCATTGATGCATACAATGGCGTTACGCACGACATACCCGAAGCCAAAACAGCGGTAGTAAGCGATATTAAAGAGCTTGACATGACCGAGACTGACAAGGCAATCAGCACCAGTCTCTTTACCGAGAAAGCCGCGGCCCAAATAGGAGAAACTGCCGCAGAAGTACAGCAGGCTACACAAGCGCACAGCGCAGAACTTGACGCAGCATTTACTAAAACCACGAGCGGCATTGTTCAGACCGGAGTTGGTAGCGGTTTGTTCCTAGCAGGCGCAGGCACCACTTTAGCGCTTAACCGACGGAACAGGAACCGACTCGGTAGCTCCACCATGCTCAGAGATGCGAACCACATCAGCGACACGGTCATGCCAAATCGTCTGTACACCGACCGGCTTGGTCGCCGCCATGTTTCGCGCACAAGCTCTACCGATAATTCGCCAATCCTCGAACTTAAACCTTCTGGCAAATATAAAGAACACCTCGATCACATCGAGATTAAAGCGCTAAGTGCTTCAGCTACCCTGTTAGCTAGCCTTGTTCTTGCAGGTAGCCCGCTTGCCGAAGTTGCTGCGCGCTCAGTTGACGAAACGGTCAATACTCTTAAGAATACCTCCCCCGTTGCAACCTCCAGTAACTACATTGCTCAAGAAGCTCTTAAGCTTGCTAAACCCGCCATTGAGGATGATATTAAAAGAACAACTCATGGCATTATCGAAGATAAGCTTCCGCGAACCACAAAATTAGCCCAAACCCTCCCCTTGATGAAGGCTGTTAAAGAAAAAGTCGCCAACGATGTGGCAAAACAAGTTGTCGATTCCCAGCTAAAACCAACTAAGAACCGTCCTACAGATACATATCCACTTAGTGATATGCAAGCTGATATTACGAATGGCCTCAACACCCCTACCAAAGGCCTTATCGGTACAATGGGCATTGTAGGTGTGGTAGGTAATCGAGCCATTCGTCGCCGTTCACATTACTTTACAAGCAAGCACTCCGCCGTACGGGTAAGTCAGGCCTTTTTAGACACCCACAGTAAAGATCTTGCCAAGTAGCTATCTCTCGCCGTGATGGTGGCCGCCATGCCCATGACGTCGCTGCGACCAGAGAGCAAACAAAATATATAAAGCGCTTAAGCCTACGAGTAACGCCTGTAGGCCGGTTAGCTGTGTCCATAGCGCTTGATCTTGTATATCAAATCGCACGCTGGACGGTAGCAGCGGTACGGCAATAAGCACCCCCAGTGCACTTGCTGCAGTTGCCGGTATGAGGTTCATAAGTGCCCTAAAATGCCCCTTAACGCTGAACAGAAAGAAGACACATGTAGCAATAACAGGCAACAAGAACGTTGCTAGCTGCAAAGTGCTTGAAGCAACCGGCGAAGCGTGTGGCGCTATCCAGCCAAGTAGTGAGTTGGCGCTGCTGGCTACATAGCGCACCATAACAGCCCCAAGACAAACGCTTAAATATACCATAACAGCGTTTATGCGCAGAAAAAATTGTACCGCCACTGGTACGGCTAGAATGATAAGCAGAAGAATATCTTGCGCCATAGCTTTATAATACCATGAGCATTTTGCCTACCATCGCATCGTAGCACCAGGATGGAGACCTGCTTTTTTGGCTTGCCCTGCTGCCAGCTCGATAACAAATTGCGCCGGATTATTATTAGCGCAGAATGTTGCCGGATAGGTGTTAGGCTGCACATTATTTGCTACATAAAGTACTTCTTTGTTGGCGCTAAGCCAAATCATGTCGAGCGGCATTGCAGTGTCTTTCATCCAAAAACAACGCACATCGCTATCGTTAAATACAAAGAGCATGCCATGATTAGCTGCAAGGCCGCTGCGGTCACCCAAGCCCTTAGCCTGCTTGGCGGGCGTATCAGCTACCTCAAGCCAAAAAGTGTGCTTACCAAAATCAAGCCGTTGCTGTGCAGAATGTCTTTGCCCCATCCCAAAAACGAACCATATCAAGAGTAAAAGCATTGCCACACCAGCGACAATACGCTGCAGGGCACGAAGGCTAGGCTCCGACGCGGTCTTTCTTTTGACGTTGCTTGGCATTCTTTTCGATATATTCAATTATTTTGGCAGCTACGTTACGGTTAGTGAGCACTTCGGGGGTTTTAATACTTGCAGAAGAGTTAATCTCGAGTACGAGCGGGCCGCGTTCTGAGCGCATCATGTCCACACCACATATAGGCAAGTTCATAGCCTTGGCGGCCTTAACGGCTGTTCGTTCTTCTTCGGGGGTAAGCTTAACAGGCTTACCGACGCCGCCCTGGTGAGTGTTAGAGCGAAAGTCGTCATCAAGGCTTTGACGCTTAATGCTCGCCACAACCTGTCCGCCCACAACTATTGCTCGAATGTCGGTACCGGCAGATTCTTTTACGAACTCCTGCACCAAAAAGCTCACGCCCTCGACGTAAAAGGCCTGCATTACTGCCTTGGCAGCTTTGTTGGTTTCGGCTAATACCACACCGTTACCGTGAGTACCACGAGCTACTTTTACAATTAGCGGTGCACCACCGGCCTTTACGATAACGTCGTCAAGATCGGCTGTTTCGTGGGCAAACACCGTTTTTGGAATCCCCACGCCGGCGCGAGCCAATAACTGATAGGTGCGTAATTTATCACGTGAACGGTTGATGGCAATTGATTTTGCGGTAGTATATACGTCGCGCATCTCGAATTGACGAACTACAGAACAACCATAGCGGGTGTAGCTTTGGGCAATTCGGGGAATAATAGCATCGAAGCCTTCGAGCGGCTTTTCGCGGTAATATACCACAGGGTTGCCTTTTTCGATAGTCATGTAGCACTTAGAATAATTGATAACTTTTACTTCGTGGCCACGAGCAATCGCCTCTTCTTTTAAGCGCCTGGTTGTGTAATTAGCCGCCCCGCGTGACAAAATAGCAATACGCATATCTACCGCCCTTCTTCTTCATCAGCCGGGAACTCGATCCCGTACTGCTGTTTAAGTTCTTTGCGATTTATTTGGGCATGAGCCGTATCAACCAAAAAACGATTGTTGAGCATCTTTCGCCCGAGGAGAATAGGGTAAACCTTCTTGCCTCGGTCTGCAAGCGAAAATGTCGCACTGAATACTTTTGGCCCCAGCTTAACCCGGAGCTTAACCTCGTAACGCTGCTCACGATGCCCAAACGAATTTTCGATAAAAACTGTTTTAAAGGTGGTGGTAGAAAGTTCTGTCGCCAGGGCACCACAAAGCGGATGGCCGCCCAGCAAGCGAAAATGCAGCGTTTTGCCATCATCAGAAAGGCGAATCTTATCAGCATGCACGGCTGAGCGGTACGCACCAGTGTCGACCTTGGCGGGCACGTCGGCAATAGCCAAGTCCACAAAGTGAAGAGCTTCTGCGCGTCCGATAATTGTCTTGTGGAAATCTGTTCGTGCCATTATTCTTATACTATCAAATCGTTTTTATGTTTCTAGTTTTACATGTATAATTGTATTATAATTAAGCTTATTTGTCAATGACCACCCCTAACCCCACCCCTTATATCATTATTGTCGGCAGCAATTTTGCAGGCCGCGACCAATACTTCGCGGACCACGGCATCGATTACGTTGTTTTAAAAGATCAGCAAGGCACGCGGTTCCCCGATAAGCGCTTTAAGCGTCGAGTCGTGTGCAATTTTGATGATCCGCAAGCAGTTATTGCAGCCGCCAAGGAGTTACACGCAAAACGGCCGGTTAGCGGCGTAATAAGTTTTTATGAACAATACGTCGCCATTGCCGCCGAGATTGCCAGCTCTCTGGATCTGCCTGCGCTTCCCCGGAAAGCCGCCCAGGCCTGCACTGACAAACAAATTATGCGTCAGTTGTTTGCTAAGGCTCCCCAAAAGATAAGCCCGGACTTTGCAGAAGTAACCAACGAACAAGATATCCGTAATTTTGCTGCCAGCCACGCCTTTCCTCTTATTCTGAAGCCCGCCAACCTGTCTAAGAGCCTACTCGTGAGTAAGAGCAATTCTTTAGACGAATTAGTGAGCAATTACCAAAAAACTATTGGCAATATTGAGCGCGTATACGCAAAGTACGCCCCGCACACCACGCCAAAACTACTGATTGAAGAGTTTATGGTGGGATCTATTCACTCCGTTGACGCATTTGTCGGACAAGATGGCGTGCCGCATGTGCTGCCTTTTGTGGTCGACTATCAAACTGGCCATGATATTGGATTTGCCGATAACTTTCACTATAGCCGGCTGATGCCTTCGCAACTTTCCGAGGCCGACCAAACCGCTCTGCGCCACTGTGCAAGCCTGGGTATTGAGGCGCTTGGCATGAGAAGCTCGCCGGCACACGTTGAAGTTATTATGACTGCAGACGGGCCGCGCATTGTAGAGATTGGTGCCCGAAACGGTGGCTATCGCGAGAGAATGCACGGCATGGCCAATGGCCTGGACATTATGGGCAATGCTTTGCGGATTGCAATGGGTCAGCCGCTCGATTTGCGCTCCGACCGTAATGATCCTATCGGCGTTTTTGAGCTCTTTCCTAAGACTCCGGGTACTTTTATCGAAATCCAGAACGAAACGCAGCTACGAGAGCTTCCATCTTTAGCATATTTGAGCGTCAAGGCTGAGCCGGGCGCATTTGTAGGTAGTTCTTCGGACGGGTATAAGATGTGCGCTGTGGTTATTCTGCACAACTCCAACCAAGAGCAGTTTGACCAGGATATGCGCTACCTAAACCACCACGTTTCGGTAGTTACGCAGCCCAGTTTGTAAGAAACGCGTCCAAGGCGGACATTTTTTCGGTAACTAAACTACCTGTGCTCAGTTGCGGCATATTGTTGATTTCGAGCATATAGTGTTGGCCTGTCGTTTTATCGACGATCATATCCACCCCTGTTACTTCACGTCGTAGGGTTTTTGATATCCGCAGGGCTTGCTCGCGCATAGTCTCCGGCAAATTGTCCGGTGCTATTTGCGTAGCCGTGCCACCTTGCGAGGTATTACTCAGATGCGTCCCTTCTTGTGCCAAACGATGCATAACAAACCGCACTTCGTTGCCCATAATTATTATGCGGTAATCACCGTCATTGGGTACAAAATGCTGCACCATAAAACGCACCTCTGGCTGGTGGGCAAGAACATCATCTAGCTCTGCCTTGGTATGTACGAGATAGTTATCCCGACCCCGCGAGGCGCGTACCGACTTAATGATAAGTGGGTATTGCAAGCCCGCTTCTTGACTTCCCTGCTGCATACGAGCGTGCGACATCGAAAATACAAACGGAACAATACTGACGTTTTGTATCGCTGCTGCTACGCATTGACTCAGTTTGGAGTTAGACCGAGCAAACGATACCTCGCTATTTAAAAGAGGAATATCGTGAGCCTGGGCATACATACTTACCGCCAATGCGGTATCTTCGAGCATCTTGTCTTTGAACCAACCCATCATAAAAATCGCGTCAGCATCAGCCAGATCATTGCCTTCGCTCGTAAGAACTTTGAGCGATGAACCATCGAAGACAAATAGCAGATCTTCGAGTACCGCCGCGTGGTAGCGGGCACTCTTTGTAACTTCTGCAAGGCCAGCGACCATAGACTGGGGCGTATCATAGTGCGTACGCTCATCTCGTCGGCCAATTATGTATATTTTTCGCATCATTCAAACCGCAGTATACACAGCGTTCGCTTATTTTACAAATATGATGTATAATTTGTGAACTATGAGAATTGCAGCAATCGGTGGCGGTAATAAACAGCCTATTTTAGACCAGTTTATAGCCGACTTGCCCAACGACAAAGCCGTAATTATTCCAACTGCATGCTCTACGCGTAGGAGCTTCGATAAAAAGGTTTCGGCCACGGAAAGTATGCTTGCTGATTTAGGCTTGGCGACACATGTTCTGCATGAGTTTGAAGAAAAGCCCACTCAAACAGCAATTGAACATGAGCTTGGGCGGGCCAGCATAGCATACGTTATTGGCGGCAACTCACCACATATGCTCGAAACGATGGCCTTGCACAGCACCGACCTGGCCCTTACCCGCGCCGTTCGTAATGGAGGAATCTCGCTGGCTGGCACGAGCGCTGGCGCGTTGCTTCCTTTTGCGCGTTTTATGAGCTGTCCGGCCAAACAGCCTCAGGATGAAGTATGGAATTACGAGTATCTTCAGGGCTTGAGCCTCATTCCTGCCAGTGCTACAGCCCATGCCAACAAGCATGACGAGCACAAAACAGGTGCTATTGTGGGGACGCGATATGATAATTTTGCACTGCCAGAAAGCACCTCAATAGGTTTTGCCATAGAAAATGATGCCGCATTAGTAATCGACGGCGAACGCTCCTATGTTGGCCGGGCTACACCCGAAGCAAATGTACATCTTATTTCGCGTGGTGGCGTGCCATTTGCTATTCGCGATAATGACTTACTCAGCGCTGTTGTGCGCAATCTTTATACAAAGAGAACAGTCACTGACGGCTGGTTACTTCCAAAAACCGCGGCGGTGCCCTGCTCCGGCGAATTCCTGTAGAAGCTCTTGCTGTTTTTTAGTGAGCTTGGTTGGCGTATCGACTATAATCGTGACAATATGTGCGCCCCGGCTTGATCCACGCATGTGAGGCACGCCATGGCCGCTTAACTTAAAGTCGGTGCCGCTCTGAGTGCCTGCCGGAACCTTCATGCGCACCGGGCCATCAACAGTATCAACATCAATTTCGGTACCAAGAGCAGCATCTACCATCGCTACATGTTCCTGGCTCAGGATTAGATCACCTTCGCGGGTGAATTTTTTATGCGGTTTGACGCGGATATTTACGTACAGGTCGCCCGCTGGGCCGTTAGCAATCGCTTCGCCATGTTCGCGCAAGCGGATCGTGGCACCGTCATCAATACCAGCCGGTACTTTAAGAGTTACCTCGCGATTCTTATGTTGCGTTCCCTTACCATTGCAAACCGTACAGAGTTTTTCAGGGACTTTACCGCTCCCTTTACAATTAGGGCAGATTGAAGCTTGTTGAATATTACCAAAGATGGTACGGCTTACACTTACTACCTGACCGGCACCTTTACAGGTTGCACAGGTTTTTAGTTCATACCCTGGCTCAGCAGTAGTGCCCTTACAATGCTCGCAGGCTTCGTCAAGCGTAAGATGCAGCGAAACTTGCGTACCAAAAACCGCGTCCTCAAAGGTAATGTCCGTTTTTACTTCGACATCGCGGCCTCTGTTGCTGCGGCCACCGCCACGGGGCTGGCCACCGCCAAAAAAGCTTTCAAAGATATCACCAAGGCCTAAATCACCAAAGTCGAAGTGGGCACCCTGGGCGCCGCCAAAGCCTCCAAATGGGTCACCGCCGGGGCCACCAGCCGCGCCGCCAACACCAGCATGACCAAATTGGTCGTAACGCTGACGCTTTGCAGGGTCTTTTAATACTTCGTAGGCCTCATTGATTTCTTTGAACTTCGTTTCATCGCCACCTTCTTTATCGGGGTGGTGTTGGATTGCCTGTTTGCGGAACGCCTTTTTAATTTCGTCCGCGCTAGCGTCCTTGGAAATACCTAAAACTTCGTAATAATCTCGTTTGCTCATTTACTTGCCCATAGTACCCTGTTTAGGGTTTAATTACCACCGCTGTTGCCAGCAGGAAGTGTTGCCGGCGTGCTCAGAAGTGCCGCAAATACTTTTTGGATATATTCGGCGTCACCGCTTGAAGCGCCACCATTGCCAGGCGTAATAACGTACACGTCAGCTACCCGGACCTCTGAATCCCGCCAGGTAAGAATCAATTCAAAGCTGTCGCTGCGCCCCTGGTCGCGCTCGAACCATACAGCCTGACCTTCTTTTACAAGACCAAAACGGAGAAATTCTTTGCGGGTAGAAGGCTCAATGCGTACGGCACGAATGTTCTCGTTCCATACTTTTTGGGCGGCAGCAAAAGCAGCCGGGTCCTGCACGGCCTGCACAAAAACCGGAAGACGGTTATCATCTTGTTTTTTTGAACCAAATCCTAGCATATGGTTTATTATACCTCGCCCCGTTGCATTACGTAGCGATCGCCTTTGGCGCCTGCGCGCAGCTCATCGAGCATGGTTTGATAATCGTCTTGCGAAACTGAGCCATCACGTTCTGATTTAAGCAATTCTTTAGTAATTGCCTCCTCCAGGCCAACCCGGTCTTCGTCGGAAGTTGTATACAACACCGCTTTTGCCAACCCTTTAAGCGTTTCGCGCTCGTTGAAGGCATATGCGGTGTAGATTTGGTTGTGGGGCCTGCGCAGATCAAACTGTACCACTTGCAGAACACGGCCGTAGGCATGGGGATTCATATCTTGATAGTGTGTTGCCGTTGTGGGCAGTTCACGTTCGGTGTTTACGCCGTGCCACGTGCCGCTCATTTTGTAGTTACGGTTCGGAAAGGTCGCCGTTAGGGGACTCTCGAGGATCTCATCGCTCAAGGCGAACGCCTCTATCCAATAGTCTTCGGGCGGCACGTAGCGTTCGGGCATGGGTTACTTCTCGTCGACAACTTCGCCTTCTACGGCGTCATCATCTTTAGCCTTTTTTGAGTCAGAAGTTTGTGCGCTTTCGGCATCAGGAGCTGGCTGCTCTGCGCTTGCTGACTCGTACATCTTAGCGCCGATAGGCATCAGCACATTGTTGAGTTCCTTGGTAGCAGCTTCGAGGGCCTCTTTATCGGCTTTTTCGTTTTTAGAAACGTCTTGGGCCTTTTTAATGGCTTCCTCAAGAGACTTTTTATCGTCATCGCTGAGCTTATCGCCGTATTCGTCTTTCATTTTCTCAGCCTGGTACACGGTGTTGTCGAGCATGTTGCGGGCTTCGATAGCGTCACGCTTCTTTTTATCCTCTTCGGCGTGCGTTTCTGCCTCTTTGGCCATCTTTTCGACTTCGGTCTTATCGAGGTTACCAGAGCCAGTAATGGTCACTGATTGTTCTTTGCCAGTGCCCTTATCTTTGGCAGTCACATTCAAGATGCCGTTAGCGTCGATGTTAAAGGTTACTTCAATTTGTGGTACGCCGCGTGGTGCGGGTGGGATTCCATCCAGGATAAACCGGGCCAGGCTCTTGTTATCGGCAGCCATAGCGCGTGGACCTTGCAATACGTGTACTTCTACCTGCGACTGGTTGTTGGCGGCAGTTGAGAATACTTCGCTCTTGCTGGTTGGAATGGTTGAGTTGCGCTCGATAAGCTTGGTCATAACGCCACCCATGGTTTCGATACCAAGGTCGAGCGGTGTTACGTCAAGCAGTAGAACATCTTTAACATCGCCCTGTAATACACCACCCTGAATGGCAGCACCAATAGCGACAACCTCATCAGGGTTAACGCCCTTCATCGGTTCTTTATTAAAGATATTTTTAACTTTTTCTTGCACCGCTGGCATTCGTGTCATACCACCAACGAGTACCACCGCGTCGATGTCGCTTGCGCTCAGACCAGCATCCTTCAGAGCCTTTTCACACGGATTTGCCGTGTTAGCAATGAGGTCGCCTACCAGCTGTTCCAGCTTAGCGCGGCTAAGCTTGTGCTCGAAGTGCTTGGGACCGTCGGCATCAGCGGTTAAGAATGGCAGATTGATGTCCACTTCTTGGGCGGTCGAAAGCTCAATTTTAGCCTTCTCTGCTTCGTCACGAAGGCGCTGCATAGCAGCTTTGTCTTCGGTAATGTCAATGCCGTGCTCTTTTTTGAACTCTTCGGCAAAGTAATTTACAATGGTGCGGTCAAAGTCGGCACCGCCAAGGTGCGTGTCGCCATTGGTGGCTTTTACTTCGAATACGCCATCACCAAGTTCCAGAATAGACACGTCAAAGGTACCACCACCCAGGTCGTACACGGCGATCTTTTCGTCTTTCTTTTCGCCCTTGTCGAGGCCATATGCCAAAGCAGCTGCGGTTGGCTCATTGATAATACGCTTAACTTCGAGGCCGGCAATTTTACCAGCGTCTTTGGTTGCCTGGCGCTGAGAGTCATCAAAGTATGCAGGAACGGTAATAACCGCTTCGGTTACCGGTTCGCCGAGGAAGCTTTCGGCGTCAGCTTTAAGCTTAGCCAAAACCATTGCACTGATTTCTTCTGGACTGTATTCTTTGTCGCCCATTTTTACCTTAACAGCGTTACCGCTCTCGACAATCTCGTAGCCCATAAGCTTAAGATCACGCTGTACTTCTTTGTCTTTCCAGCGGCGGCCAATAAGGCGCTTAACTTCGTAGATTGTGTTCTTGGGGTTGGTAACTTGCTGTCGGCGAGCAACTTGGCCCACCAAGCGTTCACCGTTCTTATTAATAGCAACAACTGATGGCGTTGTGCGATTGCCCTCTGAGTTGGCAATAATCTCCGGTTTGCCTGATTGCATCACAGCCATTGCGGAGTTGGTTGTACCAAGGTCGATACCAATAATTTTTCCCATTACAATAATCCTTTCCGTTAGCAATATCATTATTCAAGTGCTAATACTACTAGCATATAGAATCTGGCACTCGTATGTCAAGAGTGCCAAAGCATTTTGCGGACATAAGCGTTTTGCAGTACACTACTCTTTATGTCTATAAATGAATCTATGCATGCATATAACCTGCCTGAGGGTACCTCGGCACATAATCCACTGATCCTTTTTACTCCGTTAGCAGTTGCCCTTGGGCAACATCAAGGCGTCCATAATGTGGAGCCATTGACGTCCGAACTTGAAGCGCTTGGCGTTGCCGAAGAAGAGCTACCCCTTGCGCTTTTAGTGCGCAGCGAGAATCCGCACGAAGTGAAATTAAAAGACACCTTCTCCCGGCAAGCAGTACTGCGTCCAGCCGACCAAATGGGCACATTGCGTCCCGTGCACTACCCTGCGCCCACGCTTGGCCGCGTCATAGGCCTTACAAAAGAACGAATCTTTGAGCTGTCGGTGCCGTACGATTCGTGGCCTCAGCGCGCCGGTAAGGAAGACGATCTCAGCCTCTCTGCCGCCTATCGGCAAGAGTTGCGCTTGCGTAAGATTGAAGCATCAGTAGGCAGCGCTCTGTTTGCTGTTACACGAGGAGACCTTGCACTATGAGCACCCTAGCCGAACATTCTTATTTTTCGCCTAACGCCTTTGAGGGCTTACGCCACGTTGGGCAACAAATTGTCTACGACGAAGAAGCACTCGGGGGTATTGCAGCACTTATTAAAAATGAGCTTAATATGGACCTGCCTGGCCCCGTTGATGAGCTGCAATTGGTATATCGAGCTTGTACCGGGGGCGTCGGTGCGCCCAAAGCGGACGGCGCCTTTTACAAGGCGGGCTGGAGCAATTTGTATACTCCAGCAAGTGAGTTAGCAAAGCCGGTTGAGGTGCCGCAATCCCAGCTACTCAAGAAGTCAAAAGGAGCCATAACAGCCACCGGGCGGCCGGTTATGGAAGTGCAGGTTCAGGACCCGCAGCAACCGCTGGCGCTAGCCTTTGCGCGCACCCTTTCGTATCCTGCCGCTGAAGATGCTGGATTCTTAGTAAGTTTGAGCGCCTGGAAACGGTTTGGGCAAGAAGTACTAGATCCCACTCGCGAGAGAACCCGAGCTAAGATTCAAGAAAAGGTAACCCGCGACTTT
The DNA here is from genome assembly GCA_035690865.1 of Saccharimonadales bacterium (SeqCode). Taxonomy (GTDB): domain Bacteria; phylum Patescibacteriota; class Saccharimonadia; order Saccharimonadales; family UBA4665; genus CAMLQK01. The sequence goes on from DASSKE010000005.1 coordinate 295,293, forward strand.
ATTGGCGCCATTACATTGCAACCTCGCTAGTTACTGCTCTACTGACATGGCCGTAAGGTAGTGGTACTGGGCAGGCTCGTCATAAATATCTAGCAGTGTAGCGAATGCACCAATTACCTGGCGCGGCTCGTACACCGTTGTTTCGCTCTCGGCCAGATTATATCTATTGTAGGCTCGCTCTATATTAAAATACTCTCCGCTTTGTTTGTCTTCGTCGGTCAAATCTTCGTAGGTAGACTTTATTATATGCACAATGCTTTCCATACCAATAGCTGCTACGGCGCTGTCGGCTTGTTGGTCTGAACCCACAAACCGCAGCTGGTTAAGCCAGTCTATAGCTTGAATGCGATGGAATTCAGCAATGTCCTCACCGCTATTCACGGGGAACAAGATAAGATCTTTGCAGGCATCCCGGATATCTTCTACATCGCCCGCAAAGAATGGGTTGTCGGTAGGGTAATCTAAATAGGTGCGCAATTGCAAAAAGCGCTCCTGGCTCATACGTTGGTTCAACATTTTGTCCTCAATTGTTATTTGCTGGTGACGCGGACCATTGCGTGGCGGATAACTTCGTCACCGAGTATATAACCCGCCTGCAGCTCTTCGCTTACTACTTCGTGGTCGCCATCGCCTTCTTCCATAGAGACAGCTTCATGAAGATGAGGGTCGAAAGGCTCACCTACTGTTTTAATGCGAGCTACACCCATATCGGCGAGCGTCTTCTCAAACTGCTTTACAACCCCCTGAACACCCTTAACGTACTGGTTGTCTTTGAGGTCGTCAGGAACATGTTTGAGGGCACGCTCCAGGTTATCAATAACCGGCAGGAGGTCGCTTACAATGTCAGCTCGTAGGGTGGTTTTTAGTTTAGCGATTTGCTCTTCGTGCCGACGGCGGATATTGGTGGCGTCTGCTCGCTCCCGCTGCAGGGCCTCAGTTAAATCGGCGATTTGCTGCTGCAATTCATCAAACAAATGCTGATCTTCGAGCGGCAGGTCATTTTGGTCGTTATCGTTCATATAATACCTCCTCTAAAACTTCACCGGTATATCGCACAAGCTGCATAACATCACGGTAGCTTTGGCGCGTAGGACCAAGGATACCTATGTAGCTCTTGTCGGAATATGGGCTACGGAACCGGCTGATGATTAGGCTACAGCCCGCGCTGCGCCCCACAGGATTCTCCTGCCCAATGTACACACTCAGCGGTTGATTAGGAGCCGCTTCGTGCAGCCAAGGCTCGAGATTGTCGAGCAACTGAGCAACTTTGCGAACTTGATCGCCCTGCATAAATTCTGGCTGGCCAAAAAGATTAGACAGACCGCTCATATAGAGCTGGTTGCCAATGGTCGCCAAGCCAAGATTGTGAGTCAGTTCTACCAGGGTATCTACGGCGTTACGAATGGTGCGTTCGGGCATGCCACCGGTTTGAACACGGGCGGTGAGTGCCCGTTCAGCACGACGCTCCGCGCCGGAATGCTCTTTTTGCTGCGGATGTAAGGTTTGGCTTGCGGCTGTTTCGCTGATGGCATTAACGTAAAACCGATAGCCTTTATCTGTTGGCACACGACCGGCACTGGTATGTGGTTGCGCAATATAGCCCAGTCGCTCCAGTTCTGCCATTTCGGCACGGATAGTAGCTGAGCTTACCTGAAAAACACGAGCCAGCAAGCTGGAGCCAACCGGGCTGGCGACTTCGGCATACTGTTCGACAATGGAGCACAATATTTGCTTTTGACGATCGGTCATTACCACCATGATAGCTTCTCTAGCACTCCGGTGTCAAGAGTGCTAGAGAAGCCTACACACCCCCTTAAAGGACTGTGTCCAGCTTGTTGAGGATATCTTTAGCCACCGCGAGGGCATGGGCGGGCCGTCGTTCGGTAACGCTGCCGGTAGCAATAGCATGTATATCTTCTACGGCCTTAGTAATATCATCGTTCACGAGTAGGTAGTAGTAACTATTACCAAGGGCGTGCTCAATCTCCCGGCGGGCTGTGTATACCCGATTGCGCCAATCTCTCTCATCTACTTCACCCTTGTAGCGAGTCATAAGCCGTTCTTGCCATACTTCGTAACTTGGCGGCAATATAAAAATTGGTTTGCAGCCCGGCAATGCCTGCATAAAATGCGCAACACCGTTAACGTCAACGTCGCCTATAAGCCGTTTGTGCTGCGCCTTTGCACGCTCCAACTCAGAAATGCTTGTGCCATAAACATTGCCGCTATACAAATTTGCTTCGACATATTCGTGGTTGTCGAGCATCTTTTCGGCCTCCGCCAAGCTAATAAAGTAATAATCTACATTATTAGTTTCGAGCACACCATGGTTCTCGCGCGGCTGCCTTGTAGTGTGCGTTATAAATTCGGTGTAGTAGTCCGGATAACGAGCAAGGAGTGCTCGTGATAGGGTGTTCTTTCCGGCGCCTGATATTCCGACCATAAAGAGCACTGGCACATCAGCAAGACGAGCAAGCCGCTCTTTGGGCGGTACGTATTGGCTGACCTTGGCTATAAGCCCTTCATGTAGTTCCATGTAGGTACTATAAGGGTATTGATTTGATTTGTACACACCCCTGCCCTTAGTGTTGGTGATAAAACAATACATCTTTTATGGCAGTATGCGCTACAATAGCGCAGTGCCACAGCCTGACGAGATGCGGCGAACAGGCTGTGGCGCTCTGTATAATAGAGTGTTGACATTCCTTTTGACAAGATAGCAGCTACTTCGGTAGCTGTTGTTTTTTATGCATAGTTCTACGTATTTTAAACTGATTGGGAGATAATCTGCAGCACAGTACGTAGCCGCGGCTCGGTGATAAGATTATCACCAGTGGCAGCTGCCCGCACAGAATCCGCAATCATTTGGTAGGGAATTTCACCTGGGAAATCAAGAGACACAGTAATTGGTTTGCCCGTATCTGGATCAATGGGTTGCTCTTTACTCAGAAACATCGGATCACCGCCAACAAGGTGATACTCATTGGTCGTTCGTATAACCAGCCCGGTCTCATCAGCCTGCTCTGTAAAGGTCTCGACTTTTACGTCACTCTCGGTATAGCCACAAAGTTTTACATGCGTATCACCCGCCATACGATCGCTATACACCGGCTGAAGACTGGGTGAGACGCCAAGAGCCGCCCAAACTACAGCGGCAAGCTGCCTTGCCTGATCTGGGGTAATACTCTCTGGACGGCTGTGGCCATCGCCTGGGTTTTCTGGGAATGCCGTCATAGTAGTGGTATGCTAGTCACGCTTGAGCATAACAGTAAAAGCTTCGGCGGGAATATCAATTTTGCCGAATCGTTTCATACGAGCCTTACCGCGTTTCTGCTTAGCCAGAACCTTCTTCTTACGCGAAACATCACCACCGTATAATCCGGTTGTAACGTCTTTGCGGAATGCACTAATATCTTCGCGTGCGATAAACTTACCGCCAATAGCCGCCTGCAAAGCAACCGGGAACTGCTGCCGCGGGATAACCTCTTTGAGCTTTTGCACGACTTCGCGGCCCACGTACGGCGCCTCGCTGCGGTGAACCATAATAGCTAAGGCGTCCACCCGCTCACCAGCCACATAAAAGTCAAGGCGCACCAGGTCTTCGGCCCTATAATCGGCTAATTCGTAGTTAAATGAGCCATACCCTGATGTTAAGCTCTTGAGCTGATCGTAAAAGTCGGTCAGCAGGTTGGCTAGCGGCGCTTCAAAACTAATAAGAACTCGTTCGTCAATATAGCTCAGGTTCTTCTGCAATCCGCGTTTGCTGACAATAAGTTGAATAATGGCGCCCACAAAATCCTGCGGCACCACAATTTCGCCCTTAATCCACGGTTCACGGATCTCGGCGATCTTCGCCACATCAGGCAAATCAGCCGCGCTCTTTACGTCAAGATGTTCGCCACTGGTTAAGTCAACCTGATAGTCGGTAGAGGGGTTGGTTACCACTAAGTCAAGATCGTATTCGCGCTCCAGACGCTCGCGGACAATATCCATGTGGAGCAAGCCCAAAAAGCCAATGCGCACACCAAACCCAAGTACGGGCGAGTTCTCAGGCTCAAATTGCAAGGCTGAGTCACTAAGGCTCAGCTTTTCGACTGCATCTTTAAGGAGTTGGTAATTCTCGTTACTGTCGGGAAAGAATCCAGCATACACGAATGGCTTTACATCTTGGTATCCGGGAAGTTGTTGCGTGGCTTGTTGGCGAGAAATAGTAACCGTATCACCTACGCGTGCTTCGCGCGTACTCTTAAGGTTGGTGACTATATAGCCGATTTCGCCAGTTTGCAGCGCCTGTTCGGGCGACATATCCGGGCTAAGTTTGCCCACTTCAAGAGCTATGCCCGAAGACTGCTTGGCCATCATGGTAATAGCGTCACCCTTTTTAATTGCGCCGTCTACAACCCGGACGTACAAAATAACACCACGGTAATCGTCGTAATAGCTGTCAAAGATGAGCGCGCGCGTAGGCGCTTCACCACTTCCAGCGGGAGGCGGCACGTCTTGGACAACTCGCTCTAATACTGCGTCCACACCTTGGCCTGTCTTAGCGGAGATGTGCAGAATATCTTCCTTTTTGCAGCCCAGCAGACTGACGATTTCTTTACTGACACGATCAACGTCGGCAGCCGGAAGATCTATTTTATTCAAGACGGGAATAATAGTGAGGTCAGAGGCCAGCGCAAGATACACGTTTGCAAGCGTTTGCGCCTGCATACCTTGCGTAGCGTCAACAACCAGAATAGCACCCTCGCAGGCCTCGAGGCTGCGCGATACTTCATAACTAAAGTCTACGTGACCGGGCGTGTCGATAAGGTTAAGCTGGTAATTTTTGTACGCCATGCGTACTGGCTGCAGCTTAATGGTAATGCCCCGCTCGCGTTCAAGATCCATGCGGTCGAGCAGCTGCTCCTTCATTTGACGCTTCTCAATAGTGCCGGTCATTTCCAGCAAACGGTCGGCGAGCGTGCTCTTACCGTGGTCGATATGCGCAATAATGCAAAAGTTACGGATGTTAGCTTGGTTCATGTTATCTCTATTATAACAGAGGTCGTGCTCTACGCCTCATGACTCGTTGTATTTTGCTTCATCTTGGCAACGGCCATGATGTATCCCAGGTCACCCGTAAGGCTCGATTGCAAAACGTCAAAGCCATTGTAATCAAACTGATCAATCACCTCTTTGGCTGTTTGGTGCCACGATCGCCACAACAGTATCACGTCACCTTTTTGCAGCTTAAGCTGATGCTTTCGCTGGTCAATCTCAAACTCAACCGTCACATCTATACGCATCTTCATTTGGATGGTGCGCATACGCTGCTCTTCGTCGTAGAGCTGTTCTAACTCGTAGAATGACTGATCAATACCCAAAACGTTCGGAATCATCTCCTGAAATGGCAAGCGCAAGGCATCCTTATTAACCGTAAAGTCAAAATAGCGGCGTGAGGTGCCCGAATCGAGCTTTTTGCTATACGCAAAGATATCGTTCCGGTTCATGCTGTAACGGATAAGCTGCAAGGTGTGGTCAGGCTGGCGAACAGTCGAGAGCGTACCACCAAAAAGCAGCACTAAATTAATGGTTCCGTCACCCACCAGTGTCTCTTCGGCAACGATATCATCAAAGCTTTCGCGCGTAATGTCACGAACATACTGTCGCTGTTCCACTCGGCCGTCGAACCAATGCTCAACATTGGTAGAGGCTATCTCCAGCACTTCTTTACTCAAGTCTATGCAAATGTATTTATTAAGCATGTTCTTTTCGAGCAGAATGCCGAGCAGCCCCTTAACGGGAAGTGAATTTCCCGGCCCCAGATCTATAACGTTAACTTTATGGTCGCCAATCTGATCAAGAATGTACTCTTCGTTGAGCTTTAAAAGGTGAATCGTTTTGTTGAGCGTGTTAGGGGCTGACTCTCGGTAGAGCCGGTGAGCATACTCATCCCAAAAACGTGCACCACCGTCAAAATATCCGTACTGGTGCGGAATCTCGCGATAGATATCAATGTTCTTGATGATATCCAGGATTTGCTTACTATTAAACAAATCGTAGAATTCCGGCTTAGGGATAACTACTTTATGACCGCGGCCGTTGGTAAACTTTTTGCGCTGATTAACAAGAGCACGAATAATATCATGGTTCTTCGTGGTGTTGGCCACACACCTCCGACCGTCTACCTCATAGAGGTCGAGGTCTAATTTGCCGTTTACCGTAGCATCAATCCAGTTTCGAACAGATTTTTCGGAAACATGGTAAAGGCGAGCCAGCTCTGTATTCTTAAAGTATTTCATAAATTTAAAGGGACCACTAACGTTCATCACGAAGCTGTGTCATACGTTTCAAAACGAAACTTTACATGTAAAGCACTGCTACGCCACACTATCCCTGAAACTAGGGTAACAACTTCGCTATATTTTTTCAATGAAAAACAAGCCTTTACTTTAATAAATTAAGTATTCCAGTACTGAATGCGCATCGGTTTGGTAATTATACGCTTGAGCCAGCGATAGATTGGCCGAGCTTCATCCAAACCGAACAGCCCTGAAATTCCAACATACACAAAAAAGGTACTAAGCGCAATAAGCATCAATTTAGCACCAAGCGTTACTATACCTCGATCGGTACCCTCCAGCGGATAAAAACTAACAACTACAAAGGCAGTAAGCACCGTAAACCCTGTTACTGACACCATACGGAGTAAAGCTCCCCAAAACTGTGCGGTAAAGAAACTGGTGTCTCGAATAAACATGAGCGATACTAGCAGCACGACTTCTACAGCGGCAGCAATGGACTGAGCCATAGCCAGTCCGGCCACACCATAGTTGCCTGGACGGGCCAGCCAGGTGGCCAATGCCACGTTAAGACCAATTACGAACACCGATACAAGTAGGGGCGTTTTACTGTCTTTTTGGGCGTAGAACCAACGGGAGATAAGCGTATACACCGTTCTAAAGAATATGGCCACGGTTAAAAAGCCAAAGATCAACGCAATTTCGGGTGCGTTACGGCTAAAGATTAGGCGTGCCAAATATCCTCGGGCAAAGAAGCAGATGATAACCACGGGTATGGCCAACCAAATCATAAGGCGCAGGATGCTTAAAAAGTCCTTTCGGAACAGGTCCGGGCGCCCTTGCGCCAACCGTTTATTAAGGCGAGGGAAAGCAGCGGTGGATATTGCTGTGCCCAGTAGCAGAATGGGCGCCGTGTGCAATGTATACGCGTTACTGTAGTAGCTTACAAAGCCCGCGCCGAGCCGGTTAGCCAGGTTTGTTTCAACAATACTCTGTACTTGGTCAATACCCTGGTCGAGCGAACGTGGAGGAAGCTGCTTTAAAATGGTGCGGAAGTCGCTGTTCCGCCATATAATTTTTGGCCGCCAGGTGAACTTTGTGCCGGTCAGCCCCAGGGCAATGATAATCATTTGCAATAGACCACCAGCAAATGCCCCATAACCCAATCCCACAAGACCGATGCTGGTGTCGCGGAAAAGATAGATGCTTACAATAATTGAGAGGTTGTAAAAGAGTGGCGCAATTGCAAAGAAAAAGAACCGCCCCATGGTTTGTTGCGCACTGCTTAACACACCGGATATCGTAAAGAACAAGGGGTTTAACGCCAGCAAACGCATAATTGCTACTGCATTATCAAGTTGCTCCGGTGTAAGGTTAGGCGCAACCAATGTGCTTATTAAGGGGCGCGCAAACACAAATATGATAACAGCAACCCCAAGCATTACTATACTTAGCAGGTTAAGCAGACTGGAGGATAGTTCCCACATCCCTTTACGGTCACCACGGTGAAAACGCTCTGCAAGAACAGGCATAAATGCCACACCCAGTGCACCGGCCGCTAATGTGTAAAAGAACAGATCAGGGATAGTAAAAGCGGCAAAGTATGCATCAGTACTTTGCGGACCAATAGGGTCAAAGTTGGCATTCACCAGCTTGGTTCGTAAGAATCCCAAAAGCTGCCCTACGAGAGTAGCCGTCATAAGCAAAACGGCCGCGCTACTCAGGGATGCTATTCGTTTGCGGGCTGGGGATTTGGGTTTTTCTTGCATGTCAACAAAATACTAGGGGTTCTCTGCTTTAGTATACTCCTCGACCCCTCTTTGGGCTAGGAGTTTTGGCAAACAAAACAACGAAAAAAAGCCGCCTTTAGAGGCAGCCTTTTTCTTAACGACAGGGCGCTTTTTTAGTACAGCTTGGCTTCGGCTGGGAGCTTAGCGCCAGCAAAAACTTCTTTAACTTCGTCAGCGTCAACTGTTTCTTTTTCGATAAGACGCTCCTTAAGAGCTTCGAGCTTCGAAAGGTTATGCTTAATAACCATACGGGCACGGTTGGCCGCCTCGGTAATAAGATTCTCAACTTCCTTATCGATAAGCTTGGCGGTGTCTTCGGAGTAATTGCGCTCATGCACCAGCTTATCAAGCATCATGCCATCATCAACATGGAACACCTGGTCGCGCAACTTACTGCCCATGCCCTGATTAGTAACCATGTCGCGGGCCAGCTCAGCAGCCTTCTGCAAGTCACTGCCAGCACCCGTTGTTACGTGGTCGCGGCCATAAATAACTTCTTCGGCAATACGGCCACCCAACATTCGGGCCAGCACATCTTTAAACTCAACAATTGAGTGATAACTTTTATCTTCAGGTGGAATAAACCAGGTAACACCACCAGTACCACCGCGAGGAATAATTGTAACCTTGTGTACGACATCGCTATCTGGCAACACATGGCCAACAATGGCATGGCCGGCTTCGTGATACGCGCTAACCTGCTTCTCTTTTTCGTTCATCACCTTGCTCTTGCGCTCTGGGCCAATAGCCACACGCTCAAAAGCAGCCGTTACGTCATCATTGCTGATTTCTTTATGGTTAAGACGGGCAGCGATAATAGCCGATTCGTTGGCAATATTTGCCAAGTCTGCGCCTGATGAACCGGCAGATTTTGCAGCCAGCGCATCAAGGTCAGCACCCTTGGCTAATGGTTTCTTTTTAAAGTGTACTTTAAGTACGGCTTCGCGGTCTTTGCGATCTGGCAAGTTAATGTCCACGCGGCGGTCAAAGCGACCGGGGCGGAGCAAAGCAGGGTCAAGAACATCAGCCCGGTTTGTAGCCGCTAACACGATAACGTTCTGGCCTTGGTCAAAGCCGTCCATCTCAACGAGGATCTGGTTAAGCGTTTGCTCACGTTCATCATGGCCACCACCCATGCCAGAGCCACGGCGGCGTCCAACGGCGTCAATCTCGTCTACAAAGATGATGCAAGGAGCATTCTTTTTGGCTTTGGCAAACAGATCACGAACACGGCTAGCACCCACACCAACGAACATCTCCACAAATTCAGAACCGGAAATGCTAAAGAATGGGACGTTTGCCTCACCGGCAACTGCTCGCGCCAGCAATGTTTTACCGGTACCAGGAGGACCTACCAACAGCACACCCTTTGGAATGCGTGCCCCAAGGTTGGCAAACTTCTTAGGATATTTTAGGAACTCCACAACCTCTTGCAAGTCTTGTTTAGCTTCGCCTGAACCGGCAACGTCAGCAAACGTTACTTTATCTTTTTCGTTGCCATACAAACGAGCACGGCTCTTACCAAAGCTCAATGCCTGGTTGCCTTGACCTTGGGCGCTGCGCAGCATAATAAAGAGCACGACGCTAATCAAGATAACAGGGAGCAGGGTAAGGCCAACATTTTGCAAGAATGAAGACTTTGCTTCAGGTGCGTACGAAACCTCGACGCCAGAAGTTTTAAAGCCGTCTTCTTTAAGGCTGGTATTAGGGTCTTTGAACGTTTTAAGCGAAGGCTTACTTTCGCCTTTCTCTGTAATAAGAACTTCGTTGCCATCCACCTGCAACTTCTTAAATTTACCGTCTTGGGACTGTTCGGTAGCGGTTGTTAAATCAATGGTCTTAGTTGTTGTTGGTTGTGCATATGTGGCATATACGACGAGGGCAATGAGCACAAGAAGCGCAACGAATCCCACGTTACGCATTCCACGACCCCCATTTCCACCCTTTTTATTATTGGCAGAGCGAAAGCTTTTCTTATTATCCATACGAAGGCATTATACACCTTTACCTCGGTTTTACGAACGATGTCTATAGGCAAATACCACTGATCTGCGGGTAATCTTCATGATAAGGGTATTCTGGATATTATGCTGCGTGCCAGGGCGGGCAGTTTTAGCAGCAAGAACAAGCCGTTCAAGTAGTTTTTTACTTAGCTCTACCTGATGAGTCTTACGCAAATAGTACGCCAGAATTTCCACCGAAACGCTGTGCGGCAGAAGAGCGAACAAAGAACGATCAAAGCCATTCTCCGTGCGTATTTTGTCCAATAATGCCTCTGTTAAATGATCTATCTCTGCGTTGATTGCCCGCATTCGGGTATTCATTGCTACCAATTGCTGCCGCTGAACATCGGTAAGGCGTGGCATGTAGCGCTGGCGGAGCCGGTTACGCGTATAAAGGTCCTGCTGATTGGTGCTATCTTCGCGCCACATAATTGCATGGCGGGAGGCATAGTGCCGTAGTTCGTTTTTTGTACTATGGAGTAGGGGCCTGGCAGTTTTGGCTGTGGACTGCAGCGAGCTTAACCCGCGGCGATGGGTGCCACGCCATATATTAAGAAGCATTGTTTCGAGCACATCGTCTTGGTGATGGGCGGTAATGAGTCCGTCTGCCCCCTGCTCTGTTTGTACATTATGCAAAAAGGCATAACGGGCGCGGCGGGCTTTTTCTTCGCTTACATCGGGTCCGAGTCGGCCCTCTTTATAAAAGAACGGCAAACCGTACTGACCCGCAACTGCTTGTACCAACTTACGATCTTCTGCCGAGTCGGCCCGCACGCCGTGGTCAAAATGAGCCACTACTAAGGTTAGGTCCGGACGCTGCGCCAACATATGCAAAAGCACCATCGAGTCGATGCCGCCCGAAACTGCCACCACGTACTTGCCTGGCACAATATCCTGAATCATGGTTTAATTATACCAGCTTATGAAAACACTCATCTTCCCCACCGGCAACGAAGTAAAATTCCGTCTCGCCAACCTTGTATGCGAGCAAAAAGGTATTGCCCTCCAGCGACTCGAGATTGATGTGCCTGAGCTGCAAGCCGAAAGCGGCGAAGAAGTGTGCCGCGACAAAGCTCTGCGCGCTTTTGAAATTCTGCGCAAACCGCTGGTTGTGAACGACGACTCGTGGATTATACCAGGCCTCGGTGGCTTTCCCGGGCCATATATGAAGTCGATGAACAAGTGGTTCACCTCTGAAGACTGGCTTCGTCTTACTAAAGACTTGGCGGATCGCCGCATTATTTTGCGCCAAGTAGCGGTGTATCAGGACCAGGACCAGCAAAAGACATTTATCAGCGACATTCAGGGTATGTTACTTACCGAAATACGCGGCGAGTCCCATTTTACGCACACGCCAATGGTTTCTTTTGATGGCGGCAAGAATACCGTGGCCGAAGTCCATGCCAGAGGTGAAGCCGCTGCCGAGGGACACAGAACTGCCTGGCATGACTTTGCCGAGTGGTTTGCGGCGCAAAGCTAGCAATAGACGCAAGTATAAGCGCAGCGTAATGGCTAATTCATGTCGCATTGTGGCACGCCGGAGACATCACCGCCAAAAAGAGCCTGTTGTGCATACGTACCATCAGTTCCTAATATCCACTGGCCGCCTTGTGTAGGTGAAATTAGCTGGCATTCGGCATCAAATTTTTGGCCGGGACTCAATACATACACTACTTGCCGCCGGGTATCTGGATACTTGTAGGTAGACATCATGGCTTCATCTTCGGTAGGCTCACAAACAACAAGGTTAGGTCCTGGGTTACATTCATATTCTGGTGAGGAGGATGGTGACGGCGAAGGGCTTTCGCTTTCGGTAGCGCTCGCCGAAGGCGACGCCGAGCTATGCGCAGGCGATGGGCTTGGCCTAGCTTTTTTAACTGCTACTTTTGTGGGGCTTGGCGATGGTGTCTCGATAACCGGCGACGGGGTTATAAGTTCTGTAGGTGACGGAGCCAGCGTAGGTGTGGGCGAAATGGGCGCGGCTGCCCGCGGCTTGGGATTCGTAGCAAAAGGCACAAAGGGTTGCGAACGCTGCATGTCCCAGTACAAGGCAGCCAACAGGCCAAGCGATCCAACAGCGGTCAAGACAACGCCACGGGTCCCCCAACGCCGCACAGTTTCCAGGCCGTGGTCAAAACCAGTCTCTTCAGGTACATAGCCTGGCCGTTCGTTTACGGGCAATGTGGGAATAAAACGCGGCATTTCTTGGGTGCGTGCAACTGGTTCTTCGGGTATAGATTCTTGAGGGGTAGGTTGCGATTCACGACGGTGTCTTCCCATAGCTTTATCCACCTTTCTTAGTAACTATTTCAGGACCGACTTCAAATATTACCGTATAGCACCTCACATTACTAGTAAGAATGCAAATATTACGTCATTCCCTGTTGCGGGCCTATACAGGTAAGGCAAAATATGCTATATTAAACGGGTTACTTTTATGGCGGCGTAGCTCAGCTGGTTAGAGCACAGGACTCATAAGCCTGGGGTCAGTGGTTCAAGTCCACTCGCCGCTACCAAATCAGAATTATGTACAAGAACGGCTCTGGTCGTTCTTTTGTTATAGTGGAAACATGATACATATCGCAGAAACACTTTATGCGGCCAACGCAGATCGGTTTGCCAAAGCCCAAAATCCTCTCCGCAGCCACGGTCCTGACCATCATTTACGAGTATATCAACACGCCCTTGCGTTAGCGCGCAAACTACATGTAGCCTACGATGACGAAATTCTTGCCGGTGCTGCCCTCCTGCATGATATGGCGGCGTACTATCCAGACCAAACTGGAGATGCGTACCATGACTTTGATCACACTCTAGCGGCAGAGGTGTTGGCGGCCATTGACTTTCCGGAAAATAAGAGAGAGGCTGTACTCTTTGCTATTGCCCACCACGGCTCTGACGCAAAATATAAGAGCGCGGACGAACCTGTAGAAGTCTCGCTCTTAAGAGACGCCGACAAACTCGACGTTTTTGGTCCTATCGGCGTTGCTCGCATTATTATGGTGCGCACGCTCAAGGGGGATACTCTTAAAGATATCGTTGAGGACTTTTACGTTCATGGGCACCTCAAGCGTAAGTGGGACTCTATTACACACGCCGCCGCCAAAGAGATGGCGCAAAAAGACTATGAGTATTCTAAAGCATTCTTTGCACAATTAGCGCAAACGCTTGATAGTTAGCGGACCATTTCAAGCGATTCGCCGATGGTTTTTGGCGCTACAAACTGAAGCGGGTCGTGCAGATTGGCTTCGGCCAAATACAGCATTACGGCTTCGTAAATGCTGCGCAGCGGCATTGGGTCGGTCGCCTTTTCGGTATAGCCTATGGGGCATTTATTGCGACGACGGTTGCTTACAATCTCAAGTTGGGGAGGCTGTTCACCCTCCTGTAAGCGGCGGATCGGGCGGTCATGCTTGGCCTGCCAGTAAACTTCTGGTTGACCAAAACGATTGTCTTTAATTGAGAACTGCTTTCGCACCGCTTCGGTGGGCACGAGTGTTCGGTTTAGATCGTTGCGCTGCGACGCCCGTGCAGCGTGCATCATAATATCACGGAGCATTGTTTCGGTACTGCGGCAATCGTAGCTCGTAATATACTCAGCGCTAAAAACAGCGTCACCACCCTCGTGTTGCCAACCACGCTTTGTTTGTGATTCCATCAAGTAGGTTATGGCTGGAGCGGTAAAACGAATGGGGTTTTGCGCCGCCTCCTGAAAGCCGAACATGGCAGGCTGACCATTATTTGCGCAGTAAAAATCCTCCATAACTGGCGTACCAAATTGGTAAGCATCAGCAACGCTTGTAAGGCCCAAGTTCTTGCCAACGGTAACATATTTACGAATAGCGTCCACCGTTTGGCCAACCGTAATGTCTGCCGCGGCACGCTCTTCTGGCTCCGCCAAAACTTGAGCCATAGATTCTCGTAGATCATTGCGCAGCTCGCCCAGCGCATACTCGCCTTGCGTAACTTGCGTAGTAGCCAGCAGCGATTTTGAGCGCCGCAGATCAATAATTCCAGGATCATGGGGCGTAAAAAAGTCACCGCCTTTAAAGCAATGGCTAATGGTTCCGCCGCCAAAGTAGCATGGCCCCTCATCTGTTATTTGCTCTACAATACTCGATTCCCACGCCTGCAGCACCAAGCCGGCCAAGCCAAAACGAACGGCGGTAAAAACATCGTTTCGCTCCAGAATAGGTCGCGAAAGGTCGCACATAACGCCTACCGGTTCTTCGAGCACATCCAAGGAACGCTCTTTTATCGCACTACGCATTATATCCTGGCCAAGGAACACTTTAGGCTGTTGCATATTACGCAACTATACAATAATATTCGTGTATCAGCAACTATTGTTGACCGCTCGGCATTTGCACAACACCTTCGGCAAGCAGGGCTAGCAAACCTTGTGCTTGCTCCAGATTACCCCTGTCCTCGCCCGATTCTTGCTGCTCTTTACGAGCATAAAAGCGGGCACTGTTAATGCCTGCCAGGCGAATGTTAACAATCTCTAAATGGACGGCCCAGTCTTCGTGAAACCGCTCATACTCGCCTTCGCCTTTACGGGCACGCATCAAAGCATTACGTTCGGTGGCGTCTTCGGTATCAATAGTAAGCTGAAGTGTGGCTTCGCCTAGGCTGGTGATGTAATAGGCGGTGTAAAGTTCGTTATCGGCACCTTCTTCTGGCCTTACGCTATGCCGCACAGTCAGCACACCACCATCCGGCCAACCAATTGCTGGTCGAGTCTCTACCTTAGCGCTCTCAAAGCCGTCCCTTTCAGGGAATAAAAGCGTTGCTTCGCCAGCAAAAGCAACACGCAATCTCTCTTCCGTCGCAAAGTACGACTCCGGCGGCTCACCCCCTTGCTGCCGACGCTTGTGTTCATCATATACTGCAGTGGTTATTCCCTCGCCCAACTGCACGGCAAAAGCAAGCATTTGCTGAAGCTGTGGGTCGTGTTTTTGTTCTTTGCTTAGTCGTGCTTCCATTGAAACAACTATAAGCAAGGCTTTGCTTTGAGGCAAGAAATTAAGATATACTGGCTGGCATGACACCAAAAATTGAATCAGCCATCTTATTTACCCCCGGTCGCGCATCATATCGCACACAAGCCAACCCCGAAGCACCTTTTGAACTGCACTTGACGCAAGCATCGGAACGACGAGCCACGGTAGCCAGTCAGCTCTTTGTAGCTAATCCGCATTTTTATGAGCGAGCAGTGTTTGCTGGTGGCACTCCAGCTGTTTCTGAAGGTTGGCGAGATGACCAAATGCCGCCCGACGATCAGCGCGAGGCTTATTTTATGGCCCGACCATTAAAGCGCCGCTTGCGCGAGATGGACTGGCCCGAAGAGCAAATTGACCAAACCGTTTTGACACAAGGCGATTCTAACAACAGCATTGGCGATGTTCGCCTTTCGATTGAACGCGGCCTGATTGACCCCGACGAGCTAGATCGCAACAGGCGCCTCGGCATCCGCGTTGTGGCTGGCGCTGCGCACAGTATTCGATTTAAGGAGATCTTTAGCAAAGCGCTCGACATAAACCCCGACCGCATCACCCGAGTTCGGATGTGCGACGTATACGGCAGGCCAAAAACACAGTTCCATCCTGGCGAGTCACGACAAAAAGCCATTAGCAAAGAATTTGCTGGCATTGCACTCACCCGACTTGCCCTTTCGCGTGTGCGGCCAGGCAACCTCGACGACCTTCGCGATGCCGAAGAACGTCTTAACCGCTGGGTCAGCTCCGTCCACCACAAATAGTTTGTTTTCTTTTTGTAAATGCTTTTGCTTAGCGTACAGTACATAAGGTATACAATGTAATTGGAGATTTATTGATGAACGCACCACTGCCTCCGCAAAGTAGCAACACCTATCACGTACAACAAAATGATATGCAAAGTATAAGCGCCCTTTTAAGCGAAAAAGTCAGCGACCCGGTTAAAATGGCCGTGCTGCACTATCGTATTGACCAAATTATCAAGCAAAACGAAGCCGCTGGCATTACCACCAGCGTGAATATCACCGATCAGCGCACTGGACGCGCTATTGTGTCACACAACAGTTCGGAGGCACAGTTCGCTGCCAGCATTAACAAGTTGCCAATTGCCTGGTTGCTCTTGCAGGACTTGCGCGACGGAAAAGTACACCTGAGCGACACCATTACCTGGCAAGCCAGCGACGTACGCGGTGGCTACGGCACGTACGACCAAGCCGGCGCGCCGTTAAGCGGCACCGTGGAAGAAGTGCTGCACGACATGTTGAATAAATCTGGCAACACCGCTGTGCGCGCTATTGTAAATTATGAACTTGGCGGCGCTACCGCGGTTAATAATCGTTTAGCAGCGTACCCGCAATTGGTAGAGACGCGTTTGCAACCACTGGACGCAACTCGTTTTTACCTTGGCAATAGCACTTCTGCCGAGTCGCTTTGGATTATGCAGCAATTGCAAAAAACACACGACAGTTACGAAAAGATCATGCAGCACGATATGGCCACTAACATTTTTGTGTCGTTTGGGGTACGAAGCCAGCTTGAAGGTAATAGCTACATTGAACTTGCTAACAAAGTGGGCATTCTGGACGACCCAGATGGCAACAACCGTCACGATGTAGGTGTTATTTATAACAGCAAAACCGGCGGCTCCTATGCCTACTCATTCATGACCACCAACTTTGACAGCACAAGCGTAGCAACCATGCAGGCCGAAGCATCCTTGCAGCAAATGGGACGCGACACCTTACGCACCGCTGGCGACAAGCCAGCTAAGAGTAAGGGCACAGCACCTCAAGCCCAAGCGCTTAAGACACAAGACGCTTTGCGCAACAAGAAGATTCTGTACTAGCACCTTGTGGGCTGCTACGACTGACAACCCACGCCGTCGCCATCGCGGTCCAGGTCGTAAATATCCGTGCCAGTAACGTAAACTGGGCCGCTCACGTACGCCGGGCCGTTACCACTGCCGCCAGCACAATCAACATCAGATGCAATAGGCACACAGCCTGAGTAATTCGGGTCACACGAACTGGTCTGGCGCTGTACGGGCTTGGGCGCGACGTAGGTGCCAATTGCTGTTACCTCTGCAATTGGCTCAGTAGTAACTTCGTCGGATATCATCTGGCGTGCCGTTTCTTTGCCATCAGTATATGTCACTTTGTATGTTTTAGTTCGTATCCCATCCTTACCTGAAGCTCGAACCTCTTGTTTTCCTTCAGCTAAGTTGGGGTCTTCGGTGGTTGTTTTAGTGTAGGCAATAGGCTCAGTTTGAGCCTCCGTTTTAGTCTCTACTTTGGACTGCTTAGAAGTACTCTCTGACTTGATTTGTTGCGTGGGGTGCTGCTTATGCGAACCCCCACCCTGCACCGCCGCCAGTGTAAAAACAGCGATAAATATCCAAAAGACTGTTAACCCCGCACTCGGTAAACTCTTATACCAAGTTCTAAACTTGCCGATCATGCCGCATCCCTCTTATATAGAATGTATTATGCACATATACTTAGCTTCCGCAAGTAAAGCTGGTGTTGTAAAAGTTTACTATTTGCGGTGTGCGGTTTTGAGGCGTTTTTGTACGGTGTTTAATTGGTTCTGCTGCTGAGTTGCCGTGTTGAGGCGGCGTCCCAATAGTAGAACAATAACTAGCAATGCAAGACCAAACAGGGTCAGGCCCGGCATAATAATGCAAAGCCCACTGAGTATCATTAGCAAGATAAGCGTTTTCTTTTGTTGTTTCGGCGGGTTCTTGGTCAGATATGCTTCGCTGGCCTTTAAGAACTCGGCGTATTCTGTGTAGTCCTTTTTGTCGGTCGGCAGCTGACCTTGCCTAAGATATTTCTTGAAGCGGCGCGTAACCGATGCTCGGCTGGCCAAAATGTTTTTGCTAAAGTATGTGGGCCGCTTTTGCATAGATTCTGTAGTGCGGATTGCTATTAACAGGCCAAGCACCGCGCTTAGGCCAAAGGCTGTATAGGGGTGAAGATGCTCCAAAAAGACACCAATGGCGTACAAAAGCCCCACGATCCACACCGTTAAGCCAACCGGCGAAAACATAAAACGCATATATTGATCGTAGAATGTCGGCGTGTGATTAGTCTGTGTCATTTGGTTATACTGTACCGAAAATTATAGCGATTACAAACTAGTTTCCACTGTAGTCACTCTGGTTGATTGGATCCAAGGCATAGACGTAGTTGTTGGCAGTGCCTCCGGCTACGGGATCGAGGGATGTGAAGCGAGCGATGCTCGCTAGGTACACCCTTGCTCCCATTTGCACTGGAGCAAGGGCAAAGGTGGTTTCTGTTATCTTTTGGCGGGAACCGCCAAAGCCATATGATCCATTTGTTGTGTTGCCAGGAGCGTTGCTCCCGGCAACCATGTTACCGAATGGG